>JAZKGE010000041.1:84235-101382 GCA_040386075.1 Bacteroidota bacterium
TAAAGTAAATACCACTGGAGAAGTTTATATAGGTGGTGCATTTGATGCCAACATAGATTTTGATCCAGGGACAGGAACTGCAAATCTTATGACAACAGGGATAGGTGATATAGATATCTTCATTGCAAAATACGACGCTTCTCTTAACTATATTTGGGCAAAAAGAATTGGTAGTACTTCTGATGAGAGCTGTTTAGGAATAGATTTAGATGCTTCAGATAATATTTATGCTACAGGTTATTTTAGAGGTACCGTTGATTTTGATCCAAATGCAGGCGCATTTAATATGGGTGCCGGTGGAACAAACGTCACTTATTTCCTTAAATTAGATCCATTAGGGAATTTTATTTGGGCGAGAAGCATTTTCGGCCCATCTGGAAATTCAGGCAATGGGATAGTAGTTAACTCTTTAAATGATGTATACACTGTTGGTGGTTTTGCTGGCAACGTTGATTTCGATCCCAACACGGGAACGTATACATTAACAGCTGTGGGAAGTAACGATACTTATGTGCATAAAATGAGTCAATGTATTGCTTACGCTAGTCCTGTAAATACAACCCCCATTCCCAATTTAACTTTTTGCCAAAATCAAGCAACCACATTAACAGCTACAGGCACAGGAACTGTTAATTGGTTTGCAACATCAACAAGTACGGCGGTACTTGGAACAGGATTATCTTTTGTTACCCCCACTTTAAGCGCGGGTTCATTTACCTATTATGCATCAACTACTAACACATGTGGTCTTGCATCTATTCGTACACCTTTTACACTGACTGTTAATGCAATACCATCCATTACAGTTAATAGTGGAAGTATTTGTGCCGGTAGTTCTTTTACAATTAACCCAAGTGGAGCAAATACATATACTTTTAGTAACGGAAGTGTAGTAACGCCAACATCAAATACAAGCTATACAGTTACCGGAACCGGGGCTAACGGTTGTGTAAATTCGATTGGCTCTGTAAGTTCAGTTACAGTAAACGCTATACCTGTAATTACAGTTAATAGTGGAAGTATTTGTGCAGGTAATAACTTCACCATTACACCAAGCGGTGCAAGTACCTATACTATTGAAGGAGGAGGTGCTGTAAAAACGCCAACTGCCACAACTACTTATACTGTTATAGGCAAAAGTGCTGCCGGTTGTACATCTTCAACTTTTGCTACTTCAAGTGTTACAGTTAATGCAAGACCTATTATAACTGTTAATAGTGGAAGCATTTGTATAGGTAATTCATTTACACTTACCCCAAGTGGTGCTAATACGTATACTATTCAAGGTGGAAGCGCGATTAAAACACCAACCACTAATACTACTTATACTGTTACAGGAACAAGTACCGCTGGTTGCACATCATCAACTTTTGCTACAGCTAGCATTACTGTTATTCCAAAACCAACTATCGTAGTTAGTGGCGGCAGCATTTGTTCAGGTAGTTCATTTACAATTGTTCCAAGTGGTGCATCAACATATACTTTCAGTAGTGGAAGTGTTGTTTCACCCACAGTAACTACAACATATACCGTAACAGGAACAGATATTAATGGCTGTACAAACTCAACTGGATCAACTCTCCTAGTTGCAGTAAATCCTCCTATTACAAATTTTTCTGTTTCAGCATCCTCAACAAATATATGTAGTGGTCAGTCTGCTACCGTTACAATTGCATCATCGCAAACAGATATAAAATATTATTTAAGAGATGACGCTACAAACAATATAGTTGTTGGTCCTATTTCAGGCACTGGTAGCACTTTATCATTCAATACAGGCACTTTAACCTCAACTACAACCTATAATGTTTATGCCGAAACTCAAAGCCTTGGTAATAAAGGTTTAGATTTTGATGGTACGAATGATGTTATAACAACCAATATAGCCTCATCAACTACAAATTCATTAACACTGGAGGCATGGATTTTCCCAAGAGGAACAGTTGCTAAAAGAATAATTTCAAGTTATTTTAACAATGCAGCCCAAAGTGGTGAAATTATTCTAGACACCTATAACGTCACAAATAACGGGAGAGGGTTAAGGCTAGCGGTAGAAGGAGCTGGCAATACACTTCATCAATTAAGTTCAGCAAATGTTTTAACCCTTAATGCCTGGAATCATGTTGCTGCAACTTTTAATAATGGGGTTACAACTCTATATGTTAACGGCATTGCTGTTGGTAACAGTACTGCGCCATTTACCTCTATTCCAAGCTGTACCAATACGACTACTTTTGGAGAAGATCCTACAATTGGCGCCTTAGAATATTTTAATGGAAAAATGGACGATATAAGAATTTGGACTACAGCTAGAACTCAATCAGAAATTGCAGGAAATATGAATAACTGTTTAATTGGTAACGAAAGTGGTTTAAAAAACTATTTTAAACTTTCAGAAAATGCTGGCAGTACAGTAACTGATTTAGTCACAGGTTCAATTGGAAACATGTCTGGAATGACGCCTGCCACGGCTTGGGTTACAGGTAATGTAGATTGCGGTGGAGCCCTGTGTAATCGTGAGATGGTTCAACTTGTAACCGTTAATGTTAATACAGTACCTGTTATAGCAGTTAACAGTGGCAGCATTTGTGCAGGTAATAATTTTACAATTACACCAAGTGGTGCCAGTACTTACACAATACAAGGTGGTAGCGCTATTAAAACACCTACTACTAATACAACATATACAGTTACAGGAACAAGCGCTGCAGGTTGCATATCTTCAACTTTTGCAACGGCATCAGTAACGGTAAATGCTTTACCTATAATTTCTGTTCCATCAACAACGATATGCGCAGGAGCTACAGCAACTTTAACAGCCAGCGGAGCTAGCACTTATACTTGGAACACCGGAGCAAATACATCTTTCATAACGGCATCACCAGCTTCTAACACAACATACACAGTTAATGGAACGTCTTCCCAAGGATGCCTGGGCAATTTGGTTACCGCCACCATTAGTGTAGGATCAGCTCCCAGCATAAGTGTAAATAACTCGACTATATGTGCAGGTAATAGCGCTACATTAATTGCAAATGGTGTAAATACATATACTTGGAGTACCGGAGCAACAACAAACAGTATCATTGTAAATCCTACTTCAAATACAACTTATAGTGTAAATGGAAACTTAGTAGGCTGTTCTACCAGCGCATCAAATGTATCAAATGTAACAGTTAATAGTTCGCCTATTATATCTGTTAATAGCGGAAGTATTTGCTCAGGAAATTCTTTTACAATTTCACCAAGTGGTGCTAACACATATACAATACAAGGTGGCAGTGCAATTAAAACTCCTACAGCTAATGTGACTTACACAGTTATTGGAACAAGTACAGCAGGTTGTATTTCAAACACATTTGCAACATCCAGTATAACTGTTAATACTACACCTACTATAAGTGTTAATAGCGGTAGTATTTGTTCAGGAGATTCTTTTACAATTACACCAAGTGGCGCAAGTACTTATACATATAGTAATGGCAATATTGTGAATCCTTTAGTTAATGCTAATTATACGATTACAGGAACGGGAAGTAATGGATGTGTAAATTCAGCTGTGAGTTCAGTAACCGTAAGTGCAACTCCTACTGTCACTATTGCAGACGGCGCTATTTGCACTGGTAATTCTTTTACCTTAAGCCCGAGTGGTGCAAGCACATATACTTATTCAAGTGGTTCGCCTGTTGTTTCTCCTAGCAGCACAACAACTTACTCAGTATCCGGAACATCCTCAGAAGGCTGCTCCAGCAACATAGCTATTGCAACTGTTACAGTTGCTAATACATTAACTGTTTCAATTACCGGAACTAATACTATTTGCAGTGGACAATCAGCAAATTTAACTGCGGGTGGAGCAACAACATACACATGGAATACAGGAGCAACATCCTCAGCCATTGCCCCTACACCAACTACCAACACAACGTATTCTGTAGTTGGCGCTAGTGGAACTTGTTCTAATACCGCGGTAATAAACATAACCGTTAACTCGTTACCTATTATAAATGCCACAACAGATAACACTTTAATGTGTACCGGACAAACTGCCAGCTTAACCGCAAGTGGTGCTTCCACTTCTTACACCTGGAATACCGGTGCTACCGGAACCATTATTTCGATTTCTCCAACAGTAACAACAAATTACACAGTTACCGGAACAGATGCTAACGGTTGTGAAAACAATGCAGTCATTACTCAAAGTGTAAGTTTGTGTACTGGAATTAATCAATTAACTAATAATGATAATGTAATGACACTTTTTCCAAATCCAAGTTCGAGCAACATAACAGTACAAACAGATGAAGATGTTCAGGAGATATTTGTATTTAATACTTTTGGTTCGTTAGTTCGCACAGAAAAAACAAAAACATTCTCTGTAGAACAATTATCAACTGGAATTTATATCATTCATGTAAAAACAGAAAAAGGAATGAATACTTTACGTTTTATAAAAGAATAATACATCTTAATATTCTTTAAAGAGAGGTCATCTTAATTGATGACCTCTTTTTTTTGTCCGTTAATAAACCAAAAATGGCTGTTGCTGAAGAATAACTAATTTATGATGATTTTAGCTATACGTTTGTTAGACATAAAAACATATAAATATGAGAAAACTATTACTAATTAGCTTAATTACAATATTAACAAACAAGATCAATGCTCAATGCTTTCCTGTAATTAATAATGAAACCGTAAGCGTTTCGCAAAGCACACTATGTTCAGGTAAAACCGCAACCATAACAATCGGTGCTTCATTGCCAGGAGTAAAATATTCTTTGAGAGATGATGCTACTAATACTGTAATTGCAGGGCCGATAAATGGAACTGGTGCAGCGTTATCATTTAACACAGGTACTTTAACAGCAACCAAAACATTTAATGTTTATGCAGAAACTCAGCCAGGTGGAAACATTGCTTTAGAATTTGATGGAAGTAATGATTATATTTATACAAATACCTATTCATCTGCTACAAATTCATTAACTCTTGAGGCCTGGATTTTTCCCAGTGCTACAACTTACAAAAGAATTATCTCAAATTATTCGGGAACATCAGCTGTTGGTCAATTTGGCTTCGATACAAGTAATCCTACTAATAATGGCAGAGGATTACGTTTTTTTGTTATTGGAGGCGCTAGTGTTACTCACTCTGTAACAGTTGCAAATGTTTTAACCTTAAATACCTGGAATCATGTTGCAAGTACTTTTGACAATGGCGTGATGAAATTATATGTAAACGGTCTTGCAGTAGCAACTTCAACAGCTCCTTTTACATCTATCCCAAGCAATCCAAACGAAATAACCATTGGAGAAGATCCATCAATTGTTGTTTCAGAATATTTTAATGGAAAAATGGACGATATTAGAATTTGGAATACAACTAGAACAGCGGCTGAAATTTCAACAAACATGACTAATTGCCTAGTAGGAAATGAAAGTGGTTTAAAAAATTATTTCAAATTTTTTGAAAATTCCGGTACAAGTATCATCGACGTTGTAACTAACACTATTGGCTCAATGGTAGGAATGTCAGCTTCTACAGCCTGGACTTCAGGAAATGTAAATTGTGGCACTGCAACCTGTAATTTTGAAATGACAAATTTAATCACTGTAACCGTTTCTCCTAGTCCAACTATTACAGTTAATAGTGGCGGCATTTGTCCTGGTAAGTCTTTTACCATCACACCAAGTGGAGCAAACACTTACACTATACAAGGCGGTAGTGCTATAAAAACACCAACAGCTAATGCAAGTTATACAGTTGTTGGTACTAGTTCGGTAGGATGCGTTTCATCTACATTTGCTACATCAAGTGTAACCATTAACTCATTACCAACTATCAATGCCAACACAACTCATACATCAATATGTGTTGGCGAAACTGCAAATTTATCAGCTAACGGCGCATCAACATACACTTGGAATCCAGGTGGTTCAGGAATTACGATTTCAGTTTCCCCAACTGTGACAACTACTTACACAGTTACCGGAACTGATATAAACGGCTGCCAAAACAATGCGGTTGTAACTCAAAGTGTTAATTTGTGTGCTGGAATTAATCAATTAACAAATTCAGCAAACACAATAAGTGTGTTCCCAAACCCAAGTTCAACAAAGTTAACTGTAAAAACAGATGAAGAAATCCAAACTATTTCAATTTATAATAGCTTAGGCGCATTAGTTCAAACAGAAAAAACAAAAACATTCTTTGTAGAGCAATTACCTTACGGATTATATATATTAAAAGTTAAAACAGAAAAAGGAACTGGGACTATTCGCTTTATAAAAGAATAATTTTTATAAACTGATTAATAAAAGAAAGGTCTTCTTAATCGGAGGCCTTTCTCTTTGTCCATTAATAAACCAAAATGGCTGTTGCTGAACTACTTTTAAAACAGAGGGCTTTTTTATTTAATTTGGTTTATTATTTATTCTAACCCTTAATACAATCCATATGATGAGACTTTTACAATTCAAAAAAACAGGCATTTTAGCAGGCGCATGTATTCTGTCGCTGGCTTTTGCAAATTCTTTTCAGGCACAAAATTTAACTTGGGCAAAAAGTTTGGGAGGAGCTTCAAATGATTACATTGAAGCAATTACTGTAGATGCATCAGGTAATGTTTATACAACAGGCAAATTTGATGGTATAGCCGATCTTGATCCAGGGGTTAGCACATTTAGTTTAACTTCAACCGGTAGTTCAGATATTTTTGTAAGTAAACTAGACGTAAATGGAAACTTTGTGTGGGCAAAACAAATTGGAGGATCCGGCAATGAATTTGCAAGAAGCATAAAGGTAGATGCTATTGGTAATGTGTATTTGGCCGGTAGTTTTGATGGCACAGTCGACTTTAACCCGGGGTCGGGAACATTCAATTTAACTTCCCCTAGTGGTTATGATGTTTTTGTAAGCAAATGGGATGCTAATGGTGATTTTGTATGGGCAAAGCAAATGGGTGGAACCGGTAATCAGGTTGCTCCCGCTATGACCAATGATGCTGCAGGTAATATATATATAACAGGGTATTTTGGCGGCACGGCCGATTTTGATCCCGGGGTTGCGACTTTTACATTAACTGCAATAGGCGCGAATGACATATTTATTAGCAAATTAGATGCGAACGGAGATTTTGTATGGGCTAAAAACATGGGATCAGGAGCAAGTGCCAGTTTAAACGCAAATTGTATAACTACAGATGCTTCTGGTAACGTATGCATTGCAGGATATTTTGGAGGAACCTTAGACTTTGATCCGAGTGCCGCAACATATACATTAATAGCGATGGGAGGCAGTACCGATATGTATGTTAGCAAATTAGATGCGAATGGTATTTTTATGTGGGCAAAACAAATAGGTGGTATGGGGAATGATGCACCTGAAGGTATTGCTATTGACGCTTCCGGGAATATTTACACTACCGGATCTTATGTAAGTACTTCCGATTTTGATCCGGGTGTTTCAACGTACACATTAACCCCATCAGGTGGCACCGATATTTTTGTAAGTAAATTAGATGCTTCAGGTAATTTTGTTTTCGCAAAAAGTATAGGAGCATCCGGTTATGAAGAAGTTTATGACATAACGTTGGACGCTTCTGGTAATATTTATACAACTGGGTACTTTGAGGGAACTGTAGATTTTGATCCGGGTGTCGGGGCAACTTCTTTAGTGGCAATAGGCACTTCTGATATTTTCATCAATAAATTAGACGTCTCAGGTGATTTTGTTTGGGCTAAGAATGTAGGAAATTCTACTGTATTCTCTTATGGTTATGCAACAACATCTGATGCAGTAGGAAATATTTACACTTCTGGTCTTTATAGCGGTACAACTGATTTTGATCCCAACGCTGGCATATTTAATTTGACAGCTCAAGGAAATAATGATGTGTTTATACTAAAATTAAATTCTTCAAATGTGGGCATCGCAGAATCATATAAAAAAACTAATACAATACTTTATCCAAATCCCGCAAGCTCATTATTAACCATAAAAACAGATGAAGAAATTCAAACGTTATCTATCTATAATACTTTGGGGACATTAGTGCAAACTGAAACAGAACATACTTTTTCAGTAAAAGAATTATCTTCAGGAATTTATCTGTTACAGATCAAAACAGTAAGAGGAACTAAAACAATTCGTTTTATAAAAGAATAATTTTTCATCTCCTACACAAAGAAGAAGCCTATCTGTCAACTGACGGATAGGCTTCTTCTTTTTTCTCAAATGAGTCACTATGAGCCCCTGAATCAATTTCAGGGTGACGTTACCTTAAAGTTTACTCTTCAGTTTCTCCCCCCAATTCCAATAGTTTAATATCTCCAATGGCATTGCCGGCAATGCCCTTTACAGAGCCGTAAAAATTAGTGGTATTTAATAATACTTTCTCTAATTGTTTTTCACGTTCCTTCCAGATCTTTTGCATAGCATTCTTTTCCTTCACGATTCCCATTTGTAATTCCTGAAATCCCTCTACGATAGCTTCTATCTGTTGCCTGAATTCGGTTCCTGTTAAGTAAGAATATAACAGGCTCATTTTATCGCCTTTATTTTCTTGGCTCGATTGAGCTGCGTGGATCTTAATTAAAGTGTCACGTAAAACAAATGATAATGATTTAATTTCTGTAAAGCTGCAAACCCACACACCATCCTTCATACCAAAACGCTCCATGTCTTTGGGCATTGTCTCGGTAACAATAACTGCAATGTCAGCCTGGGTGGCACGCATATCGTGTTTTAATTTATCTATCCAGTCGCCACCAAAAGCTTTGGTATTTTTACTTTCATAAATAATTTTACCACAAACCTGTCCTAATGGATTTCGTATAGTGTGGATCGCATCAGCTCCCTTCACGCCCTTCCCCACTCCATCAATCGAATCAAAAGGAAAAATACTCCTTAACAATTCTTCCAATACTAATTCCTGAACTTCGCCCTGCATTTGCATGGAACCTTGTCCCTGCTTACGCACCATCTCTTCTGTCAATTTCTTCTGATCTTCCAGTTGCTTTTTCAATTCCATAAGCTGCAGCTGATGATCTTTTTCTTTGATGGAATTTTTTTCGAGCTCCTGTTTTTTGATCTGTTCGGAAAGTAATTCTCTTTCGGCCTGCAATTTTTGCTGAAGCGTTAATTCAAACTGTGATTCTTTTTCCTTTAATTCTTTTTCCTTTAATAAGAATTGTAATTCTTTGGCCTGACTGTCTTTTAACTTCGTTTCTTTTTCTGTTAGTTCTTTATTAAGCATTTCCATCTGCATCTGCATTTCAGAAGCTGCTTTTTTAATCGCCTCCTGTTCAAGCACTGCCTTTTGATGTTTTACTTTTTCGGCGATGATTTTTTCCTGGTTTTCAGCATCCATTTTAGCCTGTTCCAATAATTTAGTAACCTGGGCGCGCTCTGCTTCCAGTTTTTGTTTATCATCGTTATAAACTTTTAAATATTTATTGCGGATATCTGTTTCAATTTGCTGCGTTAATGCATTTCCAATAGGAAATTCGTGCTTGCAATTTGGACAGACAATATTCGATGGATTACTCATTTGATTTATTGAAAATATGCCTAGGCAATGATCTAAATTAATTCGTTCAGTTTTTTCGACAATACTTTCATGCCTTCTACTGCAGTAGCCTTAATAATGGTTAAATTCTTAATGTAATCTAAATTAAAATCACCTGGATCAACCAAATATTTTGGAACATGCCCTTCAATCACATTAATTAAATTGGCGGCAGGATACACATTTAAAGATGTACCAATGGTTATAAAAACATCCGCTTTTTCGGATAGTTCGGTTGCTTTATCCATTTCGGGAACCGCTTCTCCAAACCAAACAATGTGTGGTCTGATCTGAGAACCTACTTCGCATTTATCTCCTGCTTTAATTTCCCAGTGCTTCAAAGGATACACCAATTCATGTTTGGCTGTACTTCGTCCTTTCATGATCTCACCGTGCAAATGCAGTACTTTTTTACTTCCTGCTCTTTCATGCAGATCGTCAATATTTTGCGTAATTACTTGTACATCAAAGTGTTTTTGCAGTTCGGCAACCAAAAAATGGGCCTCATTGGGCTTCGCTTCCATTACTTGTTTACGGCGTTGGTTATAAAAATTCAATACAAGGTTCTGATCTTTTTCCCAGGCATCAAAAGTTGCTACATCCTCAATTTTATACTCTTCCCACAGTCCGCCGGTATCCCTGAAAGTTTTAATGCCACTTTCGGCACTCATCCCGGCTCCGCTAAAAACAACTATCTTTTTTTTCTTCATTACTGTGGCAAAAATAAACTTTAAACAAACTACAAACAAGTGTAAATTATAGTTTAGCTTATCCTAAATTTACACAAAAAAATAACCCACTTATGAAATTTTTTATTGACACAGCAAATTTAGCGCAAATCAAAGAAGCTCAAGACCTTGGCGTTCTGGACGGAGTAACGACAAACCCATCCTTAATGGCCAAAGAAGGCATTAAAGGTCAGGATAATATCCTGAAACACTATGTAGATATATGCAATATTACAACTGGTGATGTAAGCGCCGAGGTAATCTCAACAGATTTTGAAGGTATGGTTAGAGAAGGCGAAATGCTGGCCGACCTGCACCCACGTATTGTAGTTAAGATCCCGATGATCAAAGAAGGTGTAAAAGCCATTAAATATTTTGCCGATAAAGGCATTAAAACTAATTGTACACTGGTATTTTCGGCAGGTCAAGCACTTTTAGCTGCAAAAGCGGGTGCAAGTTATGTATCTCCGTTTATTGGCCGTTTAGATGACATTAGCCAGGATGGAATGGACCTGATTGATGATATTCGTATTATTTATGATAACTACGGTTATGAAACTGAGATCTTAGCGGCTTCAGTGCGTCATCCTTTACACATCATCCAATGTGCTAAGTTAGGAGCTGATGTTATTACTGCTCCATTAAGTGCTATTGCTGCTTTATTAAGTCATCCATTAACAGACAAAGGTTTAGCGCAGTTTTTAGCAGATGCTAAGAAATAAACAGTTATTCGAAACATATATTGTTTATTTTTAGCCTTTAGTGGTTTTATATTAAATATTGGGATTTTTATTGGTTTTACAATAGCAGCATCCATAAAAAAAGAAAGAAGAACACTTTATTTGTATACAGCATTTTCAGCGCTTATATCTATAATAACACTTATTATAACAGGATAATAAAGCCTCAACTACTTAAGTTGAGGCTTTTATTATTTTAACCACATAGTTACATAGAGAACATAGGTTTACAACTATTCTTTTTCCTCTTTGTTTTCCGATTCCGTTTTCTCATCAGATGTATCCTTTTTCTCTTTTATTTTAAATCCTTTGGGTATCTCATTATCCACCGTCTTTTTAGCTTCTTCACTTCCATCCTCTTTTTTCGATTCCTGTTCACCCTTTCCAACTGACTCTTTTACTTCACCGTCTTCCTTATCTGCCTGCTCTTTGTCAGTTTCTTCCGGTTTATCCTTTTCTTCAGTAGGTTTCTCTTCTGATTTCTCTTTTACGTCGGCACTTTCCTTCACTGCAGGATCAGCTTTTTTTTCTGTTGCATCCCCAGTAGCTTTTAGGGGTTCCTTTACTTCTGTTTTCACCTCTACATCTACTTTGTCCTCAGCTTCTTTTTCAAGAACAATAGTGAGCATTAAAAAACCATTATCGGGATTGATGTGCTGATGTGTAGCTGCTATTTTCCAGCCCATTTTTAAATAAACATTCACCTCGGCCTCAGAGGCTGCTCTGTGGGTAACATCATGGATGTTATTGACTAATATTTTTACCTGTGTCATAATACATATATTTAACAGATACATGCCAAATATATGCCTAAAGGTTTTTAAGTTATTTCTTATAATTTGGGCGTGCCGGCGCAAAGTACTTCGGCTCCGCTCAGGAGCTGAGGCGCCGGCGGGCTGCCGCTCCAATCTTTTGTGCCCTTACGCTGAAGTTTCGGCGCAAGCGTAAAGAGGCGGGCAAAAGGATTTCCGCTTGCATCCCTCACGCGAGTGGGAAAATAAAAAGAAAAACGCAGACGCGTAAAACTGACAAAATTAAAGCTTATAGTAAACGACCTTTTTGGTCTCAAAAAACTCTTCTTCGAAGTAATTCTTCAGATCATAGAAAACAGCTTTATCATAATGTTTACCAAACTCTTCACGAAGATCGCCACCTTTAAGGTATAAGATACCGTTTGGCAGATCATTGAAATTGTCTTTCAGGATCTTTTTTGAGATCCAGTTATGGAACTCAGGAAATGCAGTTACTGCACGACTCACAATAAAGTGGTATTTGTCATTTATTTTTTCGGCACGCTCATGTTCGGCAGTCAGGTTTGCTAACCCAACACCGGCAGCCACTTCCGTTACCACTTTTATTTTTTTACCGATAGAATCTACCAAATGAAAAGTAGACTCAGGAAACAGGATCGCTAAAGGAATTCCCGGAAATCCGCCGCCGCAACCAACATCCAGAATTTTAGTGCCGGGTTTAAACTCCATCACCTTGGCTATTCCTAAAGAATGTAGTACATGACGTTCGTATAATAGATCGCTGTCTTTCCGGGAAATGACATTAATCTGTGCGTTCCAATGCATGTAGAGATCATACAATTGCTCGAACTGCTTTTTCTGATGTTCTGTAATGTTGGGGAAATATTTTAGAATTATATCGGGCTTCAATTTTTTGGGTATAAGGTTCTCGACTTCGCTCGAACTGACAAAACCTGTCTTGTTCTTACATTCTGTTTTCCTGGTTTTTTAGGATATTATATAAAAAGTCGCGTGCCCTGAATAACTGTGCTTTTACTGTTCCTACCGGCAGATCAAGCTTCACGGCTATCTCATCGTAGCTTAATTCTTCGTAGTAACGCATTTTCACTAATTCCTTGTAACGCGGTTTTAATTTATCAACGACATCACGAAGCATTTCTACTTTTTGTTTTTTGATGATGTGTTCTTCAGGATCTAATGAAGGCGACTTGATATTTTTAGAGAATTCCTGCCCTTCATCGTTCTCCATTTTGGTATCCAGAGATAAAGCAGAATTCTTTTTCTTGTTCCTTAAAAAGTCGATGGCATTATTACTGGCAATCTTAAATAACCATGTACTGAATGCATAGGTAGGTGTGTATTGTTCCAAACGTTTAAATGCACGGCCAAAGGCTTCAATTGTAAGATCCTCTGCATCATCTTTATTATTACACATGCGTAACATGGTAAAATAAACCGATTCCCGATAACGGTGCAATAACTCGGCATAAGCTTTTTGATCGCCTTTATGCAAAGCTAATTGAATGAGTTTATAATCATAAACTGCCTTTGTTGTTAGTTTATCCGATGGGTCTAACTCTTCCATTTATTTGGTTTATGAAACAATTTACTGATATGAAATATTGGATACACTATTAATAACACAATTTCGTAAAAAAATGATAAAGCCCACAAATCTTTTTCGTTTAATTTCTCTGATGCTTTTTTAAAGATAATCATTTGTATGCATATTTTCAAAACTAAACCAACCAAAGCTGCCAGCATGGTAGTTTTAAATAAAAAGAGGCTCAAAAACAGGAAAAGGAAAGCATATTGAGATAAATAACCCAGTGTGATCTTTGTTTTACTGCTTGAATTATAGTGCGGCGCTGTGGTCAAATGTCTTTGTTTCTGACGTTTCCAATCGGTAAAATTAGTTTTTGCTAATGAATAAGTAATGGCATTATGAGATACGACTACGTTGGTATTTTCTTTGGTACAAGCCTGGTTAATGAACAGATCATCGTCGCCGGAAGTTATATGATAATGCCTTGCAAACCCTTTTTCTTTGTAAAACAGATCCTTTTTATAGGCCAGATTACGTCCAACACCCATATAAGCCTTTCCTTTGATGGCCGCCGACAAATAATTTACTGCAATTAAAAAGGTATCGAATCTGATCAGCTTATTTAAGAACCCGGCATTTTTTAAATAGGCGCCATAACCCAATACGATCTCTTTTTTATTAACAAAACCAGAACTCATGTCATTTAGCCATTGATCATTTGCAGGAAAGCAATCGGCATCTGTAAACAACAGGTTATTGTATTTAGCTCCTTTTATACCAATTAAAACAGCGTATTTTTTACCGTGTTTGTAATAATCATCTTCTTTGATGGTTACCTTTTTAAGATTAGGAAAGATCTTTGCAAATTCATCAATTACATTCTCAGTACTGTCTATGGAACAATCGTTTACAACAACTACTTCAAAATCAGGATAATCCTGGACTAAAATTTTCGGCAGAAATTCGGTAAGGTTATCATCCTCATTACGGGCACAAATAATAATAGAAACAGGTTCATTGGTGAGGCTCTTTTCAAGCGAACCAGTCCTTAAACTACCTAAAGGCAGAACATTAACAATATAATGAATTAAAATGCCTAGCAACGACACACAAAAAGCAACCAACAAGAGTTCATCGGCCCCTATTTCAACAAAATCAGGAAAATACATATAGCAAAAATACCATGCTTATGCCTTGATAAATCGGTTATATTTGCAACTATTAAACAAAGAAATTAACAATGGCGTTAGTCAAGGCGCAACTATAAAACTATGCTAACAGGTATAAAAGCAGTCATTTTTGACATGGATGGTGTTATTATTGATTCTGAACCACTTTGGAGAAGAGCAATGATACAAAGCTTTACCGAAATTGGAATTCCTTTTAGCGATGAGGACTGCCGCATTACCACCGGACTAAGATTTATAGAGGTGGCAGAATATTGGTTTACACGCCATAATATCAGTCACATGACCGTGTTTGAATTTGACCATTTGGTGATTCATCGCCTTTGTGAATTGATAAAAAACGAAGGCCGATTAATGGAGGGTGTTTCTGAGGTATTGACTTACCTCAAACAGGAAGGTTACAAAGTTGCTTTGGGCACCTCATCTAACGTTTTACTAATGAATACCGTGATCGATGAACTGGGCATCCGGAATTACTTTGATGCCGTTTGTTCAGCAGAACATTTGGAATATGGTAAACCCCATCCTCAAGTATTTTTGAACTGCGCTAAAGTCCTTGGCGTAAAATCAAATGAGTGTTTAGTGGTTGAAGATTCAGTAAATGGCGTTATTGCTGCTAAAGCTGCTCAAATGCGGGTATTGGCTGTGCCCGAAGATGAGAACTGGCATAACCCAAAGTTTGCTATTGCAGAATACAAGTTCCATAGCCTTAAAGAGTTTATGAAGATCGGATAAGTAACCAATCTGAGTACTGAAGATTCTTTTACACTATCATTTTTCAGGCATACAATTCCTCAAAAACTCATTTAAAGGCAACATGGCTTTAAATACTTTAGCGGCATAAGCAGGGAAGCTTTTATTCATCAGCTCTTCATCTTTAAAATAATGCACCATTATGAAATTACGATGCTGAAGCAGATCAATTTCGGGATGCTCCTTATCATATCCTTTAGGCGCTGTTTTTAATTTGCCATCTTGTTCCAATTCTTTAAAATAAGTTTTGAAATCTTTGGCGTTAAGGATCTTTCTGATCTCTGCGCTGTTATAATCGATCTCCTGTCGAATAGCGGCCAACAGTTCGGGTGTTGGTTGATAAGAACCGCCTGCTAAAAAACATTTTCCCGGTTCAACATGAATGTAATAACCCGGTATTTCCGATTGTTTTCCACCAGGATTTATACTGGCACCCATATTTAATTTATAGGGCGATTTATCTTTGCTAAAGCGCACATCTTTATTGATACGAAACAAACATTTTTTTGCTTCCAACGCACCTAATTTTGGGTCAAACACAAGGCATTTATCTATTACCGATTTAACAACGGCTTCAAATTCTGCTTTGCCTGCTTCATACGTTTTTCGGTTAGTATCAAACCATTCTTTTTTATTATTTTTAGCTAACTGTTTTAAAAATTTTAAGGTAGTTTCCATACGTCTATTTTTTAAGATCGTTTACTTTTTCATCGATTGATTTCAATATTTCCAATTGTTTTGCCTGGCTGTCGAATAAAATTTTTATCTGCTCTTCCAACAACAGATCCACTTTTTGATGAAGGCTTCTTACTTCGAGTTCTGCTTTTAAATTTATGAGGTAATCATTTTCACTGCGTTTTCTGTCTTTTTCCTCTTGTCTGTTTTGGCTCATCATAATGATTGGTGCCTGCAAAGCAGCAATACAGGATAAGATCAGGTTCATTAAAATAAAAGGATAAGGGTCGAAATTTGCCTGAAGTGGTGCTATAGTATTAAAAAGTATCCAGACGGTAAGAATGCAAAAAAAAGTGATAATAAAAGCCCAGCTTCCACCAAAACGAGCCACTTTATCTGATATTTTTTGACCAGTGGTTAGTACTTCATCGGGGGCATTCAATAAATTACTAATGATCAGCTTTTCATCTTTGATAGCTGTTTCAACAATAGCGTGTAGCTTAGCTAACTGTCCATTCTCAGTGCTTAATAATTTTTCTATATCCTTATCCATGTTTTTGATCTTAGGTTATTTTATTCTAAATAGCAACTTTACTCTTTAGTCTTTCTTTGCTTAAAATAATCCATGAGTATAACCGGACATAACAACATACTCAGGCAATAAAATGCATCCTCAACAGGGATCGTTAATACACGGATGGCCATGTTTTCGTTATCGTTATATGAAACGATTGGGAGTGCGGTAATAATACCATCAAAAATCAGGAACGGGATCAATGAAACTAAAAAAGCCAGATAAAATCGTCCCAGGTTCCTGAATTTATAAATAAAAGCCGCAAACACCAAAATAGAAAAACAAATGCCTGCATTTACGATGGTATACGTTCTATCATAATATATAATGCAGGTTGCTAAACTTATTACCGAGATCAGGATACTGATACGTGTTCCGCAACTGCCCAATACATCCCGGGTTACATAAGCATTCATGACCTCATAAATAAACATACAGGAATAAGGTACGCATAAAAAGAACAATACTTCTTCCAAAGGTAAATTGCAAATATAAATACCCAAAATATAATGAGGATTAAAACTCCAAACACCTTTTGCGGTGAACAATATATCCCAGGCAACGAAAAAAACAGCTGTAACAAGTATGGATGGAAATATATATTTCCAGGACCTGTAAAAG
>JAZKGE010000042.1:0-28906 GCA_040386075.1 Bacteroidota bacterium
AAAATTTTCCTCGGGGGTTTCCCTATATTATATGGTGGAAACCCACTACATATTTATTATTACTTATCTTTACTTTACCGAAAACAAAAACCTGCTCCTTATGGAAAAGATGCGAATATTCATAGCCGATGATCACGCCATGTTCAGGCAGGGCCTCCGCGAACTGCTGGCCTATTTTCCCGAGGTTACCATTGCCGGCGAGGCTGCCAACGGCGAAGAGTTGTTGCATCTGCTCAACAGCCGCTCTGCCGATATAGTGCTACTCGATATTCGCATGCCCATCATGAACGGCTCCGAAGCTCTTCCTGTTTTAAAAGCACGCTATCCCGATCTCCGGATCATTATCGTAAGTGCCGATGCCAACCTGTTCCTGCTCGAAGAGTTTCACAAGAAAGGCGCACATGGCCTTATTCCCAAAGGTTGTAATATTGAACTGCTAATGGAAGCCATGAAGGATACCAAAAAGTACGGCGATTGCCTGGGGCTTTCAAAAAGTATCATTCAGCGCAGCGCCATGGTATTTAAAAATCCCTTTAACCTTACCGAAAAAGAAATGCAGGTGTTAAGTTATACGGCTAAAGGCCTTTCCAATAAAGATATTGCAGGCGCTTTAAATATGGCTGAGAGTACAGTGGAGTCGCACAAAACAAAGATCTATGCAAAAACAGGAATGAAAACTCCGGGAGAGTTGATAGCCTATGGCATTAATAATAGTTTGGATTTATTGTAAGTTTTATTTTTCTTTTTTTTATTAGGGCGTTGCCTGCGGCCCGGGCTGGCCCGCTTCAATCTTTTGCCGCACTTCGACTCCGCTCAGTGTCCGGGCAAAAGGATTTTCGCTTGCATCCCTAACGCGGGGTTTAAGGTAAAGTTTGGATTTATTGTAATTATATCTTTGTCACTTTTTTTCTTAGTCAAAAAAAGTAACCAAAAAAGACAAGCCAAAAATATGCTCAGCCCGCCTCTTGGAATTCTACGGATTTTACGTTCCCGCTGCGCTCCACTAAATCCTTGAATTCTCAATTCACCGCTCTATCTGCCCGCATTTTCGGCTGCCGGCCCGCCGTACTACAATAACTTACCTGAGATTCTAGCTGTCCTAGACATTTGTGTTGAAATGAAATTAATTTGACTGATAATTTTTAATACGCTACTGCATACGTTGGTAATAGTGCGGCTGGCTTTGGCGAAAGAGAGCGAACCGCCATTCAGGGAAGCTTGTGGGGGGTAAATGGGGGTTGGTCTTTCGCCTTGAATTTTTGTTTCTTTTTGTTCAAGCAAAAAGAAAACAAGAAAGTTGCTTTTGGATACTTTTGCAAAAGTATCACGGAGCCTTCTCTGTAGTAATATTTAAATTTTTTTTATACTTTTTTGACTAAGAAAAAAAGTGACTAAACATATTTAATATAAAGCGCAACAAATATTGAACTTAAACTTTACCCAATAAAAAAGCCTCTTACATAGTAAGAGGCTTTTTTATGTATAAGTATCATAATTATTTATTCTTTACTTCCTTAATTAAAACACCTTCCTTAATTACACGGAAAGCAGTTCTACGATTCTTTTGGTGAGCTGCTTCAAACTCTTCGCTCTTTGGAACCATCGTTGCAATTTGTGCATCGCTGATCAATGGTTTGGTTTCGCCGTAACCTGTTGGTAATAACCGTTCTTTAGCAATGCCTTTGCTTAACAGGTAAGTTACACAGGATTGTGCACGTGCCTGTGATAATTTTAAATTCAACATATCACTACCGCGGGTATCGGTATGTGCATTGATCTCAATACTAAAGTTATCATTCAACTGTAAGTAATCATAGATCTTATCCAGGATCTCTAACGACTTAGGTCGTAAGGTTGCTTTGTTCAGATCGTACTCAATACCTTCAATCACCACATCTTCTTCAGGAATAATGCTTAAGGTAAAATTCTGTACAATGTGTGTGGTCTCTGTTAAGCCTTTAGTGGTAGCACTGGCCGAACTTGCCTGGTAACCTTTCTTTTGTGCTTTTAAGAAATACTGCTTGTTTTGTTTTAATGGCGACGAATAAAAACCTTTTTCATCGGTAATTAAAAATAAGGGTTCATCTTCTCCTTCAACATCTTTAACGGTTACTAAGGCACTGGCAATTGGATCGCCCGTATCATAATCTTCTACAACACCACTGATGTCAAATAAAATAGGCTCGTTCTCAAATTCATAAATGTCGTAGCAGTTACCACCCGGACAATCTTCCCTGTCGCTGGCAAAATATCCTTTATTTTGATAGCGGTCTAAAATAAAATAAGAATCATCTTTACTGGAGTTGATGGGGCTACCTAAATTTTTTGGTATGGTGTAAACAGAGTCTTCTGTACTTAATGAACTTTTAAATACATCTAAACCACCAATACCTACATGTCCGTTCGAACTAAAGAATAACGTGTTTGAAATGGCGTGAAAGAATGGTGTTGTTTCATCGCCTACGGTGTTAATGGTCTTACCTAAATTTTTGGCTTCGCCTGTTAAACCTTTTTCATCAATGTTACATACGTAAAGATCAAAACCACCAAAACCACCCGGCCTGTTTGATGAGAAATATAATTTTGTACCGTCAAACGATACATAAGGCTGCATGGTTTTATAGCCAACTTTATTTACAGTTTCGCTTAACTTGTAAGTTTCATAAAACAAACCGTCTTCCATCCTGGCCATATAAATAAACGACTCCGTTCGGTTGGCATCGCTCCATCTGGTATAGAACATGATATTGTCGGCCGATACGATACTGGAGCCTTCATGCAAACCGGTGTTCACCGGTCGGCCAAAGTTTACGGGTTTCATCCAGCCTGTATCTTTCAATTCGGTATAATACAAGTCGCATAAGTAACGGGAGTCCTGTTTTTCGGGATCCAATAATACACCACCTTTACGGGCGCTTGTAAATAATAATTTGGTTGGACTGCCCCAGTACATGGGAGCAAAATTGGATGTACCTACATTGAATATGGTGGTATCCATTTTACGGGCAACAATTAATCGTTTGTGGCTCATAGAATCTAGTGCAAAATAACAGGAGCTTAAACTTTTTTGAAATACTTTTTTAAGGGAATCTGTCTTAGCGGTTTCCATTAATATTTCAAACAGGAACATCGCTGTGTCGTATTTTTTTACCTGCAATAAAGCCAGGGCATACTGGTGCATATCCTCAGGATAAGAACCATTATCAACTACTTTTTTGTAATACCTTACGGCATTCTGGTAATCATAATTTGCGCGGTAAGAAATTGCCAGTTGGTGATTCACGTAATCAGCCTTTGTGATCTCTTTCTTTGGTTTTGGCGTGCTTCTTTTGGTAGAGTCTTCTGTAAAGTCCTTTGTTTTTAAATTCACCAGTTGTACTTCGTAAGGAAGCACCGATTCTTTTAAAGCAATGGTATCGTTCAATACTTTATTGTAATAATCAATAGCAGTTGTATAGTCTTTTTTTTCAAAGGCATCATCTGCATACTTTAACCAAAGCTTTTTAGATTGACCAAATACCTGAACTGTTGCAAGAAGAATAGTAATTAATAATAATTTTCGCATAAACTTTTATAATCTTGGACAGTGACGTATTTCTTTTTTGTTTGATTTTTTGCCCATATAGGTGAATGAAATTTCAAAGGCTCCACGGGTTTTGGATACATCTTTTAAGGATGATGTATTGGCATCGTATCCAATTTTAGCGATGTAGTTATTTTTGCGGGCACCGATGTAAAATACAGCAGCATCTTTACTTCTGTAATTCAGTCCGGCTAACACATAAAATTCCTGCTCTTTAAAGAAATAACCCATGTCGATAGAATACAACTGTTCCGTAGCATTCGTCTGCATCATCACCAATACTTTTGGCAATACGTAAAATAACTCGGTCACGTTTATTCTAACACCGGCATGCACATAATGTCTTAACGGTAATTTATTGCTGGTTGCATAAAAGGTTTCTTTTGGGTTGGTTAAGTTAAATACCGAATATCCTAAGAACGGATTTAAACGAGATTGTTGTTTTGCATTGAAATACAAGATCCCAGCATTTACCTGTTCGCGTATGTAAGATTGTCGGTTGAACGTTTCGCCCGATGCCAGTGATTTATCAAAGTAACCGCCGTCGGTTGTATTGTATTGATTGTTGAATGTATACAAACCGGCTTCAATGGTCTTTTGCATAGCACCTGCCTGAATACCAAATGATAAATTATGGTGTTTGTTCTTGTCTAACGGTACAGCGTATGATACCGAGAATAAACCCTGCAGCACATTGTAATTACCAACACCGGCTCTCATGTTAATGATCTGTCCGCCAAAACCCCATTTGCCTTTTGGTGCATCCAAACTAATTAAAGCAGTATTGTATGGTTTAAATGCAACCGATCTCCATTGATTTCTGTATTGTGCATGAACTCTGAAGTTGGCATCAACCACACCTGTTAGTGCGGGGTTTAAAAATAACGGACCGGCATCATACATGGATAAATGAAAGTCCTGTGCTTTTACAGAGCCACTCCATAAAAGCAAGATACAGTAGGATATAATAAATTTCTTTTTCATCTTATCTTAATAAAGTGACATCACCTGTCTTTTTAACTGATTTACCATTGAGCATTTCAACTTCTACTACCCACACAAAAACACCAACAGGTTGATCTACATCTTTAAATTTACCATCCCAGCCTACAAGCTGGTCGTTGGTCTCAAATATGAGCTGCCCCCAGTTGTTGTAAACCCTCACATTAATGGCTTTGAACGGACCACCTCTTACAAGGAAAAGATCATTTTGTCCGTCACCGTTTGGTGAGAAGGCTGTTGGAACATCCGGTAACAGAACAATTGAAATATCCTGTCTTGCAGAGTCAAGACAACCATTCAGATCTCTTACAACCAGTAATACCGAATAATCTCCCTGGCCATTGTAGGCGTGTGTTGGATTTTGAGTATTAGCTGCTGATGAATCTCCAAATGCCCAATACCAGTTAACAAGCGGGCTTGGCCCTGTTGAGAGATCCGTAAAGGTAGCAACCTCCAGCGCTTCAACCGGATTTGGATTGATACTGAAGTTTGCATCAGGTCCCGGTATAACGGTCACTGTTTTTTGGATGGTATCCTTACATCCAAAAGATGAAGTAGCGATCAGTGTTACAGTAAATGTATTGGTACTGCTGTATGAGTGTTGTGGATTTTGAATGGCTGAACTTTGTGTATCCCCAAAATTCCATAGCCACGAAGAGATAACTCCTGAAACAGTTTTTGATGAATCCACAAATTGAGTTGTATTACCTACACAAGAGGTGTTATTGTAAAATAAGGCCTGCGGTAAGAAATAGATCTCTATTGGTTTTCTGACCGTATCGTTACAGCCGTTAGTTCCATACACTACATGCGAAACAGTATAGGTGCCAGGATTTACATACGTGTGTGATGTGTTATTTGTATTGGCAGTGATGTTATCACCAAAATCCCAATACCAGGCTGTAATGCTTCCTGTAGGTGATGAGTTATCGATGAATGAAGCAGAAGCTTTAGAACATACATTGTTTGTTACAAAATTTGCTTCAGGTGATGCTTTAAACGTCAGATGAATGGTATCATTCACCGGTGCACATCCTTTGTTATAGGTTGATGTTAATACCAGCGTTACCGAACCACTGAGAATATCTATGGGCGATGGCTGATAAAAAGTTGAGGTCAATGAATCATCCGGCATAAATGAACCTGTTCCTAAAGTGGTCCAGGCACCGGTTGTTGTAGCGCCACTGATGTTACCAAATAACTGGATCAATTGATTATCACAAACTGTATTATCAGCTCCCGAATTTACCGATGGCGATTTAGAAAGGATCACTACAACTGTATCAGTTGCCGGTAAGCAGTTTCCGCCGGTTGATGTTAATACTAATTTCACTTGTCCGGCCAGTGTATCTGCTTGCCCTAATGTATAGATAGTACTTAAGTTGGTTGAGTTTGCAAATGTACCATTACCTAAAGTTGACCAGTTACCCGTGCTTGCACCGGCAGTTACCGAACCGTTGATCGGGTAAAAAACATTGCTGGCACAGATGGTGTCGTTTAAACCTGCATCTACTACCGGCCCCGGAGTTATGTTCACGATCAAACTATCGTTTGCCGAATTACAATTCCCGTTGTTGGTTGATGTTAACTTGATACTGAATGTTCCCAGTGCAATATCCGAAGGACTTAACTGATAAACTGTATTTAAGGATGTTGTGTTAGGAGCAAATAAGCCTGAACCTGTTCCACTCCAGATACCTGTTGTAGTACCTGCTGTTACAGTACCGTTTACTGCAATGGTTGCATTGTTGGCACATACCGAAATGTTTGGACCAACATTTACTATTGGCGAAGGGGTGAATAAAATTTTCACGGTATCTACTTCCTGGTTACAGGTTCCGTTATTGGTAGAACTTAATATTAAGTTTGCAAAACCCGCTGCCAGTTCAGAAGCACTCGGTGTATAGGTTCCTGTTAAAGCAGTGTTGTTAGGATTAAATGTTCCTGAGGTTCCACTCCAAACTCCTGTTGTAGTAGCTCCGGATATCAATCCAAAAAGAGCAGTGGTTGCATTGTTCTTACAAACACTTACATCCAAACCGGCGTTTACCAGCGGTGCGTTGGTGAAATTAATAAGAACTGTATCTTTTACCTGGCTACAATTTCCATTGTTAGATGAGTTTAAGATAAGGCTTACAGAACCTGCAATAATTTCAGCAGCACTTGGTGTATAGGTAGAACCTATTACAGTACTATCAGGATTATACGTTCCTGTTCCGCCCGACCAGTAGCCGGTAGTAGTAGGTCCTGAAACATTTCCTGATAGAACACTGGATGCATTGTTGGCACAGGCCGATAAATTAAAGCCTGCATCTACGGTTGGTGCATTGGTGAAATTAATAAGGATACTGTCTTTTACCTGGTTACAAGTTCCATTGTTGGTCGATTCTAAAACAAGTGTTGTAAAGCCTGCCGAAATTTCGGATTGAGTTGGCGTATAAGTAGTACTTAATGCAGAGTTACCCGGATTGAAGGTTCCTAATCCGCCCGACCAAAGACCGGTAGTTGCACCAACAGTTACTGAGCCGTTAATAGCTACTGTTGCATTGTTCACACAAACAGAGATGTCAGGACCAATGGCCACAACAGGCGATCCTGTAAATAACACCACCAACGTATCAAATGCCTGATTACAGGTTCCGTTATTGGTAGAACTTAAAATTAAACTTGCTGAGCCCGCCGCTAATTCGGATGCGCTTGGCGTATACGTGCCGGTTAAAGCTGTATTGTTTGGACTAAATCCACCTGATGCCCCGCTCCAGATACCTGTAGTTGTTGGCCCCGTAACTAAACCTGAAAGAACGATGCTGGCATTATTCTTACATACCGATAAAGGTGCACCTGCGTTCACGGTTGGTGCATTCGTAAAATTAATGACCACTGTATCTTTTACAATATTACAGTTGCCGTTATTGGTAGAGTTTAAAATTAAGCTCACAGATCCCGCAGTAATTTCTGCGGCACTTGGTGTATACGTAGAATTTACAAATGAACTGTCAGGACTATAAGAACCAGCACCACCCGACCAGTAGCCGGTAGTTGTAGGGCCTGTTACATTACCCGATAAAACTGTAGAAGCATTGTTTATACAGGAAACCAGATCGGAACCTGCGGTTACAACAGGAGCATTTGTGAAAGTGATCAGCATACTGTCTTTTTCCTGGTTACAACTACCGTTGTTAGTTGATGCAAGCACTAAACTCACCGTGCCTGTAGTAATTTCAGCAGGAGTAGGGATATAGGTAATTGATAAAGATGTATTGCTGGCATTGAATGTTCCGTTACCACCCGACCAGATACCGGTTGTTGAACCTACCGTTACGGATGCATTGATAGCAACCGTTGGATTATTTCTGCATATCAGCCTATCCGGACCCGTTTGTACTAAAGGAGAACCTGTAAATACAACTCTCACAGTATCCACTACCTGGTTACAAGGTGTGTTATTGGTTGACGTTAATACCAGGTCAACAAAGCCTGCACTTAATTCGGCAGAGCTTGGTGTGTAAGTATTTGTTAATACGGTATTAGCCAGAGTAAAAGATCCCGAAGCGTTGCTCCAGATACCGGTAGTAGTTGGTCCGGATACAACACCCGAAAGCACTACGGCAGCATTATTTTTACAGGCTGTTAAATTTGTTCCTGCATTTACAAGAGGTGCATTGCTGAAGTTGATAATGATATTATCTGTTGTAGCATTACAATTACCGTTTGTGGTTGAAGTTAATGTTAAGGTAACTGAACCTGCAGCAATTTCACTCGCGCTTGGCGTGTATAATGAATTTAAAGAGGCGTTGTTTGGAGAGAAAGTTCCTGTTCCACCTGCCCACATACCTGTAGTAGTAGGTCCGGTAACTATTCCGGATAATGCTGTGATCGGATTATTCTTGCAGGCAGCCAGATCAGATCCTGCGCTCACTACAGGCGCACCCGTAAATGAAACAAGCAAACTATCTTTTACCTGGTTACAATTTCCATTATTGGTAGATCCTAATACCAGATAAACTGAACCGGCTGAAATTTCGGTTGGAGTAGGCGTGTAGGTTGAAGTAAAGGCTGTATTGGTTGGACTGAAAACACCTGTGCCGCCCGACCAAACACCGCTTGTAGAACCTACAGTTACTGAACCGTTTATGGCAACCGTTGCGTTGTTGGCACAAACAGATACGTTCGATCCCATGGTTACAACAGGAGGGTTTGTGAATGTAATTTGCAAACTGTCTACTGTATTAGGACATCCGTTCAAACTTCCGGTAGAGATCAGTTTTATTTCCACACCACCAGCCGTAAGATCGCTTGGAGATGGTAAATAAGTTGTATTAAGCGCTCCCTGATTTCCAAATGATCCAGAACCGGAGGTTGTCCAGGTTGAACCGGCCGCTAGTTGTAAGGATCCGTTCAATGAAATTGTGGGGATGTTATTTTTACAAAGTGTTAAACTATTTCCGGCATCTACAATAGGTGATTTGAAAATGTTCAACAACATGGTATCTCTTATTGGCGTACAGTTACCGGTAGAAGATAATACGAATTTGATCTGTGACTGATTGAGATCATTTGCACTTAAGGTATATGTTGTATTGAAGCTGGTTGTGCTGCCAAATGTTCCTGTACCACCAATAGTTGTCCATACACCGGCTGTAGCACCACCATCAACGCTACCCGTTAAGGCAACTGTATGTGTTGCAGTACATAAATTCTGATCGATACCTGCATTGGTATATACTTTTCTTAAGAAGGATGACATATAGTGATAAAGACATCCGCTGCTTGCTCCACCATTAATTACACCCATAGCAAATAAACTATCTGTTGGGTGTGTGTTACGCAATAAGTTTGTTGAACCACCTGGAATTTCAGCAGTGGTATAACTTCTTTGAAAACCACTCCATAAGCCACCAGTGCCAGGTACTACTGTAAAGCCTGAAGCAGGAACCAATGCAGCACTACCGTTTAGTAAGAAATTACCTGTAGCTACGGTCTTACATAAAATGTTTAAGATAAATGTTTGCGTGTTGGTTCTGGTAAAACTTACCTGATCTGATCCGGCACAATTTAAAGGAGGAAGAATTGCTTCACCCATTTCGCAACCAAATCCGCTTGTGTGAATTACATACACAGCTTTATCGGATGTGATATATGTTAGCGGTTGACCAATAGGGTAATAGTAGGTATCACCTTTATTTAATAAAACAGATGAAGTTGTTCCATCATTGATATTTACCTGGGTAAAGTTTTGTGTGGCTACAACATAAGCACCTTCGTTTTCGCCGGCAGCCAAACCACCTTTGTTAACAATGTATTCGGTACCCACTACTTCAACAGGAACGATCTGATCGCCCATAAGATCATAACACCCGCTCACACCACGAACAGAATCATCAGTAACACTTACCGAAATTGGTTTATTAGAAACGACGATCGTACCACTTAAATTGTTTCCGGGGGTGTTACTGTTTTGCGTAATATTTTCGACTCCGTAACTCTGACCTGCATTTAATGCAACTGAGTAGGTAACGTTTGCAGCATGACCTACAACCGGGCATCTGGGTGTGATCCATACGATGGTACCATTTTGGGTAGCAACGATATCGATCTGTGATTTGGGTACTGGTGAATAAGGGCCATTAAAACTTCTTGTCTGGAACGGACAAACAAATTCAAGTCCCATACCATTTTGCCCTTTCATCGAATAGGTCTCAGGATTATTTACAACTGATACAACTTCGTAAATAGCTGTGATAGGAAAGTTGGCTGTGATCTTTATACCTCTGTTTAAAACCGTGTTGGCAGGTGTATTCTCTATCTGGTTGATAATGTGCGATAACGATTCTGTAATAAGGGAGTTAGCAGGAATTGTAAAAGTAGTATCAAATGTTCCGGCCGGTTGTCTTACACGAACGGTGGTTGCATTATTAAATGAAGTTAAACGCAAAACAACAGGGATATTGCTCGCATGTCCGGTTGTAACCCATGGGGCCGCAAACCAAAACACTGTATCAATTTGTGATATAACTGATCTGCTGCTGATCAACAACAGGATCAATAATATTCTATTTAGTGCCTTCTTCATTTTTTTTCTTTAATTTGGTTTTAATACTATTATCAATGTCGTTCAACTCCTGCTCATCGGCATCCAGTTTTTTCTTTGGTTTAATGAACTGATAGCAAATAGCGATCTCATGAGATCCTTTTGTATAAGATTTGATATTTGATGTAGTGATATCGTAAGAGTAACCAATAGTTAATTTTTCTTTAATAGTAACTCCAAGCAATGCACTGGCGGCATCATTCATACGGTATGAACCTCCTATCCAGAATAGGTTCTTATACAATGCCCTTAAGCTAAACTCAGGTTGAATTGGTAAGGGGGCATTGAATTTTGCTAACGCTGATGGTTGAATTGAAAGTGTTTTTGAAACTTTAAATGTATAACCCAATGTAGCATACATGTGTTGCGATAAATTACTTTGAGAATCTTTCCATGAGATTTTGTTACCAATGTATTGATAGGTAGCAACTCCAAAAAATAATTTATCACTGTATAGATACAAACCTCCGTTAGAATCAAATACATTGTTCGATAAAATGTTTCCGGTTAACAGATCATCACCTGTATCTGCTACTTTTGCATCATATAGTTTTATACGGTATTGAACCATTCCTGCTGATACGCCTAAACCTAATTTGTAATTCTTATTTAACTTGATGTGATAAGCAAACGTTAAATAACCCGAAGTTCTGCTTAATAAACCCACATTGTCAGAATTCACTAAAGCGCCGATAGCTACTTTTTTCTGTTTTCCTATGGGGCTATGTAAACTGATCATGTATGTTTTTGGCGCGTCGTCAAACCCTACCCATTGGTTACGGTAATTCAAATTCATCACCGCGTTTGGTTTAGATCCGGCAACGGCAGGATTATAAGCATAAGGATTCAATATGTAGTTGGTGTATATAGGTAACTGTTGTGCGTTACAATACTTACTAACCAGTATATTGCTTAGTAGAATAATAAATATATAGATATGCTTTTTCATATTATCTTATCAGCAGGATGCCTCCTTTAAATGGTTCGGTATTATTTGCATCATTCAATGTTAAAACATAATAATAGGTTCCAACCGGTAATGCTTGTCCTTTATATGTTCCATCCCACGGACTTGAATAAGCTCCTTGTGAACTGTAAACATTTTCGCCCCATCTGTTGTAAATTTCAATGGATGCATCCGGATATAAAAGACTGAGGAAATCTAATTTCCATACATCATTTTTTCCATCGCCGTTTGGTGAAATGGCATTTGGAATTAAAGTGGATATCTCATTGGTAATGTTGTTGATCTTAATAACAGCTCTCGCAGTATCCGAACAGCCATAACCATCACTTACAACCTGTGTGATAATATAGGTTCCATTATCGTAATAAATAGTGGATGGGTTTTGTAAGTTTGATCCATTACCTTGTGCATCACCAAAATTCCAGGTCCATGAGTTTGAGTAGCTGGATGTGTCAACAAAATTAACGGTAGTTCCTACATTCACACCCGAAGAAATAGAATAAGCAAAACCTGCAGATGGCCTTGGTGTTAAATTCAATTGTTTAGATACAGTATCCTTACATCCATGATTGGTTGTTGCAATTAATTTAATAGTATAGAAACCTGATCCAGGGAATAATTGCGCCGGATTTTGAGAATTGCTTTGTCCTGGTCCGCCAAAATCCCAAAACCATTGGTTAACTACTTCAGGAGAAGAAACGGTTGAACTGTCGGAAAAGATCAGCGTTAACAAATTACCGTTACAAACCCGGTTAATTCCAAAATTTGCATTTGGTAATGGATAGATCAAAGGATTTTTTCTGATAGTATCATAACAGCCGAAAGAGTTTGAAACTACTAATTGAGCAGTGTATGTTGCAGCGTTTGAATAAGTATGACTGGTATTTTGTGTGGTTGTATTTGGCGAGCCATCGCCATAGGTCCATTCCCATGAGGTTAATGTACCTGAACCTGCCGAGGACAGATCGGTAAATGTGGTTGTATTATTTAAACACACCAGGTTATAATTGAAATTAGCAAAAGGTTTTGCCATAAAATTCAATCTAATGAGGTCATTTACCGAATTACAACCGCCGTTATTAGTTGAGGTTAAAATTAAATTCACATAGCCTACAGCTATTTCACCAGCACTTGGCGTATAAGTAGCTGTTAATGCTGTATTACTTGGATTAAAGTTTCCGGCTCCTCCTGTCCAAACACCTGTTGTTGTTGGCCCTGATATAACACCTGCTAAAACACTGGAGGCATTATTTTTACAGGCAAACAGGTCGGTGCCGGCATTTACTACAGGTGAATTTGTGAAATTAATAACAATGGTATCGCTCACCTGGTTACAGTTTCCATTATTTGTTGAGTTCAGGGTTAAGCTTACACTACCGGCAGCAATTTCAGCAGAACTTGGTGTATAGGTAGTAGTTAAAGATGTATTACCGGGATTGAATGATCCTGTACCGCCTGTCCAGATACCTGTTGTAGTTGCACCGGTAACAGTACCCGAAAGTGCAGTAACCGGATTATTTTTACAGGAAGAAAGGTCGATGCCGGCATTTGTAAATGGCGATATCGTGAAATTGATCACTAAACTATCTTTTACCTGGTTACAATTTCCATTGTTGGTTGAGGTTAACGTAATGTTTACTGAGCCTGCTGCAATTTCAGCAGCGGTTGGTATGTAAGTTGGATTTAACGACGTATTACTTGGTGTAAATGTTCCTGTACCACCTGCCCAGATACCTGTAGTTGTTGGTCCGTTCACTGAACCTGAAAGAACAGAGGGAGCATTGTTGCTACATGCCGACAGATCGATACCTGCATATGTAGAAGGTGCTGTTGTAAAATTGATCAGAATGTTATCACTTGCAACAGTACAATTTCCATTGTTGGTAGATGTTAAGATCAGGTTCACAAAACCGGCGGTGATCTCAGAAGCACTTGGCGTATACGTAGCAGTTAATGCCGTATTGTTAGGAGTATAAGTTCCTGTACCTCCGCTCCAGATACCTGTAGTAGTTGAGCCGGACACTGTTCCGGTAAGAATAGAGGCTGCATTGTTTTTACAGGATGTAATATTTGTACCGGCATTAACAGCAGGCGAATTTGTATAAACTATTTTCACTGTATCTGTTACCTGCAAACAGGTTCCGTTATTGGAAGAAGTTAAGATCAATGTTGCAAAACCGGCAGTTAATTCAGATGCACTTGGTGAGTAGGTAGCTGTTAGCACAGAGTTACTTGGATTATAGTTTCCTGTTCCACCACTCCATACACCGGTTGAGGTTGCTCCTGATACTGTTCCCGATAAAGCAGAGGCAGCGTTGTTTTTACATGAAGTGATATCAGCTCCGGCATTCACAACAGGCGAAGGTGTGTAATTGATCTTCACACTGTCAACTACCTGAAGACAATTTCCATTAGCCGTTGATGTTAATGTTAATGTAATGACTCCGGCAGCCAGATCAGCAGCACTTGGTACATAGATCGGGTTCAATGAAAGGTTGTTTGGTGTAAATGTTCCTGTACCGCCCGCCCAGATTCCTGTGGTGGTTGGCCCTGATACGATACCGGAAAGGGAAGCATTTGCATTATTCTTGCACGAGAAAAGATCAGCACCGGCATATACAGAAGGTGCATTTGTGAAAACAATAGCGATCACATCACTAGATGCATTACAGTTACCGTTACCGGTTGATGTTAATGTTAAATTCACAAAGCCCGCCGCAAGTTCACCTGCACTAGGAGTATAAGTAGCAGTTAATGCCGTGTTAGTTGGCGTGTATACTCCAGCCCCACCGGTCCAGATACCTGTAGTTGTTGGTCCCGAAATAGTTCCGGTAAGTACCGAAGCTGCATTGTTCTTACAGGAAGAAATATTTAATCCTGCGTTTGCAGATGGAGGAGTTGTATAATTTATTTGAATAGTACTTGTAACCGCCGTACAATTTCCGTTGTTGGATGAGGTTAATGTTAAGTTGGCAAAACCGGCGGCTAATTCAGAAGCGCCTGGAGTATAAGTTGGATTTAATACAGCATTACTTGGATTAAAACTTCCTGCTCCTCCGGTCCATACGCCTGTTGTTGTTGCACCCGAAACTGTACCTGAAAGCACAGCAGCAGGATTATTTTTACAAGCTGAAATGCTTGGTCCGGTTACCACAGAAGGAGGTATCGTATAATTAATTTGCATCACATCAGTTACCTGTAAACAGTTACCGTTATTAGTTGATGTTAGCGTTAAAGAAACTATTCCGGCAGTAAGTTCAGATGCACTTGGTGTATAGGTAGCGTTTAATATGGCGCTACTCGGACTGAAAGTACCGGTACCTCCCGCCCATATTCCGGTAGTTGTTGTTCCTGATACGATACCGGAAAGAACTGCTGATGAATTATTTTTACAGGCCGACAGATCAACACCGGCATTTACGGATGGTGGATTTGTAAAACTGATAAGCACATTGTCTGTTACCTGGTTACAACTTCCGTTAGCAGTAGAGCTTAATACAAGATTTACTAAACCTGCCGAAAGTTCTGATGCACTTGGCGTATAAGTTGCAGTTAAGGCCGTGTTGTTAGGTGTAAAAGTTCCGGTACCACCGCTCCAAATACCGGTTGTTGTTGGACCTGATACTACACCCGCAAGTACAGTAGCCGGGTTATTCTTACAGATTGCAATATTGGTACCTGCATTTACAGAAGGTGGGCTGGTAAAAATTACGGTTACACTATCCTTTGCAGGATTACAATTGCCATTGTTGGTTGAACTTAGATATAATTTTACCTGTCCCGCTGTTACATCGGCGGCACTAGGTAAATAGTTTGTATTTAAAGAGATGTTACTGGGATTAAAGCTACCTGTACCATTTGTTGTCCATTTACCTGTTGTACTTGCACCGCCAATAACACCGCTTACTGCTAGTGTAGGATTGTTGGCACAAACAGATAAACTGGTTGCAGCAATGTTTGATGTAGGAACAGGAGTAATGCTCACGGTCATTATATCATTTACCGCAGCACAAATCCCATTTACTGTAGATGTTAGGGTTAGCGTTGTTGTACCCGCACTTATTTCGGGAGCACTCGGTATATAAGTACTATTTAGTGTTGTAGAGTTAGGCGTAAAAGTTCCTGATCCTGTACTTGTCCAGATACCGGTTGACGAACCTCCTGCAACTGTACCATTCAACAAAACATTGCTGTTATTACCACATACTATCTGATCAACTGACGCATTTACTAATGGAGAAGGTTTAACTGAAAGTAATAAGGTATCCTTTTGTTGAGGGCATTGTCCGTTGGTTGTTAAAAATAGTTTTACCGGCTTAACGGTTGTATCTAACTGACTAGGCGTATAAGTATTTGATAAAGCTGAAAAGCCGCCGTTGAATGTACCATATCCGTTTGTTGACCATATACCGCTGATGTTACCACCACCAATTTGTGCATTTAATGCTAAGCTACCGTTTGCACAGATCGTAAAATCGCTACCTGCATTAATAGAAGGATACGATTCAAATTCTGATACATAAGCGTATGCACTTCCTTTATTAAAAGCGCCATTTAATACACCTAAACCAAAAACATCGCCTGTATTGGTTACCGTATTATGAGACCCAACCGGGATCGTTGCGACTGGGTAATAAATTCTGGCAGACTTAATTGAGCCTGAAGAGCCCGGCACTACCGTAAAGGCAGAGGCCGGTATCAATGAAGCATTGCCATTTAAGGCAAAGTTCCCTTCAAATCCGGTTCTTGTAAATAAATTCAACGCTAATGAATCAGATGAGGCACGGGTAAATGATGTTGTAAAGGTACCGGCACAAAAGAAAGGTGGAAGCTGGGCTCCGCTTAAGCGACATCCGTAACCGGATACATGTAAAGCGTATGCAGGTTTGTTGGTCTTAACGTATGTAACAGGTTGAGTTGCCGTATATACATAAGTTTCGCCAAAATTGGCAACATAAGTAGTTGTTGAACCATCATTGATGGTTATTTGGGTATTATTTTGTGTAGCCAGTATAAAGATCTTCTCAGTGGTGGCCGTACCTTTATTTACAATGTAATCAGTACCAATATAAGTTGAGTTGGTGATTTGATCGGCCACAGAACTTAAGCAGCCCGATTGATTCAACCCGCTTGATTGAATGGTAACTGCAATGGGCTTGTTAGCCGATACAATTGATCCGCCTAAGCTGGTGGTGGCGCTTCTGGCTGTATCCTGGCAAGAAAAGCTTTGCCCTTGTTGCAATAATACGGTAAAGGTTGCATTGGCCGCATGACCTATAATAGCTGTTTTAGGGGTAATTAAAACAGTGGTATTGTTTTGCGAAGCAACAATGTCGAACGAAGAAAAAGATTTGGGCGAAGTAGCTGGAGCCTGACTCCAGAATTCCTGCATGGGAATGTAAAAATCAACCCCCAGTGCTTTAGGCCCTTTTAAACTTAGGAATTCCTTATTGGTGGTGGCGCGTATCGAATACAGGGTGGATACTTTTTGCGTGGCAGATATATATAACCCATTATTAAGGGTAGTATTGGCAGTACTGTTTTCAATACCTGTAATAAAAGGCGTTAAATTGATCGAATCAATAGAATTGGCCGGAATGTTAAGCGTAATAGGAGTAAAACCACCATTGGCTGGTTGCCTCACCTTTACCGTAGATGCCTGGGCGTAAGTATTGAAATACAAATAGATAGGCCTGTCGCCTAATCCTTGCGAAATATCAGGTGCGATAAACCAAAACGAGGTATCGATCTGTGATCTAACATTCAAAAAAAACGTTAAAAACAGAAAAAAGATTAAAGATTGTTTCTTAAACATATATTTTCAAAGATAGAGCAGTTTTTTTAATCGACAAATAAAAAATTATGCGGAAAATTACAGATTTTCTCCCAATTGTTAAAAAATTTAACAATTATCAAGCCAAAAATATTTTGATGGAAACTTGCAGAACAAAAATAGTTTCTATAGTTTTGTGCCCGAATTAAAAAAATGGAACCACAAGAAAAAATATTAAAAACATCATTAGAGCTTTTCTTCAAATTTGGGATCAAGCGTGTAACTATGGATGATATTGCCAAAGAGCTTGGCATGTCAAAAAAAACGATCTACCAATATTATAAAGAAAAGGATGATATCGTTAATCAACTATGTGAAGTTGAAATGGCAAAACATGAGAAAAAATTTGAAGAAGTGTACAATCAATCGGTTGATCCTATTCACGAAATAATGCTGATCTCTAAAAATCTGAGAGATATGATGCAAAATGTGAATCCGGTTTTTTTTATGGATCTGCAAAAGTTTCATCCAAAAGCATTTATGCAAATTCAAAAATTTAAAGAGAATTGTGCTTTTAAAGATATTGTTAGAAATATTAAAAAAGGAAAAGAAGCTGGTTTTTACAGACCCGAGATCGATGAGGAGTTTGTAGCTACATACAGAATGTCTCAGATAGATACCCTGATGTTTGGGAACTCTTTTTCATTTGAGAAAATAAGTTTCACCAGATCTCACGAATTAATACTGGATATGTTTGTTTATGGTATTTGTACTATAAAAGGACATAAATTAATTAACGACTATAAAAAAATCAAAGAACAAGAATAAAAAAACAACCTATATGATCAAAATAAACCCATACACTTTACTGCTGGCTTTATCAGTAATCGTGTTACAAACAAAAGCACAGGAGGCAACATCCAATTCGTTCAGTCTGCAACAGTCGATCGATTATGCTTACAAGAACAGTCCCAATTATTTAAATGCTCAGAACGATGTATTAATGGCAAAATACAAGCGTAAAGAAGTAATTGGTATGGCTATGCCACAAATTACCGGAAGCGTGGATATGAAAAATTTCATTGTGGTGCCTACTCAGATTTTGCCGAATTTCGTTGCTCCGGCAGTGTACGGAGGAATTTTAGCAGCTATGACAACGCCAACTTATTCGCCCCCAGTTGATGCTTCCAAATTAGACGCCAATTCTTATGATCCAATTGCCGCTCAATTTGGAACAAGGTACCAAACAACAGCAGGCTTAAATGCATCGTTATTGGTTTTTAGTGCCGATTACTTAGTAGGATTAAAAGCAACCAAAGAAATGATCGCATTGATGAACATTAATGTGGCGAGAGGAAAAACAGATGTAGTAAGTCAGGTATCTAAAGCATACTATAGTGTTTTAGTTAACAGGGAGCGTATCAAGTTACTTGATATAAACATGGCCAAGCTTGAGAAATTATTGAATGATACAAAGGCATTTAATAAGCAGGGATTTGTTGAGCAAATTGATGTGGATCGTTTGGAGGTAGCCTTTAATAACCTGACAACGGAAAAGCAAAAAACAGAACGCCTGATCAGCTTAAGTGAAAATGTGTTGAAATTTCAAATGGGCTATACAGGAGCTGATAATCTGATCTTAACCGACTCGTTAACAACAACAGATAATTCAGAAATAAGCGCCACTAAAATTGATGTATCAAAAAGAACAGAATATCAAATGCTTGAAACTCAACAACGATTATATACTATCAACGTTAAACGTTTGAAGTTTGGCTATATGCCAACATTAGTTGCTTATGGTAGTGTTTCTGCCAGTGGGATGGGAAATGATCTGGAATACGTTGGTTATGTCAATAAGTACTATCAAACTCAAATGATTGGTGCAACATTATCATTGAATATTTTTGACGGTATGCAACGTCATAATAAAATTCAACAGGCAAAGCTTGATTTTAAAAAAGGAGAGAACAGCATGAAGAATCTTCAATTGGCTATTGAACTGGAAGGCGCTTCAGCAGCTGTAAATTATAATAACGCTGTGTTATCATTGCAGGTTCAAAAACGTAACCTCGATCTGGCGCAAAATGTTTACAATGTTTCTCAAAAAAAATATGAGCAGGGAGTAGGAAGTAACATTGAAGTCATCAATGCTCAACAATCTTTAAAAGAATCACAGACCAACTATTTTAACTCTGTTTATGATATGTTGGTTTACAAGATCGATTATTTAAAAGCAATAGGAACTCTAGTAAAATAATTTTAACACACTTTTTAAAAATAAAAATATGTATACAATTCAACACCAAAAAATCAAAAACTTCATCATCCCTGTCATGACCGCTTCTTTATTTTTAGCATCATGTGGTGGTGGTAATTCGGAAGGCTTAACGGAATTGAAATCCAAACAAGCTGAATTAAAAACACAATTGGCTGAGGTCTCTTCTAAGATCTCAAAACTGGAAGGTGATTCAGGAAAAAAATTCGTATTGGTAGAGGCAAACCCCGTTATACCTGCAATTTTTAAAACCTACATCAATGTGCAGGGTAGAGTGGATGCCGAAGAGAACGTTTCTTTGTCTTCTGAAATGCCAGGAACTATTACCAGAATATTTGTAAAAGCAGGCGATCAGGTAACTAAAGGACAGGTGTTGGCTGAAACCGATGCACGCGCTATTCAACAAAATATTGCTGATCTGAAAACTAATGCCGACCTGGTTAACCAGATGTATGAAAAACAAAAAGCACTATGGGATCAGAAGATCGGAACGGAAGTTCAGTTTTTACAGGCTAAAACACAAAAAGAAAGCATGGAAAATAAAATAGCCCTGCTTCAGGAACAAGCCCGAATGGCAAAGATCATTTCTCCTATCAACGGAACAGTAGATGCGGTTGACATTAAGTTAGGACAAATGACCGCGCCTGGCATGCCAGCCATCAGAGTGGTTAATTTTAATAACTTAAAGATCAAAGCTGATCTGGCTGAAAGCTATGGATCAAGAGTTCACAAAGGTGATGAGGTATTGGTTAGGTTCCCGGATTCAAATGATACTTTAACCACAAAGGTAGATTATTCATCACGTTCTATCAGCGCTATGAACAGAACATTTGGTGTTGAGATCATGTTGGACAATAAGAAAGAATACCGCCCTAATCAAATTGCTATCCTAAACATCAATGATTACAAATCGGCAAAACCGGTTATTACAGTTCCAATCAATTATGTACAAAAAGATCTGAAAGGAACACACTTTGTTTTGGTTGCAGAAGGAAACAAAGCAGCTAAACGCAATGTGGTTTTAGGAAAAGAATACAATGGTGTTGCTGAAGTAAAAGAAGGTTTATCGGAAACTGACTTATTGATCACATCGGGTTATGATGGATTAAATGAAGGCGATGCTATTCAAATAAAGAAATAGAGAATTAGTGAGTTATAGAGTTTCATCAATCAAACAAATTAACTCTGTAAATCAACAACTTATTAATCAATAACTCATTAAATCAACAATTCAATAACTGAACAAATGGATTTCAAACAATTTAAACCCAGTAGTTGGGCCATAGATAATAAAACAGCAATATACATTGTTGTTGCTATTATCACTTTGATGGGCATTAGCTCATACAATTCCTTACCTAAGGAGAGTTTTCCGGACATCGTAGTTCCTAAATTTTTCATTAGCACGGTATACGCAGGTAACTCACCAAGTAATATCGAAAACACCATCACTAAGCCCTTAGAGAAAAAATTAAAATCTATTCCGGGTGTAAAAAAATTAACGAGTAATTCCATGCAGGATGTGTCGTTAATTACGGTAGAGTTTAACACAAGTGTTACCATTGATAAAGCCCGTCAACAAATTAAAGATAAAGTTGATGAAGCTAAATCTGATCTGCCTACCGGCTTAACCCGTCAGCCTTTTGTGAAAGAGCTAGCATTCTCTGAATTACCGATCATGTACATTAACATTGCCGGTGACATGGATCTTACTAAACTGAAGGAGTATGCCGATGACTTAAAAGATAAGATCGAAGGATTAAAAGAGATCACCGAAGTAAAAATGGTTGGTGCTCCTGACCGTGAGATACAGGTGAACCTGGATATGTATAAAATGCAGGCCTTGCAACTTGGGATGCAGGACCTGGAACGTGCTATTGGTAGTGAGAACGTAACCATCAGTGGCGGACAAATTCCAATGGATGGAACTAAAAGAACCATCAGCATCAAAAATGAGTTTAAAACCATTGATGAGCTAAGTAATTTGATCATATCATCTCAATCGGGTGCGCGTTTATACCTGAAAGACTTTGCACAAATTGTTGATACAGTTGCCGAAACACAAAGTTATGCACGTTTAGGTGGTAAAAATGTAATTACGTTGAACGTTATCAAAAGAGCAGGGGAGAACTTAATTTCAGCTTCGGATAAGATCAAAGAAGCGATCGCTGAATTAAAAGAAACTCAGTTCCCTAAAAATATTGACATTAAAATTACAGCCGATCAGTCGGACAAAACAAAATTAACCCTGCATGATCTGATCAACACGATCATCATCGGATTTATTTTGGTAACATTGATCCTGATGTTCTTCATGGGCGTAACTAACGCCTTGTTCGTTGCCTTGTCGGTTCCTTTATCCATGTTCATTGCCTTTATCTTTATGCCTACCATGGGCTTTAGTTTGAATATGATCGTACTTTTTGCCTTTTTATTGGCACTTGGTATTGTGGTGGATGATGCCATTGTGGTAATTGAGAACACGCACAGGATATTTGATAATGGAAAAATGGATATTAAAACCGCTGCTAAAAAAGCAGCAGGTGAGGTTTTCTTACCGGTATTGAGCGGAACAATTACAACCCTTGCGCCTTTTATTCCTTTGGCATTCTGGCCTGGTATCATTGGTAAATTCATGTTCTTTTTACCGGTGACTTTAATTGTTACGTTATTAGCTTCTTTATTTGTGGCTTATATAATCAACCCCGTTTTTGCGGTTGATTTTATGAAACCTCACCAGGAAGAATTTAAAGAGTACGGAAAAATAACCCGCAAGGCCTGGTTACGTTTAGGATTGTATGCTTTGGTTGCTGTTATTTTTTATGCAGGCGGTAGCGTAGCATACGGAAATTTAATGATCTTCTTTGCAGTGTTTATGATCGTTCACCGTTTGTTCTTATACAAAGTGATCGAGAATTTCCAGACAAAAGCTTGGCCTTCATTCCGTAGAGGATATACTAATTTATTAGTATGGGGGTTAAAACGTCCTTATACTTTATTAGTATACACTATCTTATTATTTATTTTCTCAATTTTCTTAATGAAAGTAAGATCACCAAATGTTGTATTCTTCCCACAGGGCGACCCCAACAACGTGTTCGTGTATGTGAAGTTACCTGAAGGAACAGATCCTACCAAAACAAATGAGGTAATGAAACTCGTTGAAAAAAGAGTGAATAAGATCATCGGGGAAAATAACCCGGTTGTGTCTTCTATCATCACTAACGTAACCATTGGTGTTACCGATCCTCAGGATGAAGATCAGAGTTCTTATTCTAACCGCGGTAAAATTGCTATCAACTTTGTTGAGTTCAGCGAGCGTAACGGGCAAAGCACTATGAAGTACCTGAAAGAATTGCAGGCCACTAAATGGGACATTGCAGGTGCTGAAATTACAGCTAACAAAGAGCAGGCAGGACCTCCTGTTGCAAAACCTGTCAACATCGAAATTAAAGGTGATAAGTTTGAAGAGCTGGTTGAAAATGCCCGTAACTTAAAACGTTTCTTAGAGGAATCAGATGTACCGGGTGTTGCCGAATTAAAAACAGATTTCGTGGACAATAAACCGGAGATCGTTTTTGATATTGACCGTGAGCGCGCTAACCGTGAAGGTATTTCAACCGTACAATTGGCGATGGAAATTCGTAAAGCAGTGTTCGGTATCGATAACCCAAGTAAATTCAGAGATGCTAATGATGAGTATCCGATCCAGTTACGTTATAACTACGATCAGCGTACAAATGTTGAGCAAATTAAAAACTTAAAGATCACTTTCCGTGATATGAATATGGGTGGTCAATTGCGCTCTGTACCATTATCAGCTTTTTGTGATATTCGTTACGAAAATACATATGGTGGTATCAAACGTAAACAAAATAAACGTGTGATCACTTTATCATCGGATGTATTGGAAGGATTTAATGCTAATATTGTTGTGGCTAAATTAGAAGAAGTAGCAAAAGATTATAAACCTACAGGAGCTGTTGATGTTAAGTTTACAGGACAGCAGGAAGAGCAGGCAGAAACAGGCGCATTCTTAGGAGGCGCTATGATGTCGGCCATAGGTATTATTTTGTTGGTATTGGTTATTCAGTTCAACTCAATTGGTAAGCCAATCATTATCCTTTCCGAGATCGTGTTAAGTGTGATCGGGGTATTATTAGGAACAGCTATCTTTAAAATGGATATGAGTATCGTTATGACAGGTATCGGTATCGTTGCTTTGGCCGGTATTGTGGTCCGGAACGGTATTTTGTTGGTAGAGTTTGCCGAAGAAGAAAGGTTGAAAGGCATTAGTTTATACGAAGCTATTGTAGATGCAGGTAGAACACGTATGACACCGGTTGTGTTAACGGCTACAGCAGCTATCTTAGGATTGATTCCTTTAGCGGTTGGTTTAAATATCGATTTTGAAGGTTTATTAGCACACGGTTCACCACACATTCACTTTGGTGGAGATAACGTCGTGTTCTGGGGACCATTAAGCTGGACAATGATCTTTGGTTTGGCTTTCGCAACCTTCTTAACCTTATTATTGGTACCTGCCATGTATTTAATTGCAGAGCGTTTAAAACGTAAGGCTGAGGTTATTTTAGCACATTTCGATCTGCCAAAAGTAATTATGTATGTACCGTTCTTTGTAGCTGTTTGCCAGTTGATCCTTTGGATACAACGCAAAAAACTGGATTACGGAGATCTGGATAGATAATTTCTTTCAAAAAACAAGAACGGCCCGCAATTTTGCGGGCCGTTCTTGTTTAAAAGCAAGTATTTTAATTTGTTATACAGGCTTAGATTAAGATTATGTAAGATTTTAAATAAAAACTACCTGAAATAAAAAAAGCCATTATATTTGCTTAAAATTAAACTAAAATGAACAAACTATTTTTTGCTACAGCTATCTCTTTATCTGCTTTATTGATCTCATCATGTGATGATAAACCATCAGAGGAAATTGCTGAGAATGTAACAGAGGAAACTACTCCTAAAGATACAACTCCTGTTACTGTAAATGAAGAAACAAAATTCAAATTTGATTTCGCTATTGCCAATATTCCTTCACCTGTTGGAAGCATCAACGAATTATCTCAATGGGGTGTAGATTATAACAATGCCTTATTGGTTGACGCTAAAAAACCTTTGACTGCCAGTACCGAATTTGGCAAAGCAGTTGCTTTAGGTGTTTATAATATCGATATGTCTTACGCCATGGTAAATAACAAAGGTGAAGATGTATTGAAATTCATGAAAACCGTTGTTACTACTTCTGATGCTTTAGGACTGAAAAGTGCTGTAGATCAAATGGTAGGCAAACGTGCTGAAAAGAATTTATCCAACAAAGATTCCTTATTGAAGATCCTGGATGAGATCTTTGTAAAAAGCGATTCTTATTTAAGAACTAACGAGCGTGTTTATACTGCTTCGGCTGTATTTGCCGGATCATGGGTTGAGAGCTTATACTTAACCTGCAAAGTAACTGAGCAACTACCAGATGCAGCTGCAAAAGAAAAAGGATTTAAACATTTATGGGACCAACGTTTTTATTTAAAGAATTTAACGGATCTGTTGAATGACTATAAAGACAAAAAAGAATGCGTTGCTTTGAACGATGAATTGAAAAAAATTCATGCTGAGATCGATGCAGTAAAAGATCCTAAGGAAATGAATGACGCTAAATTCAAAACCATCTCTGAAAAGATCTACGCTTTAAGAACTTCTTTAATTAAATAGTATTTTCTCATATTAAATTGAAAGCCTTCCTATATTAGGAGGGCTTTTTTGTTGAGTAAATGCTATGAAAAGTTTGTTATGCTGAACTTCTCTAGCGTGAGGGATTGTAGTGGAAATCCTTTTTGCCTGCCTCCCGCAAAAAGATTGCAACGGAAAGCCCGACGGCGCCTTGGTTACTGAACGAAGTTGAAGTACGTTGCGCCGGCACGCCCAAATAATTATTCTATCAAAAATGCCAACCAGTTTTTAAGAATAATTGCATAAGATGCATTTAATTCAAAGGCTATATTACGTATCTTTACAACTCTCAAAATAATGCGAAGACTCCGAAAAATAGTATTAAGAACTCTATTAGTATTTACCGTACTAATTATTGGCTTTGCTATTTATTTTGTGATAGCCATTCAGATCGATGTTCCAAAAATTGAGAACGATACAACACTCCATTGGAAACGCGAAACCATTTCACCTGAGTTTTATAAGGTCAATCAAAACTGGTTAAAACACAGCCAAAGTGGGTTGTGGGAATTGTATGTTGAGGGTAATGCATATGAGCGCGGTATAGCAAATGGAATGCTAACCAAAGAATTGCACGAATTTCAGGAGGATGCTTTTATTAAACAGATCCAGGTATTAGTGCCCGATCTGACTTATTTAAATTACCTGAAATTCTTTGTAGGTTATTTCAACCGTCATTTGCCAGATAATATTACGGATGAATATAAAGAAGAGATCTTAGGTATCTCTAAATTTGCCAGCGATAAATACGATTTCATTGCACCTAAGTATCACCGTATTTTAAATTACCACGGTGCGCACGATATTGGCCACGCTTTGCAGGATAAGAATATGACAGTAGGATGTACATCTTTTTCGGTGTGGGATGAAAAAAGTGCTGACCATAAATTATTAGTTGGACGCAACTTCGATTTTTATAGTGGCGATGATTTTGCAAAAAATAAAATTGTTCAGTTTACCAATCCTACCAAAGGCTATAAATTTGCAACAGTAACCTGGAGCGGATTTATTGGCGCCTGCAGCGGAATGAATGATCAGGGAATTACAGTTACAATCAACGCAGCCAAAAGTTCTATTCCCACCGATGTGGCAACGCCTATTGCCTTATTAGCCAGAGAAATTTTGCAGTATGCCAAAAATATTGATGAAGCTATTGCCATTGCTAAAAAGCGAAAGGTGTTCGTCTCTGAAAGTATTTTGGTAGGAAGCGCTTCCGATAATAAAACCATCAGTATCGAAAAATCTCCTGAGAAAATGGATATTTATGAAGTGCATAACAGCAAAGAAATTGTTTGCCCTAATCACTATCAGGGAAAAGCATACGAAAACGATCTGAGTAATTTAAAGAACCAAATTGAAAGTTCATCCTTATACCGCAGTATTCGTTTAAAACAATTGCTCGGTAAATACGATACGTTAAATTACATCGAAGCCGCAACTATCTTAAGAGATCAAAAAGGTATCAATAATAAGAACATTGGCATGACCAATGAAAAAAGTTTAAATCAATTGCTGGCACACCATGCCGTTATTTTTAAACCACAGGATAAACTCATGTGGGTAAGCGCCAATCCTTTTCAGTGTGGTGAGTTTGTATGCTATAACTTAGATTCGGTATTTGCGAAAGCAAAAACTCTGAATACTAACACAGCTATCAACGTTGCAAAATATACTATTGCCGAAGATCCATTCTTAAAAACACAAACCTATAAAAACTTCCTCTTGTTTAAACAGATCAAGAACTACATTCAGTTCATTACTAAAAAATCTGAGAAAATAGAATTACCTGCAAACCTTGAGAACGCTTTCATTCAGTGCAATCCACAAAGCTATTACATGTACCAGATCCTGGGTGATCATTATCTTTCGCGTAATAACAAAACAAAAGCCGCTCAGTACTACGAACTGGCCCTAACCAAAGAAGTGGCCACCCTCAAAGAGGAAAGACAGATCAGGGAGAGTTTGGCAGATTGTAAGTAGACATTATTAATGCTAATGAGGCTTATTTTAATAGTTATATTTTTTCTTCCTCTTTTAATACGAGGGCAGGCTTCAATCACTGAAGTTGATGACCTAGAATATTTGCAATACGATACAATAATTGGTAAAGATACCGTTTGGGTTTACCCATATTATTTTGATAACGTTCATTACCAACATTTAGATATAGATAGTACATTGCCTGATGGTCAATACAATGCTTATCTGGATGACAGTGTAACCTTATTATTGAAAGTACGGTATCAAAACTATCGGCCTGAAGGAATTGTATATTATTACAACAGCAATGGCAAAATAAAATCAACCTACTCCTACAAAAATGGTGAATGGGATGGACCTTATACATATTATAATGATATGGGGGAACTAACAAGTATTGGAAACAATAAAAACGGACAACGCCATGGCGATTCATATGAATATTGGAGTAATGGACAATTGAGAAGACTTGAACATTACGTAATGGGAACTGCAACCGGTCCTTATAAACGTTATTATTCCAATGGACAAATTGAAATAGAGGGAAAATATGATTATGCAGGAGAATTTAAGGGTTATGATGGTGGTTATCAGGTGGGCAAATGGTGTAGCTATTATGAAGACGGAAAAATAAAGGAAGTAGAATACTATGTTGACACTATTGGCATACAGGAAAAGATAAGAATAGATGAGTATAGAAAAACTAAGAATGCCCGCCCTGAGTTCCCTATTAATACAGCAACTACTTATGATATTTTTGGAAATAAAACCAGAGAGTATGTTTATAAAGACTTTTTACTTGTTAGATCTATCAAATACTACGCTAATGGAAAAGAAAAAGAAGTGATTAACTATACTGACTTTCACCAGGGCTATTGTAGTCGGGATCCCAGTTACTATATAAAAGGGGGGGCTTATAATGAATATTATGAAAACGGTAATAAAAAAATTGAAGGAACTTATTTGAATAATGAGAAGGATGGTGAATGGAAAAGCTATTCTGATATAGGACAACTTATAAAAAGAGAAAAGTACAAAGCAAAAAAGTAAAGTTGAAACTCTTTAGATAGGCAATCTAAAAGCCTGATTGTATAACCCCACCTTTTAAATTTAACGTCTCGTCATGCTGAACTGTCACTTCGAGCGAAGTCGAGAAGCAGCATCCCTAACATTTATTAATATATAGAGTACGAGATCCTGAATCATCCCGATAACTATCGGGATCAGGATAACAACATTTTGTCGCATCCCTGCATACGATTATAATTTTGCGGCTGTTTTCGAAGGTGTGTTTATCTATTTCCGCCTCTTAAATTTAACAAAGAAAATCGAACTTATTTTCAGGAAGAATACGCGCGACGATTCTGGGCTGTTTGAGGTCTGTTTTTCACAGACCGAGTTTCCAGAATCGGGCGGGAAAATACGTTCAGATTTTCGAGGAAAATTTAAGCAGCGGTGATCTTTCTTTGTTACTTTCTTTGCAT
>JAZKGE010000043.1:0-15188 GCA_040386075.1 Bacteroidota bacterium
CATAATTATATAAGGTATGATCGAGTGTTATCCTTGGGAATGTCATACTGGGACATGAACTCCCGGGAAACGAATAAGTTCCTGTATATATAACTGTATCAACAGGAACACCCTGCACATAATGCTGTGCTTTAACAGAAACGGTACTTAGCACGAAAATAAAAAGTATAAGTTTTTTCATATAAAAAGGTTTTTAGGGTTTATAAACCGGAACTGAAATGCTTAACTAAAGTTACAACTTTTTTGCAGTTATCAAAACGGGGTTACTCATTGAGAGATGCCAATAGCTAACCTATTCATCGTATATTCTTTATATCCTCACTCCGATCACGCAAATATCATCCACTTGTTCATGATCGCCTCTCCACTCTTCCAGACTTTGTTCTATGGCAACATATTGTTCTCCCATACTTTTAGACTGAATGGAAAGTAGCAATTTTTTGAAATTTGCTGTTTTCATTTTCTTTCCTTTTTCGCCACCAAACTGATCGGCATAACCATCTGTGATCAGGTAGAACGAATCGCCGGCCTGTAGTTGCACCTTGTGTGTTGTAAAAGGTTCAGGGTTCTCTGTTTTACCAATGGGTTGCTTGTTACCCTTATACTCTATTAACTCATATTCCTGCTCTTTTTCCTTATAGTTCCTGATGATCCATAACGGATTATTTGCACCTGCCCAATGCAACTCATGTGTTTTGTAATTTAATACACATAAACTAATGTCCATTCCATCCTTTACCTCGTCTTCGCTTTTAGAGAATGTTTCGATGACCAGCTCCCTTACCTTATCTAAAATTTTACCGGGATCGCACAAAGCAAATTCTTTTACGGCTCTGTTAAGTGCATTACTACAAACCACGCTTACCATGGCTCCCGGCACGCCATGTCCTGTGCAATCAGCAGCTGCAAATAGTACCAGGTCCTTATCCGCATCGCACAACTCCAGCCAATAAAAATCGCCGGCAACCATATCCTTGGGTTTATAAAATACAAATGAATTCTTTAAGTTTTCCTTTATTAATTTTCCGGAAGGCAGAATAGCGTTTTGAAGGTATTTGGCATAAGAGATAGAATCATGTATTTCTTTACTTCTTTCACTCAACAACTCGTTCTTCAATTCGATCACTCTGCTGTTCTTAATTAATTGCCTCGTCATTTTTTTTCGGTCAACTATCAGTTTAAAAAAAAATCCTGCAACCAGTATTACAAACACAAGCCCTGCCAATACCATGTATTTTTGCGTTTTTTCTTTTTGCAATAATTCGTTCTTGGCTTGTATCTCTGTTTCATTTTGGGTCAATGTATTTTCCAGATCATAGATCTTGGAATAGTTATCCATTGTTTTTTGAGTATGCTCGCGCTCTTGCATCAATACACTATCCTGTATGGCAGCATATTTTTTTAAATAGCCGTATGCAAGATCATGTTCATTTTTTGTTTCGTGCCAAACGGCCAAACTCAGGTATGTATACTCAATCCCTACCAAATTATATTGTTCCTGCAGTTGCTTTGCTTTTTCTAAATAAGATCTCGACTTAGCATAATCCTTTTGCTGTAAATAATATTCGCCGGCCAGTGCATAAATACCATTAGCGTCGTAGGGTTTATTGTATTGTACTAAAAGTGCTTCATATTGTTTTAAATACTCATCAAAATGCTCCATCCTTTTTCCATGTATACACGACGCCAGTTGCACATCAAGTAACATCATCAGGTTTCGGGCACCACCGGGTTTTTTACCATAATAAATTCCTTTTTCGCCATAATATAAAGCTGAGTCGTATTGCTTCATGTCAGCATAAATAGAAATTTTGCGATAATAATTAAAGGCCATTTGAACACGGTCCGTATCTGATGCCAGCAACTTGTTTTGATAATCGAGCGCCTTACTAAATTGTCGGGCAGTTTTATATATGTAAACCAACCCCTGCAATTTGTGGGTTACATCGCCATTGGCTTGTTGTGCAACCAGCAAAGCTTTTTCTCCAAACTCAATACCTTTGGCGTAGTTCTTCAGATCCGTGTATACCCAACCAATGTTATGATACAAACGGGCAAGCATGACTGAATCGGTTCCTACATAGGCCAGCGCCTTAAAGTAATACTGAAGTGATCCTACATAATCATTGTCATAATAAATAGCATCTCCATAACGGCTCAGGTACTGACATTTTTCTGTGTTTGTGAGAATCGAAAAATAGTTGTTGCCAATGGTGTCAAGTTCTTTTTTACATTTATAATAATCGGCAATGGCCCAGTAATAACTATGAGCCAGCCTAAGATGGGCCTGCGCTAAAATGTGCTTATCGCTTAACGAACGGGCAATTCCTTTTGCCTTGATCAATAAGATAATGCTGCTATCGGGCAGATTTTGTTTGTTCTGTAATTCATCGGCCTTTATTAACAGTGTACGATATGTTTTGAGCGAAGCCGCTTCGGCTTTAGTTTGAGCTACCAGTTTACTATCCGTTAATAACGATAACAGTAACCATATAAAGAATATTGCTTTGAGTGCGCTCACAAATAGAAATACAAGATAATGAAATATTTGAGAAATTAGTTATATACTGATCAGGAAAAGCATCGATTAAGGTATAGAACAATTACATCAAACCTGATCTTGGTTACATTTATCTGTAATACACGCTTTTATTTAAATCCAGGATAAACTATTTTGTTGTACCCAAAATAATACACGTAAAAATATGTATTTTCGTTGGAAGATCTTTAAGGTCAATCAGATTAACATCATGAGAATAACCGGAACTATTTTTTGCTTATTGATATTACAGATTGGTTTTAGCCAGTCATTTTTTCAGAAAACATTTAAAGGTGTGTATGAAGCGTACGGTGCTGCTTTGCTGCAAAATGCTGATAGCAGCTACATTATTGTAGGAGATGCGAATGTAAATGGAAAAGCCAAAGATATATTTATTGCTAAACTTAATCCGCACGGGGACACCTTATGGACAAAAACCTATGGAGGCACCGGAACAGAAATTGCATCTTCTGTTAGTGGAGCAGCCGATGGAGGTTTTATTATTACCGGACATACGCAGGGAAGTTTTGGTGGTGGTTCGGGTACAAGCACTTACCTGATACGTTGCAATAGCAATGGTGACACATTGTGGACACGTATTGCAGGGATTTCGAACTGGAATGGTAAAGGCAACGACGTTGTTGAAAGCATTGATGGTGGATTTGCAGTAGCCTCCGTGTATTTAAACCAAATAGTACTTTTTAAAGTAAAAGCTAACGGAAATCATTCATGGGCATATGAATATGCGGGATATGGACAAACCAATATATTGTCCAAAGCAAATTCAGTGGTACATACTGCAGATAAAGGTTATGTTGTGGCAGGTGTCACTGCTAATTTTGGCTCGGGTGCCAGCGATATATATGTCGTAAAAGCTGACTCAATGGGTTATTTAAATAACACGCTCCATGCCTTTGGCGGTAATAAAGACGAGGAAGCTTATTCGATCAGAAAAACAAACGACGGCGGTTTTATTATTGCCGGTTACACCAAAAGTTTTGGCGACAGTGTATATGGAGATGCTTTTTTATTAAAGATAAACGCTTCCATACAAACCCAATGGATGAAGATATTTAGTCGGGGATATAAGGATGACGTAGGCTACTATGCTGAGCAATGTAACGACGGTGGATATATTTTTACAGGCTATATTACTGATCAGTCAGGATTTCAGAACTTATTTCTTATAAAAACAGACAGCAATGGAAACCTTGTTTGGAAAAAAACTTATGGTACTGCCACCGGCGGTAAAGGCTATATGGCAAAACAAACACTCGATGGTGGTTACGCTGTGATCGGAACCCTGGAAAGTAGTACCGCTAATCCTGAAATGTGGTTCATGAAAACCGATAGCGTTGGAAATAGTTTATGTCTTCAAAACACGGTTACGAGCACATTTAGTCCGGCTGCTGTTCAAACACAAACAAAATATATTTCGGCCTTTGGTGCTGCTTTTGGCCCTATAGAAGTTCCTACTGCCACTACCCAGTCCTATGTAAATTCTACTTCCACGTTTTGTTATGTGGGACTAAATGAACAGTTTAAGAATAATGATGGTGTTATAATATATCCAAATCCGTCCTCAGGCCAGGTTATTATAAAACTCGAACATGAAGCTGAGTTTGTATTACATAATGCATTTGGACAAAAGGTGTACAGTATAAACTTAAATAAAAACTCTAATTCTATTGATCTAAAGGGATTTGCTGCAGGTATCTATTATTATACCGTCAAACAGCAAGACAGGGACTTGAGCGGAAAACTGATCCTTGAATAATTATTTTTACCGGATAACTTTGCTAGTATTATCATAACAATGATCAATTAAAGCACTGGACAAAAAAATGAGACAGAACGGATTACCATTTAAGGTAAGCGTTGCTGTCTCAGTTCAAGAATGACGAAATGCTCAGTTATTAATTACCGGCGTATTCGTCGTTGTTAGGATTCAATTGATTGCTGTGATTATCATTGTCGTAATCATGATCATCGTTTCCTGCGTATGCATCATTGTTTGGATTTAATTGATTGGCGTGGTTATCCCAATCCGCCTGGGTTTTTGGATCCATGGTGTTTTAATTTTAAAATGATTAATGATTTGTTTTGGTGCTTAAAATACATCAACACTTATAAAGGTGGACAGTTATAATGAGTGATCAGGTCATCATGCTGTTTCTTTATTTAATTGAGGTCAAACAAGAATGCTTAAGCCACTGTCGTTCTTATCAGTTAAATGTTCATGCATTCCGGTCTTTACTTTCCTTTAGTTGTGTTGCCGCGGCCACCGCCCGAAGGATTTCCGGTTGTGCTTGGGTAATTTGGATTGTTACCGTTGCGTGTTGTTGGTTTGTTTGTTTTCATATATATTTTATTTGTTTATTGAAAAGATATATCCAACAAATATGCCGCCCGCTTTTCAATGACGCCCTGACAGTTTTATATGAAGTGATCCTGGTAATGTCAGCCCGCATCTATTTCCACACTTTGCCGGCCAATAGCATTGATGCCGAACCGCTGTGGCATGACAAATACTAAGCACAGTAATTGACATGAAGCAAAAGTGTGAACATACATTTGCTTCGTAATTGACAATCATCACTTGCTGTATGGTTTCCTGCTTGTTGCTGTGCGAAAATATAACAACCTCGTTATACAGTAGCTCAATAGTGCTGGCCTCTATGCTTTGGCAGATTGCACTAACCGGTTAATTGCCTGTGGAACTATAGATATCCTCCCATGGACTTGGCATTAGCCGCAGATGGAACCTGTCAGGTCCATGCATGGCGTTCATCATATCAACGCGTGGAACTCTATATTGCCATCCATGGCTGCACCGATATCCGCATATGGTAATAGTTATTCCCATGAATGGAAATGCCTATTACCACGTATGGGTATCATCATAACCTCATCTGGAACTGGCTATAGCCATATATGGAGTTAGTCATATCCATGCGTGGAGTTAGCGATATCCACGTGCGGAATTAGCGATACCCACGCATGGATATCGGTTTTAACTTATTTTAAAGATGCGTGGCACAGGGCTTGGAAAGCTGTTTGAAACGCGTCACCTCGAGCACAGCAAAAGTTCAGTGAACTTTTGAGCCAGCAAATGGGCAGAGAGAAGCGACAAACTAAAAACAAATATCATGGCAGAAGCAAAATATATCCCAACAACCGATGCAGACAAAGCTCTGTGGTTATATAACTTTACCACCAAAATAAGTTTGTATGAGGCTCAATTAGGTTTGAGTGCTACCGAAATCAGTGACCTGCAAAAGGATTATGCAGCTTATAAATATGTGATAGATATCCTCAACCAATACCGCAATGCTGTGCTCAACTTAACCGGTTATAAGAACATGATGAAACATTCGGTAGCGCAACAGCACATCGGTTCTATTCCTTTAATTGCACCCGCACCTGCTCCACCGCCTGCTGTACCCGAAGGTATTTTTGACCGTGTAACTAAACTGGCAAGCCGTATAAAAGTAACACCAGGTTATAATTTCAATATCGGGCACGATCTGGGCATTATTGGTTCTAACTCTGAAACAGATATTCATACCATGCAACCCAACCTGAGCATCAAACTAAACGTTGGCAAGCCACACATTAAATGGACCAAAGGCGGTGCCGATGCAACCGACCTTTACGTTGACCGAAACGATGGTTTGGGTTTTGTTTTAATTGGCCGTTTTACGCGTAGCGAGTATTTGGACAAAGCTGCATTAGCTCCTGATGTAAAATACGATGAATGGCATTACAAAGCTATTTTTGTGGTAGCCGATAAACTGGTTGGGCTATACAGTAATGTAACGAGTGTGGTTTTGAAGAGGGGTTAAAACAGTTATTCTCTGCCATTGTTGGTGTTATCACCAACAATATTTATACGCTGCCATTGTTGGTGTTATCACCAACAATATTTATACTTAAATTTGCAAATGCCAAAATTAAATCATGCCGAAAATCCCGTGCAGTTTTACACTGCAACTATTTTGGAATGGAAAAAGCTCTTAAAACCGGACAAGTACAAAAAGATCATTATCGATAGTCTAACTTTTCTTGTAAGAGAAAAGAGGGTAAAGGTTTATGGATTTGTGATCATGGAAAACCATATCCACCTTATCTGGCAGGGAACTGATATGTACTCCTTAAAGCATACTCAACTAAGTTTCATGAAATTTACTGCTCAGCAAATTAAATTTGACCTCGAAAAACATCATCCCGAGGTTCTAGATCGCTTTACAGTAGAGGCAAAAGATCGTAAGGTTCAGATATGGGAAAGAAATTCACTTGCCATTGATATTATGAGTTATGAAGTATTTACACAAAAACTGAATTACATTCATAAAAACCCTGTAAGAGCAAATTTATGTGAAACAGAGTTGGATTATGAATTTTCTTCAGCCAAACACTACATGGAACTTCAACATCCTTTTGATTTTTTAGAACCTTTTGACAGGACTTATTGGTAATTTCTTGTTGGTGATAACACCAACAAGGGCAAGAGAGTTATATATTGCCATACGTTGTTATATCGCTGTCAACAGTTGGTGATAACACCAACATGGGCGAAGAGAGTTATATATTGCCATACGTTGTTATATCGCTGTCAACAGTTGGTGATAACACCAACATGGGCGAACTTTTATTTAATGGTATAAGTTCCGGGAGCCAGCGCAATGATCTTTCCATCACTCATCCTGACTTTCACCTTATCAAAAATGATCTTTGAACCGGGCTTAATTTTTGAGATCAGTGTTTTTTGTTCAGGCGTAAAATTATTGGCATTGGAAACCGTGGTTGTTGAATGGCCACCGGTAGTAATGGTCATTTCAAACGACAATACTGGTAACATATCGTTTATTAATATAGACCCGAGAGCGGTTCCCACTTTGGCAGTCTTAACATCTAGTGTTGCATTACCTCGGTGTCCCATAAAACAGACCTCAGGTATGTTTTGGGTTTGAAAAAAAGAAGAAATAAAAACTGAGAGAATACAAATGAATTTCATCGTATAGGTTTTAAAGAAATAATTTGATAGCTTTTGTCCACTTATAAATATACAATAAAATAACTAAACCTCATATCCTTGGTGTTAACCTTAACAACATTAGTGTAAGCTGATATCATAGCTTTGGAGTTCCCACGACCCAAACTGATTGCTTACATGGTTGGTGCCTTCCAGCTTAACAAATCCAACGGCCGGACTCCACCAGATCTTATTAAAACCATACCAAACAGGGTGGTAACTTATTTCATAAACATTAGAGTAAGTAACACCATTTACTATCAATGTAGGATAAATGTTTTCTATTTTATTCCATGACGTATTATTGTATACGATGCTATCGCCTGCATTTTTCTCAAAAAAACCGGCTCCCATTACAATAGATCCATAATTGTCACTCGCCATTATTCCTGCTTCATATCCGTCATAGTCAATATCTCTCCAGGCGGCAGGTAATAAGGTATGTTCCATTCTTACCTGAAAATATTCCAGTATCTCAACCTCTTCTTTTGAAACTTTCTGTTCTGTACTTAAAATTCCACTCGACCAACGAACCCACATGGTATCAATTGAATTACTTATGGTATTTTTAAAGATCCATTTACTGTTGGTCTTAAAATTAAACTTCTTAAGTGTATTGGAAGGACCATGTGTTACCATTGGCTTGTGCTCAGGTTGTATATCTTTTTTACAGTTAACCAGAAAAAGAGCAGCGATCAAAAAACCGAATATTATCTTAACTTTCATAATTCAATAGTTTAGTTAGCATTTAATATTGCAGAAGCAGTATTATAAAGATACAAATTATCGCAAAACAATACAATGCACACAACATATTTGTTGGTAAAAATCAAAAAAAGCGAAACAAGCTCTGCTGCAAACCTATGGCGTTAAATGAGTTTTACCGTTAAAAGGATAAATTGCACAAAAGTGCTTTTGGGATGAAAACGGAATAAGAGATAGAACTATTTTAATTACTTTTACCGGTAACCTAAAACCAAAAAATATGAAAAAACTTTTACTAAGCCTTGGATTCGTCGTAGGATCTCTTTTTAACGCAACAGCACAATGGTCGGTGATAGCATCCGGTACAACAGCCGATTTTGATGACATTCATTTCATTGACCCTTTAAATGGCTTTTGTGGCGGAGGTTTTAATTATACCTATAAAACCGTTGATGGCGGTACTACCTGGACAGCCACAACATCCCAGGGTTTCAGAGATTATACGTTTGTAAATAGCACACAAGCTTTTGGAGCTTCTATTGTTGGACAATCAATGGGAAAAACTGTGAACGGCGGCGCCACCTGGACAATGCTAACACCTCCGACATCTAACTCACTATGGGGTGTGGCAGCCACGAGTTCAACAACAGCTTATTTTGTGGGCACCGGTGGTGTTTTATGGAAAACTATCAACGGCGGAACAAGCTTTACTGTAAAAAACTCAGGCACCTCAAACCTTATTACTGATGTTATATTTACAAGCGCAACTACCGGGTTCATTGCAGCACAATCTACCGGTGTAAGAAGAACAATGGATGCCGGAACTACCTGGTCGACCGTAACAAGCCCTGCAGGCTTAACTACCGAAATGTGTTTTGTAAATAGTAGCGTTGGATTTGTTGTTGGATCATCAGGCCTGATCTCAAAAACAAGTGATGGCGGTACAACCTGGACTGTTCAAACTACCAACAGCACTTCTTATTTACAAAGCATTCATTTTTATGATGTGAATACAGGAATTGCAGTTGGTAGTGCTGGTACTATTTTATATACAAATAATGGTGGTACAAACTGGTATTCATTAACCTCAGGTGTTACCGGTATGTTAACCGACGTTCATATGACATCAGCAACCACTGCTGTAGTTGTTGGCGAAGATGGAGTGATCCTAAAGAACAGCAATATTTTTGTTGGCATCGAAGAACATGAACTTGCAGCAACTGAGATCAATGTTTTTCCTAATCCTGTTGCAGATAAACTAACAGTTAACTCAACGCATGACATACACTCTGTAGAAGTATTTGACATCACCGGCAAATCGGTATATGCATCAGGTAAACTAAATACCAAAGAACATAGCGCTGACCTATCAAAACTAAAAAGCGGAAATTACTCTGTATCGGTTAGTACATCGGCAGGTACTGCCACTAAAAACATCATTAAGTAATCATTCAGCTATTACCTAACAAAAAAAGGCCAAAGCTTTCGCTTTGGCCTTTTTTTGTAAAATAAATTATGACTAGTTAAAATGCTTTGTCATAAATTCGAGCAGGTTTTCATCGCTCATTTTATTAGAAGTACTTTCGCTTGATTTAGCATTTTTGTACTGTGGCGTTTCGGCCAAAAATTTCATGAACTCTTCCTGGATCTGACCTGTACCTGTAATATGGATCTCGTCTACATTTGGCATTTTAGCCGCTATTTCTTTAAAGAACTTATGCGTTAATGTAATTTCCTGATGGTTTGCCGCGCTCTCGCTCGAGTTTTTTTCGGCACCCGGGTTGTTTACATGTCCAAGTGTAATAAATGCACCTGTATCAATTCCTTCTCTTCCTGTAATGGTTGCATGATGTGAATCCATCCATACACCAAATTGTTTTTTGTTTTTGTCTGACATGTTATTTGTTTTTTCTTGAAGGTAGACTTAATAAACATAGCTCACCTCTTTTTTGGGATAGATTGTGAGTTTGGGGAAGATCTGTATGCTGGCATGATATTAAGATGCTGAGAGTTATTTCAATGACAAAGCAATCTGTGCCATCGTTGGTGTTATCACCAACGATCATAATATTAAAACTATATCAATAAAATCACTAATTCTTAATCTCTATTTTCATTAAATGCTTGTTGGTGATAACACCAACAAGGGCGAAATGAAATCACTAATTCTTAATCTTTATTTTCATTAAAAGCAATCTCATACAATGCTTTTCATTTAAAAAAACCATGCAAATTCCCTGGGTTTGAGATTGCCGCGCTGCGCTCGCAATGACGAACCACCTCTCGTCATTGCGAGGAGCTTTTCGCGACGAAGCAATCTCATACACAGTATTAAAAAATCTATTATTTTTATATTATGATAAAAGGAGCTGTCGTTTATATTTTAACCAATCAAGGAAATACAACCTTATATACCGGTGTTACTTCAAATATCATAAAAAGGCTCTATGAACACCGAACAGGTGCTTATCAAAAGAGTTTCACCAGTAAATATGCTTTAAACAAATTAGTATACTACGAAGTATTTTTAAGAGTTGAAGATGCGATTGCCAGAGAAAAGCAAATTAAAGCTGGCAGTCGAGTAAAAAAAGAAAACCTGATTATTTCTATGAACCCTAACTGGAACGATCTCTCAAAAGAAGTTGGTGTAGAATAGATCGTCATTGCGAGGAGGTACTACGAAGCAATCCTGGTGTTCGTCATTGCGAGGAGCTTTTCGCGACGAAGCAATCTCATATAATACCTTTTAAATCAAAAAACTAAACGCATACTATGTTTGAGCCCCGATAGCTATCGGGAGCCGCGCTGCGCTCGCGATGACGAACTAATCCAAATGCGCCTCAATACCAACAATCAACCCTTCACCATTAATTGTAAAATTCAATCCTCCTGTTTCATGTCCAAAGTCACCGGTAAAATCAACCTGAGCGAGTGCATTGGTTTTAGAGATGAGCTTCACAGATTCTAATTTGGTAACCGTGTTATAACCTACAAAGAATTTCTCGAGGTAGCTACGTACGCCTTTTGTGTTCTTAAACTTTTGCCCAACCGATACATCATCAATGATGGCGTCTTTAGCAAATAAGGTCAATGCGGTTTTTACATCAAAGGCATTTGCAGCTTCAATAAATTGTTGAATGATGGTTTTGATGTTCGGGTCTTTCATAGTTCTACTTTTGTCATTCAAATTGCAAAAGAACAGAACCTGTTTGTTTACCGTTCCAATAATATGTGGTAAAGATAGTATGAGACGTTTTCTCTTTTATCCATTTCTCCTTAGCGTACGCAACATTTGCAGGATACAGCATTTGACTCCTAAAGGATGTCTCTGTGTTATTTTCGTAGGTTGTCTCAATGATCATCCTGGGTTTGTCGGCCTCATAGGAAAGTGTTTTATCAGTAGCATGGAAATAATAACTCTTATCTATTCGCTTAACCAATACATCATTTTTATAAAAAAATAAATTTTCCCAACCACTCCTGATCTGCCTGTCAGTTGTATCAATCATTGCCCTGGTGAGTTGGTGGTCATCATTATAAAAATAGAAAGTACTGCCATACTTTTTAATATGTTTATTCTCTGAATATGTTGGGACAAGGGTGATGCTTTCGTTAAAAACAGTATCACTGACTCCATGTTTATCAACTACATAAAGTTCGTTTAGGCTATCTGTGCTGTAATAATACCTGTGTTTACCAGGGGAATATATTATAATGATGCCGGTTTTTGGATCAAATTTCGCAGCAACTTTTTTAGTGATCTTTATCTTTCCTGTGATCGTATCAATATGTGTGGAAACCCGGATAAGTTTTGTTGCGTTCCTTTTTATAAAGTCATTTGCTGTATAGTCACCCGATAAATTCTGACCTTGAAGAAAATACTGTGATCCAAAAAAGATAAATATCAGTATCAGCTTCCTCATAGTTTAAATGTATCTATAATTTAGATAAAACAAAAACTCCCCTCAGTTACCTGAGAGGAGTTTAGATTTATATGCTGTCGCTTCTCGACTTCGCTCGAAGTGACAGGTCTTTGTAATTACGCTTTCACAGAAGCTCTGATGATGTTTAATGCACCACCTGCTTTGAACCACTCAATTTGCTGAGCGTTATAGCTATGGTTTACATTAAATGATTCAGAAGTTCCATCTGCATGGTTCAATGTTAATATTAAGTGCTGGCCAGGAGTAAATGTTGTTAAACCTGTGATATCAATAACATCGTCTTCACGGATCTTATCGTAATCAGCATTATTAGCAAAGGTTAATCCTAACATCCCTTGTTTCTTTAAGTTTGTTTCGTGGATACGGGCAAATGATTTTACCAATACCGCACGTACACCTAAATGACGTGGTTCCATGGCTGCATGTTCACGTGATGAACCTTCACCGTAGTTCTCATCACCAATAACAATACTGCCAATACCCTGTGCTTTATAAGCACGTTGTACTGCAGGTACACCATCGTAAGTACCGGTCAACTGGTTTTTTACCGAATCTGTTTTATCATTGAATGCATTTACTGCACCAATTAACATATTGTTGGAAATGTTATCTAAATGTCCGCGGAACTTTAACCATGGACCAGCCATAGAGATATGATCCGTTGTACATTTTCCTTTTGCTTTAATTAATAATTTCAAGCCTTTCAAGTCAACACCTTCCCATGCCGTAAATGGATCCAATAACTGTAAACGTTTAGAGGTTTCTTCAACCAATACTTTTACATTACTTCCATCAGCAGCCGGAGCCTGGTAACCTGCATCTTCTACAGCAAAACCTTTAGGAGGTAATTCGTAACCTGTTGGTTCATCCAATTTAACCTGCTCACCTTTTTCGTTGGTTAAAGTATCCGTTAAAGGATTAAACGTTAAGTCGCCTGCAATAGCCATAGCGGCTACAATTTCAGGAGATGCAACAAATGCGTAAGTGTTTGGATTTCCATCGGCACGTTTTGCAAAGTTACGGTTGAAAGAATGGATGATGGTATTCTTTTCTTTTTTCTCAGCACCTACCCTGTCCCACATACCAATACATGGTCCGCAGGCGTTAGTAAATACCGTTGCACCAACCTGGTTAAATACATCTAAGAAACCGTCACGCTCAATGGTGTAACGAATTTGCTCAGAACCCGGGTTGATCATGAATTCAGCTTTTGATTTCAAGCCTTTAGCTGATACCTGTTTTGCTAATGATACAGCACGTGAAATATCTTCGTAAGAAGAGTTGGTACAAGAACCAATTAAACCTGCTTCAATTTTTAAAGGCCAGCCGTTTGCAACTGCTGCTTCTTTTAATTTAGAGATAGGTGTAGCTAAATCCGGAGTAAATGGTCCGTTAACGTGTGGTTCCAATTCTGATAAATTGATCTCGATCACTTCATCAAAATATTTTTTAGGATCAGCATAAACCTCAGCATCACCTGTTAAATGTTCTTTGATAGTATCTGCCAAAGCAGCTACATCGGCACGACCTGTTGCGCTTAAGTAACGGCTCATGCTTTCGTCGTAACCAAATGTAGAAGTAGTTGCACCAACCTCAGCACCCATGTTACAAATAGTTCCTTTACCTGTACAGCTTAAAGAGATAGCACCTTCACCAAAATATTCGATCACTTTATCAGTACCACCTTTTACGGTTAAGATACCTGCCACTTTTAAGATCACATCTTTTGCAGAAGCCCAACCGTTTAATTTACCGGTTAACTTAACACCAATTAATTTTGGCATTTTAAGTTCCCATGGTAAGCCTGCCATTACATCACAGGCATCAGCTCCACCAACACCAATAGCGATCATCCCTAAACCACCGGCGTTAACCGTATGAGAGTCAGTTCCGATCATCATTCCACCGGGGAAAGCATAATTTTCTAATACAACCTGGTGAATGATCCCTGCACCCGGTTTCCAAAAACCGATACCATATTTATTAGATACAGAACCTAAGAAATCAAAAACCTCTTTACTTTCGGCATTACCAAAAGGTAAGTCAATTTTAGCACCTGACTTAGCCGTGATCAAGTGATCGCAGTGAACAGTAGATGGAACAGCCACTTTTGGGCGACCTGCCTGCATGAATTGTAAAAGCGCCATTTGCGCTGTTGCATCCTGCATGGCTACTCTGTCCGGATTAAAATCAACATAAGAACTACCACGCGGATAATCTTTTAAAACAGTAGACGCATCTAAATGCGAATACAGGATCTTTTCTGCTAATGTTAAAGGGCGACCTAAGGTTTTACGGGCTTCTTCAATGCGCGCAGGCATATTAGCGTAAACCTTCTTAATCATTTCAATGTCAAATGCCATAGTAAAGGGTAATTAGAGATTAATAATTGAGTGAATAGTATTTATGTTTGTTTAGTTTCTTTGTTAAGGCGTAAAGGGAACATATAATTTCTCATTTTCGCGATACGAATTTACAAATAAATTACCTTTTTTGCGGTATAAAAGGGCAAAAACTTTTTGAATAACTTGCAATAAATGCGCTATTTAAATCAAATACAAATAAGCTATTGGAAAAAGGTAGTTTATCTGGCCATCTTTCTGGCTTTTACCTCATCGCTTTGCGTGGCTCAACGATCAGATTCTTTGAACCGGGGTGTAAGGATCAGCTCCTTTGGGTTTAGTTTAGGTGCCGTTATTTTAACGGAGGAGATAACCAAACAAACAGATGTATGGATAAAGGACTTCAACAGTATTGCTCCTAATAATCCTTACCTGAATAAAGACCTTGATACCAACGGACAGGATTTTAGCCGTGGACAAGCAGGTTTTAATATTAATTGTTTTCTCAACTTAAAAAGCAATAAGGCCAAAAGTAATTTCGCCAAAAGAACCGAGCACCGCATTGGTTTGTACTATACCGTTAAACCTAAATACCAGTTAGGACTGTTTAAAGCCGACTCCAT
>JAZKGE010000043.1:15198-15472 GCA_040386075.1 Bacteroidota bacterium
GCCGATACTTTTTTTAGTAATACAACAGGCTATTTCAAAATTGACAGTGCTGTTACCGGGCACGGCTATTATTATTCGTTAAAAGGAAAAACAATTGGAATAGACTTTTCGGAGATCATCTACCCTTTTAAATGGAAGATCCTGAGGCCTTACACGGGTATTAATGTTGGTGCCGGAATATCATTAAGCAGCCTTACCGTTGCCTATAATCCAGAAGGACAAGCTTACTGGAGACACAGGCATGGCCGTGGTCTCATAGTAGAAAATGATATAC
>JAZKGE010000044.1:0-16632 GCA_040386075.1 Bacteroidota bacterium
TCCGCAAAAATTTTGCGGAGCTTTTTTGTTTTAAAGTACTAGCCCTTCTTTTATCTGAATTGTTTGGGCTTCAGTTTTTGGCTTGAAAGTTCTACTATTTCGCTGATTCTTTTTTGCCTGGTTTCTTGTTTTTTGGCCAAGACAAGCCATTGTAACATAATTTTTTTTACAGATTTACTTAAACTTAGAAAAAAATCTTTTGAGCCGGGCTTGGTTTTAAATTCTTTTTCCAGATCCGTGGGAATTATTAATTCTTCTACATCATCTAAAATTGTCCATGAACCATTTTGTTTTGCGGTTTCAATAATTTCGAAGCCGGCTTTTGTCATTAGCTTACCGGCTATTAGTTTTTCTACTTTATTTTTATTGATTTTCGACCAGGTACTTTTGGCTTTCCGCTTACTAAAAAACTGATGCGATGTTTCTTTGTCTATTGATATTTTCTTGCTATCTATCCAACCGAAGCAGAGCGCTTCATCAACCGCATTACTCCATGAAATACTGGGTTTGCAAGTTTCTTTTTTATAGTACACAAGCCAAACAGATTGTTTTGAACGATGATTTTCTTTTAACCATTGTCGCCACTCCTTTTGGCTTGTTGGATAAAAGATCTCTGTTTCCTCTTTTTTTGTTTCGGATGACATATGCAAAAATTAAACTCTTAAAGAGCCACGGAAGCCCCTTGCGGCATAATAGGACTCGGCACCATTGTGATATAAAAAAACCGTATTGTAACGACGATCGCAAAACAAAGCACCTTTAAGCTTTCTGATATTAGCAGGCGTTTTTATCCAGCTTGAAGTTTTTAGATCAAACTCGCCCAGCTCTTGCAGTTGGCGATACTCTTCTTCTGTTAAGATCTCAATACCCATGTCAGCTGCCATATTGATAGCACTGTCTTTTGGTTTATGTTCTTTTCTTGATTCTAATGCCTCATGGTCATAACAAACACTTCTCCGTCCTTTAGGGCTTTCGTCCGAGCAATCGTAAAATAAGTACTCACCTGTTTTTTTATCATAGTCCACAACATCCGGTTCGCCATCTGTTATTTCCATTTCCTCAAGTGACCAAAGCTTAGCGGGACTGGCTTCCAGTTTTGCCTGTACTTTTTCCCAGTCAATACCTTTATGGCGTTTCATGTTTTTCTCGAAACGGGTTCTCAAAACTTTAATTAGTTCTTTGCTCTGTTCAGCCGATAGGTTTTTTTTAGTTGCAGTCATGATGTTTATTTTTTAGACATATTATGTTACAATAATTTTTCAAAGCAAACGCTGCTTTCAACACCTGCATATTTTAGTCATCCAATCCCTTGCCATCGAGAATTTGCTTTATATATTTTTCAATTCTGATTTCGCGTGTTTTGGCTTGTTTAGCCGAGGAAAAATAAAGTAAGTAACCTCTTTGTCTGCCTGGCGTTAGGCCAGAAAAAGCTGTTTTTAAAACTGCACTTTTATTTAATTTAGTTTGAAACTCTTCGGGCATTTCAAACTCTTTGGTTTTTTTCATTTCTACTTTCAACCCGGCTTCTTCTATGGTGGTTGCTTCATAGATGTAAGCTTTAAGCGTTGCTTTCAGTTTTGTGATTTCCTTAACCTTAGTAAATCTTATTTGGCGGGCAGCTTGTACATTCTTGGTTTGCTGTATTAAAATATTTTTTGGATCTTTTAGCAAGGCACCCTTAAAAAATAAGAACGCACAGTAATCTTTAAATACATGTATCAGTACAATGTTATTTCTTTCATAGGAGTAGCAAGGACAACCCCATTTCAGCTCTTCTGTTAAATGACAATCAAGAACGATCTCTCTCATCTTCTTAATTTCTTCCTGCCACTTGTCATTCTTAAAATAAAAATCAACTTTCGGATTCATGATGCACAAAGTTACTGATTATTTGAAATCATCTTTCTGTCTGCGGGTCTAAAGTACCAGGATATAACTGTCAGGACCAATAATAAAATGGGACCAAAAAACTCTTTGGCGCCGTCGCCGCCAGCGATGTGAGAAACGATAGCCCCCGACATCGCAAAAAAGAAACCGGCATATGCCCACTCCTTTACTAAAGGAAATTTAGGAATAAGTACTGTTATAACTCCTAGTATTTTCCAAACACCGATAATGGTTAAAAAATAGAGTGGATAACCTAAATGTGTCATCATTTCCACCTCTTCAGGTAATTTAATTAATTGTACGATTCCGCTTGAAAGCATACCTAACGAAAGCCATACTGTTGCGATCCAATAGATGATCTTATTTCTCTTTATCATGTGTATTTATTTTATGTGGTTAAAATTTTCTCAATTCTGTTATGTGCCATGTTAATACCCTGTGCAAAAGGTAAGGCTAGTATTTGGTCTCTAAGGGCAACTGATCTGTAAATGACGTGCATTGTAAGTTTGCTGACATTGGTACTTAGTTTCTCAAATTCCAGAAATTCAAGTTGAACATCAAAAGGTGTATTCTCCATTTTAAATGTCCTGGTAATTTTTTGATTTAGGATGAATTCATGAATAGTTCCATTAAACCCGTGTTTATTTCCTTTGGGATCAGTGGTTTCAAATTGGTAACTACCATGCTCTTTATTCTCAAGTTTCAATACCTTAGTCCCCATCCACTGTTCAACTATTTCTGCCTCTGTATATGCTTTAAATAATAATTCCAGAGGAAGATCAAACTCTCTCAGGATCATTAATTCCTGTTTACCAGCTTCAGCAACGATCTTTGTTTTTTGTTCCATGTTATTTGGTTTTATATTTTGTCATGATTGACTCTAATTTATTGAATCGGTCGTCCCACATTTTTCGGAATGGCTCAATAAACTCGGCTACTTCTTTCATTTTTTTGGCGTTGATGTGGTAGTAAATTTCCCGGCCGTTTTGTTGCTGTTCAAGCAATTCACATTCGGTAAGTATTTGCAGATGTTTTGAAACAGTGGGCCTTGCGCTGTCAAAATTTGCGGCAATGGCACCTGCCGTCATCGACTGTGAAGTTACCAGTAAAAGTATGGCCCTTCGCGTAGGATCTGCTATTGCCTGAAAAACATCTCGTCTTAAATTCATTTATGTAGTTATTTGACTACAAATATACGTGTAGCCATTTGACTACGCAAAATTTTTTTCAAGTAAATTTATGTAATGTAATTCGTTTTCTTTTCAGTCTTCCATTTTGATCTTTTCGATCATCAGATGTTTTTTGAATTTATGCACCAGATCTGCCATTTGGGTTTCGCGCTCTTCAAGATCCTTCATGTCAAGATCCGAGGCATCAGCTACCGGTTTTAGTTTTGCTACATTGGCTTTCATTTGTTCAAGCCCTGCCAAAGTTGCTTCATGACCTGGATCAGAGATATCCAGTGTTGCTAGTTTTACTTCGGTGTCCTGGATGAATTTTTCCACATAAGGGATCATGTCCCATGGATTGTTTGGGGTGTTCCAAACGAAAGCAATGTTGCACTTGCGGCATTTATATTTATTGCTTTTCCAGCCTTGCGCATTGGTGTCAAAACCTATTACCTTCAGCATTTCGCTGCTACTGCATTTTGGACATTTGGCATTATCTTTTATCATGCCTTCCAGCTGTTCACGTTCAGCTAATATAATTTCCCTATTCTTTGCGTGTTGGTATAATTGTTCAGTGAGTTTATCGCAGGTCTCCAACATTTGTTTGTAATCTTCTTCCAACTTGTTTTCAGTAATAAGTACCTGTGCACGTTTTTTAAAGTACTGCACTAGTTTTACCAATTCACGTTCTTCGGGTTTCAGGCTATGTTCCATAGGTGATAAAGTCTTTTATCAAATATAATAAAATCAAAAAGCAGTTACAATTTGAATTTTGAAATAGTGTGAAATTTGTCGGGCCCTGAATTTTTTATTCCCGGAAAAGTATCGTAGTTTACAATTAACAGATTTCCTTTATATATAATTGTTTCGCATGGATTATCCAGTTGACCATCAGCACCATTTTCATCGCCGTTTTCCCATATTAAATGTATAGTGTTTGTGTTTAGGTCCAGTTGATGAACACTATTATTATCATAATTAGCAATAAATATTGAATTCCTGGTTTTGTCGTAAAAAAAACCGTCACAGCATCTTATTTTATCTGAATCGAAAACTATTTTTTTTGATTTTACTTTTCGGTCTATTGTAAACTCAAATTTGGTAATGACCCCATCACCAAAATTACCAGCGTATAAATTTCCTTTACTGTCAAATGCTATTCCATCAATTCCAATTGTTGGACGATCAATTTCAGTCTTCAAAGTAAACATGCTTATTAAATTTGAGGTTTTCAGTTCCTGAGTTAACATTAGCTTTTCTTTATTTAATTCTTCTAACGAAAAACTATAAAGACTACTTTCTCTTTTGTTTTCAGCCCAGGCATCGGTTATATAGACTCTGTTCTCATACCATCTTACTGCTTCACCAAAGTTGAAGCCTTCAACTAAGACCTCAGCATTTATTGCTAACCCCTTTTCAACCCTTATGCGAATTAATCTTGATAGGTTTTCTTTTCCTGCAAAAAACTGATTATCCATTAGGTATAAATTTCCATCCGGACCAAATTCCATTCCCATAGGGTGTACCCTTTTGGTCACAGGATGCAATGGCAATTTATCAAACCAAACAACAGGTTTATCATGTTCATCAAAAGTGAGGATTTTGCTGCCATTTATTTCAAATGAAGTAGGGTTTGTAATGGATAAAAATAAATTTCCATTTTTATCTAAAGCCATCCCATCAGGTGTTGTGCATGTTTCACCTAGGTCAGCAAACAGTGTTGGTTTAATGACCCTGCTTGTTCCTATGTCATAAGTAATTTCCTGCTTTGTGTCTTGCGAAAATGCACTAATTGAACAGAGTGTTAAGGTAAGCAAAATAAGATGCGTAATATTTTTCATAGCTTCATTAATCTTGATATACGATTCAAACAAAACTAAAGATTTGCAACCTGGTAAAAGAAAAAATATTCTTAATAAAACAAAAAAGCGCTTACTGTATGAGTAAGCGCTTTAGCATTTTAAAATATTATTTAGTGTGCATGTCCGCCACCGTCTACTTCGCCATCAGCTAAAGGAACGGTTTGTGGAATGAAATCATGCTCAGCTCCAGGCTTGCTATAGTCATAAGCCCAACGGTGAACTACAGGTAATTTACCTGGCCAGTTACCGTGAATGTTAGCCATAGGAGTTGTCCACTCTAATGTATTTGAATTCCAAGGATTTTGTGGAGCTTTCTCGCCACGGAAAATACTGTAGAAGAAGTTGAATAAGAACACACATTGAGATAATGCACCAAGGATAGCAAACACAGTTACGATCTCGTTGATGTCAACTAAATTGTCAAACAACGGGAAGTTAGAGTTTGTATAGTAACGACGAGGTACACCAGCTAATCCTAAGAAGTGCATTGGGAAGAATACACCGTAAGCACATACAAATGTTAACCAGAAATGTAAGTAACCTAGTTTTTTGTTCATCATACGTAAGAACAATTTTGGGAACCAGTGATAAACTCCGGCAAACATACCAAAGATCGCAGATAATCCCATTACAATGTGGAAGTGAGCAACCACGAAGTAAGTATCATGTACGTTAATATCTAAAGTAGAATCTGCTAAGATGATACCTGTTACACCACCTGTTACGAAAGATGATACCAAACCGATAGAGAATAACATAGCCGGTGTATACTGGATATTACCTTTCCATAAGGTTGTAATGTAGTTGAACGCTTTTACCGCAGATGGAATAGCAATTAATAATGTAGTAAATACGAATACAGATCCTAAGAACGGATTCATACCTGTTAAGAACATATGGTGACCCCAAACGATGAACGATAAGAAACCAATGGCCAACATCGATCCGATCATCGCTCTGTAACCAAAGATAGGTTTACGTGAGTTGGTAGATATAATTTCTGAAGTGATACCTAAGGCCGGTAATAATACAATGTATACCTCAGGGTGACCTAAGAACCAGAATAAGTGTTCAAATAATACAGGGCTACCACCAACGTTATCTAACGGACGGCCACCAATGTATATATCAGATAAATAGAAACTTGTTCCTAAACTTCTATCGCAAATTAATAATACAACTGCAGAAACTAATACAGGGAAAGATAATACCCCTAAGATCGCTGTAATTAAGATAGCCCACATGGTTAACGGCATACGGGTCATTTTCATTCCTTTTGTACGTAAGTTAATGATAGTAACAATGTAGTTGATACCACCTAATAAAGAAGAAACAACAAACAGGGTCATCGAGATCAACCACAAGGTCATTCCTAATTTAGAACCCGGCATTGCTTCTGGTAAAGCTGATAGTGGAGGATAGATTGTCCACCCACCTGATGCAGGACCATCTTCAATGAATAAAGAACCTAACATGATTACACTTGATCCAAAGAAGAACCAATAAGATAACATATTTAAGAAACCAGAAGCCATATCACGTGCTCCAACCTGGTAAGGAATTAATAAATTTGCAAAGGTTCCGCTCAATCCACCTGTTAATACAAAGAATACCATGATGGTACCGTGAATGGTAACCAAAGCCAGGTACATATTTGGATCAAGGATCCCGTCTTTACCCCATTTATCACCAAGGATAGCATTAACAAAGGCAAATTTTTCGCCTGGCCATGCTAATTGTAAACGGAAAATGATAGACATCGTCATAGCGATAACAGCCATAACTACCGCTGTTAATAAGAACTGACGGGAGATCATTTTATGATCCTGACTAAAAATGTATTTGCTTACAAAACTTTCGTGATGTTCATCATGATCGTGTGCGTGATCGTGGTGTCCTGCGTGTTCTGTTAAATCTGCTGAATGTGCGTTTGACATATTATGCTTTATTTTAAAGTACTACAATTTTGTTTTAATATTCTTATTCTGCTTTTGCAGCTAATGTTTTTACTGCTTTTTGTTTTGCTAACCAGGCGTTGTAGTCTTTTTCACTTTCTACAACAATCGTCATTTGCATACCATAGTGTTGTGCACCACAAATTTTGTTACACAATAAAATGTAGTCAAATTCAACCGGTTCGTCACCTTTTAATGCACGGGCTTCGTTAATACCTGCCATTAACTGGATCACGTATGGATCTTTACGCATTTCAGCAGTAGTTTTGTTTGGTGTAAATCTGAATTCAGTGATCATACCTGGTACACAGTTCATTTGTGCACGGAAGTGAGGCATGTAAGCAGAGTGAATAACATCACGAGAACGCATTTTAAATTCGATCTCTCTGTTTACAGGAATATGGAATTCGTTTTTTACGATGATATCATCATAACATTTTGTATCCAGTGTATCTAAACCAACCTGGTTTCCTCCATCTATCTGGCGATAGTCAGTTAATCCTAAAGTTTTATCTTTTCCAGCGTAACGTGCCGACCAGTCAAATTGTTTAGCATATAATTCAATGGTTATTTTATTTGGATCAGTTGATCTTTCAGTGATCTCGTTCCAATATTTCAAACCAAAAATAATGATACCTGCCAATACAATTGCCGGTGCAATGGTCCAGGCCATTTCCAAACGGTTATCGTGTGCAAGGAAAGTAGCTTTCATTCCTTTTTTTCCTGCATATTTATATGAGAACCAAAATAAAACAGCATTCGTAATAACAAATACAAAAACGATCAGGTACATGTTATAATCCCATAACGCGTCGATCTTTAAACCATGAACAGAAGCAGCTCCGGGTAAAGCATTATCGTTCCAACGATCGGCTTGCCAAAAGAAAAATGCAATGAACACAAAGCCAAATAATAACATGGCTTTACCGTTAAAGGCATTATCACTGTCGGTTATATGCCACTCTTTGGTTTTCTTAAACTCACGTGAAAGTTCAATAACACGCATTAGCTGGTGGACAGCGATGATTAAAAGTACAAGTCCGATTAAGATTAACAATTTCATATCTCGTTATTTATTTTTTAGTTGTCTTGTGAGTTGCACCGAGGGTACGCGTCACGTCAAATATTTTTTATTCTTTATTTAATTAGTAAGAGTGATGCGCGCTTTCTTCCAGGAACGGGTGATTTTTTACCAGTAAAGGACGTTTAGAAAGATTGGTTAACACGACATAAATAAATAATCCCAGGAAGAAGAAGAAAGTTCCTAATTCCATCCATCCTAAACCTGTCCAGTGATGACCAACTGTACCAGGCATTACTACCATAATGATATCTAAATAGTGACCGATGAAAATAATAGTACCTACAAATATTAAGAAGAAATAATTTCTTTTTGAATCACGACTCATTAACATGATCATTGGGAAAGCAAAGTTTACAAATAAAACGGTCCACATTAATGTTTTATAAGACTCCCAACGTGTTTGGAAATAAACGATCTCTTCAGGAATATCAGCATACCAGATTAACATGAATTGAGAGAAGTATAAGTATGTCCATAAGAAAGAAATTGCAAACATCCATTTACCGATATCATGTACAGTACTTTCAGTAACAAACTCTAAGTAGCCTAATTTTTTTAACCATACTACCAATATTGTAATAGTGATCAAAGCACTTACCCACATACCGGAGAAGATATACCAACCCATCATTGTAGAGAACCAGTGTGTATCAATACTCATGATCCAGTCCCATGCAGATGTAGAAGATGTTACCGCAAATACAACCATGAACCAGGCACTTAATTTTACGTTCTTCCAGTGGAAACCCTTTGCTTCTTCATGTCCTAGTGCATCAGCATCCATTGAGTTCTTGCGTAATTTCCAGGTAAACATAACCCATGCAACCATGTATAAAATAGTTCTGATCCACCAGAAGATACCGAAGTAACCAATTTTTGCAGCGATCACTGCATCATAATTTTCAGATCCTTCAGTGGCAATACCATCAGCCATCCATGGATAAATAGTATGTAAGTGTAATTGCCCACAAATAAATAACAATAACATGAACGATAAGCCAACAGGCATATACCAGGTCACCGCTTCAATGATACGTTTGATAGTTGTTGCCCAACCTGCTTCTGCAGCGTATTGCAAGCCTAAGAAGAAAGATGCTCCTAAGGCAATTGCCATAAAGAAGAATGCGCCTACAAAAACATTGGCCCATGCACGGGTTGCATGATAATGATGATCATCCGGTTGTTTATCAAACATAAACATACAAATGATAGATACTAAACCAACAGCCATCAATATCATTGATGTCATTTTTGCTTTAGCGGGTACTACGAAATTTAATTTATCAGTGTTCATATTAAAAAATTCTGTCGTATTTAAAAATTCGTTTTAATTAATGTTTTGGTGCTTCTGCTGCATGAGCCGGAGCTGCAACTGTTGGTTTTGCTGTACTGTCAACTGCAACAGTTTTCGGTCCTTGTAATTTTTGTACATAGTAAACCAACTTCCAACGTTCTTCTTGTGTTAACTGGCTTGAGTGAGCGCCCATTGAACCTTTTCCGTAAGTGATGGTATGGAAGATTTTTCCTTCCGGAAGGTCCTTCAACGCACCATTATATGCAGGTGGTGGCCCAGGCAATTTTAAACCTACTTTTCCATCTCCTGCTCCTGATGTTCCATGACAGTGTACACAGAATTTACCATACAATACTTCACCTTCTTTTTCAATTGCTTCTGAATAAACAATAGGATTCTTTAAATATAATCCCGCAGAAGCGTATCCTTCAGGTGTATTTGGATATACATAAGGCATATAACCTCTAGCAATAGTTCCGGCAACAGGTAGCATAGCGTTATCTAAAGTATCGCCGTTAATTACGTGGGTTCCGTAGTATTCTACAGAAGGGGAACGATACATATCCGGCATGAATTCAAAACCTGGACTGTTCGAGTCTTTTTTACCACATGATGTAAAACCTGCCACTAACATCACTGCGAAAGTTCCGCAAGCAACCAGTTTAAGATTTATGTATGATAAGTTCATATTGAGTGTGTTTATCTAATTAATATTTTGGTTCGATTGTGATGGTGCCTTTGTAGTTTACTTCTTCAGCTCCTGTTGAACGTAAGATCTCATCAGCTTTTTTAGATTGCTCATCATTTAATTCTAAATAGATCATGAACTTATCATCTGTAGTACGAGGATCAGGATTTTTTGCTTTAGCGCCTGGTACTAACCAGCAACGTAATAAATACGTTAACGACATACCGTGAGCAGCACAAAATACAGTTGCTTCAAAACTGATTGGAATGAAAGCTGGAATGGCAGAGTAATAATTCCAGTTTGGTTTACCACCAATATCATTAGGCCAGTCACTTACCATCATGTACCACATCATTAATGTAGCCAATGATAATCCGGTGATACCGTAAATGAATGCGCAGATCGCGATACGTGTACGAGGTACACCAACTATCGGATCAATTCCGTGAACCGGAAATGGAGTAAATACATCTGCTATACGAATACCTGATGCACGTAATTTTTTACATGCGTCCAATAAAGGAACTTCGTCAGAAAAGATGCCGTGTATAATTTGTTTAGTTGCCATATTATTTTTCTAATATCTTAATTCTAAATCTTTGTACTAATTAGTGGTGAGCGTGTTCAGCAGCAGCTTTTTTATGTTCTTCGCCAGATGCTTTTAATATTGATTTTAACTCAGCTTGTGCAATTACCGGGAATGTACGAGAGTACAATAAGAATAGGGTAAAGAACATGCCGATCGTTCCAACAAAAATACCAACGTCAACAAATGAAGGCGTGTACGTATTCCATGTTGATGGTAAGTAAGTACGGCATAAAGTTGGAACAATAATTACAAAACGCTCAAACCACATACCGATATTTACAACGATAGATAAGATGAATGTAAATACTAAGCTAGTACGTAATTTTTTGAACCAAAATAATTGAGGAGAGATAACGTTACAAGTCATCATGGCTGCATAAGACCACCACATTGGACCTGTTGCTCTGTTTAAGAAAGCGTATTGTTCCCATTCAACACCAGAATACCATGCTACGAATAACTCAGTTAAATAAGCTACCCCAACAATAGATCCTGTTACGATGATTACAATGTTCATGTACTCAACGTGTTTGATAGTTATGTAAGCCTCCAATTTATATACTTTACGAACGATTAACATTAACGTTAATACCATCGCAAATCCTGAGAATACCGCACCCGATACAAAGTATGGAGGGAAGATGGTTGTATGCCAACCCGGAACTACCGAAGTAGCAAAGTCAAAAGATACAATAGAGTGAACCGAGAATACTAATGGTGTAGATAAACCAGCTAATACTAAAGATACTTCTTCGAAACGAGACCAGTGACGAACTCCACCGCCCCAGCCGAAGCTTAATAAAGCGTATGCTTTTTTCATACGAGGTTTAACAACTCTGTCACGGATCATCGCGAAATCAGGAATTAAACCAATATACCAGAAAACGATGGATACAGTAGCATACGTTGATACCGCAAACACGTCCCATAATAATGGTGAGTTAAAGTTAGGCCATAACGAACCGAATTGATTTGGTAAAGGAAATAACATGTAATCTAACCAAGGACGACCTGTGTGTAACGTTACGAAGATGGCAGCACATAATACCGCGAAAATTGTCATCGCTTCAGCCGAACGGTTGATCGCCATACGCCATTTTTGACGGAATAATAATAATACGGCCGAGATCAATGTACCTGCGTGACCGATACCGATCCACCAAACGAAGTTAGTGATATCCCATGCCCAATCAACACCGTTATTAGAACCCCAGGCTCCAATACCAACACCGATCGTGTATGATAAACATCCAATACCCCACATAAATGCCAAGGCAGAAATGGTAAATAAAATATACCATAATCTGTTTGCTTTTCCTTCTATGGGCGCAATAATATCATCTGTGATGTTTCGGTAAGTCTTGTTACCTAATATCAAAGGAACTCTTATCTGTGATTCTGCGTGCATATTATTTTAAATTCAGAATTTATAATTAGTTTTTTACTTGATCTTATGAATGGTGTTCTTCTTTATGCCCTTCTTCTTTGTGAGCCGGAGCAGCAGCTTTATGTTCTCCATGATGAATCGCTTCTTCCTGGTTTCTTACTTTTAATAAATAAGATACAGTTGGTTTAACGCCTACTTCTTCTAATAAAAAATAGTTTTTATCATCATTTCTCCATGTGTTAATTGCTGAGGCTTCATCATTAACGTCTCCAAACATGATCGCGTTTGTAGGACAAGCTTGCTGACACGCAGTTTTGATAGAACCGTCAACGATAGGCATTTTAGCTGCCTTAGCTACTAATTTACCTGCTTGTAAACGTTGCTGACACATAGAACATTTTTCCATAACCCCACGGGAACGAACTACTACGTCTGGGTTTAATACCATACGTCCTAGGTCTTGTTGAGCCGGGTTAATATCTGTGAAATCAGCATTAGCAATGTAGTTGAACCAGTTGAAACGACGAACTTTGAAAGGACAGTTATTAGCGCAGTAACGTGTTCCGATACAACGGTTATAGGTCATCATATTCAATCCTTCTGTACTATGTGAAGTTGCCAATACCGGACAAACTGTTTCGCAAGGTGCGTGGTTACAGTGCTGACACATCATCGGTTGGAAAGTAACCTTCGGATTTAATGAAGGATTTTCCATATCCAGATACATATCTAATGCACCAATATGTTCATCAGCTGCTTTTTCACGGGTCATGTCCGACGTGTAGTAACGGTCGATACGTAACCAGTGCATTTCACGTGTTTTACCAACTTCTTCTTTACCAACTACGTGAACGTTATTTTCTACTGTACATGCTACTACACAGGCAGCACATCCAATACAAGATGTCATATCAATGGTTAAACCCCATTTGTGGTTTAAACGTGGATGAGCATCCCAAAGATCGATATCATCAACATGTTTAGTTCCACCGCCATGCATTGGTAATAAGGCTGCAGGATTCCAAACTTCTTTTTCTTTTGATTTGTATTCGTTTAAAGAAACTTCTCTTAACAAATACTCTTCACGACCCATGATGGTGTGGTGAATTTGAGTAGCGGCTAATTCGTAAGTATCTCCACTTCCTTTTACAGATGCTGATAAGCTAACATTTGATAATGTATCGTTAGCAACAGTTAAGAAAGGATATGCATTTACACCTACTTTGTTTGCCACTTTCATGCTTTCAGAAGCACGTCCGTAACCAATAGCTAAACCAATTGTTCCTGCTGTTTGACCCGGTTGAGGATAAACAGGAACTTTAATGGTAACACCGTTTACAGTTAAGTCGGCAATAGAAGCAATTTTATCCTGACGCTTCATTTCATTTAAACCTAATGCAGCAACGTCTGCAGGGTTCATAGTAATGTAGTTATCCCAGGTTACTTTCGAGATAGGATCAGGTAATTCCATTAACCATGGGTTATTACTTTGATTCCCGTTTCCTAAACCAATTTTTTCATAAACTACTAATTCAAACTGGCCGCCTTTTGCAGATGTTGCAGAAGATGCTGCCGCGTTATAATCAGGAGTTGGTAATGTAGAAACAGCTTCAGGTGTTGCTGCTGCTTCGTGATGAGCTGCTGTATGGTGAGCAGGTTCAACAACTGCTTTAATTGTGTCGGTAACCGTTGCTTCGCCGGTCATAGCCGCTACACCTGCCATTAAAGGCTTACCTGTAGAGTCTTTTGCCATTGGAGCAATAGGAGCATCTTTATAAACAGATACTTTTAATACACCATCGTGTAAAGTATGTGCCCAGAAAGAAGCAAAATCCAAAAATTTACCTTGTTGAGGGAACATGTGATTGTTCCAGTAACCTTGTAAATACGTTAAATAATCAGCTTTGATGCCCGACCATTTTAATAAAGTGTCTTGAACCTGACGAGTTCCTTCGTAACGAGGAGCCGCAAAGATCTGACGGATAGTTGGTTGTTGTAATGAGTAGTGACCGCGTTTTGGATTAGCATCACCCCATGACTCTAAATAGTTGTTATCAGGACAAACGAAATCAGCTAAAGCTGAGGTCTCATCCATTGATTGAGAGAAAGAAACTCTTAATGCCGCTTTTTTATACGCATCAGCAAATTTTAAAGATGCAGGAGCTGTATAAACCGGGTTACAGTTGTATGTCATTAACACACCAACTTTACCTGCATTTAAATCAGCAACTAAGTCAATAAAATCTTTGTCATTACCTTGTTTCAGGTTGTAGTTAGTATCAGCATCTACAGTTGAACCGTAGTTACCTAACATTTTATTGATACCGTTTACCAAAGTCTGGCAACCTTCATCATTAAATCCACAAACAACAATTGATCTTCCTTTATTTTCTACTAATTCTTTTGCTACTTTAGAAATTGCCTTGGCGGCATCAGGATTAGAAACTTTAGCATCAGATACTTTTGAACTACCGGTTGCGCCTGCTACTTCATTAAATAATGAAGCAATTACTTTTCCGTACTCAGAAGCTTTGATCATGTAACGCTCATCGGCGTTAGCACCTGTTAAAGATAAGTTAGCCTCGAAATGGTAGTGTTTACTCATTTCTAAGTTCTCGCGGTTAACTTTACGTGTTTTGCTGTATTGATTAGCAAACTCGATTGGGTTTAACCATGTTCCCAGGAAATCACAAGCAACACCTACAATGGTTTTTGCTTTAGAGAAATCGTAAGAAGAAACCACAGACTTACCAAATACATTCTTGTTAGCTTTAATTAAAGCTGCATAAGAAACGGCATCGTAGGTAACGTGTTTTGAATTTGGGTATTTAGCAATGAACTCAGCAATTACTCCTTTAGTAGAAGGGCTGATGATCGTTGAGCTTAAGATAACATTGGTCCCACCTGTTAATGCTGCACCAATTGCATCATCAGCATTTTTCCAGGTAGTTGGTTTTCCGCCTTTAGCAACAGGACCATTTAAACGGGCACCATCATATAAGCTAAGTACAGAAGACTGAACACGAGCGCTGGTAGCACCATGACTTACTTTTGATAAGTCGTTCCCTTCAATTTTGATAGGACGTCCTTCACGTGTTTTAACTAATACAGAAGCATAATCATGCCCGTCATAAAAAGTTGACGCGTACCAGTTTGCAACACCCGGAGTAACTTCTTCAGGTTTTACAACGTAAGGGATCGATTTGTTTACAGGCGTTTCGCAGGCTGCTAAAGCAACGGCTGCTGTAGAGAAGCCCATTACCTTTAAGAAATCCCTGCGGCTTGTGCCTTTTGAGTTCGAGTCATCACCTGTAAGGAATTCTTCCATTGGCAATGTTTCAGCAAACTCGTTGTTTTTGCTTTGTAAAAAGTCTTCGCTGTTGTTTAGTTCAGGTAAACCTTTCCAGTATTTTTTCGACATAGTCATCTGTGATATTTCTTGTAATTACCGGTTTCTAACAATTAATAGTGACATTTAGCACATTCAAGTCCGCCGATCTTATCAACCGTAAACTTAACGTCGTATTGTCCTTTGTATTTTTCTTTTAAAGCTTTGTGTAATCTATCATAATAAGGATTTCCTTCCATAGCCACTTCAGTTTTGCGGTGACATTCAACACACCATTTCATGGTTAAAGGAGATTTTTGTTCGATAGTTGTCATTTTCTTAACATCACCATGGCAGCTGGCACATTCTTGTTTACCAACTACAACGTGTTGCTGGTGACTAAAGAATACGTGATCAGGTAATGTGTGAACTTTGATCCATTTGATAGGATTTTGTGGAGCATCGTAAACTCCTGTTTTAGCGTTAAAACCTGCTGCTGCATAGATCTTGGAGATCTCTTTCTCTTTGAATTCAGGTCCTGATTGGATCCCTTTGTGACAGTTCATACAAACATTTACTGTAGGAATTCCTGCATGTTTAGATTTCTCTACTGAATTGTGGCAATACTGACAAGCGATCTCGTTATCACCTGCATGTAATTTGTGAGAGAATTTAATTGGTTGATCAGGGTGGTAACCTTTTTGAGTTTCCCACTCATAATAAACACCCAGGTCAAAACAAGCATCCCAGCATGATTTCATTCCGCCAAAAGCAATAAGGATAACAAATACACCAACTAAACGACGGTGACCGCTGATCCATTCTTTTACTTCCTGGCCGAAAGTGATGTCCGGATTTTCAGGTTTTCCTTCTTTACGGTTATATGAGTTTTGTAATGAATGACGAACGCTGCGTAAAGCACCTAGTACAATAGCTAAGATAACGATGCCGCCTAATAATAAATATAATGGATCAATTCCGCCTTTTGCTTCTTCAGTATTACCATCTGTTTTTGGTCCGTCAGCAATTACGTCGCCTTTAGGAGCAGGAGGATTTTTAACATAAGCTAAGATCGCATCAATATCAGCATCAGATAAAGATTCAAAAACGGTCATGGCCGCTTTACCGTTCTCATTGAAAATTTTGTTGCCGTAAGGATCGCCGGCTTTGATCATCTTCTCGTTGTTCTTAACCCAAGCGTGTAACCAAGCTTCCTTGGTCATACTTCCCGGTTGTACACGGTCGAAAACGCCGGCTAAACCCGGACCTGTTAGTTTTTGGTCGGTCAACGCGTGACAAACCGCACAGTTTTGCTTGAATAATTTAGCACCATCTTGTGCTTTCAATCCAAAGGAGAAAGCAAAAAACAGGAAAACCGCGCCAAATAAG
>JAZKGE010000045.1:0-43775 GCA_040386075.1 Bacteroidota bacterium
GAAACAAAAGTTAAGTAAAGAAGAAATAGAGATTAATTCTCATATATGCAGGGTTGCAAATTCATTTGGTTATCAGATAGAAGACACAAAGCCAAAGTATAATTACTTTAAATATTATAAGGGTGTTTACCGTGCTAAAAGAGAAATAGCAAGGAACAAGGTCATTAATAAATTACCTCTTTTTATTAAACTTAAGTTTAGTGAATTATTTGGAAGGTAGGTTGTTTTGTAAAAATCGCGGGTTGCCCAGGTACCATTTTTCAGGTTCTTTCCGTACTTTACTTTTTTGATAAAGTATTTAATGCTGTATGGCAATGAATAGTAGATATAGGGTGTCAGATTTTTATCAAGGTGAAATTTCAGGAGTTGTTTGATCATTCCCGGTTTAAAATAGGGAACGGTCTTACAACCATCTGCAATGTATCCATTACTGAGCGCCGTTTTTTCGCAGATGCTCCAGATCAGATCGTTTTCTTCATGACTCAGTTCTTTTTTCCACAGGTTTACCTTCTCAGTATTCACTTTTTGCGTTAAACCTTCGTGAAATAATGATAAATGTTGTTTTACCGTATCGCCAATAGCCGACTCATTGCGCTTAACTTCTTCCTTAATATTTTCGTCATAATTCAACATGACCTGGTTATAAGGCAAATTCAAAAACGACGTGATCTTTTTTAATATCTCTTCGGGTTTTTCAACCAGGTCTTCGTATTTAACTTTAATGTATCGGTCTTTATCTAATATGCTCAATTTTTTATTGAGTGTAGTATATTCATAGTTCCAAACCTTTGCCAAAAAAAAAGTATTTGGCTTTTTTTTCTTTTTGATCGCACGTTTTATTTTAACTAAAACGTTATCTCTTGGATCGCGACAAAGCATAATGAATTTAGCGGTAGGATAAAAATCAGCCACTTCATTTAAAAAGTGATGGAACTTTAATTCTTTATCTACGATCGTATTTACCTGCGATTTATCTTTATTTGGAAAAAAAGCAAAGTAAGCCAGTTTTATAGCATTCTCCCCGGTGAGAACAGATCGGTGTTCTTTTAATAAATTGATGATGTCGTCCTTCTTGCCAAACTGCGGCTCTAATTTTCCTTCGCTGAATAAATAAAAGTCATAACAAAACTGCTCGATGGTCTTATCGGTCCAATTCGTTACATTTTTATATTTTGGGTAAAGGTTGTATGCAAATGGCTCTTCTGAAACAGATAAAATTTTCGGATGCATATTTAACATCGAACTCAATAACGTACTTCCGGTTCTTCCTGTTGAAAGAATGAAATTGAGTGATGTATTCTTAAGGGCAACCATTATTTTTTTCCTCTGCCGATGCTGATATTATATCTGATGCAATCCCAGTATTCTTTTGTGTAGCTCACAAATATTTCTTCGCCGGCTTTAATATCCCTTTTTGAAACAATGAAACATCTGTTGCCTTCAGTTTCATATATCGAATTATTTGTTAAACCTTTTACTCTTCCTAAGCCTGCAGCATCGTTTGCATAACGGGCTTTATGTTCCGGTGTGTTCCAAGCATCAATGCAGTGTTTTTTATTTACGAAAAATAAATACCCGTCTTCATCTCTTTCAACACGTTTTTCATATTCTTTCCAGTCAATTATTTCTCCTAAATATTCTATTATTTTAGTACCTTTTTTAATTGCTGTTGTGGTAAATAAACCTTTACCGGAGTTTGGTAATTGCGATGTTTTTACTGTTAGTGCCATAGGCCGCAAAGATAACATCTGCATTGGATTAACGAAAAAAATCTTACCTTTAAATAACTATATGTTAAATTCAAATTTTCTACAATTTTCTATATGAAAGCATATATTCTCTTTCTTTTGTTAATTTCTCTTGGTTTAACAGCTCAAATCCTAAATGTGCCTCCGAGGCAGCTAACTGCAATGAACGGCAGTCAATTTGTAACTAGTATAACTCCTTTATCTTTTACTGCACGTGAAAACTTAATTATGCAGGAAGTTGTGAATGGAAATGTGCCCAATTTTTTCAGAAACCTGTCAGCTGTTACATCAACAGCGGTTATTGGAGGAATTACGCAAAGTTTGACCTATTATGTAATTCCCGACTATCTGGCAATTGGCTGTGACTCCAATTATTTTTTATGCCCTATGTCGCCCATTATTGCTACTAAAATTGCTGATTCTATTGGGTGCACTTTACCCACACGAAAAATGGTAAATGATATTTATGCGCAGGCTGCTTTAAAGTTACCGCCTTTAACTATTCCCGCAAGTGGTACCATGACAACCGTTCAGGCATTTGCTCAGCATAATACACTGGTGTATGCTCAACGTAGCAGCTCTTTAACTGCTTATCCCTTAGGAACATTGGTTGGTGGCGATAAAAAGGATGTTGTGATCTCCAACCTGATCTATTCAACTACGAATAAAGTTATTATTTATGGCTGGCATACAAGTATTGGAAATCCAATTCAGCCAATGAGCAGTGTACACGCTGATACTTATATGGATTATAGCCACGGGATACGTTTTATTCAAAATGACGTGATCTATAACGGAAATCCAACAACTGTAAAAGCCATTTTACAATCCTCTACTTTAAATCCTTTGTTGAGCGATGAAGGCGTTATGAATCCACCAGAGTATCCTTACGGAAATCCCATCACTTCTTTATCAACTCCAAAATCATTTGCGGTGATAAACAAAGCCAATAATACTTTAGAAGTAAAAGTGAAGAACGATGGAAATGCAACGCACTATAAAATTTACAGAAGTACCAACGGAACTACGTTTGGGTCACCAATAACATTGATAAAGAGCAATTTGATCCTGACTGGTTTAACACCAGGACAATTGTATTATGTAAAGATCGCTGCTTATAACGCTACTTATTCAGTGACTTCGGCTACCAGCGAGTTATTGGGAGCTGTTCCTTGTAATTATCAGGATAGTATGTTGATCGTAAATGGTTTTGACAGAGCATCTGCAGGCAATACCTATGATTTTATCAGGCAACATGGGAGTTCTGTTCGTGCCGGTAACCATAATTTCTCATCAGTAACCAACGAAGCGGTTCAGGATGGTTTAATCAATATAACAAATTATAAAAGTTTGGACTGGATCCTGGGAAAAGAAAGTACAGCTAATGAAACATTCAATTCTACCGAACAAACCCTGGTAAGTATTTATTTGAAACAGGGCGGTAAATTGCTGGTAAGCGGTTCTGAGATCGCGTGGGATTTGGATAATAGCGGCACATTAGCCGACAAAGCATTCATAGCTAATTATCTGAAAGCAATCTACGCCTTTGATGCACCAAACAGTCAGGCATCAACCTGGTATAAAAGCATCAATGAATCAACAAACAGTATTTTTAATTTAACAGATACGGTTTATTTTGATAACGGGACGCACGGTACTTATAATGTAGATTATCCGGATGTGATCACACCTATAAATGGTAGTGTACCAACATTAAAATATACCAATAGTGCTATCAGTACTTCCGGGGTTTATTTTTCAGGAATGTTTCCATCGGGTACACAAAATGGCAAATTGGTTTATTTTGGCTTTCCTTTGGAGTGTGTTTATGATGTTTCAAAGAGAAACAGTTTATTTAATGATTGCTGGAACTTCTTTTTTGCGAATGTTGCAACAGGAATAAATTCTATAGCGGAACAGGCATTTTCAGTTTATCCAAATCCTGCTAATGATAACGTCATCATAAACTGCGATAACGAAATCCTGGAAATTGAATTGATGTATGTTAACGGTCAGTTCATCAGGTCGGTCAAATGTTCTTCTCATTCTGAAGTAATAAATTTGAGTGATCTGGCTGATGGTTTGTATATATTGAGAGGCAAAACAACAACCGGCTATTTTACTAAGAAACTAGTTAAGCACAGTAATTAAAGTTAATCCTATTTTGCCTGAATATCTGCAAGTAATTTATTGTAGTCTGTTTTTCCTTCATGAAAATCAGTTCTCCAGGGTTTTGGCCTAACAATAAGAGTTGCGGGAATAGCACCACTCCATTGGTCAGATATCTTATTGATAAAGTCATTTCCGTTTATTTCATCCAACAAAACTACTTCACAGGTATATTTATTTTTGTCTAAAAAGTCTTTTACTCGTTTGTCAAGTTCTTCTTTGAAGTCCATACTTACAAGTATGACCTTTAGATTAGGATGTTTAGCTGCATGCAACTTCTCAAACTCCGGCAACTCAGCTACACAAGGTTTACACCAGGTTGCCCAAAAATTAACCACATAAGTTGTGTCGCTGTTATTATGGATGCGCTTCAAAAGATCATTAATTTTGTAAACAGAAGGTGTTTGTGCATTCAAATTATTGAATGCAAATAGTAAAATTAAAAAGAATGATCTAGCGATGTTTTTCATTGTAAGCATATTCTTCTAATAATAATTTAATATCTGTGATCAGGCGTGATACTTCTAAACTATCCGTACCGTCATAAAATCCCCTTAAGTGCCTTTGCTTATCTACCAAAGCAAAGTTTTGAGTGTGGATAAAATCATCAGCATCTCCGTTTCCTTCATCCATATTCAATAAATAACCCTGGCGCGCCATGTCATACAAATGTTTTTTATCTCCGGTTAAAAACAACCATTTCTTATCTTTTACGCCATGTAATTTGGCATAATCCATTAATACATTTACAGAATCTTCTTCGGGAGCAACTGTATGCGACAAGATCAATATATCTTTATTGCCTGAAAACTGTTTATAAACGCGCTCCAGTTCTGTGCTCATGATGGGGCAGATAGATTGACAGGTTGTAAAGAAAAAATCGGTGACATAAATTTTATTCTTAACGGTTTCTTCGGTTACTTTCTCGTTATACTGGTCAATAAAATAAAATGGTTTCACCGTATGAAAAACAGTATCTCCTTCGTGCATTGTATTTTTTTGTCCGAAATAAGGGAGCGTACGAAGAGGTTTTTGTTCGTTTTTATTAAAAAAATACCACGCAACAAAACCTATCGGAATAATTAATAATAGCCAATAATAATTACCTTTAGTATTCATTTTACAAAGGTATGATTAAAGATACATCTGACAACAAAAAAAAGTTGACTGCAGAACTGGGTTTTGGTAATAAGAACTATAACGAATCGGTAAGGTTTTTAAATCAGGATGGTTCTGTAAATATAAAACGTAAAGTTTCTGATAAACACATTGGCTTTGATATATATCATTGGCTGTTAAGTATCTCGTGGACACAATTTATCACACTGGTATTTATTAGTTACGTTATTGCCAATACACTTTTCGCTCTTATTTATTATTCGATAGGGGCTGAGAAATTTGGTGGAATGGAAGTAGGAGCAGGTGCCGAAAAATTTTCGCAACTGTTTTTCTTTAGTGCCCAAACGCTTACAACGGTAGGTTACGGCCATATTTTTCCTAATAGTGCTTTTGTCAGTTCAGTTGCGGCTATTGAGTCGATGTTAGGGTTAATGGGATTTGCGTTAGTGACTGGATTATTGTATGGACGTTTCTCTAAACCAAAAGCCGATATTCAGTATAGTAAAGATGCTTTGATAGCGCCATACGCAGATTTTACCGGCTTTATGTTTAGAATTGGTAACCGTAAGCAAAACGAATTAATTGAAACAGAATGTAAACTGGCATTGGCTATTAATAACCCTGAAACCAAGCGTCGCGACTTTCACTTTTTGGAACTGGAGAGAAACCAGATCAATTTTTTACCTTTCACCTGGACGATCGTTCATCCAATTGATGATAAAAGCCCGATGTTTGGGATCACTGAAAAAGAGCTCCATGAAAGGGATGCTGAATTTGTGATCTTAATTAAGTCTATCACTGACACTTATTTTCAAACGGTGTATTCCCGTATGTCATATAAACCAAAAGAGGTTATTTGGAATGCTAAGTTTACACCTATGAAACAAAAGCCCGACAGGAATGGCAGTATATCCATCAATATGAGTGAGATCCACTCCTACGAAAAAATTGTTATGGTTTAACCGTTTTGAGCAGCTCTTGTTTTCACGAGTTTACTCACCCGGTAAACCATGTAAATGCAAACCAATGTGATGCTGGTTACCACAATGCCTAAAGTATCGTAATGTTCCAACGGACTGAATTTGTCTTTTTGTGTAACGATAAATCCACTTAAGCCTGCAGCCAACCCACCGGCCATTTGTTGCAGTGAAGAGTTAATACTCATAAACGCACCTCTGTCCTGCATCTGCGGCAAGGATGAAGCCAGCGCCATGGATGGTACCATGCGACTCATGATACCCATCATCATCGCAATATTAATGATCATGACTACCCAAAAAGGTACAACGGTTAAATTCGTATAGATCAAAACAACAACGATCAACCATACAGATGCAATGGCAAATAATACAAACTTGTCTATTTTGTCGCTCAGTTTACCAATGATAGGCATAATCAATAGTGTACTTATTCCGGCAACCATAAATAGTATTTTCAGTTGATCATCGCTTACACCTAAATTATTAATAGCAAAAGCGCTTCCCCAGGGCATCATCATAAAGCCTCCAAGAGACAATAAAGCAGTGGCCATAAAACCAACACGGTATTCGCGTTTAGCAATAGTACGCCATAAATGTTTTAAGGCATTACGATCTGTTTGAATTTCGAGATGTTTGGTAATGGGTTGCATTTTGATAATAATGATGAGCCAGATAATGATAGCTAAACCAACGATCATTAAAAATGGCGATTGCCAACCCCATGCATAGGCCAGATATAAACTGATAGGAATACCTAATACCTGACTGGCGCCAAAGCCCATTTGCATAAAACCCATCACGCGTCCGCGTTGTTGTATTGTAAACAGATCGGCTACAATAGCCATAGAAATGGATCCGATCACGCCGCCAAAAATTCCGGTAAAAATACGTGCAGCGATCAATAAGGGGTATGTATCTGCTAAGCCGCAAAATAAGGTCCCAATAATAAATCCAACATAAAAGAATAATAATAATTTTTTTCGATCGAACCTGTCGGCAAAGCCTGCCGTGAGGAGTCCGGAGACACCTGCGCTTATTCCATAGCTTAAAACAGCAAAACCAAATTGCCTGGTAGTCATGTCCATCGATTTCATTAAAATATCACCAAGCGGCGACATGACCATGAAATCGAGAACAACTGTAAATTGTGTAAGTGCTAATAAAGTAATGACTAGTTTTTGGTAGCCGGTAAATTTTGGTGGGTCTATTGAAACTTTGTTTTCCATAAATGTTTTAATGTTTAATCAGGTAGTTCTTCGCAGATAAAACCTGCTTTGTTAATAGTTGAAATAATTTCGCTGCTATTTGCAATGGTTGATTCGATGCGTAAAACTTTGTCTACATCATCTTTATCAATATGCCAGCCAATAACGGATGAGTGTGCATTTAACAGTGATGCCACTTCGTAGTGAGCTGTATCTGTTTCAATGTTTGTTTTAAATATTAATATGTGTGCCATATTATTAAGGTTTTAAAGCTTTTAAAACGAGTTCTAAAGACTCGTACATTATTTTTTTTGAAAATTTGAACGGACGGTTTCCTACACTTTTGCCATCCTGTTCAAATTTTAATAAAGTATACAAAGGGCCATAAGCCACACTCCAGTATGATTCGAAAGAGATGAAACGCAATTCTTTTCGGGCAATAGCGTTTTGCGTAAACTGCTTCATGATAGGCCTATATGCTTCTGTGATTTCTGTTACAATAGCATCAGCATAGGAAGTATGTTTTATATTCTCAAAAAACGCTGAAGTTTCTTTGTTTTTCAAAGCATAAGCCGCCCTGTTTTCCCATTGCTTTTTCAAGCCTTCAGCAAATGGCATATCTGCAGAAAACCCTTTTGTCATAGCTTCATGCATGCGTTTTCCTTCTTCTATGCCAACTTTAATGATCAGGTCTTCCTTATTAGTGTAATAGATATACAAAGTAGCTACTGAGATCCCGCAGGCTTTAGCCAGTTTTTGCATACTAAAGCCGTTGATGCCATCCTGCAGCATTAATTCAATGGCTTTTTGCTTTACCAGTTTTTCTTTATGAATATCCCTGACTCTCATTTCAGGTACAAATATAAATGAATGTTCATTCATTTAAAAATAAAAATGAAATTATTTTAGAATATATATTGAAAAGCGATCTGTTCTCCCGGATTCTACAGTCTAATCCCTATTACTAAAATGTCGTCCACCTGCTCGGTGCGGGCCTTCCACTTGTCAATAAATGCTTCGAGGTATTTTCCCTGTTCGATCATGTTTCGATCCTGAATTCCTACAAGGATCTCTTTGAATTTTCGGGTCATTAATTTTTTACCCGCATGTCCGCCAAATGTATCAGCATAACCATCCGAAAAAATGTAAAAGGTATCACCCTCTTCAAACTTCACCGAGTGATTGATGTAGTATTGATGTTCATCAGCAAAACCGCCTATAGCCCTTTTTGTACCCTTAATTTCCTGTAGCGTGGTTTGCCCTTTTTGGATGAACCATAAAGGCCGGTTTGCCCCCGAAAATTTCAGGGTCTTGTTTTTTGTATCGATCGAACAGATGGCTATATCCATTCCATCATTTACTTCATTAGAAGGATTACTTAAAGCATGTTTGATATCAATATTAAGGCGGTGTAAAATATCCGAAGGTTCTTTGTGTATTAAAATAGCACTGTTTAATTTTTCGATCGCGATCATACTCATCATTGCCCCTGGAACACCGTGCCCTGTACAATCGCATGCCGCCATATAAATCTGATCATTCATTTTTTTATACCAGTAAAAGTCGCCACTGATAATATCCTTAGGCTTACAGATTATAAAAGACTCAGGTATCAATTCATAGAAGCTGATTTTGTTTTGTATGAACGCATTCTGAATATTCTTGGCATAGCGAAAGCTATCCATGATGTCTTTATTTTTTCTTTCAAGTTCAAGCGTACGAATCGAGACCATTTCTTCTAGGGCGCTATTCATCTTCAGTAATTCAAGTTCTGTTTTTTTTCGCTGGCTGATATCTACTGATATAATAAACAAACCCTCGGGCACAGGTTCGATGTGTAACTCAAACCAACCTTTTGAATTATCGGGATAGATGAATTCGCTTTCGATCTCCCTCGACACACGTTCTGTCATACAAATTTGAAGGACTTTGAACATCTCTGTTTTTTCAACACCCGGATATTTTTCCATGATGGTAAAGCCTATGAGTTCCTGCTTTTGAAATTTGCTTTGACGAATGACAGATTTGTTAACGTACATATAACGCCAGTCGAAATCGATCACCTGGAAACCTTCCAGTAGATAATCAAATGTGTCGATGTTTAGGTGGCTGATCATGCTATCTTATTATATGCAATAATAGATTATTTTTTCGTCAATAGTTTGACAGATGGTGGGATAGCTTACAGATGTAAGATATATTTAAAAAAAGAATTGGTGTAGTCTTAAAAAAGAATTTGCTTCCATTTACCGGTCTCGGCAAACTCTTTGATCATAGCATTTCTGCGGGTTAAAAAGCCGGTCAGGTATTTTGTAAGTACCAATTGATTAAAACATTTTCCCAGGATACCATAAGGCGATTCGTAATCAAATATATCTGTCATTAAAACCAGTTTGCCTTTTTGTTCAAAATAGTGATCATGCTTAAAAGATCTGAAAGCACCTTTTACCTGTTCATCTCTGAAATGAAAAGGTCTTTCGTGCGCGCTGATCAGGCTGGTTAGTTTTTGCCTGATCCCAAAATGGGTTGCCTGCCAGGTCACGGTTTCGTTTAATTTAATTAAACCACTGGTAGTTCCGGCAATAGCTTCTTCGTTAGTTTTAGCGGTAGATAATTTATGGAGATCAATACTTATAGAAAGATCGAAACATAAATTAATGTCTGCTTTAATGTATGTTTCGATGCGGATGATGGGCATTTTAGCTGGTTAAGTAAATTAAAAAAAATATGATTGTAATAAGTGTAATATTGGTATGAAACCTTTCCATGCGATAATCCTTAGACAAAACCATAATAATTAACACGGTAGTAAAGGAAGCGAACAGGATCAATAAGTACAATTGTTTATCTAATGGGTAACTGAACGCATATTTTTTATGATAAATATTCTTTATTTTATATACTAAGTTTTTTCTGGAAATTATGGTGTCACCTTCATGAAATGCATGACTACCCATAGTGGTTCCTTTTATTTCGTATTCACTATTTTTGTCTGTATGAATGTAAATTATTGTTCCTCTATCCAGGTAAAAGTTACTGGATGTAACTATTTCTTGTGTGCTAAAAAAAGAAGGGTAATATGGTATCAATGTAACTAAAATATAAGCAGCAAAGAAAAATGCGATTATTTTATTTACTTTAAATGAATGACTTTGTGTGTATTCCGCAGTTTTTTTAGTATTCGCTTTTTCTTTTCCTTCGCGAATTTTTGCTGCCCGTTTTATTCTTTCCTGTAAAGTAAGTTTTGCCCTCATTATCGATTTGCAGCTATCAGTTTGCAGTTTGAAACCGTTTTCTACCGAAACGTTTAAATAAATATACTATGTTTCTAGGCATTTGCAAAGCGAAAATAACTGTCCCTGCGAAGCGACCGCTTTTGCAAAAGCGTTGTTGTCCGCCCGCATTAGGCAAAGGTGCTGTTATAACTTGGTAGCCGCACGCAGTTTTATTATCAGTGTCCGCCGGTTTTGATGTACATTTTAGCGTTTATAAACTTGTCTGCCTTTTGGTAATGATTAGGAATTGTCGCCTCAAGTTTAAACCCGTTCTTTTTCAAAACAATTTCGGAAGCAATATTGAAGTCAAAGATTGGCGCTTCAAGTCTAACGTACTTTAAATGGTCAAAACAAAAGTCGCTAAAATGTTTTATTACCGTTGTCATAATACCCTTGTTCCAAAAAGGTCTTGCGAGCCAATAATATATTTCGTTTTTGTCTGCGTCTAAACCGTATGGGTAGTGCAGTCCTATGCTACCGATTAATTCTCCTGTCTTGTTGCGGATAACCCAATTTTTTTGAATGTTATTTTCCGCCTCATAAGTCAAGATGTAATTATACCAAGCGTCGGCATCAGTGTCGTGGTAAGGAAAAGGAATTCTTAGGAGCGTGTCAGAAACGTCTTTGTCGTTTAAGCATCTAATTAAAGAGAGCTTGTCGGCACGAGAGCTTTTTGTCAAGGAAATGTTGTTGTCTATTTGAATGATGTCTTTCATGTTCGTCTGACCCGGCGGCTTAGTTTTAATGTTTTGGAGCTAAAAGAAGTGCGGCTTTGAAACCGTTGTCTACCGAAACGTTTAAATAAAGATAACTGTTACTATGCAATAGCAAAGAAAAAATTAAAAAAGTTTCTGCCGCTTTTGCAATTGCTTTGATGTCTGAAAGGCTGGGGCAAAGGTGCTGTTATGTGCAGTAAACTTTACCATATTTTCCACCAAGGTTTTGTTTGTCCGTCACTGTTCTTTTCTTCTTGTTTCTTTGTTTCGCTTTTAGCTACTAAATTAAATTCTGGTGGATTCGTTTTTGAACCTTCAATATAATGGTAAATCGCAATTCCAAATCCTTCTTCGGGAGTAATGTTACCACTTTGTTGTATTATAAATGCCGTTGCAATTGCTGTAGATTGTGCCATTTGTTCGTAGCTCAATTCCCTTTTTTTCATGATGTCTAAAGCAGGAACTTGGACTTTACTAATTACGTCTACAAAATTACTTTCTGAATGTTTTTGATTACCATTGGACATTTTATTATTGTCAATTTGGATTCCAAAATTTTGTAGTACGGCATGAGTAATATTAACTAGTTGTGGTCCTTTTATGTTTGCTTCTTCAGAAAGCATAACAGTTCCAGGTTTTGCATCATTTATCTTGAACCCAAATGACCTGAATAAAAAACTTCCTGCCAGTCTTGCGGTACTAGAAATGGCTTCTGTTGTATCTATTTCTCTCGATCCGTTCCCGATTACATTGACAACCATTTCTACGATGTCATTAACTGCGTCATTTTGATTATTTGTTATTTCCATTTGTTATTTCGTTTTTATTGCACATAACGTTTTGGAGCTTTGCTTCGGCCGTTTTGGAACCGCTGTCTACCGAAATGTTTAAATAAAGATACAATGTTGCTATGCATTTGCAAAGAAAAAATTAAAAAAGTGTCTACCGCTTTTGCAAATGCTTTGGTGTCTGCAAGGCTGGGGCAAAGGTGCTGTTATGGGCTGTTTTTATTTCTAAAATTCCTGTTTATTTCTGTCGACGTAAAACAATACCGTTCCATAAGCTGTCAGGATACCTCTGTTAAAAAGTGAATGCGCATACATTAACACCGTCTTTTCGCCATAGATTTCAATACTCCATTCATTTTTGATCTTAATTTGTGTCGCAATTGAGTCAAAGTTTACAGTCTTTTCAAATTGTTTTAAGTCTTCTAATGAATAAGGCAAATGACTTAAATTCTTGATAGCTTTTTTTTTCTTAAACTCAAAGTATCTGTCTTTATTATCAATAGCTAAGATATCGACTTTAGAACGACTAGCCTTGTCATATCCTAAATTGTATTCACGGTGCAAAGCTCCTTTTAAGAAACTTGCTTTAGTGCAATACTCTCTAATTGTCCCATGTTTGATGTCCTTTACTTTAACGACTATAAAATATTGAAGCATTCTTCCATTTTTAATCGCAGCAACGTAGTTTAGATACAATTCATCTTTTTCCTGTCCAATACAGGGAGCAGTCAGAAGAAATGTCGAGATGAGTAATATTATTGTATGTCGTGTCATTTTAAAATTGCCCATAACTAATCGCTTGGCGCTACTTATTCGGTTACAAATAATTATAAACGACTAAAAGCGGTAACAAGGTTATTCAAATATAATATAAAAAAGCCCTTTAAGAATTTCTTAAAGGGTTTTCATGTAAAATTGGTTCTCTGCATCACAAAAATGTTTTCAGCCATTTTCTTGCTTCTTCCACTTTGGTAAACATCTTTGTTTCCCGTTGTGGTTTTTCGATCCGCATATAAAAATTGGCAACCATCATCATTGCAATAGAATTAGTAATGAAAGCTTCTGCACTTGTATAGGGGCATGAATCTTTTTTTGACCAAAAATCACGATTTTCCTTAGGAGGCAAAGCAAACTCATCAAACCAGGAAAGCAATGGTACTTTTTTATAACTCACCATTTCTCCAATTGCTTTTACCAATGCTTTTGATCTTTCTACTGTTTCATTAATCTCACTGGTTACCCGAACATATAATATACCATCATCGCAAAACGAAATAACATAGGGCGCTACTTTTTTTGTAGATATTACGTTTACATTATCAGGTATCATCCGAATGATCTTAATCTCTTTTCTTTAACCAGCTTGTTACAGCAGGCGCCAGTTCTTTTTGAGATTTTCCGCCAACAAAAACACCAATGTGTCCGCCTTTAAAGCTGTATAGTTCTTTATCTTTACTGCCTACTAAGTCGTTCAACGGAATAGTTGCAGCAGGTGGCACTAAATGATCATCGGTTGCATAAATGTTCAATAAATTAGAAGTGAGGTTTTTTAAATTCACTTTTTTGCCTCCAACTTCCAGTTCACCTTTGGCTAATTTATTTTCCTGGTACAGTTCTTTCATGAATTGTTTGAAACATTCACCTGCCTGGTCAGGGCTCTCACTGATCCATTTTTCCATGCGTAAAAAACTCAACAGTTTATCTTTATCATCCAAAGCGTTGGTCAATGTTTGTTGTTTCTGGATCTTCATCATTGGTTTCAACATATCAAAGCCCTGGTTTAAAAAGTCGCCTGGAATCAAGCCATTAAAGCCTTCCACGATCTTATCAAAATCCATATCCTTGCTCCAACGGAACAACAAACCATCATTGGTGCTAAAATCAATTGGTGTAACGTGTGTTACTAAATTCTTAATTTTGTTTGGATATAAAGAGCTGTAAATAACACTTAAGGTACCGCCCTGGCAAATACTTAAGATGTTTATTTTTTCTACCCGGTTCTTTTTACGAATAAAATCAACACAGTTGTTGATGTAGCCGTTCACATAATCATCAATACTTAAATATTTATCTGCTTTGGATGGATTGCCCCAATCGATCAAATATACATCCAAACCTGCACCTAATAAATTTTGGATATAACTTCTATCCGGTTGTATATCCAGCATTTTATAAGTGTTTACTAATGCATAAACAATTAACACCGGAGTTTTGTAAGTAGGTTCCGTTTCGCGGTCGTATTTGTAAAGCGTTAATTTGTCTTCGTTGTAAACTGCTGTTTTAGGAGAAATGGCAATATCCACTTCATTGATATTATTAAACGTTTCATAGCTCTTTAATAGTTTTGAGCTCATGTTATTCATCTCTTCCACTAATTTATTTTCCATAGGGCTTTGGTTTTTGATAGGATAAATTTACATCTTTTTTATTACATCAGAACTCCTGATCTTGTATTGCGAAACAAAAAAGGCTGCCCACAAACACATTGGCAGCCCTCTTATTATTGTGCTATGAACACAAAAGGTTATTATTTCTTTTTAGCTTTTGCTGCAGTTCCTTCTTCAAATAATTCTACTGAAGCAGCGTTTTGCATAGCTAATTTAGTTTGCAGGTCTTTTACTGTTTTCTTTAATTCGTGCATGGTTTTGTAAACTTCTTCCATTTCACTTTTAAAAATTACCGGGTATTGCTCAAATACATTTTCAAATTGTTTTTCGAAATGTTTTTTCACATCCATGCTTAAGTTTAAAGCTTCTGCTTTTACTTTACTGAATTCGTCGGTAGCAAATAACTCAGCAAACATTTTTTCGTTGGTTTTTACCCACTCGTTATATAATTCAGTTGCATTTGGCAAATTAACTTTCCCAGCTTGTATGTCAGCCTGAACGTCTTTATATTTTTCCTGAGTTTCTTTAGCTAAAGTTTCCATAGAAGCTTGCATTGTTTTGTACAATTGAGACTGTAACTCAGATTGTTTAATGCTGTATTCAGTTACTTTATCCAATAAAGCGATAGTTGCTTCAACGTTTTCTTTTTCTTTACCAGGGTTAGCTAATTTTAATAATGGTTCAAATGTTTTACCGAACACGTTATTCATTTTAGCATAAAGGTCTTTCATTTGCTCAGAGTTACCTGAGAACATTTCAGGAAACTGGGATGACATATTTTGCATTTGAGCATAATATTCTTTCCCTAAACCATTTTGTTTTACAAAAAAGTCCTGCATTTGCTTAGTTGAACTTTCAAACACATCTTTTAAGCTGTTGTTACTAAAGAAAGAACCAAACACTTGCTCGGTCATTTGTTTATAGTTGTTAGCAGCATAAATGTTTTTCCATGTGTCAGCGCTAAAATCTGAATTTTTAAGAGCAGTCATCATTGGCTGGAACATTTCCTGTACTTTCATATAAGTCTGTCCGCCTTCAAACATGTTTTTGAACATATCTGCATTAAAAGGATTTTTGATACCTTTTGAATACGTGTCGTAAGAAGTATTCATAGTGTTCATCCAGCTGTTGTAGATGTTTGTCCAGGCATTATTCATAGTAGAAAAGCTATTGTTATAATCGTTAGCATTTTTACCGTAGTTAACCATTGAGTTATAAATAGATTGATTAAAATCAGTCATTTGTTTTAAACCACCCATTTGTTGGTTATACCAGTTTTTCAAAAACTCTTCCGGTTTAGAATTATCATTCATGAACGGGTTAGCTCCAAATGGATTTGATCCGTTTGTATTCATTCCGCTGAACATAGCAGCTTGTTTTTCCATCATGTCTTTATAGATAGATTGGCTTTCTGCCATTGCATTACCTGTAGCAAATGCTGATTGAAATTTCTTTGCAGAATCCATCCAGGTGTTCATTGCATTAGCCTGAGCATCCATCATGTTGTCGATCATTGGGTTGTTTGTTTTCATTTTTTAACCTTAAATTTATATTGTATTATTAGTAAATTAACCTTAACGCTTGAAAATCAGTGTTTTAAGGGCCAATTTTCAAATCCGCTGCAAATGTCGACATTTTTTCCTATACGTGTCAAGTAAATTCGTATTAATTTTTAGTTAAATTGTCGTAAAAAATAATAATTTGGTCTAAATCGAAATAAGTTTCCAAATATTTGACATTTTGATTTTTTTTTTTGAAAATTACTGAAAAACTAAGCTTTATGATAGAAACAGGACAAACCTATTCTCACGATTTTAAATTTACCCAGGACGAAGTGAACCGTTTTGCGGAAGTAACAGGCGATAAGAACCCTGTACATACCGATGCTGAATTTGCGGCTAAAACAATGTTCAAAAAACCAATTATGCATGGCATGTTAGGGGCGGCATTATTCAGTAAAGTGTTTGGTGTATTATTTCCGGGAGAAGGAACCATCTATTTAAAACAATCGTTAAGCTTTATGAAGCCCATGTATGTAGATATTGATTATGAAGCTGTTTTTACGGTTAGAGAAGTGTTGAAAGATAAGCACCGCGCAGTTATCGAAACATTGATCAAAGATAAAACTACCGGAAATATTTGCACGAGTGGCGAAGCTACAGTGATGAATGTAGATAAGATCTAATTATAAATGATGAATTATAAATTATGAGTTAACTTCAACAATCATAATTTTTTAATAAAGTCTTTACACAGCAGGAACATTTAAAATTGAATATTTAGCAATTCTAAAAATATATTTATGAGCAATTCAAATAAACGTACAGTATTAGTTACAGGCGCAACAGGTGGTTTAGGAACTGCTATGTGTAAACATTTATTTAAAGATGGTTATACTGTTGTAGGAAATTACCATACTAAGGAAAAAGCAGAAAAATGGATGGAAGATATGAAGGCCGAAGGTTTTAATATTGAATTATTTTATGGTGATGTGAGTGATTATGAAAGCACCGGTAAAATGATAGCCGACATCAATGCTAAATACGGTCATATTGATACATTAGTTAATAATGCCGGGATCACCCGCGACGGGCGTTTAATTAATATGAAGGTAGAGGATTGGCATGCCGTTATTAATACTAATTTAAATTCTGTTTTTAACTGTACACGTCAGGTCATACAGGGAATGATCGATCGTAATTTTGGACGTATCATTAATATTTCTTCGGTAAACGGGCAACGCGGGCAATTTGGTCAAACTAATTATTCGGCTGCAAAAGCAGGAATGCATGGTTTCACCAAATCATTATCCATGGAAGTTGCTAAGTATGGCGTAACGGTTAATACTATTTCTCCGGGATATATTGGTACCGATATGGTAATGGCTGTTCCTGAAAAGGTTTTAAATCAAATTGTAGCTCAGGTGCCAATGGGGCGTTTAGGCGGAACGCATGAAGTAGCACATTTAGTATCCTTTTTAGCGAGCGAAGAAACCAGTTTTATTACCGGCGCTAATTACAGCATTAATGGCGGACAACACGTTTATTAATATCTGTGAGTTCGAGCGAAGTCGAGAACTAGACAGATATTCGAAGTGACAATTCTGTAATATCTCTGTATTCTGTAATATAGACTCTTATTCTAAAGGATAATTTATACTTTTATCCCAATAAATAATAATGCGCTTCATGAAGCAAAGCGAGAATATACAATCTTTAAAAAACCGGATCAAAGAATTAGAAAAAGAAAATCAAATTCTTAAGAAGAAGAAAGATGTATTTTTTACAGATAAAAAAACGGTAAAGGTTCCTAAAAATATAGAGCCTCTTTTTGATAAAGCTTCAGAAGTTGTAAAGAAATATTTCCAAACATTTACTGCCGACCCAAGTTTATCCAAGATCGAAGTTAACGGGCAGCGGTACGTTTTAATGCGTGCCGAATCGTTAGCAAATGACTTTTTAAATAATATCATCAAGTTGTATTCCGACAGGCCAACACCCGAAGCTGTTAAGATAGGCAGGAATTTATTATTTGATTTTGCACATTTGATCGGCATAGAGGATGGAAAGAACTTTCATAAAAAAATGAAGCTGAAAGATCCGCTTTCTAAAATGTCGGCAGGTCCTATTCATTTTGCTTATACGGGTTGGTCGTTTGTTGACATTCTTCCGGAAAGTCAACCTTCGCCCGACAATGATTTTTATATCAAATACCATCACCCGTATTCTTTTGAGGCTGATTCCTGGATCAGGTCAGGTCAGAAAACAGATTTTCCGGTATGTTCCATGAATGCAGGTTATTCGTCAGGCTGGTGTGAGCAGAGCTATGGTATTGAATTAACGGCAGTTGAAATTACCTGTCGCGCCAAAGGTGATAAGAACTGTACATTTATCATGGCACCTCCAAACAGGATAGCCGAATATTTAGACAAAGAAAAATTAAAGTATAAGCCTTTAAAGAAGTATGATATTCCTTTATTCTTTGAGCGCAAAAAATCAGAAGAAAAAATCAGAACAACTCTTAAAGAAAAAGAAACTCTTTTAAAAGAAATTCATCATCGTGTTAAAAATAACCTTCAGATCATTTCGAGTTTATTAAAATTGCATTCTGATCAGGTTAAGGATACTAATTTTTCGAAATTGGTGGAGGAGAGCCAGAACCGTATTATTTCGATGGCATTGATCCATGAAATGCTTTATGCCAACTCTGATCTGAGTAAAATTAATTTAGTGCAGTATACCCGTTCTTTATTTGAGAAATTGCAAAGCACTTACAATAAAGGCTCGGTGAAATTAAAATTAAAGATCCCCGAAAATTTTTATTATGAGATCGATAAAATGATCCCTATCGGTTTGATCATGAATGAAGTGTTTAGTAACTCATTCAAGTATGCCTTTACCGATAAGAAAGGGGAGATCAGCATTTCAATATTAAAAGATACACTCACTATTTCTGATAACGGAATCGGCTTTTCTAAAGAAAAAAATAAAAAAGAAAATTCCAGTTTTGGTATGCAATTAATACAACTATTGGCCGAACAGATAGATGCAAAGATCAGCATTAAGCAAATAAACGGAACTACTATAGAATTGAAATTTTAAAACACTGTGCCGGATTTGTATTTTCCGGCACAGCATCTAGTTTAATTCACAGCAATGTAGATATCCACTTTTGCATTTTCCGGATCCTGTGCAGTGGCATCATATATTTCAAAATCACTGGTAAATGCACGGTCAATGTCTGCGTTCCAGATATTCAACCATTCTTTATAAACAAAATTCTCAGATGCTTTTCCAGATGCTGAAAATACTTTGTAATTATGCGCTTCAATTGCAATGGCCACCAAGTCTTCAGGTAATGCATCATCCGCTTTTACTTTGTATCCTAAAATGGTAGTATAAGGTTGCGTATGGTCTTTCTCGTAGTGTGTATACACGCAATACAGATCGTCGTTTATTCTGTTAGGGATCTTGTCTTTAATGTTTTCTGTAAAGAATTTGTTCCATAAAAAAGGAATGTCTTTCATTGCCTGTCTATTCTCATTGGTTGTTCTTACCGAAATACCAACTATTTTAAAAGATTCTATTGTCGTTTTCATATAGTTTATTGTTTAATTTGTCACTTCGAGCACGGCAAAAGTTCAGTGAACTTTTGAGCGGGGTAGTGCGCCAGCGAGAAGCGTTCTATGATTTACTTTGTTCTCGACTTCGCTCGAACTGACAGTAAATTCTTTAAAATGATTCGTCTGCACTTGGACCATAAACTCCCGGGATGGGTATATTTAATAATCTTAAGTATACACCTAATTGAGCCCTGTGATGAACGATCTGACAGTAGGAGTGACGTATAGTTTCTAATCGTGTTGATTGCATATAAATGATGTCGCCATTACGTAAGGTCCATGTTTCTTCCAGGATATCATCTTTACTCTTTTTCAAAATTTCTTTAGCTTCTTCCACATTTTTATCAAAATAAGCAGTTAGCTCTGCTCCGCCGTTGCAATCTGTCGGGTTATAGGGTGCTGTAACAAAATCAAGTTCATCTTTATTGATAGCCATTGTTATCCAGGTTGGTAGATCAGCTATGTGAGTAGCCAGGTCTTTTAGTTTCATGCTTTTTTCGTGTGGCTTCCAATCGGCTTTATCAGTCGGCACAAGGGCCAACATTTTTCTTGTTCCAATACTTTCTTTTTCCAGTTCTTTTAAGAACGATTCCATAAATGTGATCATAGGTTTTAGTTTTAAAGATTTATGATACAAAGAAAAAACAGGTAAGTGACAACCCTATGTCAGTAGGAAAAAAATAATAGATAAGTGTTTGAAAAACAGTATGAAACAGATTGGTTATTGTTTTACAGCAATAGAATGAGCAATTTTTTTGATCACTTGTTTTAAACTATCCGGACTTACAATTTCGGCTCTGTCGCCAAACATCATGTACCATCTGGCGAAACCTTCTATGGAGCAGCTTAGGAATGTCATTTCTATTTTATCTTTTACTTCGCGTTGCGATACAAAGCCGTTATAATATTTTTGTTCGCCAAAATGTTTCACAATTTCTTTGTCTGCCAACATCACAATACTGTGCATTTCTTTTTCCTGCTCCATTTTTTTCATAAATGATTTTAATGAAGGATGTTCTTTCTTGAAAGGTAATGGGGTAGAAGTGATCTGGCTAATGCGGTCAATTCTGAAATCACGGTAATCATTTCGGAGTTGGCAAAAAGCAAGCAGGTGCCAGTTAGAGGCATAATAGCAAATACCTATCGGTTCAATATTGCGGGCGGTGTTTTCCTGGCTGTGATTGGCGAAATAATGAATAGACATTACCTTTTTTTCAGAAATGTTCTTTAAAATGGTTTGAAGCGAATTATGTGAATTTTTTTCTTTAGGGATATAAGGATTATCACGTACTTCTATATTTTCGTTCATGACCTCGAGGTAATCCTTTTCAGCGGAACGGAGAACGGATTTTATTTTATACATGGCCGATTTGTAACTTTCATCTGTAGAAGCATCAGTTAATTTTTCAACCAGCTTTTCGGCCGTTAAAAAGGCAGTAGCTTCTTCTAAAGTAAACATCACCGGTGGTAAACGGTAACCATCCATAATGGAATAACCTATGCCGGTTTCACCAACTAAAGGAATACCTGCTTCTTCCAGCGTTCTGATATCCCGGTAAACGGTTCGTAAACTTATATTAAAGCGATCGGCAATATCCTGTGCCTTCACAATTTTTTTAGATTGCAGTTGGATCAAAATGGCACTTACTCGGTCAATACGGTTCATAGTTACTTCTCTTCTTTATATGCCAGTTTCATGAATTTTATCACTTCTTTATTAAGATCCTCTTTATAAAGCATTCGAAAATGATGATTGAATTGCGTATCACTTCCGGGAACCTGTGCCATTTTTTGAAAACATAAATTGTCTTCATACAATTGTTTGAAAGGAAATACAATATGGATGAAATTTTTGCCCAGCTGTGTAACCCAGGCGATACGCCTGTTTGCGTTACTGATGCCGATCATTGTCTTAGTTGGTTCAACGATAATATCACCGATCTTTTTATACTCCTCAATAAAATGATCAAATAACATTAAAGTATGTTCTGATTTCCCTGATAAAAATCCTGAGATCTCTTTATTGTATATGTTACCTTTCATAATTATTTAAGTTTTTAAATTTAAATAATATAGGTGAACATAATGGTTTATTTTATAACTTATTGATCGTCATGACATGGGCTATCCCGTGTTGGAAATTTGGTTTTAAGGATATATACCAACTGATAAGGGATATCATCAAAATCGAGGAGGCTATAGGGCTTTATTAAAAAGGCAAGGCTACCTAACTCTTTACATTTTTTTTCGTAGGTTGGATTTGCAGTAGATGAGTAAACAAATACCGGAATTGAGCATAAGGTTGAGTCGCTGAATATTTTTTCTAAAGCCTCAATGCCATTTACTTTTGGCATATTGATATCGGTTAAAATAACATCAGGTTTGGTTTCGCCTGTACTTAAAAAGTCCAAAAGTTCTTGTCCGTTCTTAACCCAGGTTACATTTGAAAAACATGGATGTGATCGGCAGCTGTTTACTACAATTTCTCCATCATCCGGATCATCTTCGGCAATGATGATATGTAAGTTATTGAATGTATTCATTTAGTTGGGATTTATATTGGAAAGTAAACATTAAAAGTGCTGCCATCACCGGGTGTACTCTCCACGTCAATACGACCTAAATGATTTTCCATTATTTTTTTGCAGATCGCTAACCCAACTCCATTGCCGGGATATTCTTCGGGCATGTGTAAGCGCTGGAAGATCATAAATACTTTGGTGAGTTGTTGTTTTTCAATACCAATTCCGTTATCATGAATGCTGATGCGATGGAACTTTTTATTTGGAAAATTAAAATCCACACAATCTCTTATTTCGTGACTGATCCTTATTGTTGGTGTTATATCAGCTTTTTTGAATTTCAATGCATTGCTTAGTAAGTTTAGAAACAGCTGGCGCATCTGTACTTCTGATCCATTTACTTTTGGAAGATCATTCACCAACAATTGAGCATTCATTTCATTTATGCTCAGGTCAAGGTCATCTGTTACTTCTTTTAATATCTTATTCAGATCGATCTCATTCAGTTCAATTTTACGTGCAGTGATAGAATACTTAACCAGGTCATCAACTAAAGAATTTAATCGTGTGGCGGCATTGCTCACTACGCTCAGCATTTTGATCTCATCTTTCTCAAATTTATCGCTGCTTAATTGACGTAGATGTGAGCTGTAAGCAACGATCTTTCTTAATGGTTCTTTAATATCATGAGAGATTACATGAATGAATTCTACTAAATGAGCGTTTATTTCATTCAATTCATTCACTTTTAGTTCTAATTTTCGCTGATATACGGCGAGGTCCTCTTCGTGTTGTTTTTTTTGTGAAAGGTCACTCACGATGATGCCAATAGCCGGCACAAATGGCTTAAGATCAGTGAGTGAAATATATACCTGTAATTTAATGCCATTTATATTTAATATAATTTCTCCTTTGGATGGTCCGTTTTTAAGTGCATTGCGTAGTTCCTGGAATTGACCTACGGAATCAATATAACTGTTAAAGTAGGTGCCTACTACCTTGTCGTCTGGCACATTGATAAGTTTTGCAAAATATTCGTTGCAATATAAAATAAGTCCATTCTCGGAAATACTCAAGGCGCCTTCCTGAACTTTTTCAATCAGGATCCTGTAGGTGTAATCTGCGGTTTCCAGCGCATAAATAGAATGTTGACCATCTTTATTTAAAACAAGCGCATCAACCGAACCATCCTGTATGGCCTCAATGATACTTTGCGACTCTACCAACTGAATTTCGAGTTCATGTATCTTGTCTTGTAATTCTTTAATATTTAGTGCACTCTGTTCCAAAGCTTATTCTATTTCTAAAATTTTTAATACTTTTTTTGTGTCAGACAAGTCGCCAACTAACGTCCTTATGGGCGCCGGCTCATATTTAATTAAGGTTGGGATAGCAACTATTTGATATTGCATTGCCTTTTCCCTCGTTTTTGTAAGGTCAATGATCTCAAGCTCATAATTGCCTTTTAATTGGTTATCACCAATTGCCTTAATATTTTCAATGGCCCTGCCTGATTTTACAGACATGCCTGAAATAAACAATTTGAACTTAAGTTTTGAATGTGCCATCTTAGTTTGTTTGTACAGTGGATTTAATATTTAATCCTACCAATACTTTTTCTTCGTTCGATAGATCGCCAATGATTTTACGAATAGGTTCAGGCAATCTTCTTACTAAAGTTGGAACAGCTAAGATCTGATCATTTTCTGCCAGCTGAGGATTTTTTAAAAGGTCAATAATTTCAATAGAATATTTCCCTGCCAAATTCTCTTCAGCGTATCTTTTTATATTATCAAGCGCTTTTATCGACTTTGGGGTTTGACCCGCAATGTATAATAAGAGCTGCCATTCTGCCGGTTGCTTGCTCATTATTTCTTATTTTTATTATGTTTATTTTCAGCAGCAAGTTTTTGATGTAACTGCTCTGTTGCTTTTAATATACTCAGTTCTTCCTGTACCGATTCGAAGTCGTTGTTTAATGCCGCGATATTTGCTTCCAACACTTTGCGTTTCCTGGTAATTTCCCGGTCTTTTCTATCCATTTCACTTTCCAGTTTTAATTGGGAAACTTTGCGCTGCATTTCATGTGATTTTCTGGCTGTGCCCGTTAAAATACCATTCGGACCCAGTTCTACATCCAATAATTCAATTCCTTTATTTGTAATAATAAATTCGCGTACCTGGTTAGAGTGTCCCATGCCGCGTGATTTGACAATGTAAATACCACGGTTTCTTTCGCCTATGCCTTCAATGTCCCGTACTGTTATCCATGTATCAACTAATGATGAAATTGACTCTTCCGCAAGATCAGGTCTGCTGTCATAGTTTTCTTTGCCTAATGAAGTAAACATAGATGTAATGTTATGTAACTTCAACATATCTATTAGCCTTACCAGCATTGATCTAACTTCGTGCGGACTACCTACTGAAATAAGGTTACTGATAGGGTCAATAATAATGGTCGTTGGTTTAAATTCTTTGATGATCTTTCTTAGATTCAACAAATGTAATTCCAGGCCGTTTAAAGTAGGACGCGACGAGTGAATTTGCAAGTATCCCTTTTTAATATGTGGTTCCAGATCGAGTCCAATGGATTTCATATTTCGTAACAACTGCTGTGGCGATTCTTCAAAGGCAAAATAAACCACCTTTTCTTTTTTACGGCATTGCTCGTTTGCAAAATAGGACGCGATGGTTGTTTTAGCAGTACCGGCTGTACCTGATACCAACACATTACTTCCCTGGTAAAACCCTCCGCCGGTAAACATATCATCTAAACCGGGAACGCCGGTAGATACAATATTGGTAGTGACTTTATGATCTAATTTTAAAGAGGTAATAGGTAAAACAGAAATACCATCTTTATCGATCAGGAAAGGATATTCATTAGTACCATGAGTTGTACCACGGTATTTTACTATTCTTAAACGACGGGTAGATACCTGTTCGATCACTCTATGATCTAGTAAGATCACACAGTCAGAAACATACTCCTCTAATCCCTGTCTTGTTAATGTAGTTTCTCCCCGTTCTCCGGTAATAACTGCTGTTACGCCCTTTTCTTTTAACCAGTAAAATAAACGCCTTAACTCTGCTCTTAAAATCGCCTGATTATCTAACCCTGCAAATAACGCTTCCAATGTATCTAATACAACACGCTTTGCTTTAACGGTGTCAATAGCATGTCCTAAACGGATAAATAAACCATCCAGGTCATATTCACCGGTTTCATCGATCTCAGAACGCTCGATACGCACGTGATCTATTGCCAGCTTTTTTTCCGCCACAAATTTATCGAGGTCAAATCCTAACGATCGTACGTTTAATGTAAGGTCTTTGGTTGGTTCTTCAAAGGACATAAATACACCGGGTTCCTTAAACTCAGTAATGCCTTTAATCAGAAACTGCATGGATAATAATGTTTTACCGCAACCGGCGCTTCCACATATGAGTGTGGGTCTTCCCTTTGGGAAACCACCTTCTGTGATCTCGTCCAATCCTTCTACGCCTGTTGGTGTTTTTGGGAATATAAATTTTGATTTTAAAGATTTTACCTTTTCCAATTTCTATATGTTTTAAGATTTACAAATAATTTTTAGGCTCTGCGATTATTTTTTTTAGGATTCTTAGATCTGTTTTTAATATCGCAATTTTTGGGTTAATGTAAATTGTTTTCATAAGCTATTGAATTGATAAAATTTTTATTTCAGATAGGTTTTCAAAAATAATACCGTTGTTGAATTCCTTGTACAATCTGCATTTTTGTTTATTTAAAAATTTGAATCTGAGAAATCAATTCCCCAATTTGTGGAAATGGAATAGTATTTTAAATAAAAAAGGGCGCCGTTGATTGGCACCCTTTTGATACGAGTCGTTTTTTAAATTATTTTGCCTTGGGCTTCAGTAAAAACATAGTTTTATCTTTCAAAAATACAGAGATCCACATAAGTACTAAAAAAATGGCGGCAGAAGGTGGTTGACCACCAGCCAGTTCAATGGATAAAGCTCCTCCCAGGTAACAGCATAGAAGAAGAAAACCTATCTTATAAGTTTTAGAGTAAATAAACAGGGCTACAGAAAGTAATTCAATGATGCCAATTAAAGTAATGTAAGACCCAAGGCCGACCTTGGTTAAACCGGTTACTATTTGTTCGGCATGTATCAATTTCATGATACTGCTCATAAGCAGCATTAGAGATACAATAGCCATTAGCCCGATTGAAATAATACGTATTGTTTTTGTCATGATTTTTATGTTTAGTTATTTACAATTAGATTACTATTTGAAATTTCTTCAATTGATGTAAGTGCTTTTTCAAATGCAATGTCTTGAATTACGGGTATTGATAATCCTTCTACACGATAAGTTGTAACATCTGTTAGTCCCATAAAACTTAGGAATGCTTTTAAATAGGGTTCCACAAAATCATAGGCTTTATATGGCCCTTCTGAAAAAACGGCTCCGCTGGCAATAGACAAATAAACTTTTTTACCGGTGATCAAGCCTATTGGACCATTCTCGGTATACTTAAATGTAATTCCGGCCCTTGAAATTTGATCGATCCATGCTTTCAAAACAGAAGGAACTGAAAAATTCCATGTTGGAACGTTAATGACAATGATGTCGGCGGTAAAAAGTTCATTGATTACTTCGTCAGAAAGTTTAGTAGATTGTTTATGTATTTCTGTATGGTTTTCTGGCGGTGTAAAAAATGCTTCTAAATGTGAGGTGTTGTAATGTGGAAAAGGAAATTTGTTCAGGTCCCTGGTGACAATTTCACTCTCCGGGTAATCAGTTTTAATTTTTTCAATAATGGCATTACCAAGCTTATTACTGTAGGATGATTCGCCTCTTGGGCTCGAAATAATATTTAAGATCTTTTTCATGTTTTTTTGATTTAATTATTTTTTAAATGATTTAATTAACCGCAAAGCTATGGTGATCAGATATACAAAAGGTATCGCTTTCCTTTTCGATACCGGTATACTTTAGGAAAGCGGTATAAAAAGGAAAGCATATATGTGCTATCTTTGTTTGAAAATAAAGGAACAATGGAATTTACAGAACAAGATAAACGCAAGTGCCCGGAACATTTATCTACAGGTGAGTGCACAAAACAATTATTGCCGGTAAAAGATGCACTCGATATTTTAAGTGGCAAATGGAAAATACAGATCATTATATCTTTAACCTTTGGTAAAAAGCGTTTCAAACAAATTCAACGCGAAATTCCTGGATTAACACCCAAAATGCTTTCTAAAGAATTAAAAGAACTGGAAATAAACGAGCTGGCCAGCCGGCAAGTGTATGATACATCTCCCGTAACTGTAGAATATGAATTAACACCTTATGGTAAAACATTAAAACCATTAATAGGAGAGTTGCACAAGTGGGGCACAAAACATCGTAAACGGGTTATTGCAAGTAGTGGGAGAGGATAAGTCACTTTATTTGCTGATCCCTTAACTACCAGAGTCACAATGTAAAAAGCTATTCGGTTGCACGGGATAGCTTTTTATTTTCTTTTAGGTCTTTTTAAAACAAGATCTCAGGGATTAACTCACTTTGTCGTTGATCCTTTAACTACCAGAGGCACAATGTAAAAAGTTATCCCGTTGCACGGGATAACTTTTATTTCCCTTAACATCTTTGAAAGCAAGCTTTCAGATGTTCCGGAAAATAAAAAAGCGCCTCAAGGGCGCTTTTTACATTTATCAGCGGAGAAATAGCCCCATCGGGGGAACCCCAGGAACCTCACGGTTCAACAGTTTTTCCCGATGGGACCGCAATCTCACTTTACAATAATATTTTGATCTCTCAGCCAATTATAACCATCAATGCTTTTGAAAAAAATTTCACGTTTTATAGCTTCAGTTTTTGAATCAAATTTTTCAAAATAATGAATTTTAAGAGGAATTCTTGCTTTTGTGCTTCTTACTAAACCGCTATTGTGTCGATTTAAGCGTTCAGACAAATTAGAAGTATATCCATAATAATACTTGCAGTCTTTTTCGCTAATTAATATGTACGTAAAGTAGCTCAATGTAAATAAAAAAGGGTTTTACATTGTAAAACCCTTTTTGAGCGGAGAAATAGGGATTCGAACCCCAGGAACCTCACGGTTCAACAGTTTTTCCCGATGGGACCGCAATCTCACTTTACAATAATATTTTGATCTCTCAGCCAATTATAACCATCAATGCTTTTGAAAAAAATTTCACGTTTTATAGCTTCAGTTTTTGAATCAAATTTTTCAAAATAATGAATTTTAAGAGGAATTCTTGCTTTTGTGCTTCTTACTAAACCGCTATTGTGTCGATTTAAGCGTTCAGACAAATTAGAAGTATATCCATAATAATACTTGCAGTCTTTTTCGCTAATTAATATGTACGTAAAGTAGCTCAATGTAAATAAAAAAGGGTTTTACATTGTAAAACCCTTTTTGAGCGGAGAAATAGGGATTCGAACCCCAGGAACCTCACGGTTCAACAGTTTTCAAGACTGCCGCAATCGACCACTCTGCCATTTCTCCAGAGGGGACAAAATTAATCTTTTTTTTTATTCTACAAGTAATTTCTTTAAAATATTTTTTATTGTTAACTTTATAGGAAATTTACATCCCCTTGTAATTTGTAAATCAATATCATGCGACATTTTTTGACCATTCTTTCAGTTTTCGTTTATAGCGCTGTTTTTTCAAATATTACAGTTTATTTTAATTATGGGATCTTTAATACGGGCAATTCCAAACCATATCTTGAAACATATCTCACCATTTCAGGAAATAGTGTGAAATTTGCACCGGTTGCCGACGGCTACCAGGCCAATGTTAACGTGTCCTGGAAGATCCTGAAGGGTAATGATATTGTTAAAGCTTCAAATTACAATGTCATGAGTCCTAAAGTTGCTGATACATTACACCTCCCTTCGTTTATTGATAGCCAGCGTTTTCAGCTGGAAAACGGGCAATACACCCTAGAATTAGTTGTGATTGACAATAAAAACCCCGAAAAAAAGTCAACCCATTCAGAAAAAATCACTGTTTCGTTTAAAAGGGAGAAAAAAGTATATACATCGGATGTTCAGGCCCTGGAATCTTATAATAAATCATCTAATCAGTCGGTATTAAATAAGAACGGATTTGAAATGGTTCCCTATAACATCAACTATTATCCCAAAACCCAAAATTCCCTTAAATTTTACATTGAATCGTATAATTTGGATACGGTAATTGGCGGCAATACAAAATTTGTGTATGCTTATCATATTGAGAATAATGAGAACCTACAAAAAATTCCCGGTTTAAGTGGTTTTCAACGGCAAACAGCCGGTAGAGTAAATCCATTATTGGCACAGTTTGATATTACTCAATTGCCAACCGGAAATTACAACCTGGTTATCTTGGTAAAAGATTCAATGAATGTTGTTCAGGCTCAAAAAAAATGGTTCTTTCAACGCCAAAGCAATGCAAAGGAATTGGTTGTTTCTGAAACTTCTATCAAAACCGTGGAAGAATTCTTTAATTTAGTACAGGGCGAAGATTCTTTAAAAGAATTCATTGAATGTTTATGGCCGATATCCTTCACCACAGAAAGGGAATGGCAACAGGTCCAATTGACCCGAAAAGACCCTAATTTAATGCGTGGTTATATGGTAGAATACTGGAAAAAAATTGCCGGAGATTCACTCGACCCCTTAAAGATATGGTTAGCTTATTACAAGCAGGTATTGGAAGCAAATGCACTTTTAAAATGTGGCAAACAAAAAGGATATTATACCGACAGAGGGCGCGTTTATTTGCAATATGGAAAGCCTGATCAGAGAGGCCAATACAATAGTGAGCCCGGAACTTATCCCTATGAAGTATGGCAATACTACAGGCTTTATGACAGAGCTACAAAACGTTTCTTTTCTAACAAAAGATTTGTATTTGCTAATTTTGGTATAGCCGATAACTGTTACAAATTAATTCATAGTGAAGTAAGAGGTGAAATATTTGATGAGCGTTGGAAATATAAATTAGTGAACCGAATTCAACAGGGTGGTATGGAAGAAACTTCACCCGGCAAGACTTACGGCAGTAATATTGACGAAAATTATAATAACCCACGCTAATTTATGTTGAGTAAAGTAGCTGTTGTTATTTTAAACTGGAACGGTAGATCTTTTCTGGAAAAATTTTTACCCATGGTCATTAAGTATTCTTCAAATGCTCAGATCGTTGTGGCCGACAATCAATCTACCGATGACAGTGTTGCTTTATTAAAAGAAAAATTTCCGGAAGTGAGGATCATCATTAATCCTGATAATGGTGGGTTTTCTAAAGGGTACAATGTAGCACTTAAACAAGTAGATGCAGAATATTATGTATTGTTGAATTCGGATGTGGAAGTTACTGTAAACTGGATAAAGCCTGTTATTGAGTTAATGGATTCAAATAAAATGATAGCTGCCTGTCAGCCAAAAATTTTAGATCATAATCAACAAACTAAATTTGAATACGCAGGCGCTTCCGGTGGCTTTATTGATAAGTATGGTTACCCGTTTTGCCGGGGAAGGATTTTTAATGTACTGGAAGAAGACAAAGGACAGTATAACACAGCTATAGAAGTGTTTTGGGCAACCGGTGCCTGCATGTTTGTTCGTGCAGAAGCATTCTGGAAAATTGGCGGTTTTGATAACGATTACTTTGCACACATGGAGGAAATTGATGTATGCTGGCGAATGAAAAATGTAGGTTATCAAATTTATGTAGAACCAAAATCGGTTATATACCATGTTGGTGGAGGAACATTAAATAAATTAAGCCCCCGAAAAACATTTTTAAATTTCAGGAATAACCTTATTACGCTTACAAAAAATGCAGCCCCACGTTTTTTATTGTTCAAGATCATATACCGAATGATATTGGATGGCGTTGCTGCCATTAAATTTTTAGTTGAGGGAAACAGCACACATTTTATGGCCGTACTTAAAGCCCATGGCTCTTTTTATAAGCATTTACCGGCCACGTTTAAAAAAAGAAAAGCCATGCGGCAAATGCCCGGTTTTGTTGATTCAACAACCGGTGTTTATAAAAAGAATATTGTGTATTTACATTTTTTAAAAGGCGTGAAGAAGTACAGTGAATTAAAATAACTTATCGACTTCGTATGAAGGGCATGTCAGTTCGAGCGAAGTCGAGAATAAAAACAATCACTTCAAACTCCAGTCAGAGTGCATTCCTTTTTGAGGATCAAAATCCATTTTATTTTTACCACAAATTAGTTTTGATACATCTCTTGCCTGTATCAAAGAAATAGGAATTCCGCCACCGGCTCTTCCCCAGTGACTGGCATAATAAAAATTTTGTAAATTTGGTAATGTGAATTTTACAGGCGATGAAGCGGCCATATCTTTGCCTGGTAACCAGCCTTGTGCACTGCCTTGCCAGTTATTAGTGTAGCGTAATACGGTAGCTGGCGTAGCAAAATCAATCACTTCGATATCATCTTTTATTCCTGGAAATTTCACTTCCAAGCGCTCAATCAAGGCATCTGTAAATTTCTTTTTCTCTTCGCGGTATTTCACACGTTCATTTTTGCGAAGATCGATCCAGTATTTGCCGTTGGTTGTGTAAAAACTGCAAGCCATTACTGTTTTTCCTTCAGGCGCAAGAGTAGGGTCGTAATTATAAAAATGAGCTTCTAATCTATCCCATGATTTTCCACAGGGAGATTCCAGTTTTACTTCTGTAGGAAAACGCGAAAAGTGCGGATACTCTTTGTAAGATCTTTTTAATCCAAATGATACTAAGAGAATAGAGTAGTAGAGATCTAAAATTTTTCCGTCTCGTAATTTTAAAATACTGTCATCCACATACTTTCCATCCAGGTATTCAAAAACCGATTTATACCAATCGGCCGTAGACACCACGATATCACTTCTGTGAATCACATCATTACGAACTAATAAACCTTTGGCTTGATTATTTTCGGTCAATATTTTTTTAACGGGTGTATTGTAATGGATCTTTCCACCCATGGCAATGTAATTATCTGCTATGCGTTGGGCCCAGCTCAATGAGCCGCCAACAGGATAACCGGCACAATTCTTATCAAAGAACGCCATTGGAAAATTAAGGATCATCATTTTTATCTCCTCACCGTCGAATAATAGTTCGAAACTTTCTTTTAAAAAAGGGCTCTTGAATTTTTTTGCAATATCGAAATTCGTTATTTTTTTTTGTTTGGCAAGATACACCAGGAACTTCAGGTACTTTGCCATTTTGATGCTTCGGATAATAGAAGGAATCAGTGGTATTTTGTACATTACAGGCGGCAATTCAAATTGCTGTAAATTACGTATGTCCTGTACTACCTCATGTATCACATTAGTGTCTTCCGGCGACAGATCCAGCATATAGTCACGCAACTTATCTAAATTGGTGTAAAGTTTAAATGTTTTATTACCGTATTTGTCCGTCGCGTTTTTTACATCAACGTGCAAACGAATCTCATGATTATGAAACGGAACTTTTTTCATATCGATCAGTTCCGACCACATTTTATAAAAACCGCTTCCTTTATTTGACCCCAGGATCCAGTGAATGGAACCATCAATGGTATATTCTCCGTTTTGCCAGCTTGTGCATAAACCACCGGGGATTGAATGTTTTTCGAAGATCTGAGTTTCAAAGCCATTCATTTGCAAATAGCTGCCGGTACATAAACCTGAAATTCCGGCTCCTATAATATTGACTTTGATCTTTTGTTGCACTCTCAAATTTAGGAAAAAGATTGGATTTGGATAAACAAAACTCTATCGCCCTTTCATTTGCCAAAGCGACAAAGAAATAACACTTCACATTATCAAAGCAAAAAAGGGATACACACTGTATCCCTTTAATTTATTTTGTAATGAATTAACTACAAACTTTGTATCCATTCAATGACCTGATCTTTTGTTTTGCCGATCTTTTTTTGGATGCGACCAACCAGTTCATCGTCTTTACCTTCTTCGTAAACCAGATCATCATCTGTTAATTCACCATACTGTTGCTTAATTTTTCCTTTAAGCTCGTTCCAGTTTCCTTTTAATTTAAATTCCTTGCTGTTCATAATAGTAGTTTTTATTATACTACCTCAAACCTTATGCCTGCAACTTGGTTTATTTTCATTGACTTTATAACAAAAAAAAAGAGCTGAAATTTTTCAGCTCTTTTCTCTTTTGAATTAATTTTATGTTAATCTTCCAAATCGGCAGCATTCATACCCAAGTTATTGGATGGAGACGATTTTTCTTTGTGTTTTTTAATTTGAGATTTCAATGCTTCGCAAGCCAGGTCAATAGATTCTTCGAATGAAGCGGATTGCTTTTTAGAGAATAATTCCTGGCCTTTGGCAAGTATCTTTATCTCTGCTACTTTATTTTCAGTGTTCGATGCTTTATCCAAACGCATAATAACTTCTCCGTTGATCAAACCATCATGGTAGGTTTTTAATTTATTCATTCTGTCATTTGCAAAATCAAGTAATTTTTTGTCTGCATCAAAATGTAGTGATTGAATGTTCGTTGTCATAATAAATCCTCCCTTTTTTGTGTTTTTAATTTATAACTATGTGAATTGTAATTTATTTTAATCACCGCGCGGGTGAGCTTGTTTGTATGATTTTTTTAATTTATCAATGGTGTTATGCGTATAGATCTGGGTAGCACTTAAATTGGCATGTCCCAACAGATCTTTTACGGCATTAATATCTGCCCCATTATTTAATAAATGTGTGGCAAAAGTATGCCGTAAAACATGTGGGCTCTTTTTTTGGATGGTGGTTATTTGTGACAGGTGTTTTTTTACAGATCTGTAAACCGCTTGATCACTCAGTGTATGTCCTTTCTCGCTAACCAACAACATAGGATTTGATAAGTTTAGTTCCTTTTTTACTTGCAAATACACTTCAAGGTTACGTTTTAGAGGTAAAGAAATGGGGATAATTCTCTCCTTATTTCTTTTCCCCAATACCTTAATTGTGGAATTGAATAGATCCACATCCAGTTCTTTTAAATGGGTCAATTCGGAGCGCCTGATCCCGGTTTGGTATAAAATATCCAGTATCAGCTTATCTCGTTGCCCATTAAAGCCTTCTTCAAATGTAACATCTGTAAAAAGGTCTTCCATTTGGTGTTCATCTACAAAAACAGGAAGGCGTTTTGGGGTTTTGGGCCCCGAGATCTTTGACATGGGATTAACCTCAATGATCTGTTGGCGTTGAAGAAACTTGAAAAAAGATTTTAAAGCAGATAGCTTACGGTTAACACTGCGGGCAGCCAGTTTTTGTTTAATGAGCTCTGAAACCCAGGCCCGTATTTGCTGATAATTGATCTCAGATGCGTTTAAAGCTTCGTTCTGAGGGTTTATAAATTGTAGAAAGGTGACAATATCATTTTTATAAGAAGTAACCGTATGTGCGGAATACTTTTTTTCGTACGTTAAGTAGTCAAAAAATGATTGCAGGGACTTATCCAACATAAAAAACCTAAGGTTATAACGAATTTAACTTTAAAATCCGCAATAACCTTAGGTTAAGATATAATTTTTGTGAAAAAGACTATTCTGCAGCTAAACCTAATTGCATTTTTTGCTTGTAAACAGCTTTAATGCGGGTTTGTCTGTTTGTGATAGATGGTTTTTCGAAATTTTTACGAACGCGTAATTGTTTTACAACGCCTGTTTTTTCAAATTTCTTTTTGAACTTTTTTAAAGCTTTTTCAATGCTTTCACCTTCTTTTACTGCTACTATTAACATTATATGAGTTTATTAATTTTTAAATTGGGTTGCAAATATATAGGCTTATTAACTAAAAACCAAATTTTATGAGCAATTAATTGTTTATTTTAGCGTTACAAAACATAAAAACATGAAATTAATAGGAATTTTTACTTTGTTGATGCTTTTCTTAGTTATTTCCTGCAAAAAAGAACGTACCTGTGAGTGTTCAAATTCTTCGGGCACTTATATCGGCGGAACAATTGACGGAACAAAAAGCTATGCTAAAAAAGTGTGTAAAGATCTTTCTGCCGGTGAAACCACTTGTAAGCTAAAAGATTAATTACTTGAACCAGCTGCTGTACATCAGGTAATTATTGGCAATACGGTTGATCTCGCCATTAATGAGTTCTTCCGAAATATCTTTGACCTTTTTAGCAGGAACTCCGGCATATATGCAACCGCTTGGAACAATTGTCCCTTCTGTTAAAACAGCACCTGCTGCAATAATTGAATTGGAACCTATTTCGCAATTATCCATTACAATAGCACCCATTCCTATTAACACATTATCATGAACATGGCTACCATGTACAATGGCATTATGGCCAACTGAGACATTATTTCCTAGAATTGTTTTTGTCTTTTGATACGTGCAATGGATCACGGCACCATCCTGGATATTTACTTTATTTCCCATACGAATGGAATTCACATCTCCACGCACTACAGCATTGAACCAAAAACTGCAATCATCGCCACATACCACATCGCCTACAATAGTAGCGTTAGGCGCAACAAAAGTGTTCTTTCCTAAAGTGGGTTCTATGCCATTAACAGGTAAAATAAATGCCATTATTTGGACGTGATAACTTTGGTTCTGATATCGGTGATCTTGCTGTCTAATTCTTTCAAAGCGTCTAATGTAAACACATTGTCGGTTTTAGAATCCATGATCTTTTTCAGATTCAGAAGATCGGTTAAAACATAAGCGGTTTCATCGGGTAATTTAGAGGATTTTAATAATTCTACCAGGTTATCCAAAGATTCCTTTTGGTTGAAGATCTCTTTTACGATCGGTTCACTTTTTGTTTCTTTAGCTGTTTGACAAGCTACATATAAACCTTCGATCCAGGCTCCGGCTACTAATAAAGAAGAAGTTCCGGGACGATTATTATCTCTTAATGTGCGATCGGCACTTTTAAAAGCCTGTGTAATGATATTCAATGTTGAATCACGGTTCGATTGATTAGCCGTCATTCTGTCGCCCATATTTTCATCAAATGAATTGCTTACACCTATGCTTTTGGCAATAATGCTAACGCATTTAAAGAATAGCATTGACTCCTGGGTTTGATCGTAAATACTGGCCACATTTAGATCGGCGCCATACACACCTAAATTAAGCGCACGTGTACTTTCTAAAGAATATTTGCTAACATCATCCGGATTGTTTAAAAAGGAAACATTGTACTCGGAATTAGCTAATTTGGTTAACTCTAATATGGTTGCTCTTGAAGAAATAGTGTTAAATACATTTTGCGCTGAGATCTTTTGAGAATCAACACCTGCAATAACGTCATCAACATCCGAAGCATCTACTTCCTCTTGTTTATTTCCACCGCAGGCACTTATTAAAAATACCGTTGAACTAATTAAAAAAAGTGATCTGATATTTAAAAACATAAAGTGTTTATTATTTTAGTAAATATAGTTTTTTATTAAAATACATTTACATTATTTTTTTGGTTACTTTTTCACACCATTTTTATAGGTAATTCTGCTGATCTCTTTTCCTGTTTTATCATAAAAGATCCAATCTCCATCAGGCACGCTTTGTTTTTTTCCTTTTCTTTTATCACTTACAACCTTGTAATTACTAACCGATTGAACTTTATTGGTAATAGAGTAGGATATTGATTTACCGGATAAATGACCATCTTTAAAACGTTGTTCTTTCATTAAGCCACCTGTTTCATAATAGTAAACCCAAAGGCCATGTTGTTTGCCTTTGCTATAATTACCGTCGCTATCAATAAAATTCCCTTTTTCGTGGTAAGCCGTCCAGTGACCATGTTTAATGCCACTTACATAAGAACCTTTTTCTCGGTACTGGCCACTTTCATACCAGTATTCCCATAAGCCCTGTTTTTTTCCTTTTTCGTTATAAGTACCTTTGTAATTTGGTTTGCCGTTAATGTACCAGCCTTCCCATAAACCGCCGATCAGCCCATTTGTAAATGTTCCCTGATCTTTTAGCTGCCCGTTGTTATACCAGCTTTGCCACTGCCCGTTCTCTTTGCCTGCAGCGTAAGGCCCTTCCTGTAATTTTTTTCCGTTCTCAAACCAGGTTGTCCAGGTACCTGTTTTTTGATCATTATCAAAATTACCTAATTTCCATTTTTCGGTAGTTGGATAAAAATATTCCCAGGTACCTTTTTGCTTATCATCTAAAAAATATCCCTGCGATTCTTTATTTCCATTGCTATAATAATAGGTCCATTGATCGTTTCGTAGGCCGTCTTTTAAAGTACCTTCCATTTCAAGATTGCCCTTTTCGGTATAAAATTTCCATAAACCATTTTTCTTACCATTAACAAAGAAGCCTTCGCTTTTAGCTTTATGGTTAGCGTAGTAAGAAGAATAGAAGCCATTCAATACTCCTTTTTCATAATTAGCTTCATAGTCTAGTTCTCCGTTCGGGTGAAAATATCGCCATAAACCATTCATTAAACCATCATTATATGCGCCCTGAGCTTTAATAAGTCCATTATCATACTGCGCCGTTATAGTTCCATTGCCATTACTGATGATCGGTTTTCCTCTTTCATCATTCATGGTCATTAATAGTATGGTTGTTGAATCCTTATATTCTCTTTCATATTTTAAACTACCATTTTCATAATACTCTATGTTTTTACCACACGGTTTACCCTTACAAAAATTTAATACTGCGGCAGGTTTTCCGTTCTTATAAAATGTTTTCACTTCCCCTTCTTTAAGATCATTTTCGAATTTGCCAATACTTTCGGGTTGCCCGTTATCAAAGTAATACAACCAATCACCCTGTTTTTTTCCTTTTGAAAAAGATTCACGGCTTCTTACGGCTTTATTTTCATAGTAAGAAGTCCAGATACTATCTGCTAAATTCTGATTAAAAACAGTTTCTTGAGAAAGAACTCCTGATTTAAAGTAGTAACGATTATATCCGTTTTTTTTGCCTCGGAAATAACTTTCGGTGGCTTTTAATACTTTATTTTCATAATAAATATACCAGGTACTATCTTCTTTTCCATTGTAAAATGAGCCTTTTCGGGAGATGTTGCCATTTTTATAATACTCCACATGTCGGCCGTGGGGCATACCTTTTACAATATTGGATTCTGATTTTAATTTAAGTTGTTCACTATCGTAATATTCTTTTTTTGGTTGAGCAAAAGCCGAAAGACTTAAAAAAAGGAAGGAAATAAATAAGAGTTTGTATGACATCATAATAGTAAAATTAAGGTTATAACGCCTTTTACAGATCAGGATACAGAAAAATTGTAAACAATAGGAGGTTTAATAAAGCCGGTAAAAAATAATAAAGGATAAATTTGTCCGAATATAAAATTTTATATACATTTGTATCAGAATTAAGAAAGTATGTTTTCAAAAGCGTGTGAATATGGGATAAGGGCAAGCATTTATATTGCAGGGCAATCGCATAAGGACAAGCGTGTGAGTTTAAAAGATATCGCCAAAGAGATCGGATCTCCGGAAGCATTTACAGCTAAGATCTTGCAGCAGCTTTCTAAGAACAACATTATCGATTCAGTAAAAGGGCCGAGTGGAGGATTTCAGATAGAGCAAAAGAAATTACATAAAGTTAAATTGAGTCATATTGTACTGGCTATTGACGGGGATTCTATTTACAAAGGTTGCGGTTTGGGTTTAAAAGAATGTTCTGAGAAAGTTCCCTGTCCGGTTCATAACCAGTTTAAGGTGATCAGAAATAGTATTATTACAATGCTTGAAAGCACTAATCTTTCAGATCTTTCTTCAGGATTAAAGGATGGATCAACGTTTTTGAAAATGTAAAAAAATTTATAATAATAAAAGATAAAAAGGTCTTAATATATTTAATTAATAAAACAAATAATAATCAAAAAAACAGAAATCATGAACACAGTAAATTTAAACTCAGGAACACGTAATTTTGAAAGTAAACAGCAAACCATCACTTTTAAAAATCCATTACAAAAATGGTTTGAAAAACAAGCTGATAGTTTTGAGTATGCACGTTTTGGTATGATGGCCATTTACATGATCGTACAAAGTTGTATAGCAGCCATCGCAGCAATGTATATTTTAAAAAATGATGCGCACATTTTGTTATTATCTGTTACTGCCGCTCTGGCGATGGCAAGTAACAGTGTATTCATTGCACAAGGGAGTGCAAAACTATGTTTAGCTGTTTTTTATTTAAGCGTAGTGATAAATGTTTTATTTATACTCTTCAATATTTAGTTGAGGAGTATAAATTATTTTCCTTTAAACTCGGGTTTCCGCTTTTCTAAAAAGGCATTTACGCCTTCAGCGTAATCCAGTGTAGAAGCTGCATCAACCTGTACGATTCCTTCGCGCGCTAATTGCTTGTCGTGGGTATTAAACATACTTTCGTTCAATAAACGCTTGGTTAATCCCATTGCTTTGGTTGGCATATTGGCCAGTGTATTTGCAAAGGCTAATACATCGGTCATGAACGTATCATCAGCAAATACTTTATAGATCATTCCCATTTGTTGAGCATCCGTAGCCATTACCTTATCGCCTGTCATCATTAAAGCCGCCGCCCTTTGAAAACCTACTAAACGGGGTAAGAAAAATGTTCCGCCACTATCTGGGATCAAACCAATTTTACTGAAAGCCTGGATAAAAGAAGCAGAGCTTGTAGCTGTTACAATATCGCAGGCCAGCGCAATGTTTGCGCCCGCACCAGCTGCTACACCATTAACTGCGGCAATGATAGGCTTTTCAATTTTGCGTAATCGTAAAATGATCGGATTGTAATGTTCGTCAACAATTTTTGCAATGCCGGGTCCTTTTGGATCAATGGCTTCGGCAAGGTCCTGGCCGGCACAAAAAGCTTTTCCAGTTCCTGTTAATACAATTGCTCTCACATTATCATCGGTTTCTGCTTTATCTAAAACCTGTTGAAGCTGTAAAGCCATTTCGCGGTTAAAGCTGTTGAATTTATCAGCACGGTTCAACGTAATAACCATGACCTTATCTTGTAATTGGGAAAGTATATAACTCATAATAGGTTGTTTATTGATGAGTTAAAAATGGGATTTATTTTTTGGAAAACGAAATTTTAAATATGGTTCCTTTTTTGTCGCTGTTTAATGTATAATTACCATTGATCTGTTCGATCAGACCTGCTAATATATCCATACCGATAGAATTTTTAGGAATAACGTTCTTATCAAAACCTTCACCATTATCTTTAATGGTTAAAAATACCTGGTTGTTATTTTCTAAAAGGATGACTTCAATTTGTCCTTCTGTTTTGTTACTAAATGCATGTTTGTAGGCGTTGGTAATTAATTCGTTCACGATCAATCCTAACGGAATAGCCGCAGCAATATTTATATGTACATCTGTAATGCCTTTGATGATTTTTACATGTTCAATTGATTTGTAGGATTCAGAAATATGATCCACCAATTGATTCAAGTATTCTTTGAAATTTAACTCAGCATAAGATTTTGCTTTGTAGATCAGCTCATGAACAGCTGCAATGGAATCGATACGGTTGCGGCATTCCATAAACAATTGTTTGTGATAGTCGTCACTCGATTTTTCGGATTGCATGTTGAGTAAACTGCCAACAATGGCTAAATTATTTTTAACACGGTGATTTACTTCCTGTAATAAAACCGTTTGTTCGTTCAATGCTATCTCCAGTGCTCGTTTTGCCTGTTGTTTATTATGAGATTCGATAGTAAGTGAAAGCATTTGTGCAGCCACCAAACCGTATTTTTGTTCCTGTAAGGTCCATACCCTTGGAGCGCCCACATTTTCAAAACAGATCACGCCGATCATTTCACCCTCAATCCTAACCGGGATATCCATCAAAGATTGAATGTTATTTGGTTTTAAATAAAAGTCATAAAGCTCTGCTGTTTTGGTTTCGTTAAAAGAATCGCGTGTCAAAATAATTTTTTCTGTTTCAAATAACTTGAAATAAAATGGCATGGCAATACGTGGCAGATCTGTTTGTGGTACCAGTTTATTTACTCTTGCATCAAAATTCCCTACACACTGTATACGTGTTTTATCTTCATCAAAGATCCAGGCATTCACACGTGTTGTGTTCATGGCACGTGATGAAGATTCAAGGATCTCATAAATAGCTTTATCAATTTCTCCATCTCTTATTCTTCTTGATCTGGAAAGGTTTTCGATGGTTAAGCTTTTTTTAAGAATATCTTTTCTGACAAGATTTTGTTGTGTGTTATCTCTTAAATAAAAAACAAATAAGGGTTCTTTTTTTTCCTGGTCTTCGATGCATTGAACCCTGAAGGCAATATTGATAAAGGTTCGTGTCTTATGTTTAAAATTTTCTGTCCCATATATTTCTCCAAATTTTACAACAGTTTCTAAAACTGTCTCAAGCGAAAATAATGGATTGATAAATAGCCATGTAAATCCATTCTCCGCAATTTCCTTTTCTGAAAAGCCAAGTAATGAGCTATTATTTTCTGTTTGAAAAACAATTTCACCACGTTCATTCAAAACATATACATGCTCTAAAAAATTATTGATCACATGTGTGAAAACGGAATTGTTTATCATCGAAATTACTTTAAGCTAATATAAAGCTTATTTCGTAATATAAAAAGCGTATTTAGTCGAAGTATGGAGGGATTTAACTATTTTATTAAATGCACTTAAAATAATCGAAAGGTTCAAGGCAATCCTGGCATTGATATAAGGCTTTGCAGGCTGTACTTCCAAACTGCGAGATCAGTTTAGTTTTTAGGGATTTACAACGTGGACATTGAACCGCACTGTGTTTTCCTGTCATCCAGTTCTTATCTTCTGTGCTATGCTCCGGTGGCGCTATGCCGTATTTCCTTAATTTTTCTTTTGCCTCAGGAGTTATCCAGTCGGTTGTCCAGGGTGGAGAAAAAATAGTGTTGATAGTAATGTTAGCGAACCCGTTTTCTGTTAGTTTTTTTCTCACATCATCCTCAATTTGTTTCATAGCCGGACAACCGGAGTAGGTAGGTGTGATCTTTAAGGTGATGGATGTTTCATCAACAATGTCAATATCCCTGATCACTCCAAGCTCAATGATAGAGATCACCGGAATTTCAGGATCAGGAATTTCTGAAAGCAGAGAAAAAATATGTTCTTTTGAATACATTATAAGATAAAAATTGCGGCTATGATCATGATCACTATGATCACAATGTATTGCCATACATCAACAAAGTAAGGTGCTATTTTTTTCCAGGATCCTTTAAACGACATTATTCAATAATGATTCGGCATGCTTTCGTTAAAACTTTTTTATCCTTAAAATATTTAATGGTTAGATTAATGATATTGCCTTTTTTATTACTGATCCCTGTATTTGTGATCGAGATCGGAATTTCATTGCCATTTACGATCATTCCCGAAATTTTAGTGTCGTTGAAATTATACTCGGTGCTTTCAATTTCATAATCTTTTGGAATGGATGGAACTAACTCTTTTATGCCTGTGATCTGGGATAATTTTTCGCTTTTGATCTTTATAACCTCAACGTTCTTATTTTGTGAAAAAGTAACCAAACCAATAAACACCAACACTAAGGTGGCGATCTGTTTTCTTATATCAAATTCTAAACTCATCAGGTTATAATAAACACATAGTTTTTCTTGAAAGTAGTTTTACAATCGGATTTGACATTTTCAATGAAAAATTTTTGTCCGGCTTTCATGCCTTTAACAATTGATTTTAGGTCAGAGCTGACTTTATTACTTTTCATAGAAAGCGTTTTCCTTAATTGCGGCGTGTCGATCGCAAACTGAAATGCTGTGATCGGACAATCTTTTGGAAAAGCTGGAAGTAATTCACGTATGGTTTTGGCTTTCACAAAACGCGATTTACTGATTTTTATTTTTCCGGTAGGTTGTGCCTGCGAGAAAACCGCTAATGCGAAAAAAGAAAACAGGATCAAAAAGAAGTGTTTCATTATTGTATTTTTTTGCGGTGTAACACACCAGTTTGAATTCTGTGGCTTAATGCCTTTATCTTTGTACAAGATACAAAAAGCAGGCCTGTAATGATCAATCACTATAATCCTACCATTTAGCATCGGGGTACATACGAGGCAATGCTTGCATTTCGGCTAAAATATAAGCTAAATGCTCTGTATGAATTCCTTTACGGCTACCTGTTTGCATAAACACATTTTCAGGTTTTGTTAGAGTAGATCTTTCAAGTAAAGTTGTCATGTGGTTTTCCCACTTTGTTTTCACTTCATTTAGGTCTACCGCGATACCTTCTTTGATCAGGATCCCGTCTACTTCATTCATCTCAAACAATTCTCCTGTGTATTGCCACAATTCATTTACCGCCGTTTGCGCTTTATTATGACTTTCTTCTGTGCCATCGCCAAAACGCTCTACCCACGACGAAGTGTGGCGTAAATGATAAGTAACTTCTTTAATTGATTTTTGAGCAATACCTGCTAATGTTTCATCTTTGCTCTTTGCCAGTTCCTGGTAAAAATACAGATCAAAACAATCTACTATTGCCTGGCGAACAATGGTTCTAGCATAATCACCATTTGGTTGCTCAGTTATTTGTGCGTTAAAATATTGTCTGTCATTTCTGAAATAGGCAAGATCATCGGCGCTTCTACCTTTATTTTCAAGTGTTGAAGCGTATTCTAACAATGATTTAGCAGTACCGGTAATATCTAGCGCAATGTTGGTCAATGCGAGATCTTCTTCTAAAAAC
>JAZKGE010000045.1:43785-61584 GCA_040386075.1 Bacteroidota bacterium
CGTGGCCTGTCCATTCGCTTAAGCGTTGAGCTAAAATTAAATTGGTGTCTCCTAATCTTAATGTGTAATTAAATAAAGCTTCCTGTGTTGTCATAATCATTAATTACATATGTCCGATAGCATCGGGAATTTGATAAAAAGTTGGGTGACGATAAACCTTATCGTTTGATGGTTCAAAGAAAGGTCCGATATCTTCAGGACTACTGGCTACAATTGCATTAGATGGCACAGCCCAGATAGAAACACCTTCACCGCGGCGTGTGTATAGATCTCTTGCATTTTGCAGAGCCATTTCTTTATCAAAAGCGTGTAAACTTCCACAGTGCACAAAAGGTTGCCCTGCTTTTTTTTGTAAAAATATTTCCCAAACCGGGCCTTGATTATCTGACATTTTAATAGTGCTTTTTGTTAAGTTTAGTTTTTATTTATGCTGCTTCGTAAACTTCTTTACGTTTTTTAGCGAATGCCTGTGCCGCTGCTCTTACCCATTCACCTTCTTTGTGAGCTTTGTTACGCGCCAACAAACGTTCTTTGTTACAAGGACCATTACCGCTAATTACTTGTTTAAATTCAACCCAATTTGGTTCGCTGTAATCGTATCCTTTTTTAGCTTCGTTCCATTTTAAATTTGCATCAGGCACAGTTAATCCTAAATATTCAACCTGGGGAACTGTTTGGTTCACAAATTTCTGACGTAACTGGTCATTGGTTTCACGCTTGATCCTCCACTTAATAGCATTTTCACTGTTAGGTGATTCTGAATCCGGTGGACCAAACATCATCATGGTTGGATACCACCAACGGTTCAAGGCATCCTGAGCCATTGCTTTTTGATCGGAAGTACCAAAGGATAAATGTGTCATGATCTCAAAACCCTGGCGCTGGTGAAAACTTTCTTCTTTACAGATGCGTACCATAGCACGGGCATAAGGCCCGTAAGATGTACGCTGTAACATCACCTGGTTCATAATGGCAGCGCCATCCACTAACCAGCCCACAGCGCCAATATCGGCCCAGGTTAAGGTTGGGTAATTGAAGATCGAAGAATATTTTGCTTTACCAGTGTGTAAATTATCCAGTAATTCATCGCGGCTGATCCCAAGGGTTTCGGCTGCTGTGTATAAATATAGACCATGTCCGCCTTCGTCCTGTACCTTAGCCAATAATACGACTTTAGCACGTAAACTCGGGGCACGGGTAATCCAGTTACCTTCCGGTAACATCCCTACGATCTCAGAATGTGCATGCTGCGATATCTGGCGGATCAAATGCTTACGGTAATTATCCGGCATCCAATCTTTTGGCTCCACCATTTCATTTTTGGCTAATTTGCCTTCAAACACATCTTCAAATTTGTTAACTTCCATTGTTTTTATTTATGAATTACACAAATATACGCTTTTGGCCGCTTTTTTTCAAAGGTTTTATCCTCAATTTATGCCCGTTTAAACAATAAAAATCATTTGATGTATAATTATCACATTAATATTTTATTTTTGCGCTACAAAAAAAATAAAAATGGCAAGATTTCATACCTTAAAAGTAAAAGATGTTCGCAGAGAAACGGCTGATGCAGTTTCCATTGCTTTTGATATCCCTTTAGCAATTCAGCACGAATATCAATTCAAACAAGGTCAATATATTACTGTAAAATTAACAGTTAATGGCGAAGAATTACGCCGTTCTTATAGTATTTGCACGAGTCCTTATAGCGAAAAAGAATTACGCGTAGCAGTTAAAGAAGTAAAAGACGGTCGTGCTTCTACGGTAATGAACCGCACCTGGAAAGTAGGGGATATCGTTGAAGTAATGACCCCAATGGGAAATTTCAGTTCTGTATTATCAGGGAACAATAAAAAACATTATGTGTTATTTGCCGGCGGAAGCGGTATTACACCCATGATGAGTATTTTGAAAAGTGTACTTTATATTGAAAAACAAAGCACTGTTACATTAATATATGCCAACAGAGATGAAGAGTCGGTGATATTTAGTGCTGAGATCGAAAAAATTGCTGCGGATAATACTGATAGAGTAAAAGTGTTGAATGTTTACGATATTCCTAAAACGCAGGTGGATGATCTTCAAAAAGGATTATTAACGGTTGACAGGGTAAAAGCCATCATCAATACCTACAGTGCTACCAATGCTGATGAATATTTTATTTGCGGTCCGGGCCCGATGATGGAAAATATCAAACAGGCTTTGGAAGGAGTTAACATTGCTAAGGAAAAGATTCATATCGAGTATTTTAGCGCTGTAGCTGATGCGGTAGCAAAAGCTGAGAACACCAGTGCTGTGGTAGGAGGTGATGTGACTAGCGAGGTAACAGTTATACAATACGGTATTGAAACAACTATGAAATTGCATACAGGCGGCTTATCTATCCTCGATGCTTCAATTGATGCCGGTGTGGATGCACCATTCAGTTGCAAAGGAGCGGTTTGTTGTACCTGTCGTGCTAAAGTAACTGAAGGTAAAGTGAAAATGGATGCTAACTTTGCATTAACCGATGCTGAAGTGGAAGATGGGTTTGTATTGACCTGTCAGGCACATCCGTTAACTGAAAAAGTGGTGATTGACTTTGACGCGATCTAAAGATCTATAAATTATTTATTGGAGCCTTCGCTTATGAGCGAAGGCTTTTTATTTGAAATAGAAGTATATTTGATGAAATTACATCTATGAAAAACCTGCTTACATTTTTTAGCATCATAATTTTATTTAGCTGCAAAGCCCAAATGAAAAGTATCGAAAATGTTGCGCTACCCTATTTTAAAGTTGTATTATTAGGCGATTATTATAAGGATTATCTTCAGGCTGTTAAAAGGAATTTTGCTGATCGCGATAAAATTTATGCTGAAAAAACACGCAATCCTATCCTCAAAAACTATTTCACAAAATCTGAGTATTTTGAAATAGTAACGGAGAGTTTTTTAAATACGCCAGATACTACACAATTAGCTAAAACTATTTTGGCAATAGAGCTTAACCGGAAAGCAATTGAAGAGGTTATTTCAGCAACATTGATCAAGTGTAATCAGCATCTTAAAAACGACAGCCTTACTTTTTACATTTTACCTTCCACAAATGGGATGAAACAAATGATACAAATGATGGGAGGCGTATCAGGTTTAACAGCAGGCAGTAAACAAATTTTGTTGACGATAGATCCGGAAGTTAATTCGTGGAAGGATGCTTTGCCTGCAGCAGTTGCACATGAATTTAATCATGCATATTGGACACATACAAACCTTAACAGTTCTTATAAATGGACTTTGCTGAGGTATTTAGTATTTGAAGGAAAAGCCGACTCTTTTGCCCAATTTCTTTATCCGGATGCAAAGTCACCATGGACCACTGCTTTAAACGAAAAACAAAAAACAGAACTCTGGGATAGAATAAAACCACTATTAAGCAGCGAAGATCCTTATGTTTTGACAGAAGTTATGTTTGGCTCTCAAAAATACCCTCTTTGGGGTGGTTATACGATTGGGTATGACATTGTACAAGCAGCGTTTAAAAACCAACCTGATCTTTTACAAAAAGAGCGCACTAATATGGACGCTGAAAAGATCCTGGGACTGAGCAACTATAAGTAATTATAATTTCACAGATTTTTTTTTCTTAAACTTTGGCATTGGATTATCATATATCTAGAAACAAATGCCATGAAAATAACTCTACAAATAACAGGATTAGCAATAATTATTGCCCTGTTAAGTTCGTGTGCTACTACAATGTACACCTCAAATGCAGTCAATGTTCCTTTGTTAAAAGAAAAGGGTGAAATAAAGATCAACGCTACACAAAATGATTTGCAGGCAGCTGTGGCTGTTACCGACCATGTTGGAATTATGGTCAATGGTTTTTACAAGAATTACGATGGCGATAATAACTATAAACACTCGGGCGGAATGGGAGAAGTTGGTATTGGATATATGTTGAACCGCGAAAACCTGATGATGGAAACTTTCATTGGAGGTGGGGTAGGAAAACTACACAAACAGCAACAATTTTCCAATTCGGATAATAGTACCTATATGGCTAATTTTGATGCAAACGCGGCTAAAGGATTTATTCAATCTAATTTTGGCTTGAGATCCAAATATTTTGATGTGGCTTTAACCCCCAAATTTTCTTTTGTTAAGTATACTAATTTCACGTATTCAAATTACACTGAAGGTCAGTTGAAAGAAGACTATTTAAATAACAATAGACTAACTAATCCGTTATATGTGTTTGCCGAACCTGCGATAACTGTAAGAGGTGGATATAAATTCATCAAACTACAGGCACAATACGGCCTTACTGTAAACCTTGGCGGACAGTCGATTAAACATACCCCGGATTTTGCCTCTTTAGGTTTGGTAATTGATATTGCTAAGTGGTATAAGGATTAACAAAAACACATATTTTGTTATGGAGGCAAAAGCAGATGAAATAAACATATTTTTTAAAAAATATGATGAGCATTTCAATAATGCATTAAAAGGCGACATTGCAATTAAAGAAAATTGCAGGATGTTTTGAAGATTGCTTTCTTGAATCTAGTCCGGTAGGTGTTATATGTGGTAAGAATGGTGATGAATTTGAAGAAAAAATCCCTCAGGGTTATGCGTTCTATAAGAAAATTGGGATAACAGCAATGCATATTACTTCTAAAGAAATTACTTTCTTAGATGAAATGCATGTAATGGCTAAAACATACTGGAGGGCATTTTATACAAAAGAACAAAAAAGTGGGCATATTGATTTTGAGATTATTTATTTCCTCCGGTATATGAACAATTCTTATAAAATATTCTTGTACATTACCGGTGATGAACAGGAAACGCTAAAACAATATGGATTAGTATAATTGTTAATTAGCTTAAGTGTACAATTAACTGGTATTGCTAAATAGTATAAGGATTAAAGCACGCTCTTAAGATCGCTTTTAAATTTTTTCCAGTAAGGTTTACCATAACCGCAAAAGATCTCTTCGCTCACTTTTATATTTCGTAAAGCTACGAGACAAACATCATTTTGTTCATTCAGAGAGATTTTACAGTTGTTCTTGAATTTTAAAACAGATAACCCTTCTGCATCATTAGCATACTTTGCAAAACACTTTACATCTTTCGAATCCATAATACTTCCATCCAGCATGTTGATGAAATAGCCGTCGAGTTTATTTTTTGCTCTTATAGATGCTTCTTTATTAGTTATGATCTCCCCTTTAAAAAGAGAAATGATCTCATTTTTATAAATATGAACCGAGGTAAATAAGCCCTCACCGGCGCCATTGATCTTTGATGATCCTAGATACAGATAGTCAGATTCTTTAGCGTCAATTTTATCTGGTAATTCATCCGTATATTTTTTCATTTAGGTTAAGCGTTCCAGTAGTGTGTCAAAATCAATTTCTTCCTGGGTGCCCGATACCATGTTTTTTAGCATCACAGTATTTTTAGCCATTTCATTTCCCCCAACAACTCCTACAAACGGAATTTGCTTTTTATCAGCATACTCAAATTGCTTGGCAATTTTCTTTACTACATCAGGATATACCTCTGCATTAATGCCTTCAGCTCTTAATTTTGAAACCAATTCTATACAATGCATTAATTCAGCTTCGCCAAAGTTAGCCAGTAAAATTTTTGTAGTTGAAACTTTATTTACTTCATCCGGAAATAAATTCAACTCTTCCATCACGTCATAAATGCGATCAACGCCAAAAGAAATCCCAACACCCGACAAACCTTTTAATCCGAAGATACCGGTGAGATCATCATATCGACCACCGCCTAAAATGCTTGGTGTAAAAGTTCCTGCATTGGCTTTGGCTTCAAAAATGGTTCCTGTATAATAATTTAAACCTCGTGCCAACGTAATATCCAGTTCAACTTTCACATGTTTGATGTTAACGGTATTTAAATTGCTTAACAAAAATTCTATTTCTTCAATTCCTTTTTTGCCGATTTCACTGCTTGATAAAAAAGTTTTTAAAGTATTTACTTTATTTTCGTTTGAACCGGATAAATCTATTAAAGGTTCTAGCTGTTTAATAGCATTTTCCGAAATCCCTTTTTCCTGTAATTCTTTTACTACACCATCTTTACCGATCTTATCAAGCTTGTCGATAGCAACTGTAATGTCAATGATCTTGTCGCTGGCTTTTAAAATTTCGGCAATACCACTTAATATTTTTCGGTTATTGAATTTTACTAATACCGGGATTTTTAATTCAGCAAATGATTTGTCCATCATGGCGATTAATTCCAGCTCATTTACCAAAGAGTTAGATCCGATGACATCGGCGTCGCACTGATAAAATTCTCGGTAACGCCCTTTTTGAGGTTTGTCGGCACGCCATACTGGCTGTATCTGATAACGTTTAAAAGGGTAGGTGAGTGCATGGTTATTCATTACAACAAAACGGGCAAATGGAACGGTAAGGTCGTAACGTAATGCTTTTTCTGTCAATAATTCTGAATTATGTGATTTTTCAAGAGAAGTATTAAATTCTTTTTTTAATGCTTCTTTTTTATCGTCTTTACTTTCATGTATGCGTGAGTTTAAAATTTTAAAAATTAATTGATCGCCTTCTTCTCCGTATTTCCCTGTAAGCGTGGTAATATTCTCCATGCTGGGCGTTTCAATAGGAGCATACCCAAATAATTGAAAATTGGTTTTAATGATATTGAATATATATTGGCGTTTCTGCATTTCGGCAGGGCCAAAATCACGCGTGCCTCTTGGAATAGATGGTTTCATACTTACGATAAAAGCATAAAAATATGCATTTAAAGAGAGCTTTGCAAAGGGAATAGTGGTCATTCTGTCCGCCAGCTGGTGGATAAGAATCTCAGCATACTAAAAAATGAGATGCTGAAACAAGTTCAGCATGACGCTTTATTTTACTTTTGCTTCTTCTGCCTGCAGTACTTCATAGGCAGTTGGGTTCGATCCGCTAAGGTCAGCATCATAGATGTAAGCAATCACATGGCATTTTGAAGCATTGTAAGCAGGATTAACCGTAAAGTTAGCGTATGATTTTACGATTGAATCATTAATGCCTGCTCCTGATGTAAACACGGCATCGCCCCATGCACTGTTGATGGCACCTCTTAATAAGTGATTGAACTCGTAATTTGTAATTGTTTGACTCCCTACAGGTAAACTATAATCTAATTGCTCAGCAATGATGCTATCCTGTGTTAACAGAACCACTAGTTTGTACGTGCCGCTATTAACTGCTAAAGATTTTACAGTAATGTCTGTATTTAAACTATTTGTTGTTGTATTAAATGTATTTGAGATCTTGATCTGAAACTTAGCAGTCTCTGTGATCATTGGAACTACATAACCTTCCCAGGAAGTATAGGCTTTGATAAAGCTACCTGTGCCATAACCCACACGGTTTATTAAACCATTTGGATTACCGGAAGCAGAGTTTCCGAATTGTGTATCATAATCTGTTCCAACTGTTGTTCTGAAATCGGTTGGGTAGGTTGCATTGATATTTGCATAAAAACCTGCGTGAACTGCCAACGGTACAATTTTTCCGTGATATTTTGTCTCTAAATATTTTAATGTATCTGCAGCTGGCGGACAGTAACCGCATTTGTGTCCTGTGTAATCTTCAACTAATACTTTTCGGTAAATAATAGAACTGTTACCTGTTGTGGTTGCCACAGGCTCCAAAACCGGATTTGCATTTTGAACAAAATCGCAACTAAATACAGTAATTGCTGCCAGAATGATCGCTATTGAATTTAAAATTATTTTTTTCATGATATAATGATTTAAAAACTTGATGAAATGCTAATAGATAATCCGCTTGAAGCGGGTACAAAACGACAAACACCGCCGGCACAAAAAATACCTTGTCGCTGGCGACCATAACTTACCGATACGCGCGTTGGTCCGTTAACATAACCGATCATTCCATAATAATAATGGATCCTTTTTTCAATGATCGGGTTATCATAATTATATTGATCCGCAATGGTTATACTCCAGTGTGTGGTTGGTGTCCACTCAATTAATTCAGAAACCCAGGAACCCGTGTTATTGGTTTTATTTACTTCGCCATTGCTATGGTATTTTGCATCCTTGTAATCATAAGTGCCAAAATAACCTTGTGTTTCAAATCTGATGGCAGAGTTGGATTTGTATTTCCAGGTTATATCCAAAACCCCAATGTTTGCATATACATCCGGATGTTCTTCTTTATCTCTCGTACTAAATTGTACGATCGATTGGTTAAGGAACTGATTGGCATACATGAGCGTCATTTTCAATTTTTTGGTAAATTTTTTCGTGATCTCAATATTAAAATCATGATAATATTCGTTACCTACGTTACCATAGTTTGTAGTATACTTTACATGTTTTACCGAATCTTTTCTGGGATCAATTCCGGTTGTATCCAATGCATAATATGCTGAACCATTCAATGTAATATCCATGCCATATTTTCCGCCAAGCCAAGTGCCTTTTTTTACTTTGTATTGTATCTCGCCACTACCGCCAACCTCGCCATTTGGCTGGGTTGCGTATGGATAATAGGCCATTAATGAGTAAGTGTGAAACTTACTGAAATCGGGCTGATAGTTGATCATATCAATTGTATTGGTGGCATTTCTATCACTTCTAAAGCTCATATTATCCAGCATTTTTCCCGAAAACATGATAGAGAAACCGTTTGTTCCGTAAGATGTAGAGGCAATAAGCGCTTGCCCTTCTTTATACGAAAATTGATTCTGGTAAGATGGATCATTTATTTTATAAGCATATTCGGCATTAAAATTAAAGCCACCTCTGATCACCGTAAAACGGCCGGCGCTTGTTCCCACATTTTCTGGCAATACTAATGATGGATCCTGATCCTGTTGGTATTTACTCACAAAACTACCACCCAGAATAACTTTTGTTTTTGATTGCCCGAGAATAGAATCAAACAGGTCCATGATATTAACTTCCCCGTCAATACCTCTTACCACACCTGGTGATAGAGAAAAGTAAGTACGTTGTTTACCAACCAAACCTTTTAATGTGATCCCGTTCTTTGGCGTGAAAATAACACGCATGCCATCCAATGCATTATCGTATAATAAACCTCTGTTTTCATAAGCTCTTAAGGTGATGCCGCTTCCAAACTGCTCATAAAAATTACCAACGGTAATGTCTATATCTTTATGCTTGTATCGCGCAAAACGGTATGGAACCCCCGAACCCTTGTATCCCGGAAGATATCCTATCAATGGCGGATTATAACTTTCATAACGTACACCCGCGCTAAACCCTCCTTTAGAATAATTAATATTTCCAAAAGCATTGTATCTGAATAATTCACTTCCTGGATCTGCACCAATAATAGTATCTTTTTGATAATAAGCAGCATCGATTTGGAAATTACCATGGATGGAACCTAATTCGTCTTTTATCTGAGCAAAGGATGAGTTAAAAAATAAAGCAGTAGAAAAAAACAGTATAAAACGTTTAACGGATTTTATAGACATATAGATGTGTTATGTGTTTGAATAAAGTAAGGATTAATGAGCTAGTTTTTCACCTTTGGCTAATTTCCTAACGTTCTCGAACAATTTATCTTCGTCTCCTTCAGCATATGAATTATGACTCCAAACGATTTTGCCTTCACCATCTACTAAAAATGTATGAGGAACATTATTAACATTCATGGCGCGTTTAAAATCCTGGTTCTCATCAATATATACTTCGTATGTCCAGCCTTTTACTTTAACATCAGTTACTACTTTTCCTGAACTACGGGCATCATCAATTGAAATAGCGATCAATTTCACGCCTGTTTCTTTTTGCAATTCGGCATATTCTTCATTAATGGCATCCAGTTCTTTTTTACATGGTTTACACCAGGTAGCCCAAAAGCTAATGATCATTGGTTTCCCACCGTTGATAAATGTATTTGAATTGGTGGTTGAACCGTCTAGTTTTTTTACGGTTGCCGAAGGTATTTTATCGCCATCAGATGATTTAAATGCAGATAAACAAAGGATGATAGCTGATGATAAAACAAGTAATTTTTTCATTATTATAGTATTTAGTTAAACAAATGTAATGATTTAGACGCTTAAATGCACGTATAAAAGTGCCATATTAGCCTTTTAAAATTGGATTCTTAAATGGAGCTTTTTTATAAAATTTTTATACTTTTCCATTGTGTTTCCTCAAAAACCACTCTATTGAAAGTAGCAAAATAAGGATAAAAAAGATCCATTTCAGGTTCACAAGATCTGTTAATTGCTTGTGAGAGTAAGTGATGGATTTGATGGAATCACTGGAAAGGATCTCCTTTTCCAGTTGTTCCAATTGGTTTCGGTAAAATAGTTTACCACCGCTTTGTTTTGAGATCTGATATAGCAACTGGTGATTGGCTACAGTATTTATCTTTTCCGAAACAATTTCCTTAATAATTATTATTCCTGTTTTGGTATACAGTTTATCGCCAAATTTTACTTTAGCTTCATAGCTGTATTCGCCTGCCGGAAATTGACCCGCAGAAAGGCTGTACATGGTTTGTTTTTTATTGAATGTATAGTTGTAGTTTTTTCCTTTAGCATCTTTTAAAATTAAGGTCACATCCGGTTCGGTAACCAACTCATAGCTTTGATTATAAACTTCTGCAGTAAAATCTATCGCTTCATTTTCGTTAATGATCTTTTTAGTGTAAACCCTGAAAAAACTTTTATCTGCTTTTACTGATAGATACTGAACTGTTTTACTGATCAATTCATTGAATAAATTATGGTTGCCATGATCAGCAAAATCACGCATACGCCAGCGCCAGATACCATCACCTAAAAATCCACAGGTTTTAATACCATTGTTCTCCGAAAATACCATCAGGGGTTCATCGGTTTCTACTACACCAATTTTTTGTGTGAGTAGTGCGTTAGCCCCATTTGTAACTGAAGTATTGGCGAAGTTGCATTTTACAGCAGGAAACTCTTCAAAGTAACTTTGTAGTTCACTACTGAGATTGAATAATGAAAATTCTTTTTTGAAAGCGGGTTCAACATCATTTTTTCTATTGTCACCAACTTTTTTAGCATTTAAGCCGCTTCCAAATGTAATAACATCATTACCAATAAAAAATACAGATTGATTATTGGCTTTTAATTCGTTGCTAATGCGTTGAGGTAACACTGCCACCTGGTGTAGTATAATTAAAGAATAAGGTTTTAATGGTTTGGTAAAATCATTCAATAAAGCAACTTCCACTTCATAGGTTTGTGCTGATGAAATACTTTGTTCAATAGCAGCCACATCAGGGTGAGGTGAATTAGCAAGTATTAGTACTTTCTCGCGGTTATCAATAACATCGATCACAAAAGACTGCGCATTATTTTGTTTGTTCTTATCTTCTTCTAAAGTTGAAATAGAAATAGTGTATTTCTGAATCCCGGGTTTATCAGCATCCAATAAAAAATTAAGCGTTGAACTAAATGAGTTTGAATTAATGGTAAGGTTCTCCGATTTTAAAGTTTTTCCACCTTGAGATAATGAAACTACCACCGCTTTATCTTTCAGGTCGATGGCATTAACCAATACTTCTACCGGAAATGTATTACCTAAATAGGCTACCTGATTATGATTGACAGATTGTATCCAAACGTCTTTTAAAGGAACAGTGTCGCCTAATGCTATGGTATATATTGGTGCATTAAATTTTCCAATGCTGTATAAAGGATTCGTTCCTTTGTTATAGATGCCGTCGGTGGCAAGAATAATCGCTCCAATGTTTTTGTTGGCGTAGTTATTTTCGAGATCCAGAAACAATTTGGAAATATCAGTCTCTTTTCCTTTAAAATTAAATGTTTCCGTAGGTTTCGATTCTGAGTCGAATTGATAGGTCTTTACATCGTATTTATCTTTTACAGCATTTGCAAAAGAAATAACAGCTTTAGCATAATCTGTTTTTATTTCCAAGGAATCCTTTCCGGCAACTAATGAAGATGAATTATCCTGCGCTAAAATAATGACAGGTTTTTCGGTTTCATTGACTAAACGTTTGATAAATACATCCAGTAACAATAGAGCCATTAAACTGATCGAAACAAAACGTAAGGTAGCTAAACTATATAATAAAATTTTTGAGCGTTCTGCATTTTGTTTATCTCTGTAATACAACAAGGCACTAAAAACAAACCCTGCTACAAAACATAACAGGGTGTAATACCAGGGATAATTAGAGATAAGTTCCATTTTGTTGGGAGTTAAGATACTGAGTTAAAAATCATTAAATTCATCACTCATAATTCACAACTATGTTAACATTCCTCCGCACACGTTAATGCACTGTCCAGTGATATAGGCACTCATATCGCTGGCTAAAAATAAGGTTAAATTGGCAACATCTTCTGATGATCCACCACGTTTCAACGGGATAGATTCTCTCCATTGCTGAACCACTTTTTCGTCCAAAGCACCCGTCATTTCTGTTTCAATAAAACCCGGAGCAATAGCATTACTTCTGATATTACGAGAACCCAACTCTAAAGCCACAGATTTTGTAAAACCAATGATACCGGCTTTTGATGCTGAATAGTTTGCCTGGCCGGCATTTCCTTTAACACCCACTACTGAACTCATATTAATGATAGAACCGCTTCGTGCTTTTAGCATTGGCTTTTGCACAGCCTTAGTTAAATTAAATACGGATTTTAAGTTGGCATTCATTACTTCGTCCCACTGTTGTTCACTCATGCGCATCAATAGGGTGTCGCGTGTGATGCCCGCATTGTTTACCAAAACATCAACAGTGCCAAATTCTGCAACCACATCAGTTACTAATTGATCAGCTGCTTTAAAGTCAGCGGCATCACTTTGATATCCTTTTACTTTTACGCCATATTTAGTTGCTAATTCTGCTTCAAAAGCTTTGGCTTTTTCTACAGAGGATAAAAACGTAAATGCTATGTTGCAACCTTGTTCAGCAAATTTTTCAGCAATGCCTTTTCCAATTCCACGAGATGCCCCTGTAATAATGGCAACTTTATCTTGTAATAATTTCATAAGTTAGTTAAAATTTTAAAGGATAAATATACAAATTATTGTATAAGTATATTTTACAAATAAGTGTAATATTTGCTGAGATTTTATGCCTTATATGAAAGCTATTTAACCAGTATTTTTTGGCTATAGAGTTTGTTATTGGATGAAGCAATAACAATGTATGTGCCTTTTGCGAGTGTACCTTCTGTATCGATCGCAATTACTATATTATTTTCTTGAGAAAGAATAACTTTTGAAAAACACTCCTTTCCTGTCATATCTCTAACAACAACTAATACTTCCTGGTTTTGCAACCCTTTTAACGATAGATTGATATTTCCATCCGTTGGATTTGGGAACATTGTAAAACCATCATCACTGATCATGTAATTTACTGCAACAATTTTTGAATAGGTAAATGTTCCGTTTAAATCAGTTTGCTTTAACCTGTAATAAAAAATGCCTTCATACGGATTATAGTCTACATCGCTGTAATGTACGGTTGACAAACTGTTACCTGCAGCATCAACAATAGATACAGTTTCAAATGAAATGCCGTCTTTACTTTTTTCAATCGTGTAATAATCGTTGTTGGATTCTGTTGCAGTTGCCCAGGTAATATCAACTTTTTTGTCGTTCATGATAGCATCAAAACTTAAAAGTTCAATTGGTAAAGGACTTGTAGCATAATTTGTAGTTCCAATAGTATAATATCCGTCATCAACATCATTGTTAAAGTTGTAAGAATTAAAAATGACCCTGGTTCCGGAAATAGAACTTGCCGTAGCTACTTCCGACCATGCTCCAGATGTTCCACTTCTACGCAATAATCTGTAATTAGCTGCTGTTACAGGAGTTGTGCTTGTCATGCCTCCTGCCACCATATCAAATTCAACATCAGCTTGTATAACAGCTCCTGCGTTAGTTACATCAACATACCACACGCGCTGCCAGCGGCCAGGATTTACGCCCGATACGCCCGATACGTCGCTTATATTTACAGAATTTACCGTAGTTGCATGTCCTGCTAATATATAGTCGCCGATTCCCAAACCCGAACTCACGCTAATTCCCATACCTAATGTTGCCGAGGCAGAAAAAGTAAGGTTACTGCCAATTACTGTTCCTGGTTGAATAGTGTCTTGTCCAACACCAGCTACATTTCTGTCATAGTTGCCATTTCCTGCATTATCGCCGGTATATTTATCATTTGCCGACAATGCAATATTATATTTAGCAGATAAATAGTTATTTACAATAATTCTTGATGCTTTATTTAAAGTCGTAGTATATGTTATTATCTCAGCAATATAACCACCAAACGGGCGGTCATCGCTTTCGTGAGTGGATCCAATAATCAGCGGCGAGTTGTTATTAAGAATCGCAGCGCTCCCTTCGTTGGCCGCTCTGTCAAGCGTTTCGCCAAAATACAGTTTTACACGATTGGCAGCGGTTAAGCTACCATCATAAATAAAATTTATTATATAGTTTGTGTTTTGGGCAAAACTACCAATTGAAGAAAATCTGTTGTCTGTAGAATGTTCTACATCTAAAAACAGTTTATTACTGGTGTAATAAAATAACATGTAGGATTCTTGTACTCCTACATTATTTCTTTTTGATATGATTGTTCTCGCTTCATTATTTCCAATAGGCGAAGCAATAGTTGCATTTAATCCGCTTACTGTAAACATAGATAGACCGGCGGTATTATCTAATTTTGAGTTGTCAGGCGCATATAGTTTGTCATTGGTATTATCCACCGCAGCATCAAACAAAATGGCCGGCATTCCATTGATTGCATTAGAAAGATAGGTAGGTTGTCTTGTTGTTACCGTTTGAGTTACATTTATGGCATTTCCGGATTGGTCGTTCCACGACGTAATGGATGCTCCGTTGGTTGTAGTGGATGTACCTGCATCACCTTTTAACCATAAAACATTATTTGCCGACGTTCCTATTCCTGCAGGGCCGGTTTGTGAAACCAATAAAAATTGTAAAAACGTGAATAATGATACAAATAAGGTGGTTTTCATGTTTCTAATATAGAAAAATCCAACTTTTCTACAAATTCTAAGAGGTGAACTTTGTATTAATTACGACGAATGCTGTCGTACGTATGATATATTGATTTTTTTACCGGATTAAAATATCATTTTTCTTCCTTGGCCGCTTATTTTCAAACCAAACAAAATGCTTAAGGCGCATTTCTTCATCGTTTATTTCATTTAAAGGAAATATGGTTGATTCGGGTTTATTTCTAAATGTAGTTCTGTCGACTCCTTCAGAATCAAACCAAACCGTTAGGTCAGTACAAACAGTTTTATTAACCCCTTTGTAATTCTTTTTTTGCTTCACATAATAAATGATCTCGGCGTTGCCAATTACATTTAATTTGCGGATCGAATCCCTGGCAAAAAAACCTTCTATCTTCTTTCCCTCTATCTGATTGAATTTTTTTTCATCGAGGCTGTCTACTTTTTGGATCACAATGGCATTATTCAGTAATTCAAAATACTTGATACTGGTTTGCCCTGCAGTTAATTTTATCAGTTTTGCAGTCACTTGTCCATTGTTGGTCCATAAAATAGGGGAGTTGTACATGGTCATTAATGAATCATGTATCAGGTAAGTGAGTGAATCACATAAACCCTGCAGGTCTTTTTTAAAGATCTTAACCTTGCGATATGCTTTTACAAAAGAATGCGTTGAGTCGGGCTCGTTGTAAAATAATGTATCTGCAGACATAAATAACGTATCTTTTTCAATGGCTCTTCCGTAAATGGCATGTCCTGTTACAATAGCTCTGTTGCCTTTTTCAAAATGTTCGGCAAAGTCACCTACAATAAACGATTTGTTAGTGGTATCAATGATCTGAACATTTTTTGTGGCCCTTCCGTAACCTTTCTTTCGGTTATAGAACATACTGTCACCAGTTAATTTTTGATCTTTAGTAACAATAACCGCATTCTTACTAAAACGTGATACTTCGTTTTCGGTATCGTACCAACCATTTTCGCAATAAATATAGTTTTCTTTGCTGGTAATGATCGATGGTCCTAAAAAATAAGATGTTTTATTGATCGTATTATACCTTAATGTGTCACCACGCATTTTATAATCGGGATTAACCAAAACTACATCGTAATGAAAGGTGAGCTCTTTGTTTGCTGAATAATAATGACCGTTTTTACTTGTTAGTGTATTTTCTTTATTAACGATCTTTCCGCCATCATAATAACTGGCAACAGAATTGCCAATATCGTATATCAAAGTATTAGTCGTTAAGGTCATGTCCTTTTCAATGCAACGCACATTTCCTTTCATGTTGGCAAGTTTGGTCGAAGCGTCATATCTTAATGAATCTCCATAAACAAAAATGCTATCACCTTTTATGATACTGATATGGCCATAAGCGATCAATTTTTTATCACTAAATAAATAAGCACTGTCACAACGCATCACAGCTCCTTCATGCTCACATTCAACATCACCAATTAATCGGCGGGCATCTACTCCCAACGATTGGTCATAAGATAACCGTTTGGCATGTCTGATAGTGATCAGCTTGCCGCCTTTGTCTACCGGAATTTTTTTTGTTTGTGAAATACCTGAGAATGAAAAAATGGCCAAAAGACAAAATATTATTTTGTTTTTAGTCAATTGTTGTAAGATCAGGTTAGATTTTAAGCTCATTTTCAGTGTCTAAATTTAATCATATAAATCTTATTTGGAGGAATGTTATGCTTTTTTAAGAGATAAGATTTTAACGTATAGGTTACTTCTCAGGGCTAAAATCTTATATCTTTGCAGGCTATGAGTAAAATAAAGAAAAATATTTTTGTTGAAAATGCTGATATCGTGGATATTTCTTCCGAAGGGAAATCGGTTGCAAAAGTAGATGGCATGGTGATCTTTGTGGATGGTGGAGTGCCGGGCGATGTAGCTGATGTTATGATCACGCGTAAAAAAAATAATTATGCCGAAGGACATGTAGTTGCTTTAAAAAAAGCTTCTGAGAACCGAACCGAACCGATATGTGAGCATTTTGGATATTGTGGCGGCTGCAAATGGCAGCACATGAACTATGAAACACAATTAATGTTTAAGCACAAAACAGTGCAGGACGCATTAACAAGGATCGGACATTTGGATATCTCATCAATGAAACCAATTTTTGGAAATAAAGAAAATTATTTTTACCGCAATAAACTTGAGTTCTCGTTCTCGGATAAAAAATGGTTGACCAATGAAGAAGTTAAAAGTGGTGTAGAGATCGATAACCGAAATGCTTTAGGTTTTCACATTCCTAAAATGTTTGATAAGATCCTGGATATACAAAATTGTTATCTGCAAGAAGAACCGTCGAATTCCATCAGAAATGAAATAAGGGATTTTGCCAATAAGAATGGGTTGACCTTTTTTGGTGTGCGTAATAAAACGGGTTTATTGAGAACACTGATGATCCGTTCTTCAAGTACCGGTGAATTAATGGTGTTGATACAGTTCTTTGAGGATCAACCAGAGAATATTAAATTACTATTAGAGCATTTGAAGAATACATTTCCTCAAATTACTTCTTTGCAATATGTGATCAATCAAAAAGGGAATGATACCTTGCAGGATCTTGAAATTATAACTTTTAGTGGAAAAGATCACATTTTTGAGGAAATGGAAGGGCTGAAATTTAAAATTAGTGCCCGTTCTTTTTATCAAACCAATTCAATACAAGCTTACGAATTATATAAGATCACGAGGGATCTCTGTGGGTTAACA
>JAZKGE010000045.1:61594-90477 GCA_040386075.1 Bacteroidota bacterium
AACAGGTAATGAGATAGTATACGATCTTTATACAGGTACAGGAACCATTGCTAATTTTGTAGCTAAAAAGGCTAAAAAAGTAATAGGAGTTGAATATGTGGCAGATGCAGTAGTTGATGCCAAAAACAATTCAGAATACAATAAAATTATAAATACGGATTTTTATGCAGGCGACATGAAGGATGTTTTGAACGAATCATTTTTATCTACACACGGAAACCCCGACGTCATAATTACTGATCCACCCAGAGCAGGAATGCATGAGGATGTTGTTAGTGTGATTTTAAAAGCAGCCCCTCAAAAAATAGTATACGTGAGTTGTAATCCTGCAACACAGGCCAGAGATCTGGCCATGATGGTTGGACATTATGATATCAAAGAGATACAACCTGTAGACATGTTTCCCCAAACTGCGCATGTGGAGAATGTTGTATTGTTGGTTAAGAAATAAATATAGCTTTTTTTAAATTTCGTGTAACTATTTGCTGTAAATTAGTGTTTAAGGATAAACTACTAACCTCTAATACTTATACATATGACGACAGCTACATTTGAAATTATAGAAAAAGAGAAAATTGAAACTTTAAAGTTTCCTACTGAAGAAGTATTATTTGATAAAGAGCTGATAAAGGAAAGAGAGTCGGAGTTGAACAGAGCTTTAGCTTTGGGGAATTTAGAGCATGCAAAGATCAAGATCTATTTTGAAGATGATAAATCACGTAAATTAGTTGAAACTACCGTTTGGGGCGTAACTGATAAAAGGGTTATTTTAAAACAGGGTGTTGTAATACCAATTAACAGAGTGCATAAAATTTCACTTTAAATTTATTTAAGACGAAAAAGCCCATCAGTTAACTACTGATGGGCTTTTTTATGTTTTAATAGTTGCTATTTCGCTTTTCCGAGCAGGGTCACATGGCCCGTCTTATATCGTTTTTCTCCTGACATTGCTGTTACCTCGGCTTTATAAATGTAAACTCCTTGTTCGCATAATTTACCTTTATTGGTGCCGTCCCAGCCAACAGTTTGCCCTTCTGCTTTATATATTAAATGGCCCCATCTGTCAAATATTTGAAGCTGTATTTTATCGATTCCATAACCTACAGGGAAAAACACTTCATTATTTATGTCTCCGTTAGGTGTAAATGCATTCGGGAAGAATACATCCCAATCTTTCGTTACAGTTACACATACGTCATCTGTGTTTCTACAACCAGCAGCAGATATTCCTTCTACTGTATAACATGTGCTTTCCTGCGGATTTACAGTCACAGTAGGACAGTAGTTACATTCAAATACTACGCCGCTGGATGCATAAATAAATCCAACCTGTGTATCACCGGTAGCCATTAATGTAATTGTATTATCAATATTAACAGTCGTATCCACCCCTGCATTAATTATAGGTAAAGCATTAACGGTAACCTCAACGGTAGTTGAACTTGAACAATTATTGGTTGTTCCGGTAACAGTATAAATAAATACACCCGGTAATGGCGGAGTTACATTAGTTGTAGAGTCATGAATATGAGCAACGCCTGTAGTTGGACTCCATGTATAGGTACTGGCACCTGTTGCGTAAATAAGTGTGGTTTTACCTTCGCAAATAACCATGTTTGAACCCGGCGTTAACGTAGGGTTTGGTATCACAACTACCACTACTGTTTTAGTGTCGGGACAACTTATAAAAGCATTGCTATTATTACCATTTACAGTATAAGTAGTGGTTAATGCAGGTGTTGCTATAGTCGGGCTTCCGTTTACATTACTAACAGTGCCACTTGGCGACCAGGTGTAACCTGTTGCACCAATGGCAGTAAGTGTTGATGTATTACCTGCACAAATGGTGGGTGAGTTTGCTGTTACACTCACCGTTGGTGTTGTTACAACTGTTAATGTGGTTGTTGTAGAGCCTAAACAACCCAATGGACTTGTGCCGGCAATATTATAAACCGTAGTTACAGTTGGATTCGCATTCACTGCCGCACTATTTGTAGAGCTAAGAGCAGTTGATGGCGACCATGTGTAGGTACTGGCTCCGTTTGCTGTTAATACTGCAGAATTTCCACTGCATATATTCGCAGGATTTGATGCTACAGAAATTGTAGGATTAACAGTTACTGTAACAACAACTTCCATTGTATCAGTACAGGTGCTGGTTGAACCAATAACTGTGTAAGTAGTAGAGGTTGGAGGAGTGGCTGTTACTGTTGCGCCATTTGCAGAACTTAATGTTAATGGTGGCGACCACGTGTATGTAGTTGCACCTATTGCTGTTAATGATGTGCTTGCTAAAGGGCATATGGTTGCTGTTCCGGCTGTTGCATTCACAACCACTGTATTGGCAACAACAATGGTCATAACAGTACTGCTTGTACATCCTACCGTCGATTCACCATCTATGGTATAGGTAGTAGTTAGAGAAGGAGTAGAGATAACACTGCTTGATGTGTTTGTATTCAAATAAATATTTGGCGACCAAGTATACGATGCAGCTCCGCTAACCGTTAACGTGTTTGCTGATAAAGGACAAACCGTAAGGTTAGGTGATGCTATCATAGCCGGTAAAGGATTAACTGTGATGGCTGTAATAGTACCACTGATACAACCATTGGCATCCATACCTGCTACCGTATAATTTTGAGTAACAGTAGGTGTACCCGTAACTATTGATCCTGTTGTTGCACTCAAGCCTGTTCCCGGTATCCAACTATAAGTTGTCGCACCATTAGCTGTTAAGGTAGCAGTTTGTTGGCCCACACATATCGTTGCACTATTGGCAGTAATAACAGGTAAGGTATTAACTGTTATGGATGCGGTAGTATCATTTATACAGCCATTAGTATCGGTTCCGGTAACAGTATAGTTTTGAGTAGCAATTGGAGTACCTGTAACCACCGAACCTGTAGTAGCATTTAATCCTGTGCCTGGCGACCAGGTATAAGTTGTAGCGCCATTTGCGCTTAAAGTGGCAGTTTGTTGACCAACACAAATAGTAGAACTGTTTGCTGTAATAGTAGGTAAAGGGTTAACCGTTATGGCTGTTAGAGTACCATTGATACAACCATTGGCATCCATACCTGCGACCGTATAATTTTGAGTAACAGTAGGTGTACCCGTAACCATTGATCCTGTTGTTGCGCTCAGTCCTGTTCCTGGTATCCAGCTGTAAGTTGTTGCACCATTAGCTGTTAAGGTAGCAGTTTGTTGCCCCACACATATAGTTGCACTATTGGCAGTAATAACCGGTAAGGTATTAACTGTTATGGATGTAGTAGTATCATTGATACAGCCATTAGTATCGGTTCCGGTAACAGTATAGTTTTGAGTAGCAACCGGAGTGCCGGTAACAACCGATCCTGTGGTAGTACTTAATCCTGTTCCTGGTGACCACGTATACGTATCGGCACCATTTGCGGTTAAGGTAGCAGTTTGTTGCCCAACACAAATAGTAGAACTGTTTACTGTAATAGTTGGCGTTGGATTAACTGTTACTGTTGTAACTGCTGTATTTACACATCCATCAGAATTTGCACCTGTTAATGAATAGGTAGTTGTTGTTGAAGGTGCTGGGGTTATTGTGGTTGTATTAGCGCCGGTATTCCATGTGTAAGACGTGGCACCATTTCCAATCAGTTCTACAGGTGTTCCGGGGCAAATGGGTTGCCCCTGACATGCAGCATCCATTACACCAAAAGCAAGATTACAATAACTTTCATCACCTATATAGTTTAAAGAAAGGCATGTATGAACTCCTGGAAATCTGACAATGGTAAATCCTTCCGCACCGATCATCGAAGTTGAATTAACATACGTCATATTCGTGCCTGTCCATAAAACCTGGTAAGGCACAGACGTATTAATTGTAATTGGAACTCCAACTGTACCAATACTTGCAAATGCTATTTGAGGATTGATAACGGGTTGACTAAAACAGAAATTGAAAGTTCCACCAAGATCATTTCGGATAGTAGTAGATGCAATTGGAACACTGTATGACACAGGGAATGAAGCGCCATTAAACATAGATGGAGTTGTTGATAAACCTCCGTTAGAATGTGTGGCATTGACAGTTATTCCGGAAGGTAAATTTCCTTGCGCTAATGTTGGAGTTACAGATGTAATATTTACCCAGCTCAAAATATTGGTATCACACAAACTGTTTTTTTGAATAATGTAAACGCTTGGTAAAAATCCATTATTGGAAACATGTACTGAGACAGTCCCTGTTCCTATGCAACCATTTGCCGAGGAGCCCTGTACTGTGTATATTGTTGGTGCAGTTGGTGTTGCCGTAACACTTGATCCATTGGCCGAACTTAATGATATTGCAGGTGACCATGTATAGGATGTTGTACCACTCGCTGTTAACACTGTAGCGTCTCCCGGACATATCGTCACATTTTGCGATGCAGTTACGTTTGGAATAGGATTAACAAAAATAGATGTAATGGTTCCATTCATACAACCATTAGCATCCATACCTATTACCGTATAATTTTGTGTAGCTAGGGGCGTCCCCGTTACAACCGCGCCCGAAGTAGCGTTTAATCCTGTTCCCGGTATCCAACTATAGGTAGTGGCACCGTTAGCAGTTAGGGTTGCAGTTTCTTGACCTGCACAAATAGTCGCACTATTTGCTGTAATAGTAGGAGTAGGAAATACATTTAGAGATACTGTAGTTGACTGAGGACATGAATATCTATCCTCAGTGTAAACAGTAAATGTATTTGCACCCATTGATGTTACAGTTATTTGATCATTTAAACTTGTGCCGGTACTTGAAGTTGTAAAAGTTGATGTACCTGATTGAACCCATGTATATGTATAATTAGGGGAGCCTAATAGTGTACTTGCATTCATGGTCACATTTGTAAACGGACAATGTGTTGGAGGTACATTTACAACCGAAACCTGTGGACAAATATTTACTTCGATTACTGATAAAGAGTTATAACCTCCACAAGCAAGGTCATTCCAGCTTCCATCAGCATAAATTTGTGTACAATCTTCATCTCCTGCATTGTTTGGTTCGCCCGGAGCCCAGTTCGAATAACTTAATGGAGCACCATCGTACCAAACATAACTACCCTCGGTAATAGCATCACTATAACCTATCCATATTACATTAGCAGCGTAACCCTGATTTGCAAGTGCCTGAACAAGATCGGTATTTTCTGATGCCGATTGAACTGAAATTAAATTTGCTCCAAAAGTTTGTGCGTATGCCTGTGCCTGAGGACCAGTCATATATTGTGGATTAATAAAATATAAACTACAGGTGTTATTCATACCCAATAACTCTATATTTCCTGCGCTGGTTAATGTCGAACGTATCAATGCCAGATCACAGGCACTGGACACGCAAACGCCAATGCCAATATTTACTGTTGCAACTCCTGTACAGGTTCCTGTTGAACCTAATACAGTATATGTTGTATTTACCAATGGCGAAGCAGTAACATTTGATCCGTTAGCTGAACTTAATGATGCAGATGGAAACCAGGTATAAGTAGTTGCACCGTTAGCATCTAGTAATGCTGCACCATTTGGACAAATAGTTGGAGTGTTTGAAGTAAGCGTTAACGTTAAGCCTGCCGACATGGATATATTGGCAGTTGCAGATCCGGTGCAGGTTCCTGAAGTACCAATAACCGTATAAGTTGTGCCCGCTGCAGGAGTTGCATTGACAGTTGCGCCGTTAGCCGAACTTAAAGTAGCGGCCGGCGACCACGTATAATTTGTTGCTCCGCTTGCAGTTAATAGAACCGGAGTGCCAGGACAAACAGTGGAAGTGTTAGGCGTAACTGTTAAGGTTAAACTTCCTCCAATGTTGATAATGGCAGTTGCAGTTCCTGTACAGGTTCCTGTAGCACCAAGTACCGTATATGTTGTATTAACTGCAGGCGTTGCACTAACTGTCGTTCCGTTGGCAGAACTTAAAGTAGCAGCTGGACTCCACGTATAATTTGTTGCTCCGCTTGCAGTTAAAGTAACAGGAGTACCAGGACAAACAGTAGATGTATTAGGAGTTACAGTTAGAGTTAAAGCACCGCCAACTGTAACTGTTGAGGTAGTTGAACCGGTACATGTTCCTGTAGAACCGATAACAGTATATACTGTTGTTGCTAAAGGTGTAGCAGTTACGTTCGTTCCATTTGGAGAGCTTAATGTAGCAGCCGGGCTCCATGTGTAAGTAGTAGCGCCGCTTGCAGTAAGTGTTGTTGAGCTTCCTGCACATACAGTTGATGTGTTTGGAGTAACCGTTAAACTTAACGGAGGACTTAAACTCACGTTCACTGCAGCTGTAGCAGTACCACAGGTTCCAACAGCAATAACGGATACCGTTCCTGCACTAGAGCCAAAATTAACAGTAATAACATTTGTATTTACACCTGAAGTAATAGTTGCACCTGCAGGTGCGGTCCAGGTATAGCTAGTGCTGGCAACGTTAGTTACTGAATAGGTAATACCGGTTGAATTTGCACAAATAACAGTTGGCCCTGCAATGGCACCAATAGCCGGCGGCGTCCCGTTAACTACAACTTGCACGGTTTTAGTTGATATCGTGCCACCACATACTGTTGTTGAAACTGTATAAACAGTTGTAACGGTTGGACTTGCAGTAACTGTAGCGCCATTAGGAGAACTTAAAGTAGCAGCGGGACTCCATGTATAGGTAGTACCTCCGCTAACAGTTAACGAAGTATTTCCGCCTGGACAAATAGTAGATGTAGGAGAAATAGTTAACGCAGCTGCGGCCGGTAAAACAGTAATAGTTACACATTTAGTTCCTATGCAACCTGCACCATTTTTAGAGGATGCACAAAGTTGATCGGTAGCTGAAAGTGTGAAACTTGCCGATGGACCAGAACCACCAAATATTGGATCAGTAATGCCAGGAAGAGAAGATGCTAGAGGGTTAACCGAGCATCCAACAAATAGTGCGCATGTCTGTATTGCAGCACTGGTATTAAGAAAATTCCAGTTCCATGTATAAGGATTTGTTCCAGATCCACCACTTGCGGTTAATGTAACTGCTTGTCCCGCACAAATCGTCATTGATGGTGCAACTGCTATGTTTATAACAGGAGCAGCAACACCGTTTATAGTTACTGCTGTTGGAGTTGTTGCGCAACCTCCGCCATAATTAATTGTCAAAGAGTAACTTCCATTATTAGCAGCTGACCAGTTATTTATTGTGGGAGATTGTACATTTGATGTGAAACCTGCCGGACCTGTCCATACGTATGTACCCCCGTTAGTAAGAGATGTTAATGAAACATTGCTCCCATAACAAACCAAAGGTGGTGCAGTAATGTTTGCTGGACTCAAAGTATTGGTAACCGTTACCGTTTTCACAATGGTAACACCTGTTGGAGTACACGCCGACGCACCCATGGTTAATGTGTAAGTTGTTGTTACTGTTGGAGTGATCGTAATGGTTTGAGTATTTGGGTAAACTCCAGGAGGAGTTGACGACCAATTATACGAAGAAGCAGTTGAACTGGCTCCTAATGTTGCACTTTGGCCGGGACAAACCTGGGAAGGACCTGTAATCTGTTGTCCTAAAGCAACACCTGATTGAGCCCCAACAGTGTAACTGCACACATTTCCTCCAAAACCATCTATCATGACGTAATAAGTTTGTCCCGGAACAAGATTTACATTCGTAGTAATTGTAAAGGTTCCTGAGCCGCTTCCCTGTGATACACAATTAGATACTTCAGTAAAACTGGTACAATTACTTGACGCATAAATAACGGCCTGAATCCCCGAACTATTATCCTGGCAACCACCCGAATTGAAGTTAAGAGAAGCACTGGTGCTACTGGCAACAAAACTTAACCAGGAATTATTTTCAATTGATCCGCAAAAATTACCTAATCCGGATGTATTTCCGGCAGTGTAAGCGCCGCTGGTATTACCACAATAGCCATTCAGATCACAAATTAAAGGGGCATTTACACATTCATTAGCTGCCGGTGTTGATGCACATGCCATAGGATTTGGAAGAGGATCACTGCCTTGCTTAGCGTTGGTCCCGGGACCATTATCTAATCTGAAACGAAACCCTTTGGATGTAGTTGAATTATTTGATCTAAAACGTAAGGTCAGATATTCACCAGACGACATGATCGCAAAATTTTCATCCAGGTAACCTGATAGAGATTTTAACTCTAATGCAGTCGTGTCTTGTCCGTCATAAATTGTAAGTACATCATTAATATTTTCTGAAGAAAAATAATGACTTCGTAAAAAGATCCTTCTGTTGTATTGATTTTTGATGGTTAAGGTATAATCCTCATTGTTATTGTACCCCGAAGCAATGATGCCTGATTCTGGATCAAGACTGCTATATAGGAATGCCCCATCAACCGGAAGGTCAACTAGTTTGTTTGCATCCAGATAGATCAGGTTAGGATTATAACTTTGGTTGTTTTTTACCGGCTTTAAAGCATTTGCTTCGTGCAAATTTGAGTTTAAGGTTTGTGCAAATGTCAAAGAAGATATTCCTAAGACGAAAAACAGGATAATTTTTGTAATTTTCATTTTTTTGAAAATAGTTTATGTTTAAATCTGTCTTAAAAATAGGCATTCTACCCCAGTCAAATAAGGCTATCTGATTAAGCTAGCCATTTGGGTATGTAAAAGGGTTGTTTAGTTTAGGGAAAGGAGTTTTCTACAAAAATTTGGCCTTAAAACAGCAAAAAAACGGTCACTAAAGTAATTTTTAAATTAATGTTTAATTTAGCGGCATATTCAGTCGAAAAATGAAATTGCTTGTTCGTCCGCCACAATTATTAAGGAGCTTTTATAAAGATTCCCTATGGCGAATGAGTAAAACTGAGAAAACGATCTATCTTACTTTTGATGATGGCCCTATCCCTGACTTAACAGTTTGGGTTTTAGATATTTTAAAAGAATATGGGATAAAAGCCACTTTTTTTTGTGTGGGAGATAATATCATCAAAAATCCCCAAATATTTGAAAGAATTCTACACGAAGGACACCAGGTGGGGAATCATACCTTTAATCATATAAAAGGATGGAAAGTTACGCAGTCTCAATACCTTGAAAATGTGGAAAAATGCCAAAGTCTCACAAAAACTAATCTGTTTAGGCCGCCTTATGGTAGAATCAAACAAGGCCAGTATCAGGCACTGGCAAAGAGTTATCAAGTAGTGTTTTGGGATGTATTGAGCTATGATTATGATAAATTTACAACACCTAAAAAATGTTTAGAAAACAGTTTAAAGCACACCAGGAACGGAAGTATTATTGTTTTTCACGATAATATAAAAGCCCAAAAAAACTTAAAATTTGCCCTTCCTCAATATATTGAACATTTTTTGAAATTAAATTATAAATTTGCAACTCTATAATTTATTCAAAAAGATGAGAGCGTACCTATATATATTATTCTTTTTAAGCCTCGGGCTATTTTCCTGCAAAACACAAACTGCCGAAAAAACTGAAACGTTTAAGGTTTGGGGAAATTGCGAAAAATGTAAAACCACTATTGAAGGTTCTGTTTCTGTGGATGGTGTGATCGAAAAAAACTGGGATGTTGAATCTACTTTAATGACCGTTAAATTTGATACAACTAAAATCACTTTGGATGCCATTCAACAACTAATAGCAAAATCAGGTTACGATAATGATGGCTATTATGGTGATGATTATGCTTATGGTAAGCTGCCTGATTGCTGTCAGTATGAGCGTAAGCCATTCGAATTAAAATAAAATTTCAAGTTTATTTATTTCTTAGTAACTTAATGTGATGATTTTATTATCATAAATGATCGCATGAATTTTCGCAATTACATATACTGTTTTAGTATCCTTGTTCTTTCAGGATTGTTTTCTTGTACATCTCAAAAGGTAAATCAGACAAGTACCGATCGACTTTATAAAAAAGAGAATAATGAACTCAATGCCAGGTATACGGTTTATCATATCAATGATTCTATTAGTCAGTTGTTTTACGACATTTCGAATGAAGCGTTGCTTTACAAAAAAACAGATACCAGTAATTATTTTTACAGCGATGTAAAAGTACAATTGCAGGTAAGTTCAGAAGATGATATTAGTTCCGTAAAGGAAAGCGCTTATGTAATGATCATTGATAAACAATCAGAAGCATTTACAAAACAATTAAAGGGAAGCATCATTTTTAAATTAAAGACCGGCTTTAGTTACTATATTGATGTTAACGTTACCGATATCAATAAAAGAACAACCTATACACATAGTTTGTTTACTGATAAAATGAATAACGAATCAAGACAAAATTTTCTAATTAGTAATTCAAATAACGAAGTTCTTTTTTCATCTTATTACAAACCGGGCGAAACAGTTAATATTCGATCACTGCGAAACAAAGAAAAGCTATATGAAGTAGATTATTTTAAACCAAATTTTAAATTAGCTCTGCCGCCTTTTTCGGCAAATGTAATGCAGCACTTTAGTTATAAGCCCGACTCTACGTTTAGCGTGTATGCAACCGATGATCAGATCGAATTAAAACTTCCCGGCAAAGGATTCTTTCATTTAAAAACAAATGTCAAAACAAAAGACGGTGTTACCTTTTTTGTTTACGAAACGTCTTATCCAAAAATAAAGAACACCGAACAAATGATCCTGGCTACCCGTTATATTATGGCTAAAAAGGAATTTGAAAGCTGTTTAAATGCTCCAAATCAAAAAGACGCTATTGATAAATTCTGGATCGACATAGGCGGGAGTGGCGAAAGAGCTAAAGAACTGATCAGAAAATATTATAACCGCGTGCAGGAAGCCAATAAATTATTCACCAGTTTTCAGGAAGGCTGGAAAACCGATAGAGGAATGATGTATATTGTATTTGGTGCACCCAACAGTGTTTCTAAAAGAAAGAACGGCGAGGTTTGGACATACGGAGATCCCGGAAATCCAACTTCTTTAACCATTTCTTTTATAAAGATCATCAACCCGTTTACGGATAATGATTTTTATTTGGAGCGTAACGAAATGTACAAGGAGAGATGGTACCAGGCTGTTGATATGTGGCGGCAGGGTAGGATCTATCTAGATAATTAGTAACAATATATATTGCCAGATAGCAAGAGTACTATAACATCAAAAAAAATAGTATAAGGTTTTTAATAAAAGCAATAAGGTAGTAAAACCTTATTGCTTATTAAAAATTTGTTATTTAATGATGATAATTTTATCTGTTTTTGCGATCTTACCATTTAGTATTACGCTATAGTAATATACACCATTAACTAAATTTGCTTCATTAATTTCTATTTTGCCAACAGCCTGTGTTAGATTATAAGAGCTGATCACTTGGCCATTAACATTAAATATACGCAATTCGCCTTTAGTGTCTATACCCAGATCGTACTCCATTGTCATAATCCCTTTATTTGGGTTTGGATAAAGAAGTGTTTTTACTCCGGATGATACAGAGTTTACTGGCTGTATTACTTTTCGTTGGTTGTATACCGGAATGCAATTATCTTCAAAATCAATCACCCTGTTCGATACATTAGTTAATAATACCCTGGCCTGTGTTACCACACTGCCATATTGATCAGAACAGCTGTTAGCAATAGCTCTTAGATCAATTAATTCACTATCGTCAAAAACATTAATTGATTTACTAAATACCGGAACAGTCAATGATGGTATTATTAAAGTCTTTGGCGAGTATGTCATATACTTTAACAATAATTCATTTACCCTTTTTTGATGAGCTTCGATAATATTTACTGCTGTTATTGTATTGTTAATGTTTTTGGCAGTCATATAATCTCCATTGCTAATTGAAGTTGTTACAGTATTAAAGTCATTATATGTTCTCTTTTGAATCGTACTATAAAAATTCTGTAATATTTGCTTAGAGTCAATACTTTGAGTGTTTAATAATCCATACATCAATTGCTTGTTAAGATATTGAGTTTCGTCAGGGTATACTTCGTAAAAAGTAGTATCACATGCTAGCGCTTCATACAAAACAACATCAGAAGTTTGATAATTGGAAGAGGTTCTCTTGTCCATTTTAGTAAAATTACTATTGTTTACAGGCCTTAAAGCCAAGCATGTTTCTCCCGATACTCCAGATGATTGCACCTGTATTCCAGAACCGGTTACATAAGGAAAGCCGGAACTTGAATAATTTTGAGTCGGCTGATATGGATTACCTGGTTTTACAAATAAGATAGAGTTTGTATTAGCATTACTGGTTGCCTCCGTATAAGTTTCTGCATAAGGCGCAGACCCACCCGTAAATCCATACCACTCGTTGTCGTTTGTAAGTGATGAACTTCCCTGTGATCCAATTTGCCCGTTAATACTTAATACAAATCCCTGGTAGGTTCCATACATTACATTTTTAGCTACTTTGTTTAAACTTGTTTGCGAAAACTGAAGACAACGGCCCATATTATTCATGACGTTACAGCTCACCTCACCCGTAGTTCCACTACTCTGGTTCATCCAGATTCCTTTTACAGTACTGTAATTTGCAGGAATAGTTCCGTTGCTTGTAATATATGGATTGTTTGCTACTATCGCATCCGTACAACTCATTACATAAATCGCTGTACGGGCATAGTTGGCAGGTTGTGTTACAGAGCCTGTAATGCCGTATAACTTAGCGGCGTCTAAATTTATTAATGGATTGGCGTTTATCTGCAATCCGCCTTTAACGTTGTAAGCTCTGATACCACCATACACATTTTGGATAGTATTGTTCTTTACGGTAAGCATACCAGTATTTAAATTAGTAGTACTCGCAATCTGCTCCACTTGTATGGCCTGTTTGGTGTACCCAGTGGTTCCAGGCGCTTCCACTAAATTATCTTCAATTTTTACGTAAGCGCTGGCCAGATATGATGGATCAATTTTATGACTGCTGTAAATACCTGTATTATGGTTCAATAGATAATTATTTATAACCTCTGCTTTAACTTGGGTGTTGGTTAGCCAAATACCACTTTGTCCCTGTATATAACTGTACAATGGTGATGTTGGGTTCATAAGTGGAGTAACAGATGTTAATGTTGTGGTAAATACATTTCCTTTTAATCTTACAAGTTCTTTGTAATTGTCCGCTTTAACGCCTTTGTAACAATTTTCAAATTTATTACCTGCAGGAAAAGGATTACCTCCCGATGGAGCGGACGAGCCGTCGCCGATAATCATAGAGTAAAGAATACCTGTGGTAGTGGTATTTGCTGCGGTAATTCCTACACCAATTTCATCCGGTCCCGGAGGGCCTGAGGTTGGAGGAAAAGCGCTTGCATATTGCTTAGCACTACCCTTTAAATTAATAAAATGATTGTTGTATGCTTTTAAATACGCATTTTCAACAAAGATACCATTATCAAGATTTTCAAATCTATTAGTTCCTCCTGTCCCAGTTTTATCACCAACAATAACAGGTGCTTCCGTTAGATCATATAAAAAGATACCTGCGAAACCCCTTGGAAAATTAGTATAAGGAATAGAAACATTGGTAATATTATTATACGCATAAGTATAAACGGAACTTGGTTTCAAAGTGCTAAGTGGCGACGTGGCACTATAAACACTACTAATGGTACTACCTGTTACAGAGAGACCGTAATTAGGACTACCGTTATTGTATTTTGGAAAAGTATTTAAATGTACTGATAAATAATTTTTGTTAAGTTTTGAGTTTGTAATAGTTACAATACCATTAGCTGATGTTGGATACCCTGCGGTAGAATTTCCAAACATGATAATACCTAAGTACATATCTTCAATACTACTATTCACAACGTTTAAATTTCCAGCATCGCCACTAACATCAGGTATCCATATGCCGTTCCATAATTCGGTACATGAATATAAAGTACAATTACTGAATGTAACGGTTACAGAAGGGCTAATAAAAATAGTTGTTTGTGGGGCCATCCTTATAACATAATTACTCATAGTACTATTTGCTGTAAAAGTTACTGTCCCCTGCATATCTATTACCGCCCCCGCGCCATTAGAATTATTGGAGTAATTAATACTGCTTGTAGTAGTTGTTCCTACCGTGAAAGAAGCTGTTTGACAGCAATACTGACCCGATAGTATAATCTGTACTGTGGCGGTTGATGAACACGCTCCGGTAGTTCCCGTAACGGTGTATATGCTTACAGCTCCAGGCGTAACAGTTGTAACCGCTGTCGTTGCTCCTGAACTCCATGAATAACTGGTAGCCCCCGTAGCGGTTAAAGTGGCTGGATTGCCTACACACATACTTGTTGGATTAGCTGTAGCTGTTATAGTTGGTGTTGTTCCAACTCCTATATTAATGGAAACTGTATTCCCATAGCAACTTCCGTTGTAACCTGTTACTGTATAAGTTGTAGCAACAGTTGGCGTTACAGCAATAGTAGAAGTAGTGGCGCCTGTGCTCCATGTGTAGTTGGTTGCACCCGAAGCAGTAATGGTAGGGCTAACACCTGAACAATATGCAGAAGGATTTGCGACTGCAACAATAGTTGGTGTTGTAGTAACATTTACCGAAATTGTTTTTGTAGTTGAACAGCCCGGATTACTTCCGGTAACTGTATAAATGGTTGTTACCGTTGGGCTAACGACGGTTGAGGAACCGATAGTTGAAATAGGTTGCCAGGAGTAAGTACTGGCACCGGTTACCGTTAGTGTTGAGCTGCTGCCCGAACAAATGGCTGTTGGTGATGCAACTACTGTTAAGGTAGGAGTGTTTAATTTAACGATAACAATTGTTTTAATAGCTGAGCATCCGCCGGTGGTTCCAGTAACTGTATATATTGTTACTACTGCCGTTGGTGTAACAGCTACACTTGCCGTAGTGGCTCCCGTACTCCAGCTATAGCTTGTTGCTCCTGATGCAGTCAGCGTAGGAGTTTGTCCAGTGCAAATAACCGTCTTAGTAGCTGCTATGCTAATAGTTGGTGTTGGTGATACACTTATTGAAATTGTTCGTGTACTGCTACATCCGGCAGCATTGGTACCTGTTACTGTATAAATAGTAGTAACACTTGGGGTCACAACCAGTGAATTACTCGAAGAACTTACGGGAGACCACGAATAAGAAGATGCACCACTTACTGTTAATGTTGAACTATTGCCGGAACAAATAACAGAAGGGGATGCTGTAACGGTAAGTGTAGGGTTTGGGTTAACTGTTAAGGTAACGGTTGTATTAGCAGTGCAGGATGCGCCTGTGGCGCTTAGCGAATAAATAGTAGTTACGCTCGGTGATACTACGATACTTGACGTATTTGCTCCGGTGCTCCATGTATAGCTGCTAGCGCCTGATGCGGCAATAGTTGAACTTTGCCCTGCACAAATAGTAGAAGGTGTTACGGTTAAGCCTGTAAAAGGATTTACACTTACCGTAATAACTGCTGAAGTAATACAACCTGTTGTTGTATTGGTACCGACTGCTGTATACGTAGTTGTAATCGACGGGCTCACAACACTGCCAGATGGTAAAGAGCCTGGTTGTATATAAACAAACGATCCTACGCCAGAGGCTGTTAACGTGGTAGAAGATCCTGCACATATGAGTGTCGGAGAAGCATTGGCGGTAACTGTAACACCTTTAAAAAAGCTAACCTTTACGGTTTGAGTGGATGTTGCACCACATGAATTAACACCTGTTACAGTATAAACCGTAGCTACAGTAGGTGTCACAGAAATGCTACTGGTATAAACATTTCCTGGCTGCCATGTGTAGGACGTTGCACCTGAAGCTGTTAATACTGTACTTGTTCCATGACAAATAACAGCCGAGTTTGCTGTTACTGTTGGATTAGGTATAATACTTACCAGAACAGTGCTTGTTTTGATGCCGCATGATGCAGTGCTTGCAGATACTGTATAAATTGTATTAGCTGTTGGGGTTGCAATTACGCTACTTCCGCTAGTTGTATTTAATGTACTGCCCGGACTCCATGTATAGCTTGTTCCTCCTGTAGCAGTTAGTGTAGCAGATGATCCCGGACATACAGAATTAGAACTTGGAATACTTGTTATTATTGGAGATGAAGTAACATTTACGGTGATCGTTTTTGTGCTGATACATCCATAACTGTTAGTGCCCGTAACTGTATAAGTTGTATTAGTGGTCGGGCTTACGGTTAGTGGGTTACTTGAAGAGCTTCCTGGTAACCAGGTATAGGTACTGGCTCCGCCGGCTGTTAATGTAGTGCTGTTTCCTGAACAGATGTTGGTTGTACCTGTTATTGTAATTGTTGGGGTAGGATTGACGCTTACAGTAACTGCTGCGGTTTTGGTTCCGCAGGCACTGGCTCCCGTTATAGTATAAGTTGTTGTTACTGTTGGTGAAACCGTAATAGAACTGGTATTGGCTGATGTACTCCATGTGTAGGTCAATGCTCCTGTAGCCGAAAGAACGCTGGAATTACCATTACAAATTACAGTTGGGCTTGCAGTTAATGTAAGCGATGGCACAGGTATAACACTTACTGTAACTGCAGCTGTCGAAGTTCCGCAGGAAGTTGAACCTGTTACCGTATAGGTTGTAGTAACAGTTGGTGTTACTGTAATTGAAGTGGAGTTAGAACCCGTGCTCCATGTATAGGAATTGGCTCCGCTTACAGTGAGAGTCTTAGTGGTTCCCGCACAAATGGTCATTGATGGAGTAATAGTAAGGGTTGGATTTGTACCGGAAGATACCACTGTTACGGGAAAAAAGGAATATGATGTACAGCCGGAAACAGGATCTTCACTCCCTACATCAATTGTGTAATTACCAACCGATGAATAGGTATAAGGATTCGGTGCGGAAATGTATGACCCGGACTGAAAATCGAGATAAGTTAAACTATAAGTTGGAGTTGTAGTAACAGTAATTATTGCTCCCACACATACGAGCGACGAAGTGTTGATTCCAATGCTAGGAGATAAATCGGTTATTGTTACAGTTGCAGAATATGTGTTTGGGCAACCGGTTATATTCCCAAATACCGTATACGTTGTTGTTGTAGTAGGTGATACTGTTATTGTTGGGCTATTAAGACTTCCCGATATGGTCGGATTTGGTGACCAGGTATAAGTGTTAAGTCCGCTTGCTGTAATTGTTGTTGTTAGAGGAGAGCCGGGACAAAAAGTATAAGAGGAGGCTATCAAACTAACTGGGCTGGATTGTACATTAACTGTATTAGATAAAATACAACCTAGTGTTGTAGTAGTTGATACGGAATAGGTTGTGGTAACAGTTGGACTAACCGATACACTATAGCCACTTTGAGTTGATAATGTAGACGTTATAGGTACAGAGGACCAGGTATAACTCGTTCCAGCGTTAGGAGGTGTTACACTGATTGTTGAAAGTGTATGGCAAGGAGCTGTTGTAACTGAAAAGTTGAATATTTCATGGATGGATACATCATCTATATAATAATAATTTACTGCAGGATCAAAATAGTGTTGGCTGCAAGTTCCGCCAAATGGAGTGCTACTGCCTATACCGCCATTTATAGCGCCTATCACTAAATCGGTTTCCGTTCCAGTTGCGGTGTAATTGTATGAAAAATTTGTCCAACCGGTTTTACTGACACCACTTGTATTAATAGGGATGGTTGAACCATGGGAGCCAAATAACGTGTTGCTACTTGAAGGAGAATAATTGTTGGCAAAGGCAAATCCAACATTGGCAGGATTATATGGGCTCGTTTCTGCTAAAGAAAGATAAAAAGAAACGTTATAGGTTTTTCCGAATTGCAACGTTGTTCTAAGTTTAGTGGATAATGCTTCATACCAGCCATTAAGTACCATAAAGCCGGCGTATGCATTTTGGCCGGCTACTCTTACCGGTTCACAACCAAAAGCATTCGTTGGAATAGATACAGGCATTGACGCAGAAGTTGTATAAAGATCAGGTGTTGATGCGTTGGCACTAATCCAACCACAAGAGTTATTAGTATAAATTCCGGAAAACCCAGTGGGAGTTCCATTTATTTGTTCAAAATTGCCATTGCATAAATAATCGCAATCCGGCACTGCAGGACAAGTAGCAGTACATGCCGCCGCCGCCGCTTGCGCTGATGTAAATTCAATTAGATAGCTGCCGGTATTTCCACACCCACCGCAATAACCGCTTAAATTAAATGCTAAACCCAACTTATAGTACTGTGTTGTATCTAAATCTAAAAATCTTAAATTAAGAGTAGTATCGTTCTCTCTAAAAATTTCGTATTTATTACTATAATCGCTACACGTACCATATACAACGTTTTCTAAATACCGTTTATTTCCCAGAGATGTAAAAAATCTAAAGGTCGCTATTTTATTGGGCGCCTTAAATGAGTACCATATAGTATCATAACTGGTATTTTGCCAACCTGTGTTCGCACCTGGACTAATTGTTAAACTCAAAGCACTGGCACAGGTTGCCCCTGTTTGTGCAATACTCGTTTTTGTTATCACTCCTCCTATTAATAAAAGCAGTGCATAGACCCATGTTTTGATTTTTTTCATAATGATAGTTTTGATAAAACTTCTATTGGTACTTAGATTTAAATTCTTGTTTTTACCGAACAATAATAGACAGAAAACTAATACAACAAAAATCATGTACGCTATAAACGCAAGTTATCAAAGACTTACAAACAGAAAATGTTGATAAAACAGATGTAAGATTTTTTGAAAAAGTGACATTTTAAAATTAAGAATTGAGGAAAATCAGCCAACTAATTTTTTTGTCCCTTCAAAAAACCGCTTCGATTTTGCTAAAAATTTGTAAGATTTTTCGGGTACTTTTTTATTATTAACAGAGTAGAGGAAACCCTAAACTTGACATTTCAAAAAAAAATAATTAAGAGAAGCCGGTTTTTACTTCCATTTCTGTAGCAGTAAAACAGTCTTTGTTTTAAAATCAAGATCTTCGAGGTAATTATCTTTTCTTATATCCAGCTTTAAGAGATTCTGGTAATATACCTTAGCCATTTCCTTTTCTTTATTTTCCATCAATGCCTCAGCATAAAAAAAATTATTAGGAATATCATTCGGAAAATATTTTAAGGCTTTTTGTAATAATTGTTTTGATCTTTTAACGCTTGGCCATGAAAATACAATTCCTAAATTTGGTACGCGGTAATTTAAAACGCCCAGCACTTTCCAACCCGCACCGTTGTTGTGCAGTGAATCAATGGCAATCAACTTCTCGGAATTGGTTCTCATTTTATTTACAACACCATCGTTAATGCTTTTTATAACACCCGAAATTTCACCCAGCAAACCAACACTTACAATGTATTCAAAACAAATAGGTCCATTGTTGGGATATTTATCTTTAAGCAACTTGCCTATCTTAATGGCGCTTTCTAGAATTGGTTTTTTGCAGTCTTCATTCGAGCAAACAAAACGTGCTTTAAAGTTGAGGCTTAGTAAATAGTAGAGTCCTGCTTTTTCATGTTGGCCCGGAACCAGCATTTCTTTTTCTAAAATGCCAATGGCTTCTTCAATGATCTCGGGTTTTGGAGACATACCCGTTGCGCCTTCAGCTCTTTTATTAAAGAGATCGATCGCTTTTTGTAAATTGATGGAGTTTTGAGATAAGCTAATTTTACTCAGCAAAAGTGTTAATGTAATGAGTATGATCTTACATGTTTTCATTCACGCCTTCATAAAATTGTTTGGCCCATTTTCTGTACTTAATAATTGGTCCGTCACCCATTGCCAGGGCAGGGTTTTCAATAAAGGTCTTATGCTGCCACACATCAAAGTCCTGGCTCACATCATGTGCATAACCTTTGAAGGCCTGTTTTAAAACTATTTTATTGACTAAAGTTTTTGGTACAATTGCTAAAAACGGGTTTAGTTTAGATGGCTTCTCTATTTTTTTAACCGACATGCCGATCTTTAAATTTATTTTTCCATCGGCCGTTGGTGTGGGAAAAACATATTGCCTGGTATACAAACCCATTTCTGGTAGCGTAACTTCTACAAACGAATATCCCAAACCATGCACGTGAATATCAATTTGAGCTTTAATACCTGCATTGTTTAAAATGCCACCTTCGCGGTTAAAACCGTAAGAGGCATTCATGTATGGTCCGTCGGCACTTAATTCTTTCAGGTCATGCACATTACTGTATTTATGTACTACCGAAAAATGGCCAACATCAACACTGTTCTCGGTTGTTTCCTGCGGATGACTGTTGAGGTCAAAATCAGTGGTCATAACCTCGCTCCAATTGGTATTATCCGTTTCAGGAATGTGCCAGCCTGGTTCAAGGTTATTAATGTCGTGCCACACGATCACAAAACCATTTACTTCTTTGTGCGTATATGTTTTTAAAATAGCTTTTGGCGGAGGTGTTGTGTTGTAACCTGTTTCGGTGCAGGTTCCTTTTGTATCGAAACAAAAATAATGAAAGGGGCAACGGATTGTTTCACCTACCACATCGCCGCCATGCCCAAAGTGCGCGCCCATGTGTGGACAGTAAGCATCTACAACGCCGAGTTTACCGCTTTTGGTGCGAAATAAAATAATGTCTTTTCCTGTAAATTTTTTGGTTTGAAGAGTGCCGTTCTTTATCTCATCACTTTTGGCTAACACATACCAGCCTGTGGGATAAGGATATAGTTTTTTTGAGGTTGTTGAGCTCATATTACTCCACTTTATCAGTTTCTAATACTCTTAATCTTACCGACTCTACTGTTTGTTTTTTACGTTGTAATATCGTGATCTCATAACCACCGTATTGTCTTTTTTCATTCACGCCGGGTATGCGTCCCCATAAAAAATTGATCAGGCCCGAGATGGTTTCGTATTTTTGATTTTCAGGAATAGCCATTGGTAAAGATTCGTTTACATCACCAATGCTGCTGTGTGCATTTACGATGAATTCGGTTTCACTTTTTTTCTCAACCGTTGGTTTTTCTTCATCATGTTCATCCTGTATCTCGCCAACCAATTCTTCAATAATGTCTTCCATGGTAACAATGCCGGCTGTTGCTCCAAACTCATTGGTAACAATGGCTATCTGCATGTGTAATTTCTGAAAATCACGTAACAAATCATTGATCTTCATCGACTCCGGAACAAAATGTGCCGGGCGCATAATGTCTTTGATGGTACGGAATTTTTTAGAGATCAATTCTTTGAACAGATCTTTGGCATAAATAACGCCAATGATATTATCAATATCACCTAAATAAATAGGGTAACGTGAGAAACCTTCGTCTGATATTTTCTGTACGATACCGTCTCTGTCAAGTGCTTCCACATCTATAGCCGTTACACGATTTTGAGGAACCATGATCTGTTTTACCAAACGGTCGTCAAAATCAAATACATTTTGTATAAGCTCATTCTCACTTGGTTTAATAGCGCCACCTTCTTCACTTTCTGTAAGTATCAATCTCAATTCTTCTTCAGTGTGTACATCTTCTTCACCTACTTTTTTGATACCAACAATTCTTAAGATCAGATTAGATGATTTATTTAGCAACCAGATAAAAGGGCTAAAAACAAAATAGAAAATGCGTATCGGCCAGGAAACAAAAAGAATCGTAGCCATGGAATATTTGATACCTATCATTTTTGGGATCTGTTCACCAATGGTTACATGAAAAAATGTAAGCATGGTTAAGGCAATAGGCAAAGAAATACTATGAACAGTTATGGAACTGATCGATGATCCGGCAAAGCACCTGATAACTATGTGTGAGATCACTTCTTCGCCAACGGCACCCAGCGCTAAAGATGCTAAAGTAATACCCAGCTGTGTAGCTGAAAGATAGGCATCTAATTTCTCCAATAAAGTTTTGGCAAGCTTGGCCCTGGTACTTCCTTTTTGAATTTTAATATCTAATTGGGAAGATCTTACTTTAACTAAGGCAAATTCTGCCGCTACAAAGAAACCATTTAATGCAACCAATAAAAAAGTAAGAAATAAATCTGCTAACATATATACTATAAATCCTTATACAAATATAGCAATAAGAATTGAAGAATTTAAAACCATAATTGCTGCTTTATTATCTCAGTTTGCTAGCCAATTCGGCTTCTTTTTGAGAAATAGCTTGTTTTAGAAGCTCTATTTCTTCCATTAATTTCTGTGGGCTTACTTCTTCGCCATCGTTCCAGAGTTTATTAATGAAGTAAGGCTTTTCGGTATAGTTGATCTTTATGCTTTGATCTCTGAAAAAACTGTATAATGGAACTTTTAAGTTTTTCGAAATATCTTCCAGGTATCTTAATTCAAGCGTTTTGTTCTTTAAACCATCTTCCAGCTGTTCTTCCGACAAATTCAAATAATCAGCCAGCTGACCAAACGTATAGTTTTCTTTAATTAAAATCTCTTCAATTTTCTCCCTTAACGAATTCATACAGATGTAAAATTTGATAGGACTAAGTTACAAAAATTAGTAATATATAGATCATAAAATATAGTTAGGATCCATTATAAAGTAATTTCGGATAATATGCAGGATCTGTGGTAAAAAAAATTACCTTAAGATCACCAGACGGTTTGCATCCAGTTTTATGAAAATAAATAGCAGGATAGTAAAGGACCATAAAGAAGTTCCTCCGTAACTGAAGAATGGAAGAGGAATACCGATAACCGGCATTAATCCTATGGTCATTCCTATATTTACCGCTACGTGAAAAAATAGCGCCGCAGCTACGCCGTACCCATATATCCGGCTAAAAGGTGAGCGTTGCCGTTCGGCCATAAAAATAACACGGATTATTAAAAACAATTCGAGAATGATCACGATACTGCTTCCCAGGAAGCCCCATTCTTCGCCCACGGTACAAAAAATAAAATCAGTCTCCTGTTCGGGTACAAAATCATATTTGGTTTGAGTACCCTTTAAATAACCTTTTCCAAAAAAACCGCCTGAACCAATTGCAATTTTAGATTGCTTAACATTGTAGCCAATACCTTTTGGATCAATTTTTTTTCCTAATAAAATATCGATCCTGTCTCTTTGATGAGGTTCCAGTTTATTATAAATATAATTGGTACCCATTACAACACCACCGGCAGCAGCAAAAACAATGGAGATTATAATCAGATTTTTACGTGAACGCTTTACAAACAAAAACGCTAAAGCAGAGATAATGGCTAATATGATAATTAATGTTTGAGATTCAATGACTAATGAGAGAACGAATAGTAAAACCGATAATAAGCCAAAGATCAGAAAATTGACTGATAAACCTTCCCGGTATAACGTAATAATAAAAGCAATAAATACGATAGCCAAACCTGTTTCGTCCTGTAGTACTTTAATAACCAGTAATGGTAAACCTAAGATTACTACGGCAATAATGGTATTCTTATAGTTTTTAAACAGGTCGGATAATCTGTTCCTTCTTGAACTTTCTACTTCAATATTTACGTTACTTAAGTATTTTGCAAGGGCTAAATTCGTCGCAAATTTCATGAACTCTGCGGGTTGTATCCCAAATGACCCAAATCCGAACCAGGATTTACTTCCTTTAATTTCTCTTCCAATATACGGAACGGCAATACAGGCTGCCAGTAAAATGGCATAAAAAAAATAGGCGAACACCGTATAAAACCCGGCATCAATTATTAAAATGAAAGCTGCAATAAAAAAAGAAGTACCTATCCAAACTAATTGCATGCCATATCGTTGAGATGTATCAAAAATGTTTTGGTGCTCTTCGTTATATACAGCAGCATAAATATTGAGCCAACCCATAAATACCAGGAGTGCATAAGTAAGGACAGTGATCTTGTCGATACCAAAGAATAATTTATTTTCGTCTTGTCTCAATTTGTTTTTTTCTTCTTAGTACTTCTTCTTCCGAGTAAATTTTTTCCACCGATCAGATCGGCTTCCATCATCCGTTTTTCCATATCAGGACGCGTCACTTTTCCGGTTAAATATTTTTCTATCATTAAACTAACAATGGGTGCGCTCCAGGTTCCACCAAATCCTGCGTTCTCAATAAAACATACCATGGCAATTTTTGGTTTATCGCGTGGGGCAAAAGCCAAAAACACAGCATGGTCATCTCCGTGAGGATTTTCAGCCGTTCCGGTTTTGCCGCAGGCTACTATACCAGGTATCTTTGAAGCGGTTGCTGTTCCTGCATCAAAACATTTTTGCATACCGTCATGCACAACTTCATAATATTGATCTTCCTGCACATAGGTCAAGTGTTTTTCCTTAAATTTTTTATCTAATGCTTTTTCCATCCCCACACCTTTGATGCAATGCGGTGTATAATAAAATCCTTTGTTGGCAACAATGGCAACTACATTAGCCATTTGAAAGGGAACTAACAATAATTCTGCCTGTCCTATACCTAATGATACAACCGTATTGCTGCGCCAGTGATTTTTACCAAATACTTTATCATAATATTCAACTGAGGGCACATTTCCAGGTTTATCAAATGGTAAGTCTGTTCCTAGTTTTGTTCCCGGCCCAAATGAACGAACCGCATCCCGCCAGTGGTTGTAGCCATCCGTAAAGTTTGGAAAATTTCTTTGATCAACGATCTTGCAAAATACATAACTATAATAGGAGTTGCAGGAAGTAGCTATTGAACCCGGAAGATCAGTAGATGGGTGAGGGTGACATTTTGGATGCCCGCCCATTGGAGGATACCCGCCATGGCATGGAAAAACAGTTGAACGATCGATCAAACCATCTTTTTGTGCTATTAAGGCGTCAATCAATTTAAAAGTAGAACCGGGAGGATACATAGCAGTTAGTGCCCTGTTGAATAATGGAAGATTTATAGAGTCATAAAACAACTTTGTAAAATTCCGTGAACGTTCTTTTCCTCCAACCAATAAATTAGGATCATAACCCGGAGCTGAGATCAGGCATAAAATCTCACCGGTTGACGGTTCAATAGCTACAACAGCACCACGTTTACCTTTTAATAATTTTTCACCGTATTCCTGCAACTCTACGTCAATGCTACAAAACAATGGTTTACCAGCTATTGCCGCTGTATCATATAGCCCGTTCATGTAACGGCCTTTTGTTTTGTTATGTACGTCAACCATAACGATCTGTTTTCCTTTTTTTCCTCTTAGCTCTGTTTCGTATCCACGTTCTATTCCACTGGCACCTATATAATCACCTTCAATATAGTATGGATCCTTTTCAGCTTTCTCTTTAGTCACCTCATTAACATAACCCAATAAATGTGCGGCAACAGGGCGGGGGTATTTCCTTACGGTTCTCGACTGTACATCAAATCCTTTGAAACGGTATAACTTTTCCTGTAGGGCTGCATACACTTTGTTTGATAATTGTTTTTCGAAGATACTTTCTTTACGTGGTGAATTTGGCGCCTGGCAGGCCTTTTTCATTTTTTTTAAAAATTCTGCTTTGGTAATTTCCAAAACCTCGCATAGCGCAATCGTGTCACAATCTTTAACTAGTTTTGGTGTTACCAGTAAATCATATGATAACACATTTTGCACCAGTAATTTCCCATTACGGTCGTAGATATAGCCTCTTAATGGATATTCTGTTCTGTTTCTGAATGCGTTATTCCGGGCATCCAGTTTATATTGATCATCAACGATCTGTATGTAAAATAAACGGCATATATAAACGATAGCTACCACGACCATAAAACCACTGATGATAAATTTTCTATCGGATAAATGTGAGTTGTTGATCATTATTTATTTTTATTGGTTTTGAAAAATAAAAACTGAACAACGTATACAAAACAAAACGTTCCAATTGTACTAAGAATGACCCTTAAAAATGTTCTGAAAAATTCACTGAACCTGAATATCTCAAGGTAAAAGAAAAACAAATGATGAATGAAAATAATGAGGGCAGAGTAGGTGATGAACCACACAGGACCCATGGAATCGACATTTGGGGTATGTCCGGGTTCATAACCTTCACGCGGAGATAGTAATTTTAAAATATAATAACGTAAAAAACCGATGAGTGTGCAAGCTGCAGCATGCATGCCGGCAGTGTCATAAAACATATCAATGGTTAGACCTGTGAAAAAGGCACATAATAGCACCGTTAGTTTTGGTGTTTCAAATGGTAATAATAAAATAAACAGTACATACGGAAATAAGATCACAAATGAACCCAGACGAATGTTCTGAACGATCAGAACCTGCAAAAGGATCAGTACCAAAAACCGGATGCTATTTTTAATAATGTTATTTATCACTTTGTACCTGCGATTTAATTTCTAAACTATCCCTTTCAGTTTTATGGTTATACTTTATAACCGATACATGATTTACTTTTTTGAAATCAGCACTTAATCTTACTTTTACTGTGTAAAAAGATTCGTTAGGCCTTTGTTCGAAGCTATCCACAAAGCCAACTAAAATACCTTCCGGAAAAATGCCTGACAAAGAACTGGTGATAACCGTATCCCCTTTTTTTATTTTGGCGTGGGTTGGAATATCTGTTAAATTAGAAAAACGGTAATCTGATCCATCCCAGATAAGCGGCCCGTAAGTTCCGTCTTTTTTTAACTGGCAATTCACACGAACATCTTTATGCAGGATAGACATAGCTGATGCAAAATTCTCAGACACATCTTTTACGATACCAATGATACCGTCGCTGGTTATTACTGCCATGTCGCGCGTAACTCCTTGTAGTTTGCCAATATTTAAGGTTAGGTAATTATTTCTTTTGTTTACGCTGCTATTGATAGCTTTACCATTCATGAATTCATATTCCTGTTTGAAAAGTGTATCGTTTTTTTTGTAAGATTTTAATGGAATTGCTACGTACCCTAATTTTATCCGGTTCAAAAGATATACATTCATTTTTGCCAGCCTTTCGTTCTCGTCTTTTAATAATAAGTATTCTTTAGCACTGGCTTCTACTTCATAAATCTTTGCGCTCACCTGGTTGGAGGAATTTAGAAGGCTGGACCCCTGAAAACCATTATTTTTAATTAAAATAAAACCACATATAAATTCCAAAAATAAAAACACAAAGAAGAAGTTGTTTTTATATAAGAAATTTAAAAGGTTTTTCATTTATGGTTTATCTCTGTAACGTTATTAAAATTTAATGGCAACTCCACCTTGTATAGGTGCCGACATATCCCAACCACCTTCGGCATAAACGCCAATGTTTTTTGTGAAATAATAACGGATACCAACTGTAAAGGCGCTGTACAAACCCGCTCTTGCATTCCCTGTTCTTGCGTAATAGCCATTTGGGTTGTTATGAGTTTGTGTAAAAGAGTTTATATTATATCCTAAGCCAATGCTTGCATAACAGTCAATTTTTTCTTTGGTATAAAAATGATATGTTCCTCTTGCACCAATAGTAATTGTTCTGTAATTGTCCGTTTCAGTATAAACACCTGCAATTGGACCGTAATAATTATTAATGTATTCTACTTTTGTTGAACTATAACCAATAACTATTCCTGCTCCTACTGAATGTCCCCATTTGAATTTCACAATCCCATAATCTCCTTTTAAAATTAATGGACCAAAGCCTCTAATGGTTCTGGAGCTATATCCATTGTAGGAAACTCTCAAATTAGTTCTGTAAAGATCAGGAAAGCCATAACCTGCAGTTGCTACTATGGTTCCTTTTTCAAAAGCCGTATTATCCTGGGCTTTAAAATTGAAGTTAAATAAACAGGTTAGGATCAGTGTTAATAGTAAAGGCGTTTTCATTTTATTCAAATTAGTAAATACAGGGTTAGTGTAACAAAAATCATTACATCTTAAATTTACAACAGGATTAAAAGGTTTATTTGATCAGGAATGGGAATTTGTGAACATTCTTAAGTGCAATTCCTGTACCCCTGGCAACCGCTCTTAACGGATCTTCACATACGTGAACCGGTAATTTTGTTTTTAAGGAAATACGTTTGTCGAGCCCTCTTAACAGGGAACCACCGCCTGCCATATATATACCGGTGCGATAAATATCGGCTGCTAGCTCCGGAGGGGTCATTTCCAGGGCGTTTAAGATCGCTTCCTCAATTTTTGAGATGGATTTATCCAGGCAGTGCGCAATTTCAACATAACTCACAAATACCTCTTTCGGGATACCGCTCATTAAGTCGCGTCCCTGTACGGCGTAATCAGCCGGAGGATTCTCAATTTCGGTCATGGCCGCACCAACTTCAATTTTAACCTGTTCAGCACTGCGCTCACCAATTAAAATATTATGCTGACGACGCATGTATTCTTCAATATTTGCATTAAAATCATCACCCGCAATACGGGTTGATTTATCACAAACAATTCCACCTAAAGCAATAACAGCAATTTCGGATGTACCACCACCAATATCGATGATCATATTTCCCATTGGTTCTTCCACGTCGATACCCATACCAATGGCAGCTGCCATAGGCTCATGGATCATGTAAACCTCTTTAGCGCCAGCATGCTCCGCACTATCTCGTACCGCACGTTTTTCAACTTCAGTAATACCGCTCGGAATGCAAATTACCATTCTTAAAGATGGTTTAAAGAAACGGTTTCCGGTATTGATCATTTTGATCATACCTTTGATCATTTCCTCAGCAGCCTGGAAATCGGCAATAACCCCGTCTCTTAACGGACGAATGGTTTTGATATTCTCATGGGTCTTACCATGCATCATTTGCGCCTGTTTTCCAACGGCTATTACTTTTCCGGTGGTTCTGTCAACCGCTACAATACTAGGCTGATCAACTACCACCTTTTCGTTATGAATAATGATTGTATTTGCAGTACCTAAGTCAATTGCGATGTCTTGCGTTAAAAAATCAAATAGAGCCATATGTTTTTAGTTATTGAAATGTTGAGTGAGTGAATTAATGAATTATAAAATGTAATAAGTTATTGGTTAATTAGTTAACTGGTGTGCAAATTTAGGGAAATGATTTTTTTTCCGGGACGTTATTACAAATACGA
>JAZKGE010000046.1:0-7960 GCA_040386075.1 Bacteroidota bacterium
GTTTAAGTACTGGGCCCCATGTGCATTACGAAGTTATTAAGAACGGTGAAAAAGTGAACCCAATCAATTTCTATTATAACGATCTTTCTCCCGAAGAATACCAGATCATGCTGGAACTGTCATCCAAATCAACCCAATCATTCGATTAATGAATTCAGTTTCGTTTATATATATATCAAGTAACGCATACGTTGGTAATAGTGCGGCTGGTTTTGGCAATTCGGAGCGAACCACCATTCAGGGAAGATTAGAGCGGGGTAAATGGGGGTTGGCGAATTGCCTTGAATTTTTGTTTCTTTTTGTTCAAGCAAAAAGAAAAATAGAAATTAATAGAAATCAGTTGATTTTCTGATCTATGAATAGTAATACCTACAAAATTGGATTTTACACCGCTATTTCATTGGTCATTGCCAATATGATAGGAACAGGCGTATTCACCAGTCTGGGTTTTCAGTTATTCGACATTCATTCGGTATTCAGTATTTTGGTGTTATGGTTATTAGGCGGGGTCATTTCTTTTTGCGGTGCTTTGGTGTATGGCGAGCTGGGAGTAGCTATTCCAAGAAGTGGTGGTGAATACGTTTATTTATCTAAACTAATGCATCCCAGCGTTGGTTTTTTATCAGGTTGGGTATCTTCTACCGTGGGTTTTGCTGCACCGGTTGCCTTGGCATCTATGGCTTTAGGAACTTATGTTCATAAAATAATTCCTGAAATTAATGTAACGGCATGTGCATTAACTGTTGTTGCTTTGATCACCGTTATTCATTCCATCAATTTGAAATTAGGTAGCAGTGTGCAAAAAGTATTAACCATTTTGAAAGTATTGGTGATCTTATGTTTTATAGTTGCAGGATTAATTCATACACCGGGACATGAAACCACTATTGCACCACAACCCGATTCGATGAATGAGATATTTAGCGCAGGATTTTGGGTGTCGTTGATCTATGTTTCTTATGCCTATAGCGGTTGGAATGCAGCTTCTTATTTAGCAGGGGATATGGAGAACCCGCAAAAGAATTTGCCAAAAGCATTGTTGCTGGGAACATTTATTGTAACAGTGATCTATGTATTACTCAATTTTGTTTTTTTATACAGCGCTCCTATGAGTGAAATGACAGGTGTTTTAGAAATAGGACATGTAAGTGCCGCGCATATTTTTGGCGAATTGATAGGGAAAATGATGAGCATTATTATTGCTGTTTTATTGCTGTCTTCTATCAGTGCTATGATCATGGCCGGCCCCCGTATCATTAAATCTATGGGCGAAGATCTGCCCATGTTATCAGCTTTGGCAAAGACCAATAAAAACGAAGTGCCTTATATGGCTGTCATCACACAATCACTTATCACTGTAGTGCTAATTATAAGCTCACAATTTGAAGCTGTACTAACCTTTGTGGGATTTAGTTTAAGCATCTTTACTTTTTTAACGGTAAGTAGTATCTTTATTTTAAGAGCCAGAAAATTAAGTACTACAGGCTATAAAACCTGGGGTTATCCGGTGACGCCTATTTTATTTTTATTATTAAATGCCTTTACTATTTATTTTGTATTCAAGCAAAAACCTACAGAATCGTTATTAGGATTATTAAATGTAGGAGTGGGTGGATTAATATATATCATAGGAAAAGTAGTTTCAGAAAAAAAACAAAAAGAATTATGTTGAAGCAATTAAGTTTATTAACGGTAGTATTATTAGCATCAGGTTGCACTCAATCGCCAGAGGTAGGAACAGGTGAATTAAAAAGAGATACTGTCAAGCCGGATGTGGTAGTTGAAAAAGAATTCAAAGATTCTTTAAACGCTCATGCAAAGGAAGTATTGTCATTGAATGATACTCTAAATGCTTTGGCTGATATCATGTCGGGTATTACAGATACAAGCACAGTTTATAATTTTGTTCAGTCTTCAAATGATTTTAAGGCATTTAGTAAAAACTTTGATAAACGCTGGAAGACTTATGATTCAACCCGTTTAACCAATTTAAGAACGTTTAAAACCAATGAAATTGAGAAAGTAGTGAAACCACAATCCACATTATTCTATCCTTTCTCAGGGCCCGATATCTTACATGCACGAACCTTTTTTCCGGAAGCTGATAAATACGTGATGATCGGGTTAGAACCGGTAGGAAGTTTACCGCAATTTCAAAAAGAAGAAACTGATTCGTTAGAATCTTATTTCCAAAAAGTAAATGTGTCACTGAACGCTATTTTGAAGTTCAGTTTTTTTCGAACACAAAGTATGAAGAATGATCTGAAGAACGAAGAAGTGGATGGAACGCTACACTTGTTAGTACTCTTCTTAAAACGCACAGGAAACCAATTCTCATCAGCTAAACCGGTTACGGTTGATAGCCTGGGTTCAATTCAATATGTGGCGTCTTTTGATGCGTTAAAGAAATTGAAAACAAATACACGCGGGGTTGAGATCAAATTTATAGATACGCATGGCGACCCTAAAACCCTATGTTATTTTTCTTTGAATGCTGCCGATGCCGGATTAAAACATAACAATGGCTTTATGGCTTATTTGCAAGCAATGGGTACAGTGAATACTTATTTAAAAGGTGCTTCCTATTTGATGCATAAAAATTATTTCTCAATGGTACGTTCTGTAATTTTAAATCAAAGCGAGCATGTAGTTCAGGATGACAGCGGTATCGCATTTCATTATTTTTTAGATGACGAACATAAATGGGAGTACAATTTTTATGGACAATATTTAAAACCAATACCAATGTTTAAAGAGTTCTTTCAAAAAGATCTGGATTCTTTATACAAAATCCAAGGTGCTAAACCAATTGGTTTTGGCATCGGTTACAACTTCAAGGATAAGAACAGCAACTTTATGATCGCTACTAAAAAGCACTAACTATATTTTTCTTTTTTTACACTTTTCATACGTTGGTAATAGTGCGGCTGTCCCGATAGCTATCGGGATTGGCGAAAGAGAGCGAACCGCCATTCGGGGAAGATTTTACGGGGTAAATAGGGGTTGGTGAATTGCCTTGGCTATCGCACCAGCTCGCTCAATTGTGTGCTACACAATTGCCGTGTTTCTTTTTCGTCAAGGAAAAAGAAAATAGAGAAATAGAAAAGGAGGCTGTGATTTTTATACCATGCAATGAAAGTAAGTTCTAAATTTTTAGTTCAAGCAAAAGAACAATAAGTTACTCCATCTTTATCCATAGCTTTAGCGAACCTTCAAACGCATCTCTCACTCTTTGATAAGAATTAGGCACTTCAAAATTATTGCCAAAATAAGTAACTAAACGCGTTCCCGGTTTTGCTTTAGCTAATTGTGATTCTGTATGATCTAAATAGACTTGATATAATTTTTCTTCCAGTTCCACTTCATCGTTCAAACGCTGGTCAGGTTCAAGATTCTCGTAAAACGGACTGAATATATAAAACGCATCGTATTCCGAAAAATCAATGTCCAGTATATTGGCATGTATCATAATGGCATTCGTAGTTTCATAATGTACTATCAGCTCATTTCCAATTTCCACTAAACTATTTCGGTATTCTGCTCCATAAAAATGTCTGTTAGAACACCTTGCTGCTGCCACGCAAAATTTGCCAACACCGGAGCCAATATCCAGGATCTTTTGTTCGTTGTTTTCGGTAAGCCAGCCTGCCGCCACTTCTGCCACTTCAATTGGGGTGAAGAATGCTTGTGTTGCTTGTTTTAAAGCATGAGGCAACAGGTTATTAAAGCCAATTTCGGTGAGTTCGTATTTGTATGTTTTTGTAGCATTCATTTACAGCATGCAATATATTAATATTCTTAAAATAATCGATCACAGATTAAACAGATTCAATAGATTTTGGAGCAGATAAAATCAGTGAAACTCCGTTTCATCCTTATTATCCGCGTTCCAATTATCACGCTTAATCACTATATTTGTATACCTAAAACCATGAATAAAAACTCTTATAACCAGATACTTTGCATCATATTAATTATGCTGTGTTCTTTTATGAGTTTTTCTCAAACTAAATTCTCATTCGAGTCTATTCGTAATAATAAACCGATACTGAAAAAGGTATTTGATAATTCTAAAAAATACAAAATACAAATTATTTATACCCAGATCACAAGGGATGCTGAGGGAAAACCTTCCTTTAAAAACTTTACTTACAATTTGGATTCATCTAACTATTTTTATTGTGCCAGTCTTGTAAAATTGCCTTGTTCCATTTTAGCTTTAGAGAAAACCAAAAAACTGAGGGTTTATAGTAATACGATCATGTTTACCGACAGTGCCAGCACTTGTCAGCGTTCTGTAAAAAAAGATACAACTTCTGTCAATGGTTATCCAAGTGTGGCGCAATATATCAAGCGTATGGCATTGGTGAGCGATAATGTGGCTTACGGCCGGATCTATGAATTCCTTGGAGTAGATTATATTCATAACAGACTGGCAGAGCTTGGATATAAGAATACCAGGATCATTCATCGTTTTGATGGAGGCTGTAAAGGAACAGAGAATACGACAACTAACCCGGTAGTGTTTTTGGAGAATAATTTAAAACCTATCGTGTCTGTTCCCGGGCAAACAGTAGAGAGAGCATATACTCATCCATTAGGGCAGGTAAAAGTTGGAAAAGCCTATATCAATTCTAATGGTAAAAAGATAAATGAACCCAAGGATTTTACAAATATGAATTACATCCCTTTGGATGAGATACATTTCATGCTGGGTAAATTGATCTTTAATAATTACCTGCCGCAGGAACAACGTTACAATATGATAGAAGATGACCGCCAGTTTTTAATAGAGCAGCTAACTCTATATCCACGCCAAAGCTCTCATCCAACCTATAATAAAAGTTACCACGACAGCTATAAAAAATATTTTATGTTTGGTGATAGTAAAAAACCGATCACGAATAATGATATAAAGATCACAAATATTGTAGGGCAGTCGTACGGCTTTATGGTTGATTGCGCTTATATACAAAATAAAAAAGAAGACGTGGAGTTTATGCTGAGTGCAGTGGTATATGCCAACGAAAGTGAGATCATGAATAGTGGCAGGTACGAATATAATACGGTTGCCTTACCCTTTTTGGCAGAGCTGGGCAGACAGGTATATAGCTACGAACTAAAAAGAAAATAAATGAAATATATAATTACGAATTTTAATACGAATGTACGAATCGAAGTGTGCTAAACACAGATTCGTATATTCGTAATGATTCGTAATCACTTAGTATGAGCAACAGCATCGAAAGAATAAAAAAATTAAAAGAACTTCTTACTATAGAACGCGACGAAGATTACCGTCAGTACCAGGAAGAGTTTTTAAGAGCAGGTATAGAGCAACGTAAAAAGAATGGTGTTACCTGGTTTCCTATACAAATTTTATCCGATGAGTTGGGGTATGCCGACTATGTACATATAGAAATTGAGCGTACCAACCAATTAGATACACCCCATCGTTTTGGTACCGGAAAAAATGTGAGCCTGTTCTCAAATAAAAACCCCGATGAAAGATTAGAGATAACAGGTACCATCAAACAATCCGGTAAAAATAAAATGAAGATCATCCTTCATACAGATGAAATGCCGGACTGGTGTTATGAGGGTAAATTGGGTGTTAACATACAGTTTGATGATAACAGCTACATCGAAATGCAAAAGGCATTGGATGAAGTGATAGGAGCAAGGAATAACCGCGTTGCTGAGTTACGCGAGATCATTGAAGGAAATGAAACGCCAACATTTGAAAAAACAGATGATCGCATTGTGGTTCCACAATTGAACTATTCACAAAATAAAGCAGTACGTCATATTTTATCAGCTAATGATATTGCGGTAGTTCATGGCCCGCCCGGCACAGGTAAAACAACTACGGTGGTACAAGCCATTCGTTTGGTATTACAAACCGAAAAACAGGTGCTGGTTTGCGCACCAACAAATACAGCCGTTGATCTGCTCACCGAAAAATTATTAGAACAAGGTGTAAATGTGTTGAGGGTAGGGCATCCGGCAAGGGTGTCAGAAGATCTTTTAAAAACAACTATTGATGGTCAGGTGCAGTTACACCCAAATTATAAGGATATAAAGAATTTACGACGCAATGCCGAGGAGTATTTTAAAATGGCAGGAAAGTACAAACGTACTTTTGGTAAAGAAGATGCCAAACAGCGCGCTATGTATTATACCGAAGCGCGTACCTGTATTAAAGAATCGCGCTTGCTTGAAGATTATATTGTAGACTCTTTATTTGAAAGTGCACAGGTGATCTGTTGCACACCGGTTACATCAACCAATAAAGCGCTGGCTAAGAAAAAATTTGAGACCTTGTTCTTTGATGAAGCCTCACAGGCATTGGAAGCCATTTCCTGGATCCCTTTATTAAAATGCAAACGTGTTATATTTAGCGGCGATCATTTTCAACTACCGCCTGTTGTAAAAAGTGTAAAGGCTAAACAGGAAGGCTTGGATAAAACCATGCTCGACAGATGTATCAAACACGATACGATCTCATCTTTGCTAACAAGGCAGTATCGCATGCATCAACACATCATGCAATTTAGTAATACGTATTTTTATAATAATCAGCTGGAAGCTGATGTAACCGTAAAAGATACATTACTGTCTTTGAACGAAGATATTGATATCCTGCACGTGCCGATCGAACTGATCGATACTGCAGGTTGTAGTTTTGATGAATTACAAAATCCAGAGACCTTAAGTTTATCCAATAAAGGCGAAGCTGATCTGCTATTCAAACATTTGGAATTACTATTGCAGCAATATGTATTCGCTAAAGAAACATTGAAAATTGATATTGGTATCATCTCACCTTATAAAGAACAGATAGAATTACTGAAAGAAAAATTGGCAGATTTCGATCCTTCTGCTTATCCGGTAAATGACCTTGATGTAAAGACCATTGATGGTTTTCAGGGCGAAGAACGGGATGTAATTTACATTTCTCTGGTACGAAGTAATCCAACTTCAGAGATCGGTTTCTTGTCGGATATACGCCGTATGAATGTGGCTTTGACTCGGGCTAAGAAAAAACTGGTAGTGATAATGGATACAGCTACTATTGGGAACCATCCCTTTTATAAATCGTTTATAGAATATTGTGAGAAGAATAATTTTTATAAATCGGCTTGGGAATATAGTTACGAAGTATAAATGATTAGAGCATGGAAGAAAGAGACTTACATCCTATTTCTTTTTTAACAACCGATGATAGCTCTCATACGTTGTTTAGTGAGCGGTTCAATACAACGTATCATTCATCCTGTGGTGCTGTTTCCGAAAGTAAGCATGTATTTATTCAAAACGGTTTGCAGTATGTTCATCAACGGTTTAATACAACGCAAACCTCAATTCTTGAAATAGGTTTTGGTACGGGATTAAATGCTTTTTTAACTTACTTATACGCTAAGGATAATGGACTAAAGATCAATTACCATAGCATTGAAGCCTATCCTGTTCCTATTGAACAAGCATCCAGACTTAATTATACACTTGAACATTCAGAACAGGAGAAACATACTTTTGAACTTATGCATCAGCAGCAGTGGAATAGGGCATTCCATATTTCAGACTCATTTTCTTTGACCAAACATTTATGTTTACTGGAAAAATTTAAAAATGAACAACTATTTGACATCATTTATTTCGATGCCTTTTCTCCTTCCGAGCAACCTGAACAGTGGACTGAAACGGTCTTCAAGCAAATGCATAATATCTTAAAGGACAGCGGTGTGTTAGTTACATACTGTGCTCAGGGGCAAATGAAACGGAACATGAAAGCTGCCGGTTTTAAAGTAACTGCTTTACCCGGTTTTGGTAGTAAAAGAGAGATGACGAAGGGTGAAAGAGTTTAATAGAGTTTTTTTTATTTGGGCGTGTCGGCGCAAAGAACAGGCGCCGTCGGGCTGACCCGCTTCAATCTTTTGCAAGAGACAGGCAAAAGGAT
>JAZKGE010000047.1:0-91557 GCA_040386075.1 Bacteroidota bacterium
GATGTTCACCACTGCAAGGAACTGTGCGTTCAATAAAATATAATGACCGGAAATAGCAAAGAATACCACGATCAACCACAGTACACTGTACACCGGGTTTTTGCTGGTGACCATCATCAATGCTCCGCAAAGTGCCAGCGCACTGAGGAACCAGAATAGAATTTCAGTAATGCTCATATTATGCAGTCTGTTGATTGGCTTTCGCCTTTCTTTCGTCAATTAATCCTTTTGCTTTGGTAAATGCTTCCGGGTTTTCCTTTGGATGAGGAATCACCAGGTTGTCTTTACCATATATAAAACTTTGCCTGCTATAATTCGCAGGAGCAAATGTTTCAGTTAAATAGATCGCATCTTTCGGACAAGCCTCTTCACACAAACCACAGAAAATGCAACGCAGCATATTGATCTCGTATTTTGCTGCATATTTTTCTTCACGATACAAATGTTCTTCGCCTTTTTTACGCTCACCACTGGTCATTGTAATTGCTTCTGCCGGACAAGCCACAGCACACATTCCACAAGAAGTACAACGCTCTGCGCCATTCTCGTCACGCTTTAAAACGTGCTGTCCACGGTATACAGGAGCGATCGGACGCTTTTGTTCCGGGTACATAATGGTAGGTGGTTTTTTGAACAAGTGACTTGCTGTAATGATCATACCTTTGGCAATAGCAGGGAGATATAATCTTTCTGCAAAGCTTTGCTCTTTTTTTGATACGACTACTTTTCTGTTTGTTAATTGCATTTTCAATATTTTTTAAAAATGAATGTTTCCTCTGATAAATTCAACCACTACTGTTAATGCTAAATTAAACAGTGATAATGGTAATAACGTTTTCCAGCCTAAGTTCATTAACTGGTCATAACGGAAACGTGGTAATGTCCAACGGATCCACATGAATAAGCAAATGAAGCCGAAAATTTTTGTGATCAATGCGCCAAATCCAATTACTGAGATCCAAACCGAGCCGTCGGCTAATCCTAATTTAGCATATAATTCATGTGCAAAGGGAAAGTTATAACCACCAAAATAAAGCGTTGCAATTACCGCTGAGGAAATGAACATATTAATGTACTCTGCAAATAAGAACAAACCTAATTTCATGGAAGAATATTCGGTATGATAACCACCAACTAATTCTGTTTCACATTCAGGTAGATCAAAAGGTGCGCGATTGGTTTCTGCCAATGCACAAATAAAGAAAATCAAAAAGCCCAAAGGTTGCCATACAATGTTTGCAAATCCTGCATCCTGTCCTTCAACAATTTCTTTTAAACTTAATGAACCACCCGAAGAAATGATCAAAGCGATCAAAGCAATTCCCATCGGAATCTCATAGCTGATCATTTGCGATGATGCACGAACAGCTCCTAACAAGGCAAACTTATTGTTAGATGCCCAACCACCGATCATGATACCATAAACTCCAATGGATGCAACACCTAATAAATAGATAACACCAATGTTAATATCCGTGATCTGCATGTCGTAAACATGTCCTCCAATATTTACAGGTTTAGCCCATGGCACCACCGAACTTGTAATAACAGCGGTGATCATAAATAAACAAGGACCTAAAATAAATAGAGAGCGGTTAGATACATTTGGAATGATCTCTTCCTTCATAAACATTTTTACACCATCGGCTAATGGTTGTAATAATCCACCCCAACCCGCACGGCTTGGTCCTTTCCTGTCTTGCAAAAAGGCTGCGAATTTTCTTTCCCATAACGTAGCATAAGCTGCTGCTCCTAAACAAAGAAGAAACACTCCGGCGCACATTATTGCTTTGTATATTATAAATGCTATCATACTAAAAATTAAGGTCTTTTATTAATAGGTATAAATCCAAGTGCTTTTTGTTGTTTCATTACCTGCACTTTCAATTCGTTCAAATGATTGTAATGATTTTGAGAGATCACGCTGCTTCTGTGAATTGGCGAAGGACCTTCCACTTTCCAGTCAGATGTTTTCTTTCTATCAAAACGGCAAGTATTACAAATAAATTCTTCTGCTTCTCCCCACATATCTTTACGAGCAGTAACGCGTAGTACTTCTTCGCCCTTCATCCATAAACGCACTTTACCTGAGCATTTTTTACAATCGCAACTTGCATCAACCGGTTTGGTAAACCATACACGACTTTTGAAACGGAATGTTTTATCTGTTAATGCTCCTACAGGACAAACATCGATTACATTTCCTGAAAAATCATTTTCAATAACGTTCTCAATATAAGTTGAGATCTCTGCAGCATCGCCACGGTGCATAACGCCATGCACACGATTGTCGGTTAATTGCTCAGCTACTTTCACGCAACGGAAACACATAATGCAACGTGTCATGTGCAACTGCACATACTTACCGATATCAATTTTTTCAAATTCTCTTCTTGGGAATTCGTAACGTGTATTTGCTGCGCCATGCTCGTAACCCAGATCCTGCAAATGACATTCGCCTGCCTGATCACATACAGGGCAATCCAAAGGATGATTCATTAATAAAAATTCAACAACTCCTTTGCGAGCTTCTAAAACATCTTTATTAATGGTATTTTCTACAACCATTCCATCCATCACCTCGGTACGGCAGCTTGCTACCGGTTTTGGCATTGGTGTAGGATTGGCAGTACTACCTTGTGTTACCTTTACAATACAGGTACGGCAATAACCGCCACTGGTTTTTAGTGAAGAATAATAGCACATGGTTGGAGGGGAAACTTCCGGTCCGATCATTCGTGCTGCCTGAAGAATTGTGGTACCCTTTGGTACGTCAATTTCTATTCCGTCTATCGTTACTTTCATTCTTTAATTAATTTGTACAATATTTTTGTTGATACTCTTTTGCATTGCTAACAATCTTATTATTACTTGTTCCGTAAAGCTCGTTGATCTTGGAATAACACACGCATGCATCCTTATTATTTTTCTTTAAAGAATAAATTACGCCTGACGTATAAAGTATATCCACATCTGTTTGATCTTCGGCTTTTTTCAAATTGGCTAAGGCAGAACTAATATCGCCCTTTTCTAAATTTGTTTTTGCAGCTAAATAATCAGCGTTTTTATTGGATATATTAAACATAAAATAGGGTTCACCAAGCCCATAAGAAACAGGTATATTAAAATAAACAGAAACTTCTTTTCCATTTTGTTTTCCGGGTTTCCATTTTGGCATATAACTCATCATTATTTTTGCTTCTTCATCCAACTCTTTAACTCCTGAACTTTTTAAAACTACCACATCTTTAACCACTCCTGTTTCATTAACTACAAATTTCAAAAACACTTTACCACCAATGCTTTTTTCTTTCATAGATTGTGGATACCTGCTATTGATCTGTATAAACTTCATCATTTGCTGTGTACCACCCGGAAATTCGGGCATTTCCTCTACTACAGTAAATATCTCCGGTTCTTGAGACAAGGCGTGACCATCTAAAGCTGAAGAATCTTTCTGCGCAAAAGAAATCTCAGCGAAAAGAAACAAAAATATGTAGCTGAAAAATTTCACTTATGCTCTGATCTTATTTAACCTATCGTAATGAGAAATATCTACAAATTTTTTGCTTTTGGCGATATCAATAAATTCCTGTTTGAAATGACGAATAGCTGCTGCAACAGGCCATGCCGCTGCTTCACCTAAAGGACAAATTGTTTTTCCCTCGATTTTGCTTTGAATGTCCCACAACAGATCAACATCACTTTCATTAGCTGTTCCGTTCAGGAATTTCTGTAATATTTTTTCCATCCAACCTGTTCCTTCACGACATGGTGAACATTGTCCGCAAGACTCGTGATGATAGAAACGAGAGAACGTAAATAAATTTTTAACGATGCTTGTATCTTCGTCCATTGCAATAAAACCACCTGAACCTAACATTGTTCCGGTAATGAAACCACCGTCAGCTAAGCTTTCGTAGGTCATTAAACGTGGTTCGCCTTTAGCTGTTTTTAAAATTAATTCGGTTGGTAAAATTGGCACCGAAGAACCACCTGCAACAACCGCTTTTAATTTTTTTCCGTTACGAATACCGCCGCAATATTCTTCGCTGTAAATAAAATCTTCAACTGTGATCCCTAATTCAATTTCGTAAACACCCGGCTTATTAATATGACCAGATGCAGAAATTAATTTTGTTCCGGTTGATTTACCAACACCTATTTTGGCATACTCTTCTCCGCCCATGTTCACAATAGGAACAACAGCTGCAATGGTCTCAACGTTATTAACTACAGTTGGACAACCCCATAAGCCTGCTACAGCCGGAAATGGAGGTTTGATACGCGGGTTACCACGTTTACCTTCCAGGGATTCCAATAAAGCAGTTTCTTCTCCGCAGATATAAGCACCACCACCAACTTGTACGTAGCAATCGTGAGAGAAATCAGTTCCCAAGATGTTTTTTCCTAACCATCCTGCAGCATACGCCTCAGCAATCGCAGCTTCTACAATACGGGCAACATAAAAATATTCGCCACGGATATAGATATAAGATGTTTTTGCTCCTAATGCAAACGAAGAAGTGATCATTCCCTCAATTAAAGCATGAGGAATTTTTTCCATTAAGTAACGGTCCTTAAAAGTTCCGGGTTCAGATTCATCGGCGTTACAAACCAAGTAACGGGGAACACCTTCAGGCTTTGCCAAAAAGCTCCATTTCATTCCTGTTGGGAAACCTGCGCCACCGCGTCCGCGCAATCCTGATTTTTTTACTTCATCAGTTACCTGGTCGGGTTGCATTGTTTTTAATGCTTTCTCTACCGAAGCATAACCACCATTTGCGCGATACACTGCTAACGTGTGAATGTTAGGTATGTGATCGTTATGTATTAATAATTTTCTTCCCATATTAAATTCTTTTACTCCTCGACTCCGCTCAGAGTGACAATAATTTATAAAGTGTTTTTATAATCCAGATCTGTATAACTTCTTAATTTACCTTCTGCCCTGTAGTTCTCTAAAAGTGTGTCTACTTTTTCGTAAGTTAAGTTTTCGTGGTAGCTTGCTCCACATTGTAACATTGGTGCTGTTCCACAAGAACCTAAACACTCTGCTACTTTTAACGAGAACATGCCGTCTTTGGTTGTTTCACCAACTTTAATGTTTAATTTTTTCTCAATGTATTTTACAATGTCTTCTGCGCCGTTCAACCAACAAGAACTTGTTTGACAAACTTCCAATACACATTTGCCCATCGGTTTTAAGTTGTACATCGTGTAAAACGATGCAACTTCAAATACCTCAACCGGGCGAATTTTTAAAACAGATGCGACATAATCCATTGTTTCAGGACTTAACCATCCACCAAACTCTGCTTGCGCTACATGTAATACAGGTAATAAAGCCGATTTAATTTTCTCAGGCGGGTAATGCGAAATGATTGTTTGCACAGTTTTCATAGCCTCTTCGCTGAATACTGTTTCAGCGCGTTTAGCTTGATTAAATGGCTGTGCTCCGTGTACTTGTGAACTCATATTAATTCAATCTTTTAATTTTAATTAGGCGTCTAATTCCCCTGCAATTACGTTCATACTACTCATTGTTAAGATCGCATCCGATAACATAATTCCTTTTACCATTTCAGGGTAAGCCTGGTAATAAATAAAACATGGTCTGCGGAAATGCAAACGGAATGGTGTTCTACCGCCATCGCTAATTAAGTAAAACCCTAATTCGCCGTTTCCACCTTCAACACAATGATAAACTTCTCCTTTAGGAATATCCGTTTCACCCATCACAATTTTAAAGTGATAGATCAAGGCTTCCATGTTATTATAAACCTGCTCTTTTGGTGGCAAGAAGAAATCCGGCAAATCAGCGTGCATTGGCCCTTCAGGCATTTTTTTGATAGCTTGTTCAATGATGCTTAGAGATTGCCACATTTCGTGTTGACGAACCATGAAACGATCATAGGTATCTCCTTGTGTTCCCACAGGAACTGTGAATGTAAAATCTTCGTAAGAAGAATATGGATTCATCACACGCACATCATAATCAATACCTGCAGCACGTAAGTTTGGTCCAACAAAACTATAACTCAACGCCATTTCTGCGCTGATAGGTCCGCAGTTAACGGTACGGTCCATGAAGATCTTATTACGCTCTAATAAGTTTGCAAACTCCTGCAAGCCTTTAGGATATTCTTTTAAGAATGTATCAATCAGATCCCAGGTCTTTTTACTCCACTCTTTATCAAAGCCGCCTATACGACCAATGTTAGTCGTTAAACGGGCTCCACAGATCTCTTCGAAGATCTCATAAATTTTTTCTCTCCATTGAAAGATGTATAAGAAGCCTGTCATAGCACCTGTATCAACACCAATAACCGAGTTACAGATAATGTGATCGGCAATACGCGATAACTCCATGATAATAACACGGTGATACTCGGCACGTTTTGGGATTTTTGCTCCTAATAATTTTTCCACTGTCATGTACCAACCCATGTTATTGATGGGTGATGAACAATAGTTCAAACGATCAGTAATAGGCGTGATCTGCGCATATGGACGGCGTTCTGCCAGTTTTTCAAAAGCACGGTGAATGTATCCAATTGTTGGAGTTGCTTCATGAATGATCTCGCCATCCATTTTTAATACATTCTGGAAGATGCCGTGTGTTGCAGGATGCGTAGGCCCAAGGTTAAGTGTAGAGTATTCTTTCTCTTCAATAACTTCCTGATTTATGGAATATGTTGTTTCTTTCTTACTCATTTTAAAATGTATTAACGTCCAAACATACTATCGTTCTTATCATCTCTGGTTTGGTCTTCCAGCGGGTATTCTTTTCTCATTGGAAAAATATCCATTTCATCCACGTTTAAAATACGTTTCAAATTTGGATGTCCTTTGAATCTTACTCCAAAAAAATCGTATGTTTCACGCTCCATCCAGTTAGCTGCCGGCCATAGATCAGTTGCTGTAGCAACTTCGGGCTTATTGATGTCGAAAAAGGTTTTTAAACGGATACGGTGATTTTTAGGCATGTTGTGCAAATGATAGATCACACCTAACTGTTTCTCATCTGCCGTTTGCATACCGCACAGATCTGTTAAAAAATGAAAGTTCAACGTTTCGTCTTCTTTTAAGAATTTCAATACATCGTGTATTCTATCTTTTTGTATTGTAAAAACAGGATAATCGTAAAGCATTTCGGCAGACTCAATATCACCTGCAAAATGCTCTTTTAATTTAGTGTTAACGATTTCTAAAAGCTCCATATAAATTTTAATTATTCTATTCCGTATGAGTTTAACATTTTCTTGTACTCGTCAGAATTTCTTCTTCTGAAAGATTCATTTTGAGCCATCTCCTGAATTTTTAAAACTCCTTCCAGGATTTGTTCAGGACGAGGAGGACAGCCCGGTACATACACGTCAACCGGAATGATCTTATCAATACCTTGTAATACGGAATAAGTATCAAAAATACCACCACTACTGGCGCAAGCGCCAACTGATAATACCCAACGTGGCTCGGCCATCTGTTCGTAAACCTGACGCAAAGTTGGGCCCATTTTTTTAGCGATCGTTCCCATTACCATAAGCATGTCTGCCTGACGCGGAGAGAAACTCAATCGCTCGGAGCCAAAACGACCTAAATCGTAATGAGATGCCATTGTTGCCATGAACTCAATACCGCAACATGATGTAGCAAAAGGTAAAGGCCATAATGAGTTTTTACGCGCCATACCAACTACATCTTCTAATTTTGTTGCGAAAAAACCGGGTCCTTCAAGGCCATCAGGCATTTTAGCGATCTCGGGTTTTGTTCGTTTTATAATTTCTTTTGCCATTGTCTGTAATTTTTAATGTTGAATTATTCTTCCCACTTCAATGCTTTTTTTGAAAGCATGTAATAGAATCCAACTAACAATAAGATGATAAATGTGAATACTTCTATAACTCCTAACATGCCCAATTCTTTAAAATTTACAGCCCAAGGATACATGAAGATCACCTCTATGTCGAAAAGCACAAATAAAATAGCCACTAAGAAATACTTAATGGCAAATGGTAAACGGGCATTTCCTTCTGATTCGATACCGCACTCAAATGATTCTAGCTTGATCTTGGTTTTACGTTTCGGGCCCAGCCAATGCGACGCGATCATTGTTGTGACAACGAATCCAAGGGCAACCAAAAACATTAAAACAATTGGTAAATAATCTAAAGGGGATGAAGTTGCATTCATAAGTAACAATTTATTTATTGATTGTAAGATTAACTATTTTTGCTTAAAACATCAAGAAATCAGTCTATTTTTTGGTATTTAGAACGTTTACAAATAACGCCTCCTTTCCCAAGAAACAAAGACCTATTTCCACTCCTAAATTTACTACTTTTTTGACTCAAATCATACGAAATTTTTCATAAAAAAAAGAGTCCTTTATCATCTAATAAAGGACTCTTTTTTTGTGATGTATTCGTTTTATTCTTTTATGAATTTGTACGCAGCAGCAGATTGATCATTATTGAACTTTATTTCATAGGTTCCTGCTGAAAGGTCTGAAATTACAATAGATTCGTTGGCATTTAAGTTGATCGTACCATTTTTTACAACCTGACCACGTACAGAATAAATGGTGTAATTAAATGTTTTTTGAACCCTTACAGGACTATTCACAAAGATCACATCTTTTGCCGGATTTGGACTTAGTTGAATGGTATTTACAAAAGAAACGCCTTCCATACCGGTAAATATAACACTTACGGTAGATGATGAAGCAGCCGGGCATCCATAAGGAGGACTAACTACTACATTATAGGTTCCATCCTGCGTAACAGTATAGGATTGTGCCGTAGCTCCGCTTATTAAACTACCATTTAAATACCATTGGTTGCTTGTAGCTGAACTTGATGTTAACACATTCCCGTTTTGAGAAATTGTAGGGGTTGCAACCGGGCTTCCCACATAAACAGTAGTAGTTTGGATACTGCTGCATGCACCACTAAATCCTGTAACGGTATACACAGTTGTGGTAGCAGGCGAAACTACAATAAATGTGGAAGTAGATCCTGTTGACCAGGAATAAGAAGAAGCGCCGCTGGCAGATAAGAGTTTAGAAGATCCAGTGCCCGGACAAACAGTTCCGGAGGTTACTGTTATATTGGGCGGTGAAATAACATTAACTGTATTACTAAATACAGAGCTTGACCCGTTTGCATTGGTTGAAACCAAAGACACCGTGTAAACCCCCGGTGCAGTATAAGTAACCGTTGGGTTTTTTACAGAGGATAGAGGTGTAGTTGCACCTGTTAATGTCCAACTCCAGGCTGTTGGCATACCCGATGATTGATCACTTATTGCGAATGGTATATTTACGCACGCAGAAGCGAACGCTGTAGTAAAATTAGCAACAGGTGTAGAATTTGGATTAGAATACAGATCAGATTCCCAGATACCACGACCATAGGTGCCGGCTCTTATTTTACTGGTTGGATAGAAGATCTCAAAATCATTTACAACAACATTAGGAAGTCCAGTCATAAAAGGCATCCAGGCAGTCATGCTACCATCCTTAAAATAAACACCAACATCTGTTCCAACATATATCTCATCATTGGAATTATTGGTGTGTATGATACAATTCACCGGCAAATTAGGCAATCCAGTTGAAATGTTTGACCAGGTAGAACCTCCGTCGGTAGTTACAAATACTTTATTGGCTGCCGAGTATCCCGAAAAAGTAACAAATACATTATTGGCATCTGTATTGTCAACCACCATTCTTGTAATTTGAGCTGCACCGGTAGGTAAACCTGTTGTTATGGCCGTCCAATTAGTACCGCCATTTACGGTCTTATACAAAGCCCCGCTTGTTGCGGCATATAAAACCAAAGAATTAGAAGGTGCTGCAGCTAAGAATAAGATCTGGCCGCTTGCACTTATAGTTCCCATTTGAGTCCAAGAAGATCCTTTATTGGTTGATTTAAATACCTGCTGGTATCCACAATAGTAGGTGTTTGCTACATGCGGCGACTGAATAATGGGAGCGATCCATGCCGCTGTTCCGGTTAGGCCTGAAGTTATTCCACTCCAGCTGGCACCGGCATTATTTGAGATATTAAAATCACCATTCACATAACTTTCAACTAATGTGTTGTTATTTGTTCTGTCAACAAAACAATCTGCTCCGTCACCACCATATACCTCTGTCCAGGTAGTTCCATTCAATAAATTAGTACCATTATCCTGATGGCCCGAAAGCACATAATTAGCAGTGGTTGTAGATTGTCCGATACGGTAGGATTGAGCAATGTTCATTTGTCCGTTAATGGTTGTCCAGCTTGTTCCACTGTTTGTAGTTCGTGAAATACCTCCATCATGACCCAGATAACAGGTTGTTCCACTGGTATATTCAACAACATGCAAATCAGCGTGTACATAAGGTGCTCCTCCTCCATACCAGTGTGTATTCAAATCCCAGGTAACACCGCCATCCAAAGATTTCCAACTGTTAACACCGCCACAGGTAATTTCGTCCTTGTCTACCGGTGATACTCCACAAGCTATATCATACCAGCCTTGTCCACCTGCATCTCCACCATTCGGATCCCAGCCAAAAATATTAGGCGTACTCGACATTAATGTGAAATTCGTCCCGGAGTTGGTCGATCTGTATACGCCACCATATGAATTATCTGAAGCACTTTTTAAAACATAAACATAGTTTGGATCGGCAGGAGTTACCGAAACAACCATCCTGGCACTTGCACCTGATATACCACTGGTTATTTGTACAAATGATGCAGAAGTATTTCCGCCTGTAGTTGATCTAAAAAAGCCTGAGCCTGTAACTGCATACACTGTACTGGTATCACTTGGGCGATACTCTATATCCTTAAAATTTCCCGATTTTACTACTGCCCAGGTTACGCCTGCATTGTTGGTTCTATAAATACCTGCCGATGTTGCTGCAAATAAAATATTAGGATTTAAAGGGTTGACCAACAATCTGCCTATTCTTCGCTGACTTGATACGGTCCATGTTAATCCCGTTTGGCTCCATGTTACACCGCCATCCAATGACTTTAAAATCCCGGTGGCATACGTATCTCCAGCATCAATATCGCCTGTAGCCAAATACATAATATTTGTATTCACAGGGTCTATCGCCAGATCCGAACAACCCAATACTTCTAATGAATTTGTGTTCGTATTCCAGGTGGAACCATTGTTAGTAGACACCCATAAACCACCGGCACCTGTTCCCAAAAAAATGGTATTTACATTTCCGGGCATGAACCTTATAAAGGTTACCCTGCCCGCATCGCCTCCAACAGGTGATCCGTAGGGGCCCATAGGAGTCCAATTACCTGTAGTAGAAGTTGCATTTGCAGACTGAATTTTTTGTGCGGCTACAGGATTTTGGATCATATAATTCTGAAATTCTTCTATAGCCTTTGATCTTGATGCAAATTTTAAATCGCCGGTTGGATAAACTCTTGGTTCCATATACCATTCCCAGCGCCTGAATGCTTTATAACCTTTACCACGTTCGTATGGCTTATTTTGCCAATAGTTGTTGAACTCTTGTTGAATTGAATAGAAATTTTCTGTACTGTCCTGCATTTTATCAACCCATGTTTGAGCAGATGCATTAAAACAAAATAAAATAAACAGAATAGATGTTAGTTTGATAGTTAGTTTCATTGGCTGTTATTGTAGCCACTAAGTTAACTTAATAATTCGTTTTTATCAATGAAAAGCCAATGAAATTAGGCATTATATTGAATTCTCAACTCGAAATTTGTAGAAAGAATGTATATTTAACAAAAAAGCCTTCGCTATCGAGCGAAGGCTTTTTTGTTAGAATTATTTTTTAATTTGTTTTTGCTGTTGCATTTTAGCCATTTCTTCGAGTTTAGCCTGGAAGCCTGATTTTTTTTCGGGTTTTTTCATATTAGCTAAAAGTGAATCCCTGATTTTTCCGTCATCGATCATTTTTTTCATTAACCAGGTTTGAAGGAAGGTAATGATGTTAGCTAAAAAATAATACCAACTTAAACCCGCTGCATAACTATTCATTACTGCCAGAAAAATAACCGGCATCAGATACATCATGTACTTCATACCCGGCATTTGTGTTTGTTGTGGTTGCAGCATTGCCTGATTCATCCAGGTATAAATAATGGTTGAGCCGAACATTAACAGTGCAAATAAACTCACGTGATCTCCAAAGCCCCATACTTCAAAACCAAAGTTGTAAACTGAATCATAAGTAGACAAATCATCTGACCATAAAAACGGTTTTTGTCTTAACTCAATTGCGGCGGGAAAGAAACCGAATAACGCGATCAAAATAGGAAACTGCAACAACATAGGTAAACAACCCGAAAGCGGATTTGCCCCTGCTCTACGATACAATGCCATTGTTTCCTGCTGTTTTTTCATTGGATCGTCATTCTTCTCGAACTTGGCGTTTATTTCGTCGATCTCAGGTTTTAAAACACGCATTTTGGAGCTGCTCATATAAGTTTTATAAGCAATTGGAAACAATAATGTTTTTAAGATCAATGTCAGGATCAAAATAATGATTCCGCTGTTCAAACCTGATAATAAGCTAAACAAAGGAATGATCATCCATTTATTAATGTAACTGAATACGCTCCATCCCAAAGGAATAATTTCTTCAAGATCCAGCTCGTAGGCCTTCAGTCCTTGGTATTGAGTTGGCCCGAAATAATAAGCCATTCCAAATTTTTCGGAAGAAGAGTGTTTGAAAGGAATGCTTAACTCTGTTGTAATGGTTTTTACAAATTCTGATTTTGGATTTTCGGATGTTTTTACAAAACTTCCATCTTTCAAAAATTCGGTGTCTGCAATTAGCGTTGAGTTAAAAAAGTGTTGTTTAAAACATACCCATTTGATATCATCTTCATTTAATAATATCTCTTCACTTTTTCTTGCATTGATGTAATCAACTCCTTCTTTTAACTGTTTGAAATATGCAGTCGCAGCTTCCCGTTCCTTGGTAATATGTTTTTCCTGCGAAGGCAGTGCCTGGCTCCAGTGTAATGTTACCTTATTGTTTTTAGCTGTAATAATATTTTGCATGCCAACAAAATTCACATCAAAATCCAGCATATACTCGTTACCTTTTAATGTATATATGTATTCAATGTAACTTTCAGGTTTCGACGTTTGCAGTTTTAGGATAATAGATTTTGTTCCGTTACCACTTACTGTTTCCGATAAAGAAGATGGATTGAAATAAAAGCTATCTGTGCTGAATTGCATATTACCATATGCTTCAAACTTTAAGTATTGAGAAGTAGAATCTTTATCAAATAGGATTAGATGTTCTCTTTGTCCGGCACGCTGGTAGTTTTTTAACTCTACCTTTTCAACGTTTCCGCCTTTTGAAGAGATATATACTTTAATGTTTTCGTTCTCGATCGTAACCACCTCTTCTTTACCACTTGCGGATACTGAGAAATCTTTATATATCCCTGCTTTTTCTAAATTTAAAATTGAGTCTGATTTCTGAACGTTGGTAAGCGTATCTGTTGATTTTACCGTTTTCATAGCGGCCAACTTAGTTTCTTCGGCTAATTGCGCTGTTTTAGTGGCTAGTTCTACCGAATCTTTAATGTGTTGATTGCGGGCAATTTGTTCTTTGCTTGGTCCTGTTAATGAGAGCCAGGTAATTAAAATGGCTGCAATTAAGCCTAAACCAATAAGCGATTTTTTATCCATGATGGGAAATAATTTTAGGCTGCAAATATAACTGTTTTTCTGAACGGCGATTCGTCAAAAAATGATAAATACGGCGATTGTAGGCTACAGGTCGGTTAGATGTACTGTTTGATTTCTGAAGCAACTTTTTCAAATTCTTCTTTGGATAACTTCAGTTTTTCATTTGAAAAATTGACATCATTCATGGTATTCATTGGAATTAAATGAATGTGAGCATGGGGAACCTCAAGACCGAACACATTTACTGCTATTCGGTTACATGGAATGGCTTTTTTAACGGCAATGGCAACTTCTTTGGCAAAGACCATTAAGCCATTATACGTTTGATCATCCAGGTCAAAAATATAATCTGTTTCCTGTTTCGGCACAATCAACGTATGCCCTTTCTTTAGAGGAAAGACATCTAAAAATGCAATATATTTGTCATTTTCGGCAATTTTATAACTGGGTATTTCACCTGCGATTATTTTCGAAAAAATGCTTGGCATTTGCTATTATAAAGAAATTTCCATGATCTGGAACGGTATCACACCTGCAGGAACTGTAACATCTACTTTATCTCCTACTTTTCCTCCAACCAAAGCCTTTCCTATTGGCGAATCAATAGATATTTTACCTGCTTTTAAATCTGCTTCGTTTTCAGCAACCAGGGTGTATTTCATCTCTGCATTATTCTTTAGATTCTTAATTTTCACAGTAGTCAAAATACTTACTTTTGTAATGTCGAGTTTAGATGTATCCACTATACGCGCATTAGCTACGATCTCTTCCATTTTAGAAATTTTTATTTCTAAAAGTCCCTGATCGTTTTTTGCAGCATCATATTCCGCATTTTCAGACAGGTCGCCCTTATCTCTGGCATCAGCAATTGCTTTAATGATCATCTTACGTTCAACAGTTCTTAATTGATGTAATTCATCTTTTAATTTTTGCAATCCTTCTTCGGTGTAATAAGCAATTGTTGCCATTATCTATGTGTTTTTAAAATAAAAGAATCCCGAATGTAATTCGGGACTCTTATAATGTATGTAGTAAAATATTAAATCTTATAAATTGACCCTAACTCCAAAAGAGTGAACTCCTCCAAAGGGGTTTGTAAAACGGTAAGAGTAATCAACCCCAAAACTGGATTTTTTTTCTCCGAAAGGAATTTCTACTGTAGCGCCACAAGATGGTCCTGTAAATGCTGTTGTTCTGTTTCCTTCACCCTTAAAAATACCTTGTTCAGTAACCATTCCTGCACGTACCATGATGATGTTCTTCCAACCATATTCCAAACCAACAAGGTAATTATCTTTTGTAAATGAATTGGATGTGTAGTTTGCAGCAATGGTAACACGATGAGTTTTTAAACGTCCGGTAGTGTCTTTTAATAAATAAATATCATAAGCCGCTGAGATGTTCAATAATGCAGGCAATTCAAATGCTGCTGATCTATTTACTCCTGTAAGATCATAATCTATACCATAAGCATTGGTTACAGTTTTTTGAGATGAAAGACCATCTCCTTTATACTGCATTTTTGGGCCAACATTTTTTAAAGCAACTCCTAAATGCATGTGATCGTACTTTCCAGTATGATACTGAATACCTGCATCAATAGAAACCCCTTGAGCTTTTACGTTATCGATTCCTTCAGATATTACTCTTACAGTTATTCCACCAAAAATGTTATCAGAAAATCCTTTTGCGTAAGACAAGGCAATATTGGTGAAACGTGGTGTAAATGTTCCTAATCCCCCTTCAGGCTGATCTTCTGTAGTTCTTTCGATCCTACCAGCATTTATAGACATGATACCTAAACCAATAGCACCTGTTTCTCCAACGCGTTGCGTTAATCCAAAAGTGTTAATGTTGATACCTGTACCAACTAACCATGCAGAACGCATAAACATCAGTTCTGTTTTTTTAGTAGAAGCGATCCCTGCAACGTTAGTGTACTGAGACTCCAAGCCTTTAGAAATTGAACCGTTTGCGCCAGCCCAACCTGCAGAGCGTGCATAAGGATTTATTAACAACTGTGATGCTCCGGCTTGTCCTGCACGTTCAGGGTTTCCTGCATTAGCTTGAAAACCAGAGGTTATCAGCGCAACACTTAATGATATATTTAAAAATGACTTCATATTATTTTTATTATGCATTTAAAACAAACTAGTAACTCTGTAAATCTAAAGGTCTCATTACGCCAAACCATTTCAATATTTTTTCACCAACGCCTGGTACATCAATATGTACTATATATAAGCCACTGGCTACAGGGATACCGCTTTGATTTTTCATATCCCAATCCTGGAATGGTAAACGTTTTGAGTGAATAAAGTCTGATCCTTGTTTTGTTTCAGTGATATCCTCTTGTCCGCTTACATCTCTATCAAATGTTCTTACTAATGTACCATTCAAAGTAAAGATCTTGATCTTACATTTGTTAGGCAGATTGGTAATTCTAACTCTGCTATCGATCCTGTTTTGCTCGTATGTAGAATAAGCATAATAAGGATTAGGGACAATGTTGATGATATCTAAAGCTGATTTATGTTTATCTGCATTATTAAGCTCAGTAAATACATCTTCAGTACTAAATCTGTATAAGTTGAAGTTATTATTAGCCGATCCCGAAACAGTGTCTTTACTTGATGTAGTATAAGAATTTGAGTTTGTAGCAGAGAAAAGGAAATTAGGCTGAATAGCAGGTGTTAAATTTATATTAAGTGCATTGGTTGTATTAACATAGCCTGATTGTGTAAAAACAGATGGCGCTACAGTAGCATGTGCTGCTAAACTAGGACGGTACGCTTTTTTAACACGTAACGACACTTTTGCATCACCCGGCATATCTTCAGGTCTTTTGAAGTTATAACGCGCATCTACCGTTACAGGTATGTTAACCCACATAGCATCAGTCCAGATATTAGTTAAAGCTACTGTTCCTGAATTTTTTATTGCATTAACGGTAGAAATAGAACCATTATAACCCCACTTATACATATATGCTAAGTTGGCAAAGTCAGAATAATTTCCTGCTCCAATTAATTTACCATCAATTGCTGCTGGTACAAAAGCTGTAGCACCAGTAGGAGCTTTAGCATATTTAGTTTCACTTCTGTTATTTCCAAATACGTAGATGTAGTGTCTTCCCCCAAAAGCATATCTGTATGTTTGCTCAGAAACAACATGGTTAGGGTTCCACATCATATCATCACCATTATTATGTGGCTGATATGAATCTTCTCCGAAAGCAATGTTTAATCTTTCTCCTGTTTCCAAGTTAACAGCATATCCCGGAAACCAGCCTAAACCAGTTTGGAAAGGAACGCCAGGGATAGAATCAACAGAAGCTTCTCCTGTGTTACATCCAGGTTCACCTAAACCAATACCTTGTTTATCCACACATTTTCTTCTTTTTGGTTCAAGTTTATTAGCTTTAGATGGAATTGAACTTGGTTCATCATTCTCTTCTAAAACCAAACAACGTGTCCATTTGCTCTTGTCTTTAGTAAACACAATGTCCACACTGGCTAATGTACGCAGATCGAATGTGTTCAACAATGTTCCGGCATTACCAGCAGTACCAGGATAGCCTGGTGCGGCAGGAACGCTTGGTTTTGTAGAAGCTGTAAGCGCATAAGGAGCCCATGTTCCACCGAAAGCCTCTTCAAAGTATTGTTTTTCATCAGCAAAAATTGTATTAGCTAACAATGGACCTGGTCCTGTTCCCGATCCGTTATTTGTTTCATAATCATTCAAAGAAGGATCTGTTTCGTTTTTGTAGTTACCGGATCTGATCCAGTTAAATCCATCAGGCTGAGAAGCATCTCTATCCTGAACGCCTGCTAACCAGTTTTGGCCTGCATTTGCATAACTCACTCCTCCTCCAATTATATCTCCATCTTTAATTATCTTATCCTTTGTGTTATCAAAAGGAAATCCAATATGAGCAATATCAGTTGATCCACCAATAGTTACAGATAATCCTAATTCACTGAAATAATACTCTTCACCAATTTTTATAGATTTACATGGATAGTACTCTTTTTGTGAACGTGTATCTTTTAAAACCCATGTAGCTGTATCCTGGTTTACCATACCCCAAACAGTATTACTGCTCTTTAATTTGTAGAAAGGGCGCATTTTATGGAAAGCTGATGTTCTGCAAGGATCCGTAGCCATTGAATCTTCTATCAACTGCGCTTGTTGAAGTGGAGTTCCGGTCAATGTATCCTTGTAATACCAGTTTCTGTTAATTAAAGCAATAGTAAATACCGAGTTAGGAACATTTAATGGATCAACCACTTTAATATTCACTGGTCCGCGACCATTTTCATAAGTAATTTCGTTTACTCTACTTCCACTAGCTACGATCTGATCGATTGAGCTTTGAGTTAATTCCAGGTAGTTACCACCATTACCTTGTCCTTCTAATCGGGTAACTTTTGGTCCGTAACCATACATTGAATTTGTAATCGAGCCGTCTTTTTCAGGCGCAGGATTATGAGGAATACCATAGGCTTTTTTAGATTTACGACCTTCAAGGTAAGGACGTTTTTGTCCTTCGCTACTTGCAGGAGGTAAGCCTGTAACTGGATCCAGTATGGTATAAACCTGATCTTCTTTGTATTCGCCATATTGGTTATAACCATAAGCTACACAGAAGAAATAATATTCTCTATTGTTGATTACTTTTTTATCTGAAGTAAGAGAAAATGCATCCTGTGTGAAATGGAATGTCGATCTGATCCCTTTATCACTGTTGTCGTTTTTTTCAACTTTTACAGAAGGAATATCACCACCGGTATTAGCATCATACTCATAATTAACCAGACGAGTAATGCCGTTTTGTAAATCACAGTTAAAGATCAATTTAGCTTTTGATGGGTCGCTTAATTCTTCCTGAATGATGGTATTATTTTTTAATTGATATAATTTGTATCCTTCAAAATGATAATATTTGTCAAGATTAGGAAAATGACCTGGATCTGCCTGAATTGTTACATCTAATTCTTTGTATTGATTCAAGTAGTTATTTGAAGACGGCTTATTAGAGAAATAAATGATCAATTCATTTTCCATTTCCTGAATTGTCATATCCGGAGCTTCAGGTCCGCTTAATACACGGAAACAGTTGTCAAATAAAGCCTGTGCTTTATCATCCGCTACTTTTAACAAAGGAATAGATGCTTTAGGATCTGTAGAAGTAGTTCTAGCCCATGGAATACCTACTGTAATGAAGTTAACTGCTCCAGGCTGAAGAATGAAAGGTCCTGAAGACTGCATGAAACGTCTGTCACCAGGGCTTGTGCTTTCGCTCCAGTTACCGCAAGGACCAGCAGTATAAGTATCGGCAGGATAAACGAAACTTGTAGGGATCGTACCGCCATAACCGTTTCCACCACAAGTGAAAGGAGTTCCATCTCTCCAGAAACCTGTCATGTACTGGTAATATTGTGTTGCGTTTTGAGCATCAGTTGTTTGTAAAGGAACCCCCGGAAAAGAGTTATTATGGTAGTTGAAGATGGTCATTCCCATTTGTTCTCCTAATTCATCAATTCCTGTTAATTGTCCAGGAATTATCAATCCATTATCATGATCATCATCAATACCGTTAGTTGTGTTGATTGGTCCCTGGAAGAAGTCACAACCTAATGCCGGACAATAAATACCATAACCAGGAGTACCAGCTACTGATTCGTCATTACCGTCAGCATTGTAAATATAACCTAAACCTCTCTGAACATCACAACCAATATAATCATCGCCATAATAACCTAAATCTGCATCTGTCCAAACTGTCATATACGTATCGTATAATGCAAAAGTTGAACGGTTGATCAACTGATAGTTGTAGAATGTCATGTTGTTGATCTCATCGGTTGTTTTAAAGGCAAAAGCCTGAGCTCTGATCTCCATACCAATAGCCTTTCCACCTGTTGCAACGTGGTTACTACCATTGTCATTATAAACCCACCATAAAGTTTCGTCACCAAATACTCTGGCTTTACATACTCCTAAATTGTCTTTCAATCCTAAATTGTAAACATCATAATATGGATAATCACCTGCTTCAGGAGTATAAATATAATCTCCATCTACATCCATAAAAGGCGCTAATTGTTGATCCTGGTTTTGAGAAATATCTCCATTACCCGGCCAGTTTTTAATATTTGTTGTTATAGGGCCGTCTGCTAAAACAAAGGCATCTACTTCCACACGGTTTATTTTGAATATCTTATCATATTGCTGACAAACATCGGCGTTAACTGTAGCATCTCCTGTTGTTAACGGTCCTGTCCAAAAATCAACGCCACCTTGACGATAAGTCTGTGCTGCAATTTTTAACTGTCCACCAACATCCACTCCACCAAACCAAATGTTACCACAAAAGTTTGAGTTTTGAGCTTTAGAAACATCTTCTACTTTTGGTACCGCATATCTGGCATTTCCACTACCAAATAAATCCCACCACATATCAGAACCTGAATAGATAATGGTTCTAACGTTGTTAATTGATAACTCAGCCGATGCCTGTGCAGGGCTACAACCTGCCATTACTTTTTGTGGGGCTTCGTTTCTAAAAACGTTACCGTATTTTTCTCTTGCGTTACCTGATAAAGCACTTAGTGCTACCGCCGTAATTAAAAGATGCTTGTTTAACTTAGTCATGATTTCCATAATAAATACTTTTTTTTGATTAAAAATCTAATAATACTCCTATTCTAATAGTACGTGGGCGGCCGTAATTACCAGGATTGTTAATGTAAATGTTGTACTGATCCGTAAATGAAGTTGCAGTTGTCGGATTACTGTTAATATACAATTGTCCTTGAGCTGATGCTAAATAACCATCATCATCCGGGTTACCGGTGTAGTTATATACACCAAGGATATTTTTTGTATTTAATAAGTTTAACACTTGTAGGTAAATATTAAGATTAGCTGTTTTTTTGTTATCGCTATCTTTTTTACCCCATGTTAATGCAATGTTTTTATCAATTCTTAAGTTAGTTCTGAATTGCCAAGGCTTGTAAGAACCATTTACAGATCCATTGATCTGCGCTCTCCCTCCAATTGGAGAAGCTGCAACGTCACGAGTGTATGGCGTACCAGAACCAATAAGGAATCCTAAGTTAACACCAACATTTTGTAATACCTGAACTGTTTGTTGTTCCCCTTTTTTCTTGCGGTTAAACTGTGGTCCTTTGTAATCTTTTCCTTCACCAAAACGGTAATCAAAGATTAAAGTCATGGTGTGACGTTGATCATAATCTAAAGGCAATGTGATCCTTAAGTTTGGTTGATCTGAGCCTGATAAATTAGCACCTGAATTTGCATTTGATCCTGATCCTTCTGCAAACTGTAATGTATAATTAGCAGTTAAAGAAAGTCCACCGGTTCTTCTTAAATCAAATTCAGCACTTAATCCTTTAACAGTTCCAAAATCTTTATTAGCATAAGTTTGATAGGTTTTAGGATATGCATTGGTTAAAGACACTAAAGTGATCTGGTTTCTTAATTCACGATAGAATGCGGCAATTTTTAATGACGCATTTTTCTTTTGATTTAAAACTTGTTGGTAACCAACTTCATAATCAATTGTTCTTTCTGGCTTCAGATTTGAGTTAGTGATAAATGGGCTACTTGAAGTAGAGTTAATGAAATAATAATCTTTTGGATCAAAACGCATTAAACCATCAGAAGGACGTTGCGTTAACACATCATAATGTGCTGTGAAACTTGCCACATCAGAGATAGGGAATGAGAAAGCTACACGTGGCATTACAGTGATCTGTGGTTTGTAATCTTTGAAAGCATTAGTACTGAAAGCATTTTTACTGGCGTAATCAGCATCCTTTAACCAAGGCGTTAATTTACCATCACTTACCAATGTTTTTGGATCTGATGTTTCTCTTCCTTCGCTATTGTACCAGGTTGTTGTTTGTGTTTTTTCGTCTGTATGTCTGTAACCAACTACATTTAAGCTGGTCAGGTTATCTACATAAACTACATAATCTCCTTTAATGTTATCAGGTTTTCCTTCTGCTTTTTCTGATGCAGTATATGCTTCCTGAAATAAATATGGATCTTTTAATACTTTTTGATTCGCGTCAAAACGATCAACACGTAAACCAATATTAAATTTAAGATCTTTAAAATCAAATTTATCCTGGATATAACCTGCTACATAAATAGGCTTATAGGCTCCAACTTTTAAAGTTTGATTTCCCTTGTCATCTTTATCATTTAAGAACTTATCAAGATTAGTAGAGTTCTTATCTTTATTTCCTAAATAATCATACCCATAATAATCTACCAATGGGTTTACACCACTTTGTAATAGATCCTGAGCGCTGAACATATCCAGTCTTAGATCATCAGGAGAAAAATTATCTGTATTGATATATGTTTGGTTATCCGCTGATAAGCCTAAAGCCTCTCTTAATGATTTATCAATTTGAGTTTGATTTGTTGCATCATACACATATCTGTAATAGTATTGGTCTAAACCACCTGTTGCAGGAGTTCCCGGCGTAATAATAGGGTTTGCTAAATCAAAAGTTTGTAAGTGAAGGTTACTTAGATCTCTCATACGTCTCCATAATTCAATAGGCAATACAGTATAACCACTTTGATTTCGTTGATCGTACTCTACACCCACCATAATAGCGTGATTTTTGAAATCGGCAGAGAAACTTGATGCAAAACGTAATTGGGTAGATTCAGTTATTACGTATCCGTTGTACTGGCGTCCGGTAGATGCAAATAAACCGTTGATACTTTGAGGTCTGTCGCCGTTTACGAAAGCGTAATCTCCTTGTGCAGCCTGTATAGATTCTTCAGTTCCTTTATAATTAAACACCTGAGTAGAGTAATTGGCTGTTGTTGGGTTTAATTCACTTCTTTCGTAAGTAATTGGGCTTACGATTCTTCCTTTATATTCTAAAAAATAAGTATTGGTTGTATCATCAAATTCCAATCCGTAATTACTTGTTGTATCTACCGTAAATTTATATTTACCCTGGTAGCCATAATTAAATATTTTGTCCTTATGAGTATCGTCCTGAGTTTTTGATTTTGATTTTTCATAACTCGCTAAGAACGTAAAATAAGCGTTAGAGATCAAAGCCTGAGATTTTTCCTTTTCAGTAGAAGTTTGGTTAGTTCCAAATTTCTGATTAACTCTTGCGAAAGTTCTCCAGGTTGTATTGATCGTTTGAGGATTGTTTTGTGGATTGAATAAAGAATATACATATGTAAAATCATGTGCATTTCCATAATCAAATGCTCCACCTAATGTTAAGTTTGTGTTAGGAGCTACTTTAAAGTCTAATTTACCATTTAACTGAATAGAACGGCTTGCCACATTTTGACGAACTGGTGTTTGAACCATATCCGCTTTAGTGATATAATCAAGCTCACGAATGAATATATCGTCTGCTCCGATAGTAACTACTCTTAATGGATTTTTTTCTAATTCGGAAAGCTTCTCATCATTTAATTTCCACATTTTAATATAAGACGGAGCAGGATCTTTTTCATACGTACCCTGGCCTGACAAAAAGAATCCAATTTTTGGTTCTTTATGTCCTGTTGAATCTTTCTTTTGTAAAATAGGTCCTCCAATAGAAAAACCTAAAGAGTTATAACCATATTTATCCGTTAACTGTGAAGAGATCAACTCTACACCTCCAAAGAACTTGCTTTGAGGTCCACGGGTTGTTACTGAGATAATACCTGAGGTAGCATCACCATACTGAGCCGGTACACCTCCTGTAATCACATTAATTTGTTCAACACCTTGCTGAGGAACTCCGGATGCACCGCTTCCTAAAACTTTAACACCATCTACAAAGTAAATGGTAGAAGAAGAACGGCCCCCTCTGACATTTAAACCACCACCTTCATCAGCTTGGTAAACACCTGCTGTTGTTGCTGCAACTGAATTGATGTTTTTAGTTGCCATGTTTTGATACTCTTCTCTCGTAACAGTTCCACCCGACTTCATATCACCATCAATTAATGGCTCCTGGTAAGCTACAACCTCAACCTCATCTAATCTTACACCTTCTCCGTTTGATAACTCAATGGTAACATAAGCCGTTTTTGCCTCACCTACTACAACTCCTGTAATTTGTGCGGCCTGGTAACCTACATAAACACCTTTGATATCGTATTTACCCGGTGCTAATGGCTTGATCATTGCATAACCATCCATATCAGTGGTTCCAACACCAACCTGAACGCCGCCCTGATAGGCCACAACGTTTGCGAAAGGAATGGTTTCACCATTTGTCTTATCTTTTAATAAAACTTTTATGGCTCCGCCGTTGTTTTGGGCTATGGCAGAAGCACCAGCTAATAAAAGTGTTACGATTGAAAAGTAAATTTTTCTTAACATATTGATAGTTTTTAATTAAGTTCGGTTTATACGAGCGGATAAATATATAAATGATAGGCAACTAGTGCAAGTTTTTATATCGGTTTTTTGTAATATTCTGATTATGTGGTGATTATTTTCCAAATTTTTGTTGTTAAAGGGTACTAAACTTAACAAGAATTAACACAAATTTAAGTACATCCTTTTTAAGAACTTAGACGTTCTGTTAAATGGGGGTGGAAAATTGATAAGTGGTGGGTTTTTACCAATAAGTGGTAACATTTAAGCAAAAAGTTGAACATCTTTATCTAAACCAGTTTTAATACTGTTGCACTTTTGCCGTTTTTTCCTTTGGCTTTTTAGATGCTTTTCCCCTCTTTTTCTGAAATAAACGTTTAAAAAAAGGTTCTCTTTGATGGGTATTATTCCGGATAGCTTTTCCTTTATTTCGCTTCATCCGTTTACGAACTTCTTTTGTTTGAATTCGCTTGTGATGCGCTTTGATTTTTTTTCTTTCTGCTTTCTCTGCTTTTCGTTTTTCTTTCGCTTCTTTTCTATCTGCCTTACGCAATTTACGTTTGCTTTTCGGCGACTGATCATGCTTTCCTGGATTGGGCTTACCTCCACCTTCCTGCGACAATCCAACATTTTGAAGGAACATTGTTAAAATAAATATGACAAAAATTCTTACCAGCATATTTATATAACGCTCTCCGTACTTATGTTATCGTTTTTATAGCGAATTACTTCGACACCAAATTTTTTCAAAAACTCAACGCCTTCATCTGTGGGTATATTTTTATATTCGGCATAACTGTTTTTGTAATAAACTCTCTTAATGCCCATCGTGTAAATTACACGCGCACAGGCTATGCAGGGTGATAAGGTTACATACAATGTTGACCCATCAATAGTTGTATTATTTTTCACAGCATACAATATGGCATTTTGCTCGGCATGAAGGGCTAAAGAACAGCTTCCTTTGCTATCGCGGGCGCATCCATCCTGCGGCCATTCCTGATCACAGTTGTGAGTGCCTGCCGGTGGCCCGTTATAACCCAATGATACGATGCGGGTATCCTTTGTTAACACCGCTCCAACCTGAGCTTTCACGCAATGTGAACGCAGGGCCAGTTTTTCGGCCAATTCCATATATATTTCTTCGTAACTGGGCTTGCTCATAGTGCGAAAGTAGTTATATAATGCAAAAAAGGCAAAGAAAACACGACGGTTTTACTTTGCCTTTAATTTTAATTATGATTTCTGTTATTTAGAAACCAATGTTTTACCCATGCGTTTACGCTCATTTTCATCTAAATAGATCTTACGTAAACGGATGAAAGTTGGAGTAATTTCAACATATTCATCACCCTGGATGTATTCCATTGCTTCTTCTAAACTGAAGTTGATCTTTGGAACAATACGCATTTTATCGTCAGTGCCTGACGCACGCATATTTGTTAATTGTTTCTCAGTACAGATATTTACAACCAGATCATCTGGACGGATATGCTCACCGATAACCATTCCAGGGTAAATTTCATCGCCTGCTTCAACGAAGAATTTACCACGATCCTGTAATTTATCAATAGAGTAAGCTACTGCTGTTCCTTTATCTTTAGAAATTAATACACCTGCAATACGGCTAGGAATTGAGCCTTTCCAAGGTTCATAATCTTTAAAACGGTGGGCCATAATAGCCTCACCAGCAGTGGCAGTTAAAACGTTGTTACGCAAACCAATAATGCCACGGGCAGGGATCTCGAACTCCATGTGAGTTAAATCTCCTTTTGCTTCCATTAGCATTAAATTTCCTTTACGTTGAGTTACCAGATCAATTACTTTAGATGATGATTCCTGAGGAACATCTACTGTTAAAACCTCGATTGGTTCACATTTTTGACCATCGATTTCTTTAACGATAACCTGTGGCTGACCTAATTGCAACTCATAGCCCTCACGACGCATCGTTTCAATTAAAACCGATAAATGGAGGATACCACGGCCAAATACCAGGTAAGAATCAGGCGAAGATGTTTCTTCGACACGCATCGCTAAGTTCTTTTCTAATTCTTTGAATAAACGGTCGCGTAAGTGACGGGAAGTAACAAATTTACCATCTTTACCAAAGAAAGGAGAGTTGTTAATAGTAAACAACATACTCATGGTCGGTTCATCAATCTTCATAGTTGGCATTGCTTCCGGATTTTCAAAATCAGCAACTGTATCACCGATCTCAAATCCTTCAATTCCTGTAAATGCACAAATATCACCGGTTTGAACTTCGGTAACTTTTACTTTACCTAAACCCTCAAATACATATAGTTCTTTGATACGTGATTTTTGAATTCTACCATCACGTTTTACAACGCTAACAGGCATATTTTCTTTAATACTTCCACGGAATACACGTCCCACGGCAATACGGCCGATAAAAGAAGAATAATCCAAAGAAGTGATCTGAATTTGTAAAGTTCCAACACGCTCAGGAGCTGTAGGAATATTTTCAAGAATAGTATCTAATAAATAAGTAACATCAGTAGTAGCCGTTTTATAATCCGGGCCCATCCATCCATTTTTACTTGATCCAAAAACGGTAGGGAAATTTAACTGATCTTCTGTAGCTTCCAGGTTAAAGAACAAATCAAATACCTGATCATGAACTTCATCCGGACGGCAGTTTGGTTTATCAACTTTGTTTACAACAACAATAGCTTTTTTACCGGCAGCAATAGCTTTTTGAGTTACAAAACGCGTTTGAGGCATTGGTCCTTCAAAAGCATCTACTAATAAAATTACACCATCCGCCATATTCAATGTACGTTCAACTTCACCTCCAAAGTCCGCGTGACCCGGTGTGTCAATGATGTTGATTTTGGTTCCTTTATACATTACAGAAACGTTTTTCGCCAAAATGGTAATACCACGTTCACGCTCTAAATCGTTGTTATCAAGGATCAATTCTCCTGAAGCCTGATTTTCTCTAAATAAATTACACTGGTGTAAAATTTTATCTACTAAGGTAGTTTTCCCGTGATCGACATGGGCAATAATGGCAATGTTTCTAATTTCTGACATGGTATATTTTAATAAGGGCGCAAAAGTACGACTTTTAAGTGAGAAACCAACTTTATGTGATTGAAAATCTACACTTTATCGTTAAATAAACCTTAATTTATGACTAATAAGATGATTTTTGGGATTTACTGCTTTTACAAATTGTTATGCTAATTTTGGGCTATCTTAGTAAAAGTTGTCAAATTCACTTAAATATTTGTGTTTATTTTCAGTCTTCGTTATTGGAGCCGTGATTTTTTCCTGTCATACACCTGAAGGAAATACAGTACAAATTGTAGCAAAATCAGACACGTTGCTATACCTCAACCATTCAGATACTGCCAAATATGTAGGCATTAATACCTGCAAACTTTGCCATCAGGATATTTACAACACCTATATAAAAACAGGCATGGGCAAATCATTTGATGTGGCCAGCAAACAAAAGTCGTCGGGCGATTATCACAATTCCATTATTCATGACAAGATAGGCGACTTTTATTACAAGGCATTTTGGCTATACGACAGCTTGCAATTCTTAGAATATCGCCTAAAAGGAAAAGACACCATTTACAAACGTCAGGAAACCGTTGATTTTATTGTAGGTTCAGGCCAACATACCAATTCGCACATTCAATCGGTAAATGGTTATCTCAATCAAATGCCAATGACCTTTTATACACAAAAAAAGCACTGGGACCTTCCGCCGGGCTTTGAAGATGGTCACAATTCGCGCTTTATGCGTAAAATTGGCTTAGAGTGCATGAGTTGTCACAACAATTATCCGGAATTTGTATTGGGTTCGGAAAACAAATTTACGGCTGTACCCGAAGGCATTAACTGTGAGCGTTGCCACGGGCCGGGAAGTATACATGTACAACACCGACAAACAGGCAGCCGAATTGACACTTCAAAATACATTGATTACAGCATTGTAAATCCTGCAAAGCTTAGCATTGATGCGCAGTTTGACATTTGTCAGCGTTGCCATTTACAGGGTAACACTATTTTAAAAGAAGGCAAATCTTTTTATGATTTTAAACCGGGCATGAAATTAAGTGACTACATGACCGTGTTCTTACCCAAATATAAAAATGCTGATGACGAATTTATTATGGCGTCGCATGCAGATAGATTGAAACAAAGCGCCTGTTTTGTGAAGTCGATGGAGCTTTCTAAAGCAAATCAAGCAAAAGCATTACGTCCCTATAAAGATGCCATGACCTGCGTAACCTGTCATGATCCACATGTAAGTGTAAGAGTAACCAATGAAAATGTGTTCAATGATGCTTGCAACTCCTGTCATAATATAAATGGTAATTCAAAACTACTTTGCAGCAAGCCCGGAATCACAAAAGTATCCAACTGCGTCAATTGCCATATGCCAAAATCGGGATCCATTGATATTCCTCACGTTACCGTTCACGATCATTACATCAGGAAGCCGATGACAAAAAAAGATAAGGCCGGCATCAAACAATTTATAGGTCTGTATGCCATCAACGAAAAAAATCCAACAGCTTATACAAAAGCAAAAGCCTATTTAAATCAATACGAAAAATTTGAAAACAAACTTTCTCATTTGGATAGCGCTGCAGTTTATTTAAAAGATAAAACAGAAACAGATCTGAAAAATAATATCGATCTATTGGTTCAGTTATATTTTAGTAAGACTGATTTTAATAAAATAGTTAGCTACGTTAACAAATTAACTGACCCTTATTTATTAAAAATACAACTCATCAAAAAATCTTACTCAAACGAAGATGCCTGGACCAGCTACAGAATTGGTGAAGCATTTTTTAATACAGGAAACATACAGCGTGCTATTATCTACTACAAAAATTCGGTAACCCTGGCGCCTTATGTACTTGATTTTAAAAATAAGTATGGTGCAGCCCTAGCAGCTAACGGTTTATTGCCTGCTGCTGAAAAAGAATTAAGCGAGATCCTGAAAGAAAATCCAAAACATGTATCTGCTTTAACCAATTTGGGTTTTGTGAAATTAAGACAAGGTAATGCTAAAGAAGCAGAATTATTGTATTTTAAGGCTTTAGCTCTTGATCCTGATTATGATGCATTGTTATTGAATATTGCCGGATTATATGCCTATAAAAAAGACTATAAACAATCCGAAATCTATTTGAACAGATTATTAAAACATAGTCCAAATCATCAACAAGCCAAACAAGCATTAACGCAGATAAGCGCAATGCACTAAAACACATTTATGCCTATCATTAAATCAACATCATACAACATCTATATAGGAGATCCAGGTCTAAGATCTTTGAATGCCTTTTTAAAAAAGAATAACTACAGTCATTATTATATCTTGTGTGATGAGCATACTTTTGAATACTGTTTGCCAACTTTATTATTTCATTCACCTGTTTTAAATGATGCTGAGATCATTGAGCTGGAAAGTGGTGAGGATAAAAAAACACTCGATACTTGTTTTCAGGTTTGGGGTGCGTTAACTGATACAGGCGCTGATAAAAAAAGTTTGATCATCAATTTAGGTGGTGGCGTTATATCTGATCTTGGCGGCTTTGTGGCCTCTACATTTAAAAGAGGAATTGACTTTATTAATGTTCCTACTACGTTATTATCAATGGTAGATGCTAGCGTGGGCGGCAAAACAGGTGTTGATTTTGAGGGCATCAAAAATCACATCGGAACTACCTGCGAACCCAAAGGTGTTTTTGTAAATCCGGGTTTTTTGGAAACTTTATCTGAACGACAGATCAAAAATGGTTATGCTGAGATCATCAAAATTGCTTTAATAGCAGACATATTATTTTGGAAAGAATTAAAAAAATTAAAAACAATTCAGGAGTTCAGTTCAGAAAATGTTATCACCAAAGCCATAGAATTAAAAAATGGTATTGTAAAGAAAGATCTTCACGAAAATGATCTTCGAAAATCATTGAACTTTGGGCATAATATTGGTCATGCTTTGGAAAGCGCTTTGATAGAACAGCATAAAGACATCCTTCATGGTGAAGCGATCGCCGCAGGCATATTAATGGAATCAGAAATTGCTTATGAATTAAAACGCATCACAAAAAAAGATCTGGAAGAGATTACTGATTATATTAAAACTATTTATAAAAAAATAAAGATCACTAAAGAAACCGAAACATTATTATTGAGATACATTTTACACGACAAAAAAAACGAAGGTGATTCATTATGTTTTGCCTTACCTGATAAAGTTGGTAATTATAAATTGTATTGTGGTGTTTTAATGGATAGCATCAAAAAAGCGATCAGTTCACACTAGCGCAATTTAATTCCAATAACGCACACATCATCTATTTGCTCAAGACTTCCTTTCCAGTCATCAAAAGTGCTGCTAATCAGTTTTCTTTGTTCGCTCATTGGCTTTTTTGAATTGCTAACCAACATATCTTCCAGCTGTTTATACTTGAATTTTTTACCTTTCTCGCCACCAAACTGATCAGCATAGCCATCGGAAAATAAATAAACAATATCTTCCTTTGCCACATCCAGTTTTATATTTGTAAATGGTTTTAATTTTTCGCCATAAAAACTACCAATAGGATGCTTATCTCCTTTGATCACTTTCAATTCATTATTTCTTACTTGGTATATTAAAGAATTGGCACCTGCAAACGTAAACTCATTGGTTGTCTTATTCCATTTACAAATAGAGATCTCCATTCCATCTTTAATGTTACTTTCTGCTTCTGTTTGCTTTAATGTTTCATTCAGGTCATTATTAACCTGATTTAAAATATCTGCCGGTGTATCACATTTATGTTCGTGAATGGCGTTGTTCAATAAATTAAATCCAACAATACTCATAAAAGCTCCCGGCACGCCATGCCCCGTGCAATCAACTACCGCCAGGTAAACAGAATCATCTATCCCTTTTTCCACCCAGTAAAAATCTCCACTTACAATATCCTTAGGTTTAAAATAAACAAAAGACTGTGGCAATAGATTTGAAAAATGTGAGGCAGATGGAAAAATGGCTTCCTGAATGCGTTGGGCATACTTTATACTGTCGGTTATATCCTTATTTTTTTCTGTTAGCTCGTGATATGCTTTATCAATAATTGTTTTTTGTACCTCAATGGCTTCGTTTTTTTTGCTGATGGCCTCGGCTATTTGTTGTTTTTCCTTATATCGCCTTAATAAGAGAAAAGAGATCAGTAAAATAAAAACACCAATTAACGATAAAATACCAATGAAATAATTTTTACGTTTTAGGCTTTCCTGGTTTTCTTTTTCGCGCAGTTGCTGAATGAGTTTGATCTCAGAAAGCTCTGTCTCCTTTTCTTTGGTCTTGAATTTAGTTTCCAGTTCGGCTATCTGATTAGCGTTTTCAATATTCCGTAAACTATCCTTGATCGCCATCAATTTATTCAAGATCAAGTTTGCCGATGGATAATCTTTTTTTGCTTCGTAAGCCTCTTTTAAATTTATGTACGCATACTTAACATCTTCTTTGGCGCCGAGTCTCAAAGCAATCTCCAACACTTTTTCGGAAATAGAAATAGCATCATCATACTTGCGTTGTGAAATAAAAATGCTTCCCAGGTTTTCCATACTGGCCAGCATACCTATTGTATCCTGTATCTTTTCTCGTAAATTATAGCCTCTGATGTTGTAATCATAAGCTTGATTATAATCCTGTTTTTGCTTAAATATCAACGACATGTTATCCAAACAGGCTGCAGTTTGGGAAAGATCTTTTTCTTCTTCAAAAATATGCAAAGCCTTTTTATAGTATAGCAATGCATTATCAGGATCGCGCTTTTCGTCAAAAATAATAGCAATATTTCCATAGCTGGCAGCTAATCCGTGCTTGTCGTTTATTTCAAGACTCAGGTTAATGTTTTTCTTATAGTAATCGATCGCTTTATTGTAAAAGCCCTGGTACCAATATACCACACCCATAGCCGTGTAGCATTTCGATAATTTCACTTTATCCTTACTTTTTTTGTAAATATCTGTTGCAACTAAAAAATGTTGCAGCGCTGCTTTATAATTACCCTTGGCCTGAGCACAAAAACCCATAAAGAGATTTGCATCTGCTATCAGTAAAGTATCCTTGAGCTTGATTGCACTTTTAAGGGCAGTTTTACCACAAGCAAAAGATGAATCAATATCGTGCTGAAGCAGGATATCACCATAATTCAATAGTGCTACTACTTTACCTTTAGGTGTAGTCGCTTTTAAACAAGCCTTATACAAACTATCCAGATTTTGCGAAAATGCAAGCTGACTTACAAATAATAAGAATATGTTAATAAATGTTCTAATACCTAAGTTGAATGATATAGGACTAAGTTATACTTAAAAGTCAATCTAAAAAACCCGTTTGTCGTTTTTTTAAATTTTGAACCCCAAAATAGTCACGTCATCAACCTGTTCAAGATTACCTTTCCAGGATTCAAAAGTTTGATCAAGTGTGGCATTTTGAACCGACAACAGATAGCGGTGATTCTTCAGCAGCAGATCTTCTAATTGTTTGTACTTAAATTTTTTGCCCCTATCACCACCAAACTGATCAGCATAACCATCTGTAAAGCCATAGATCAGGTCGTCTTTTTTGAGATCGAATTTTTGACTTGTAAATGATACAAATTCTTTCGGAGATCTGCCGACCGGCATTTTATCGGGCTTTAATTCTATAATGACACCTTCACGTACTATCCACAAAGGATTATTGGCGCCCGAGAATTCCATCTCCATCGTTTTGAAATCAATTGAAAACAAAACACAGTCCATACCATCATTTCCACCCTGGCCCAAATCGTCGGGCTTTAATCCCAGTATCAAAATTCGTCTTACAAAATTAATGATATCAACCGTTGATCTGTAATTTCTGCTTAACACGGCTTCGTTCAGTAAAGAAATGTTTAATAAACTCATAAAAGCTCCCGGGATACCATGTCCTGTAGAATCTGCGACACAAATAAATAATTTGGAATCAACCGAACAGGCCCAGTAAAAATCGCCGCTTACTATATCTTTTGGTTTAAACAAAATAAAATGATCAGAAAGGTATTTCTTAAATTCCTGCTCATTTGCTAAAAAAGAAGTTTGGATCCGTTTAGCATAATTGATACTGTCTGAAATTTCTTTTTGCTTTTCCTCTACCAGCTCTTTTTGTTGGGAGATAATCTCATTTTGATGATCAGTTACTTTAAATCTTTTAAACAAAAACAATGAAAAAACACAAACCGTTAACAGCATCAGTACAACAGAAAATATAATGATGTTCTGCCGCTTTTTGTCCGACTCGGCCAAGGCTTTTTGCTGGGCTTGTTCCACCTCTTTTTTCTCTACTTCATAATTGATCTTGGTTTGATTTAATTGTTCATTATTATCTTTATTAAACATACTATCTGTTAGCTGCTTAAATTTTACATGATAATCAAACGCTTCTTTATAATTTTTTGTTTCATAATTTATCATGGCCAGTCCCTGATAGGCTAATCTCAAATTATCGGCAGAGCTTTTCAAGCTCAATTCTAAAGCCTTTTCAAATGTTGACTTAGCCAGATCATAGTTTTTTTGTTTTACATAAATATCTCCAATATTTATGTATCCCGAAGCAATACCATTGACATCATTTAGCGACTCTTTCATTTGTAACCCCAAAGTGCAATATTCAATAGCTTTGTTGTACTGCAACAAATAAGTATAGTTTATGCCAATGTTTGTATAACAATCCGAGATCGATAACTGATCATTTAATTCTTTATCTATTTTGAGTGATTTAAAATAATGTTCAGATGATCTATTATAATTACCGATGTAGGTGTAAACTGCCCCAATGTTAAAATAAATGGCAGATAACGTTCTTTTATCATTTAACTTTTCGGCAATTATTAATGCCTTATTATAGTAAGAAAGTGCCGTAGTAAAATTTGATAGATTTTCATAAAGCAGTCCAATATTATTATAATCACGGCAAATACCAGCATCGTCTTTCTGAAGCTCATGTAACTTCATTGCACGGGTATAATAACTCAAAGATCTGGGATAATCGCCTTGCTCATCGTAAATTGCTCCCAGGGCATTACAGGCATCCGCCATTCCGGTATTGAATTTTATCCTTTCTGCTTCGGCCAAAGCTTCCTCGCCATATTTTATTGCTTTTTGATAATTGCCCGCTATGCGATACTCCCAACTTATCTTAGCTTTGATTCTTATAGCAATAGTATCAGCTTCAGATCGATCAAGTATATAAAAAAGAGAATCTATTGTTTGTCCTTTTGAAACAAAACAGGCAGAAAACAAAAAGGTGATGAAAAATAAAATTTTTCTCATACTATAAAAATAACAAAGCCCTTGCAGTATGCAAGGGCTTTGTTAAAGTATAAATCATTTACTTACTTTTTAAGCACGTAATAAATGTTGGTTAACCATTTTGCTGGATCTTTTTCAACTGCGTGGTCAGTTACATATTCTTCAACAACGCAAAGTTGTTCTTTGTTATTTTTTTTCATATAGTCGCCAATAGCATTGTGTGCGGCCATGCTACCGGCTTCGTCGCCATAGTAAGCAACGTGCAATACGGTTGCATTAGGAAAGTGCCATTTCTCATAACCCTTTACTTCTGTATTATTTGGAACACACACAACAGTTGCCATATCAGTTTCTTTTTCTCCCCATTCAAAAAAGATCGCACTTGGCTTACAATTTGACTCTAATTTATTTTGAGTCAGATAGTCGTAAAGCTTTGGCCAATTTTCACCCATAAATGCGGTCATTTTGCTCATGTCACCGTTTTCTACGTTGATCTTTGCTCTTATTCCAGCATACGTTCTTGGTTCCCATTGTTCTTCTTTGATCTCATAAGTTGCAACAGCTGGCATGCTTTCCATTGCCGTTTTCAATTTATTTAATCCTTTTTCAAAATCAGGTCCCACCATTTTATCGATGTTCATGAACAACATCATAAATCTCACATAAAACGGCACATCATTTTGCATGATCCAGGTAACTTTGCTTCCTTCTCCATTAGCGGTTACAACATGGTAGATCTGAGCTGCGCCTTGCCCTTCAAAATACAAAGATTGCATAATAGTATCTCCATGAGTGTATTTATAGGTCATAGAACCTACGCCTACTTCATCCTTATCGCTTACCCATGACATAGAAGCGCCTTCCTGTCCTGCAGTACCCGAATAAGTTACTTTCATTCCGGGATCTTTTTCTGTCCACGGACTCCAGCTTTCGTGGAAAAATTTAAGGTCAGTGATCTTTGTTCTGATCATATCAGCGTTTGCATTGATATCGATGGAACGTCCCACTTTAACTTCGGAAGGTCCGGCAATACATAAGATTAACCAAACGGCCAGCAAGCCAATTAATACATAAATGATTTTTTTCATAGTTTTATTTTTAATGTTTCGGCAAAATTAAGCAAAAAACCAATGCTTCAATAATTATTGGATGAACGGCTTAATAGTTTACTCTGGTAAATTATAATATCCTATGCTGATAGAATGTTTCATGTAATTAAAGTAATATATTTTGTTGCATTTTCTTGGTTGTTGCGAATTTAAAGGTCTCCAATATCCATGCAAGTTAAAGGAAATCAACTTCTTGTTATTTGTTGTATAGATAACGGTGTTCACATCTGTTAAAGTGCTTACCTGATTAAATGCATTAAAATTATGCTGCATATTTGGTTTAACTTTAATATTTGCACGGTTTTCATACATCGACTGGTTTATAGTACCGTTATTGTAAATACAACTAAAAGGATTGATCTCAGCAATATCATAACGATTAGTATTATAGATTATTTTTTTTGGGATTAATGACACATATTCGACTTTGTTTGTGGCCAAATTGAACGAAGAAACCAAATATTCCAGCTTCTCTGTAACAGTAGCGAGTTTGTTTTGTGGATCGATCCTGGTTACCTGCCTGTTTAGATCACTTAAGGCAATAGAATTATGGTTGTGTTCATATACAGTTATCAAATGCCCGTCAATAATATCGTCGGAAATTAAGGTGAATAATTTTGACAAAGGGTCATTGTCAAGTGATTTATAACTATATGATAAACTAGCTTGATTTTCGGGCGATAATACAAGCAATGTATCCATTATCATTTGTCCGGTATTCAAATTAAGTTTTTGAAAATATAGTGTCTTTTTTATTGAGTCATTTTCATTGAAGGTTAAATTAATAATTCCATAAACCAAAATCTGGTTTGAAAACAGCGGTTTAAAATTCATCAAACGCGTATTTTTAACTAACTTAAACTGGCTCAGTGTCCTTGTTTTTGTTTCAACCTTAAAAACAATCATGCTATCTCCAATCTTAGCGTATTTGTTATGCACTGCATAAAATAAATTATTTTGAAAATCAGTATCGAAATTATAATTCTCGCTAACACCTATTGAATTTTTAGGCAAATCAATCTCAAGGGTTTTTTCGAAATCAGAAACATTTAGCATAACACATTTATCTCTCCTGAATCCGCTTAAGTAATTTCTATGACATACAAGGATTATATTTTTTTTGTTGGATGTGTGTAGAAAATCATACTGGTAGGACTCCAGGTTTTTATCCTGCTTTATAACACTATCCAAAGCGATTAATCCAGACATTTTTCCACCTTCTGTTATCATTCTGCCATATACAACAACTTTATTCTTCGTTTTCTTTTCAACTAAGAATGCCAGGTTTCCGTTGTTCTCAAAAAAATGATAATTTATTTCTTTACTGTTAAATCTCCCATTGAAAAGGCTATCAACATAAAGTCTTCTTTCAAACAAGGGTATTGTATCTTCTATGGCATACATTGTGAGGAGGAGATCCTTTCCCAATGCCATTTCAACTTCACTTAAAACCGTAACCGAATTATTACTTTGGGTAACAATTTCTAAAGGGTAATTATAGTATTCAAATTGCTTTGAAATAAATTCATGAAGTTTCTCCTCTTGCGATCTAACCTGAAGCGCAAAACAAATAACTAATAAAAGTCCGAAAAAGCGCATCTACATATTCCTTCTATACTGTCCGCCCACTTCAAATAAAGCTTTGGTGATCTGTCCCAACGACATATATTTTACGGCATCCATTAACTCATCAAAAATATTTTGATTTTGGACAGCTGCGTGTTGTAGTTTTTTCACACACTCGTCATGTTCTGCTTTATGCGTTTTATGTAACTCAGCTAGCATCGTAATTTGATACTCTTTTTCTTCGGAAGTTGAACGAATTACTTCTTTAGGAATAATGGTTGGGCTTCCTTTACTTGACAAGAATGTATTCACACCAATGATAGGATACTCACCTGTGTGTTTCAATGTTTCATAGTATAAACTTTCTTCCTGTATCTGTCCACGCTGATACATGGTTTCCATGGCACCCAATACACCACCACGTTCAGAGATACGATCAAATTCCGTTAATACGGCTTCTTCAACCAAATCAGTTAATTCTTCAATGATGAAAGAACCTTGCAATGGATTTTCATTTTTAGCCAATCCTAATTCGCGGTTAATGATCAACTGAATGGCCATTGCTCTACGAACAGATTCCTCAGTAGGCGTTGTAATAGCTTCATCATAAGCATTTGTATGCAATGAATTACAGTTATCGTAAATAGCGTATAAGGCCTGTAAGGTTGTACGGATATCATTAAAATCAATTTCCTGAGCGTGTAACGAACGGCCTGAAGTTTGAATATGATACTTCAACATCTGACTTCTTTCGTTTCCACCGTAACGTAATTTCATGGCTTTACTCCAGATACGACGGCTCACACGGCCAATCACAGAATACTCTGGATCGATACCGTTGCTGAAGAAGAATGATAAATTTGGCGCAAAATCATCAATGTTCATTCCGCGACTTAAATAATATTCTACAAACGTAAATCCGTTTGCAAGGGTAAACGCCAGCTGCGAAATAGGATTAGCACCTGCTTCCGCAATGTGATACCCACTGATAGATACTGAATAAAAGTTACGTACTTTTTTGTCAATGAAATATTGTTGTACATCACCCATCACACGTAAGCTGAACTCTGTACTAAAAATACAGGTATTTTGTGCCTGATCTTCTTTTAAAATATCTGCTTGTACTGTTCCACGAACCTGTGATAAGGTTGTTGCTTTTATTTTTTCATATACATCTTTTGGCAAAACCATGTCGCCGGTAACACCCAACAACATTAAACCTAAGCCATTGTTACCATCAGGTAGTTCTCCCTGGTAAGTCGGGCGAACCGTTCCTTTGGCTTTGTAGATGTCTGCTATTTTCTTTTCAACTTCTTTCTCTAATTTATTTTCTTTGATATAAATTTCACATTGCTGATCAATTGCTGCATTCATAAAGAAAGCTGCTAAAGTTGGTGCGGGTCCGTTAATGGTCATCGACACCGATGTTTTGGGATCCGCTAAATTAAAGCCGCTGTATAATTTTTTAGCATCATCCAAACAAGCAATACTTACGCCACTATTTCCAACTTTACCGTAAATATCGGGACGGTAATCAGGATCGTTACCATAAAGCGTTACACTGTCAAACGCCGTACTTAAACGCGCTGCAGGCAATCCTTTGCTTACATAATGAAAACGTTTATTGGTTCTTTCAGGCCCGCCTTCTCCTGCAAACATACGCGTTGGGTCTTCTCCTTCACGCTTGAATGGATAGATACCGGCTGTGTATGGAAAATCTCCGGGAAAATTTTCCTGTAAATTCCATTTTAAAATATCGCCCCAGGATGTGTATTTTGGAGAAGCAATTTTTGGAATTTGTGTATGAGATAAAGATTCGTAATGATTTGCAATTTTTAAAACTTTATCACGTACTTTAAATTCATAAAATTCGGTGGTGAATAATTTTTTCTTTGCTTCCCATCCTTCGATCACTAATAAATTACGAGGATCCAGATCCAGCTTTGTTTTTTCAAACGCTTCCTGTAATCCTTTGATCAAACGATCCTTATCATCCATTTTGGATTCAGAGATCGTTTCAATCGTTTTTTGGATGCCATATAATTTTTGCGCAACCTCTGCTTGTTGGTTTGCTTTTTTATCGTAGTTACGATTGTTTTCAGAGATCTCGGATAAGTAACGGGTTTTGGATGGAGGAATGATATAGATCTTTTCACTCATCTCTTCGGTGATAAAAAACTGGGATGCTAATGCATTGTTTCCTGTTTTCTCAACCATTTTATTCATCACCGCTTTATATAAACGGTTCATGCCAGGATCATTGAATTGAGAAGCGATCGTTCCGAATACCGGAATATCTTCATCAGCAATTTCCCATAGGTTATGATTGCGCTTGTATTGTTTTTTAACGTCGCGAATGGCATCTAAAGCGCCACGTTTGTCAAACTTATTTAAAGCAATAATGTCAGCAAAATCCAACATGTCAATTTTCTCTAACTGTGTAGCTGCACCATACTCAGGCGTCATCACATACAAACTCATGTTAGAGTGTTCGATGATCTCGGTATCACTTTGACCAATGCCGGAAGTTTCTAAAATGATCAGATCAAAGTTTGCAGCTTTACAAATATTAACTGCATCCTGCACATATTTACTTAGAGCTAAGTTACTCTGACGGGTTGCTAACGAACGCATATACACACGGTCATTCTTGATAGCATTCATGCGAATTCTATCCCCTAACAAAGCACCACCTGTTTTACGTTTGGATGGGTCAACTGAAATGATCGCAATTTTTTTATCCTTAAAATCAATTAAAAATCGGCGAACCAGTTCATCCACCAGGCTCGATTTTCCTGAGCCACCGGTACCGGTAATTCCTAAAACAGGGGTTTCAGATTTCTCTGATTTTGCTTTTAACTCATTTAATAAGCCAATATTTTCTTCGTTAAAATTCTCTGCTGCTGAAATAATTCTTGCTATCGATTTGTAATCTCTATCAGCAATTTTATCAACATCGTTTTTAATATTTGTTCCTGTAGCGTAATCACACTGGCGTAACAGATCATTTATCATTCCCTGTAATCCCAAAGAACGGCCATCATCAGGCGAATAAATTTTAGTGATCCCGTAAGCATGTAATTCATCGATCTCTGTAGGTAAAATTACACCGCCGCCGCCGCCAAATAATTTGATATGCTCACAGCCCTGCTCTTTCAACAGATCGTACATGTATTTAAAATATTCCACATGTCCGCCCTGGTAACTGGTAACAGCGATAGCATTGGCGTCCTCCTGAATGGCACAATTAACAACTTCCTGTGCACTTCTATCGTGGCCAAGGTGAATAACCTCTGCTCCACTTGATTGAATGATCCGGCGCATGATATTGATAGCAGCATCATGGCCGTCGAACAAAGCGGCAGCGGTTACAATACGTATTTTATGAGTTGATTGATATGGTGTAGTTTCCATGGGAAAAAGTAATTTTAAATAGAGTTGACTAATATAATAGTTTTTCCTGTTTTGGGAGAAAAATTAGTCGATTTAGAGGAAATTTATCTCGAAGTACGGAGCTTTTTGGCAAGGATCTTTCCGTAGTAAATACCAACAAAAATAAACCCCAAACCAAAGGGAATGGCCGCCAAATGCTTGTAGCTTTCGTCTGTATAAAACTCGATGCACATCCAGTAAGAATTGGCACAGATCCAGCATAAAACCGCGAGGTTCAGGTAAATATCCATTGTTTTGCGGCTAACATATACAATAAGTACAGCAATAAAAACCGTAGGAATCACCATGATAATTCCCAGCAATTTAAGCTTTAACATCCAACAACTGTCTTTGATCAACCAAAATACAATGTGCAGGTTCTCATGCTTCTTTATGTTTTCCAATGGTTCCAAATCAGGGTTTAAAAATAAGCTTTTTAGTCAAATTTCATAAGAAAATGATTAACCAAATAGCTGTTTTAAAAAGGGGTTTAACCACATAGATACATAGCGAACATAGATTCCAAAGGATTTAGAGAAGCTTCGCTTTCACACAGCTAACTATGTGTAAAAACATGTTTTCTATCCTACACTTTTAACATTATAGTTTTCTATGTTCCTATGTGGTTATTTTACAAAAGCCTTCATGTATTGGAGGCTTTTTAGTATCTTTAAGTCTAATTTAGTTCTGAAAAATTTATGATCCAATTCGAAAAATTTAAACTTAAAAATAATCTCACTGTTATTGTTCACCAGGATAAAAGCACACCTATGGCCTGCATTAATATCATCTATGATGTTGGTGCCCGTGATGAAGATGAGAACAAGACCGGTTTTGCCCATTTATTTGAACATTTGATGTTTGGTGGTAGTGTTAATATTCCTAATTATGATGAGCCATTACAATTGGTGGGTGGTGAAAACAATGCCTTTACTACCAACGATATTACCAATTACTATTGCACCGTTCCTGCAGAAAATTTAGAAACTGCTTTCTGGCTGGAAAGCGACCGCATGCTAAGCCTTGCTTTTGATACAAAAAGCTTAGAGGTGCAACGCAGTGTGGTTATTGAAGAGTTCAAGCAGCGTTACCTGAATCAGCCTTACGGCGATGTTTGGTTACTGTTACGCCCGTTAATTTACAATGTTCATCCCTACAAATGGGCTACCATTGGCAAAGAGATCAAACATATTGAAGATGCCACCATGGGAGATGTGAAAGCGTTTTTCAAGGAGCATTACAACCCAAGTAATGCTGTGCTGGTTGTTGCAGGAGATGTGGAACTGGATCATGTGAAAGGCTTATGTGAAAAATGGTTTGAACCAATTGATGCAGGCATGAAGCCAAAACGTAATTTACCGGTTGAACCTGAACAAACAGAATACAGAAGCTTAACCGTAGAACGCGATGTGCCGATTAGTAGTATTTATAGGGCCTATCGCATGTGTTCCAGAATAGATCCTGAATACCATACGATTGATATGATCTCTGATATTATGTCGCGAGGTAACTCATCGCGCTTATACAAAAATCTGATCAAGGACAAACAATTATTCAGCGACATCAATGCCTATGTGATGGGCGATTTTGATAAAGGATTATTTGTGATCTCCGGAAAAATAAATGATGGTGTAAGCATTGAAGAAGCCGAGGCAGGTATTGATGCGGAAATTGCTAAAATGCAAAATGAACTGGTAAGTGAAGAAGAATTGCAAAAATGTAAGAACAAAATAGAATCAACCGTAACTTACAGCGAAGCAGATGTATTGAATAAAGCTACCAACCTTGCCATTTCGGAACTATTGGGAGATGCCGACCTAATCAATAAAGAAATTGAGAATTACCATAAAGTAACAGCGGAAGGAATCAGGGAGCAGTCGAAAAAAATCTTGAGAAAAACGAATTGTAGTACTTTGTTTTATTTAAAGAAAAAGGCCTAACCGCGAAGAACGCAAAGATATTGCGCAAAGAAAAAAGAGAAGATATATTAAACTCCGTGCGCTTTGCGTAAAAACTCTGCGAACTCTGCGGTTAAAAACATAAAAAAATGACCATCGCCGAAATATCACATAGACTCAATCACCTTCAGTTCAATTCTGACGTGATCAATTTATATGATGAACCTCATCGTTTTTATCACACGCTTGCTCATATCGAAGATGTGCTCAAGCAATTGCATGATACTGATCTGCTAAAACATGATGAACTGTTTTTAGCCGCGGTTTTTCATGATATAGTGTATGACCCAAAATCTAAAACCAACGAAGAGGATTCGGCTGAATATTTTCTGCATCAGGCTAAATCATCGGGCTTAAGCAGCGATCAGAAAAATCACATCAAACAATTAATTTTAGATACAAAAAGCCATAAACCTACAGTTCAATTTTCAGAAGAATTAATTAAGGCGGATCTTTCTATCTTTAATGCATCATTTGATAAATTGATCGTATACGAGCAACAGATCTTTAAAGAATTTCAGTTCGTTGATTATAAAGAGTACAAACCAAAACGTATTGAGTTCTTAACCCATTTTAATACACAAGGCAAGTTAACCCCTCTCATAGATTACGTGAAAGCCGTTCAACCTCATATTGGTGTATTTGCCGGAAGCTTTAACCCTTTTCACAAAGGGCATTATAATGTGTTACAAAAAGCAGAAAAATTGTTTGATAAAGTGATCATTGCCTTTGGTAAAAATCCGGATAAAACAGAAAGAACCTGGCCGGTTCCTAAAACCATTACCAATCGTCAGCATACTGAATACAATGGATTATTGACCGACCACATTGACTCTTTTGGCTACGATGTAACGGTGGTAAGGGGTTTAAGAAACTCAACCGATTTTCAGTACGAACAGAATCAATACAGATACATACAGGAATTAAAACCGGATATCAGGATCGTGAATATATTTTGTGATAAAGAGTTTGAACATATTAGCTCTTCAGGCATCAGAACGCTCGAAAAATACAACAAACACCATAATTATTTATTGGATTAATAACTAAACAAAACACCATGAGAACTTTTTTACAAACGATCTTATTTACACTGCTTACGTTTTCATTAACTGCACAAAAAATAGCGCAGACAGTAAACCCAGGCGCAATGATAAATAATTTTCTTCCAAAAACAATTATCATTAAAGTGAAACCGGCTTTTTCCAGTAAATGTTCCAACGACAGGATCGATCATGCGTTGTTTAATGCTTTAGCAACATCCATTGGCGCACACAACCTGCATAAAAAATTTCCTATGGCCAAGTCACCGGAAGTGCCTTACAATTCAGCGGGTCAGGCATACGCAGATCTATCTCTGGTGTATGAGTTAAATTTTATTGCAGGTTTAACTTTAGAGAAAGCCATTAGTAAATTATCGTTATCAAATATCTTAGAGTATGCTGAACCACACTATGTTCCAACGATCAGTTACATGCCAAACGATCCATTGGCAAATCCAGCCAATCAATATCATTTACTGAATATCAACACGTTTAACGCCTGGAATATCAACAAAGGTGACTCATCTATTGTAATAGGAATTACAGACACAGGAAACGATTTTACCCATCCCGATCTTTTTAATAATGTGAAACGAAATTATGCTGATATAAATGATGGAATTGATAATGACGGAGACGGTTACACTGATAATTATATGGGATGGGACCTAGGAGAAAATGATAAAGATGCGTCCTGGAATGCCAACGCTCACGGCGTGCATGTGAGTGGACTATCAAGCGCCAGTGCCGATAATAATTTAGGTGGTGCGGGAACAGGATTTCACTGTAAATTTTTACCCGTAAAAATAGCAGATGCCAGCGGTGCGTTAACACAAGCGTATGAAGGCATTGTATATGCAGCTGATCATGGTTGCCAGATCATTAACTGTTCATGGGGGGGCGGAGGATCAAGCCAGTTTGGACAGGATGTGATAAATTATGCAACGATCAATAAAAATTGTTTAGTAGTGTGTGCTGCAGGAAATAACGGAGTTGACGGAGATTTTTTTCCGGCTGCTTATAATTATGTTCTATCAGTTGCAAATACTTCTCAGAATGATGCTAAATTCTCAAACTCAAACTACGGTTATATGGTTGATGTTTGTGCACCAGGCGACAATGTAAACTCTACCTGGCCCGGTAGTTTTTACATTACAACGTCTGGCACATCCATGTCATCTCCTGTAGTTGCAGGGGCAGCCGGTATTGTTAAAAATCACTTTCCTTCCTATAACGGATTGCAAGTTGGTGAACGTTTAAAAGTAACAGCCGATAATATTTACGCCGCCAATCCTTCGTTTATTAATAAACTGGGAACCGGCAGGATTAATTTATACCGCGCCTTAACCGACCCTGCTTCGCCAAGTGTGGTCATGAGCAGTAAAACAGTAAGCGATCATAACGACCTGTCATTTATTAATGGCGACACTTTATTTATTGCAGGAACTTTCATTAATTATTTAGATCCAACCTCTGCACTAAATGTAACCGTTACTCCCCTATCTGCTTATGCGGTAACCATTGATAATACAACCTCTTTGGGCGTTATCAATACGCTGGCAAGTGCAACAAATTCATTGGATCCATTTACGTTTAAACTAACGGGTGCTATTCCTATCAACCAGCCCATTGATTTTGAGGTTACCATGAATGATGGAATTTATCAGGCTAAACAATTTTTTACGATATATATTAATGTAGATTACATAAACATTGAAGTAAATGATGTGAGCACAACCGCTACCAGTAAAGGGAAAATTGGTTACAACCAGGATACACAAACTCAAGGTTTAGGTTTTAAGTACAATAATACCGAACTGTTATATGAAGCAGGCTTAATGGTAGGTACTGATACCACTAAAGTTTCTGATTGTGTACGAGGTATTGGTCCATCCAATGTTGATTTTGGAACCATCAATCGTATTGCATTACAGATCCCTTCTATATTATCTGATCATGATACCAAAGCTAAAATGAACGATAATTTATCGGTGAGTCCATTGAATATCCATATTGATCAAAATACTTATGCCTGGGCAACTGTTCCTAATACACAATTTGTGATCTGGGAATATATTATTACTAATACACATGCCAGTGACACCCTTAAACACATGTATGCCGGCATTTTTGCCGATTGGGATATTGACGGTGGCACTTATGCACAAAACAGAAGTGCTTATGATGCCGCAACAAAAATGGGTTATAGTTACTATACTGCTACCGGTGGAAAATATGCCGGTATTAAACTACTCACCAACAGCGCTCCACCTAATTTTTATGCAGTGGATCATGTAAGCGGCGGAAACGGCGGATTGGATTTTAACAATGGCGTAGATACAAAAGATAAATATTTAAGTATGTCGACTCAACGTTTAGCCGCAGGTGTAGCGGGTAATGGTGTTGATGTGATCAATGTGATGAGTAGCGGACCGTTCATGTTAGAACCCGGGCAATCCATAAGGGTAGCTTTTGCATTGGTTGGTGGAGATAGTTTACAAAACCTGATCAGCGGTGCTACCCAGGCACAAATTAAATACGATGGCATGCCAACAGGTATAAACGAAGTTGTTTCGTTGGATTATACCTGGAGAATATTTCCAAATCCTGCGAAAAACAGCATTACCATTTCGCAAACAGAGCCAGCCTTTAACAAATACGAAATTTATAGTTTGAATGGAAAACTGGTTGCTGAGAATAAAATTCAAAGCATTCTGCAAAAGGTTGACCTGTCAGGCTATGCAGAGGGTATGTATATTGTGAAACTGATCGGTAATCAAAAGGTGGAGTTTAAGAAGATCGTGGTGGTTGAGTAAAACATTATAGGAAGGAATGGACGTCATAAAAATAGACTCTTTAGAAAGTTTTATTTCCATAATTACCTCTGGTGATTTTGGCTGTGGACATGTCGTTTTTAGAGGTGTTACAGACGCTAAAAATCACAAATTAATTCCTTCAGTTGGTCGGATTGATCAAAACATTCTTTGTGGTCTTTCTATAAATGAATATGAAAATGAAACTCTTAATCGTTTTAAATTAAGAGCTAATCCGGAAATAAGCCCATTGCCAAAAGATGATTGGCAATGGCTAGCACTTGCTCAACATCATGGTTTACCTACTCGGCTTTTAGACTGGACAACAAGTCCATTAATAGCATTATATTTTGCCACAAAACCTGAAATCGAAAATGATGGAAAATTAAAAAAGTGTAATAGTAATGGGGGTGCGATATACGCTTTACACACTTGTAGTTACTTAGATACTTCTTGTTTAATTCCTCCTACATATTTTGCGGAATTTGGTTTATTTTATCCTCCACATATTTCAAAAAGAATAACTGGACAATTTGGGCTTTTTTCAATACAGTCAAATCCAACAATGGAACTTCAAGATACTTTTATCCCCAACGATGAAAACTGGATTAAAAAAATTGAATTTGATTTTAATGTTGCGGAAGAAATACAAAAAAAATTATACCTCCTAGGAATAAGGCATGAAACGGTATTCCCCGACTTGGATGGATTTACCTTTGATTTAAAAGTGAAATTTAACGTTGCAAGTTGTCACACTGCTAAAAACCTATGCTTGTAAAACAAGAAATAAAAGTATCTACATAACAGATTCAATCTTACTTCTGAATCACCAACTTATAAGTAGCTGCTTTTCCTTTTGCTAAACTCACTTTTACAAAGTAAACACCATTACTTAAATAACTTAGGTCAAGTTGTGTTTTGCTTTGCGTGGTTTTGTTTTCATGAACCATATCTCCCACAACATTATAAACTGCTATATTCATTGCCGTTACTAAGATTTTAGAAGTGATGGTGATCATACCTGTTGTAGGATTTGGGAACAGCGCAAATTCATTGTTTACATTTTCCTTTATACCCGTGATCATCATGTATGTATTATGAGATGTATTGGTAACGATAGGTGCATTGTAATCAAAATAAATGTAAGCCGTATTATTGATCACAGTACCTGCGGCTAAATTAGTTTTTGGTTTCACGCGATATTGCACATAGCCTTTTGATCCTGAACTATTGCTGGTGCTATCCGGTAAGTTGATGCTATTGAAATTGAATTGTAACACGCTTCCTGATAAAGTGGTTGTATTATCATGACTGTAATTTATCCTTTCAAATGTTGAAACATCCAACTGATTACTTAAGGTATCTGTTAAAGCAATATTGTGAGCTTGTGCATTGCCTGTGTTCTGAAAATGAATAGTGTAATAGAACCAGTCATTGTAACCGGGCATCACATTTTCAGGATATGTTTCCTTCATGTTTGGATCATATGAATTTGTTACAGGATAACAATAGTGCTTTTGGTTATTCGCTAAATTATTATCTCCCGCTGCGATGACCGAAACGTCAACACATACTGTATCGCCAATGGTAGCATTTGTATTGGTTGTAACCGCGATCCAGAAATCGTCATAAATATCGACGGTAGAAAAATCAGCAATGTTATAGGTGATCGAATTTCCTAAGACAGATGTTGGTTGAATGGTACTGAGGGTACTTAGATAAGCAACCGGACCGCTTAAATTAATGATCACCTGGCCACCAACGTTTGTTGAACAATTTAAATTATAAAATTGCTGAACCATATTACCAGCAGTTACCCTTACAGTGTGGCTCATGCCTGGAAATACCCAGCCCGAACGGTAAATAGAGTGTGCTGCCAGATCAAATCCGGGTTTACATGTTATATTAAAGTTTACATTTGTATCAAGCGGCATTGCTGTGGTAAGTGTTACTAAAGAGTCAAGTCCCGGATACATACATTGAGCCACAAACGGCATATTAGTCGTGTCTATTTTTAAAGTATAAGCGCCGGTATCATTATAAAAACGATATGGCATTTTAACGCTTCCATAACTGCTTTGGTAACTTAATCCCAAAAAATTTCCCAGGTTATCATATTCCTCTACCGGAATATTACGAAGGAATGAATCAGTTGGCTCATACACGCAGTTAGCATTATTGTCATTAAAGACAGTTCCTCTGATCCCTTCAAAATGGGCACAGGCCGAACCTATGCTTGGTAGACTCTGAATAGTAATAATTCCTGCCTGATTGGTAAAATTGGTGACCATTATTAAATAATATGCGCCTACAACTGCTCCCGGAATTGTACAGGTATCAACAACATTAGGCGAAAAACTGCAATCAACAATATTAGACGTATCTATTTGCACACAAGCAAGGTTCATTACCGAGAAAGGCCCAAAACAAATAAAATCAGCATCCAGATTATTTGTACTTGAAATACCGTACTGTAAAGTTCCGGCAGTTGTCACTTGTGTATAAAACCAGGTGGGATTGGGTGTAGAACTTAAACAGCCATAACTTGCGCCAGGCCCTGAACTTGTTCCCACAGTTGCGGGATAAGAAAAACTCGTACACAGTGAATATGGATTACCACAAGAATTTTGCGCATTTGCACCAATCGTAAAAGATACCAGTAACAGTAGTAGAATTTTTTTCATGGTTTTTGTTTTATCTACCTCAGCTTATGCGGAGGCTGTGTTTTAGTCTAATCTAAATTAAACAACATTTATAAGGTTTGACCTATATTTTACTCAACCAAACGGTTCATACACTCATTCTAATAATTTTTATATCCTGATATTCTTTGTATTTTTACCCTTTATTTTAAAATTATGGAATTAAACGCTTTAACTGCTATTTCTCCCGTTGACGGACGTTACCGCAAAGTAACCAACGAACTGGCAGCTTATTTTTCGGAGTTTGGATTGATCAGATACCGTGTACAGGTAGAAATTGATTATTTTATTTTGTTATCGCAACAAGGCTTACCTCAATTGCCAAAATTAAGTGCTAAGCAAATCGATAACTTAAAAACAGTTTATCAAAATTTTTCATTTGCAGATGCAGAAGTGATCAAGGAAACAGAAAAAACAACGAATCATGATGTAAAAGCAGTTGAGTATTTCATTAAAGAAAAATTACAAGCACAAGGTTTAGAAAATTATTTAGAGTTTGTTCACTTTGGATTGACTTCCCAGGATATTAATAATACATCTATTCCTTTATCTTTAAAACAAGCTAATAATGATGTAGTATTACCTAACCTGAAACAGGTTACCGACAAACTAACAACATTATCAAAAGAATGGAAGAACATTTCTTTACTAGCTCGTACTCACGGTCAACCTGCCTCTCCTACCCGCCTGGGCAAGGAGATCTATGTGTTTGTAGAACGTTTACAATCTCAAATTAATCAGTTAAATGCAATTCCGTTCTCAGCCAAATTTGGCGGTGCAACAGGTAACTTTAATGCACACTATGTAGCTTACCCAAAAAACGACTGGATCAAATTTGGAAACGAATTTGTGAATAATACTTTAGGGCTAAACAGAAGTCAGTTTACAACTCAAATTGAGCACTATGATAACATTGCTGCATATTGTGACGCACTAAAACGCATCAATACCATTTTACTGGATCTGTGTCGCGATGTGTGGACATACGTGAGTATGGATTATTTTAAACAAAAATTAAAGGCAGGAGAAATTGGTTCTTCGGCTATGCCACATAAAGTAAACCCTATTGACTTTGAAAATGCAGAAGGTAATTTAGGAATTGCAAATGCCATCCTTGAACACTTATCGGCAAAACTTCCGGTATCACGTTTACAAAGAGACTTAACAGACAGTACTGTATTAAGAAACCTTGGAGTGCCGGTTGCACATATTTTAATTTCTTACAAAAGCATTCTAAAGGGCCTGGATAAATTAATTTTGAATGAAGAAATTTTCAACAGAGACCTGGAAAATAACTGGGCCGTAGTTGCAGAAGCCGTGCAAACAATTTTACGCAGAGAAGGCTATCCAAAACCTTATGAAGCGTTGAAAGATTTAACTCGTACCAATACGCATATTACAAAAGATTCGATGCATACATTTATCAACGGGTTAAATGTGAGCACTGAAGTAAAAGCAGAATTGCTAAAAATTACTCCACAAAACTTTGTCGGGCAAAATCCGGAGTTTTAATATATTGTCATGCTGAACTTGATTCAGCATCTCATGAGCCCTTGAATCAAGTTCAGGGTGACGAAAATGAATAGTTGAGATAATTAAAAAAATGAAAGTAACAGGTTTCACCATCATACGTAATGCTATTAAGTACGACTATCCGGTGGTGGAAGCGATCGCTTCCATATTACCTATCTGTGATGAATTTGTGGTAGCCGTTGGCAACAGTGAAGATGAAACGCTGCAATTGATCAAAAGCATAAACTCTCCAAAAATAAAGATCCTTGAAACTGTTTGGGACGATTCGCTTCGCCAGGGCGGCCAGGTTTTGGCTATTGAAACCAACAAAGCATTTGATGCCATCAGTTCTGATACAGATTGGTGTTTTTATATTCAGAGCGATGAATGTGTTCACGAAAAACATCTAACTTCCATTAAAGAAGCGATGCAAAAATATAAAGATGATAAACAGGTGGAAGGTTTGTTATTCAATTATGTTCATTTTTATGGCTCTTATAATTACGTTGGTAATTCGAGGCGCTGGTACCGAAAAGAAATCCGTATTATTAGAAATGATAAATCAATTCGATCTTATAAAGATGCGCAAGGTTTTAGAAAAACAGATAATTCGAAATTAAACGTCAAATCAATTAGTACAGAGATCTATCATTATGGTTGGGTAAAACCACCAAAAGCTCAGCAAGCCAAGCAGGAAAATTTTCATAAGATGTGGCACGATGATGAGTGGATGAAAAAAAATATTGCACAGGTAGAGGAGTTTGACTATTCACAAATAGATAGTCTGGAAGAATTTAGAGATTCACATCCACAGGTTTTTCAAAACCGGGTTAAAGCTGCTAACTGGAAATTTAATTTTGACAAATCGCAGATCAAGTTAACCGCAAAAGATAAATTCCTATTGTTAATTGAAAAAACAACCGGCTGGAAAGTTGGGGAGTATAAGAATTATAAGGTTATTTAATTTTAATTAACCCTTTCAAGTTCTGAACTCTGAAAGGATTTTCTAAAACTGGAAATAAATAAACGGCTGCATATCGCCACTTACCATTTGGTAAATGCAAAACACAAATACCACAATTACCAGGCTCATAGCTGGCAAAGGTAATTCTGCAAATCTTAAACGATATTTTTCTTTGAAGCTTTCAGGGATCCAATGTATCAAATAACCAACTAATATCACTGAGAACACCAATGCGTAACCACGAATCACGCTAAAGGTTAATGCGCCACCAAAATGATTGGTTAGCCTGTCAAAAATCAAACTCACAGTGTCTAAGTTATCACTTCTGAAAAATATCCTTGTGAAACTAATGAAGGTTAATGTGATCAATACCATCATTGCTTTTACAACAAAGGATGTTGAATCTTTGAACGGAGAAATTTTTTGCCACAATTTGTGTACCACTAAGCCTAATCCATTTAATCCTCCCCAAATGATGAACAGCCAGGAACTCCCATGCCAAAAGCCTCCCAATAACATGGTCACTAATAAATTAATATTGGTGTTTACGCTCTGTTTAACTTTAGGAAAGAAATAAGCCAGCAACACAAAGATGATGGCAATAAATAACAAAACTAAAAGTAACCATAGCTTGCCTGTGAGCATCACTAACACAATGGATAAAAATGCAATACAGATGTAAGAACCGATCGTTCCTTTTTTATTTCCACCCAACGGAATGTATAAATAATCTTTGAGCCATGTAGATAAAGAGATGTGCCAGCGCTTCCAGAACTCACTAACATCCTGCGCCTTGTAAGGTGATTTGAAATTGGTCTTTAAACGGTAACCTAATAATAAAGCCACGCCAATAGCAATGTCGGTATAGCCACTAAAATCAGCATAAATCTGTAAGGAGTAGCCAAAAATACCAAACACGGTTTCTACGCCTGAATAGTAATTGGGGTTGTCAAATATCCTATCTACATAGTTAACGGCAATGTAATCTGCTAATATTTTTTTTCCTAAACCATTAATGATCCAGAAGATGGCATAACCAAATTCTTTACGCGCTAAATTATAGGGCTGATAGATCTGATATAAAAATTCATTGGCTTTAACAATTGGTCCAGCTACCAAATGCGGGAAGAAGCATACAAAGAAGCCATAATCGAAAATAGATTTAACAGGAGTTACTTTTCCACGATACATATCAATGGTATAAGAGATAGACTGAAATGTAAAGAAAGAAATACCAACAGGCAGTATCAACTTATCTACCGGATCACTGGTTCCTAAAAATGTATTGCTGAATTGGGTGAAATGATTAAAGAATGTTATGTCTGTTCCGGCAAGCTGATTAACACTTTCTGTAAAAAAGTAAGCATACTTAAAATAACAAAGTAAAGTTAAATTCAGGATCAGGCTAATTGTGAGAAATAATTTTTTCTTCGTCTCAGACTGACTTTGATGAATGAGTCTGCCCCAATTATAGTCGCTGACTATAGTAAAGATGAGTAAGATGAGGAATACGCCACTGGTTTTATAGTAAAAGAAAAAACTAACCAGCAATAAATAAAAGGTACGCAATGTATTCTTCTTATAAAGCAAAGAATAGATCGCTAACACTACAGCAAAAAATCCCCAGAAATACAATTGCGTAAAAATAACCGGCTGCCCCTTTACATAAAGGAAATAAGGTTTAAGATATGTGAGTATGTCGTTTAACATGCTACTCCTTTACTTTACTGTTGTTCTTATAACTTCTATCAATAGCATCGTACATTAATTTGGCGAACAACCTGTAACCCCTTGCATTAAAATGGACTTTATCTTTTGCCGCCAAGCCTGCCTTATACCATTTATAAATTGATTTGTATCCCCCCATGACAGCGTACAGGTCGTATACAGCGCCTTTATGTTTTTCCATTAATTCATAAGCCGCTTCGGCTGCTTTAATAGGACGCTTATTGGAAGCCTTGCGTGTCATGTAATTATCAGTAGTGGTTACAAACAAAAAAGCGCAATTGGGCGACACTCTTTTTATCTGCGCAATTAAACTATCATGTTTTGCTATAAAAGCTGATTTGGTAAAATTCACATCATGTGTATCATTTACTCCTAACGTAAAGATCACTAAGTCTGGTGGAATACTTTTTAGTTCATTTACTAATTCGGGGCAACGTAGAAATGATCCACTGGCTGCGCCATTTACGCCCATCGATGCATAGTAAAATCCTGGTTTACTGTTCTCTGCGCTGAAGCCACGTAATATAAAATCTTTATGAAGCGTGTCCTTTTTTATCAACACAAAATTCAAAGAATCAATATAAGTTTCAAATGTGAATTCGGTATACCCTTTTTTCTCATGATCCTTTCTTACATATTTTAAAGTAGATTCATGATTTAAGCTTAATTCAAAGCTTGGATTAAAATTATGATACACTTTTACCGAATTAAAATTTTTAGGGTGACTTGTTTCCAGTATTTTAAACCCAAACATACTTAAGCTATCATTGGTAATGGCCGCCATTCCTGCCATTCCCAAATTGTCACACATTTCACGGCTAATAGCACAACGGCAACGTTTAAATTTCCCATAACCAAAAGATCTGTAAAAACTGGGATTATTTGTTTTTACTATTTTAAAAGGGAAAATAAATAAACCACCACCTTCATAATTACCGGTGGAATAAAACCCATTCATTAATACTTCTGGCCAAAAACCCGCCTGTATGTGCGATCCACCAAAATGGACAATATTCACGCGGTCACGCTTTCCTTTTTTAAGATCATCCATTTTTTTATAGAAGTCCATAAAGCGGGAACTATCTTTACTTAAAACAAGTTTACTATGCTCGGGCTTAACAAATACTGGTAGCACTGTTTGCGCTTTTAGTAACACGCAACATGCAAAAGATAAAAGACAAGCTAAGATCCAACCATTTATTTTTAAAGCATTCTTGTTTTTATATTTCATGTGGTACGGGTACTATTTTTTGTTTTTTGAATAACTGTTGTAATCATTCATCAGCGAAGAATATAACAACACAGCTATTTTGCGGGCACCACCCGAGCTAAAGTGAATGTAATCTTTAGCACCTATGCCCTGTTCCACCCAACTTACCATGCTGTTTTTTCCGCCCATGCAGCTATACATGTCAAAAAAAGCACAATCCATATCAAAAGCCGTTTGCCTGATGGCATCTCTTAAATTTTCGAGTTGAGGGTGCGTCACATAATCTGCGCCTTCCTTTACGCTCATATCAGCGGGGCCAATAACCAATATAGAAGCCTGTGGTGCCATTTTTTTGATAGTAGCTATTTGTGCTTTCAGATAACCACCAAAACCAACGGCCTGTTCTTTGGTTTTAATATATGGTAAAGAGTTTCCGCCAAATTGTAGAATGATCAGTTTGGTGTTTAAGTAATCATAAAAATTCTTTAGTTGTCCATAATTGATCTGGTTGAAAAAGGTTCCCGAACTTCCGCGCAATCCAAAATTATCAACCATGACACCTTTACCTCCTTCTAATGAAACGCCATAAAAATCGGGGCTATCCTTACCTTTGAATTTGAATTCCTGCAATAAAGCACCTTGGTTCAGGTTAAATTCTTTGATATTAAAATTACCTCCGGCCGCTAATGAATCTGAAGTATTCAGTGTTCCATTCTCATACAACTCAATATGTGTTTTAGTTTGTGCACCCCCGTAAAATAATTTTATTTTTTTGTAAGCTGCTGCTTTTGGTCCACCGTTCTTACTGGTTACAACCTTTACCCAGGCAGATGTATAGGGCGTTGTATCTGTAATAGTTGAATAATTATGAAATCTGGTAATGTGTGCTAATGCTCCAAAATTATTGTGTTTCACACGCTTATCCCTTCCTGCAAAAACAGGATAACGATCCCAACCCGGGCTCCATGATATTTTATTAACTACGCTTGGCGCTACGGGCATAAAGGAGATCAGTCCGGGTCCTTCACCACCAAACTGTCCTTGCAATTTTAAACGTAAATAATCACTGATACGATCCCCTTCGATCTGTGAATCACCATAATGCAGTATGCGAATGCTTTTATCTTCGTTAGCGAGATTAGCCAAAGCATTAAAGAAATTGGACATAGCAGTTTTACCGGTATTTTTATACTGAATGCTGGTGATCAATTTTACTGCCGTATCTCTTGTTTCGATAGCCTTTACGGCTGTAGTATCATTAACGTTTTCAGAAGCACTGTCTTCTGCATCTGCCAAAGCAATAATGCTTGAAATATCTGCCTTAACTTCTTTCTTCTCCAGAAATAAAGATGCAAATGTTGGATATTGAATGCACATTTTATCAGTGATGTGGATTCCTTTTTCGGGAAATACAAAACTGATCAATCCCAGTAATAAAAAGGTAAGTGCTAAAAATAAAAGCGTATGAAAGGGCTTATGCAAAATTTATGTTTTTAAAGTAAAGCAATATGCTAAATACTTCGTCAATACATCAGATCAAACAAATTAGTTTTTCAGCATAGTGCTGTAGATAACGTTTGGGTGTTCTTTGGTTAAAAAAACAAAAAACATTCGCGCAAAAAACTCTGAATTTAAGTGTTTTAAAGAAGTATTTTTTTTGGGTAACTGATTCCGCCTATTTCAGCTGGATTAAAAAAGGGGTAAATATCTGAAAACCAGTAAATTACTTATTTAAAAGAGTTCTATTTAATGTATGCTACGTGCTGCTGGGTATTTTAATCTAAAAATTTAGTTAAATCGTTGATATTTAGGTAAAATCACGTAAATTTGCACCCCTTATAATTACTTAAAAAACAAACATGAACATATCTAAGAAAGACATTAGTCCGTTAAATGCAGAACTAAGTATAACTTTAGCTCCAACAGATTATGAAGCAAAAGTAGAAAATGCGATCAAAAAAGTACAAAAACAAGCTGCGTTACCGGGTTTCAGACCAGGAAAAGTACCTGTGGGATTGATCAAAAAACAGCATGGTAAATCTATTTTAGTAGATGAGATCAACAAAATATTAAACGAGACCTTATATAACTACATTAACGATAACAAGATCGAGATCTTAGGAAATCCAATGCCTAAAGAAGACAACAAGATCGATTTTGACACACAAAAAGAGTGGACATTTAACTACGAATTAGGTTTAACCCCTCAGTTTGATGTGAAACTGGATAACAATCAATCTTTTGTATACAATACCGTTAAAATTGATGATGAGTTAGTAGAGAAATACCTGAAAGACGTTAAACGTAACTATGGAAAACCTTCTAATCCCGAAGTTGCTGAAGGAAAAGACGTATTATACATTGATATTGTTGAACTGGATGCAGATAATAACATTGTTGCTGGAGGTATTTTCAAATCAACCAGCATTGGTATCGATCGTTTAAAAAACGAAGCTGCCAAAGCTAAATTAACCGGAGCTAAAAAAGATGATAAGATCGTTATCAACGCAAACGAATTATATGATTCGGCAGTTGATAAATCGATCTCTTTAGGTATTGATAAAGAAGTAGCAGAAAGCTTTAACTCTAACTTACAATTAACAGTTCGTAACATTGCCCGTATGGAAGATGCTGAATTGAACCAGGAGTTATTTGATAAATTATATGGTGCAGGTACTGTTAATTCTGAAGCTGAATTCAGAGAAAAGATCAAAGGAGAATTAGCGTTAATGTTTGCACAGGATACAGACCGTAAGTTTGTTGAAACCGTTGAGAAAACATTAGTAGAAAAATTAAACATCACTTTACCGGATGACTTTTTAAAGCGTTGGTTAATGGCTGTAAACGAAAAACCGTTAACAAAAGAGCAGTTGGAAGCAGAATATCCTGCTTACGCAAAATCAATGCAATGGAAACTGATCGAGAACAAGATCATTAAAAACAACAATATTGCTGTAACGGCTGACGAAGCAAAAGAAGAAGCAAGCAATTATGTACGTTCTCAGTTTGCACGTTACGGGCAGGTTCCTGACGAAACAGAAGTAGCTAAAATTGTTCAGGGTATTTTAACCAAAGAACAGGAAGCTCAAAAAATATTTGAAGGATTATACAGCAAAAAAGTATTGGACGTTTTAAAAACTTCTTGTAAATTAGAAACCAAAGAAGTGAGTTATAATGAGTTTTTTGGGATTAAAGACTAAACAATAATTCTTTTAAACTGTTTAACCAACACACTGTCCATAATGCAAGGAGTTTATATAACCAAGGCTGCCAAATTTTTACCCAACAACCCCATTTCAAATGATGATATGGAGGATTATCTTGGGATGATCGATGGCGTGCCATCCAAAGGAAAGAGGCTTACTTTGCGCAATAACGGCATCAAAACCCGTTATTATTCATTAGATAAAGAAGGAAGATCAACGCATTCTAATGCACAGATGGCCGCTTTGGCCATTGAAAAATTAGCTGACGAGAATTTTAAAACGGAGGATATTGAATTATTGGCCTGCGGAACAGCATCGCCTGATAATCACATGCCATCGCATGCCGTAATGGTACACGGCGAATTAAAAAATGGCAAACCTTTGGAATTAATTTCTCCATCGGGCTCTTGTTGCGCCAGCATGCAATCTTTAAAAACAGGTTACTTATCTATTTTAGCAGGTAATACTAAAAATGCCGTCGTTACAGGCTCAGAAAAACTGTCTTCTTTTATGCTGGCCGAACATTTTGAAAAAGAAACGGAACGCCTGGCAGAAATGGACCAAAATCCTATTATTGCTTTTGAAAAAGATTTTTTACGCTGGATGTTATCTGATGGTGCTGCAGCCTTATTGTTGCAGGACAAACCCCGCGCGAATTCAATCAATTTAAAAATTGAATGGATCGACATTCGTTCTTATGCTAATCAATTGGAAACCTGCATGTACGTAGGTTCCGATAAGAATGAAGATGGAACGACCAAAGGCTGGAAAGAATTTACGCCCGATGAATGGTTGCAAAAATCGATCTTTTCATTCAAACAGGATACTAAATTATTAGGAAAAGAAATTGTCCCAACCGGTACAAAATATTTAAAAGAGATCTTAGACAAAAGAGGGTTTGATGTAACAACCATCGATTACTTTTTACCACATTTATCATCAGAGTTCTTCCGTGCAAAAATTGCAGAAGAAATCCTAAAATATGATATTCAAATACCGCAGGAAAAATGGTTCACTAATTTAACAACCACTGGAAACATAGGCTCTGCTTCTATTTTTATGATGGTAGAAGAATTAATGAATTCAGGAAAACTAAAAACCGGCCAAAAGATATTATTAATGGTTCCTGAAAGTGCGCGCTTTACATACGCCTACTGCCTGCTTACAGTTTGTTAGTTTTTAGCGATTAATACTACACAAGATGGATTGTGAAAAAGAAATTTCTCTTAGAGTAGAAAAAATAAAAGGCATTTTTCAGTCGGCAAAGGAACTTGCTTCTACTGAGAAAGACCTTACGATCCTTATCAAACAACTCGACACTACGGAACACGAATACTGTTCCATCGCATACGAAGGTGCTTCGATGGGTATTGCTTTGAACGATCTTGAAAAACATGATACGTTGAGCGACTGGCGTTTATTTAACGACAAAGCCGGGATGCATGCTGCACAAACACATGCAGGTTTAGGGTGGGCAATAGCTCAGCTAAACAAACCGGTTTCGACATTACTCAAAACATTATCGCCTCTTTTACGATTCAGGGTATTAGATGGCTGGGGGTATTATGATGGTATTTTCAGACAAAGAACCAGTATCAAAGCGCAAAAAATTTCTGAAAATATAGAAGCATGGATGCTTTCGGCATACGATCAGGGAATAGGCCGTAGTATATGGTACGCTTGTAAAGGAGATGTAAATAAAGTTCAGGAAATGATCTCTGCTTTCCCGATGGAACGTCGTCAATCTATGTGGGTTGGCATAGGTGTTGCCTGTTCATACGTAGGAGGTTGTGACGAAAATTTATTAAGATCGTTACCTGTAGTTGCAGGACATTACCAGGATCAATTAGCTATTGGCACTGTGCTTGCCGCAAGAGCCCGTGCCCAAGCTCATGATATTACGGATGATGTTGAGTTGGCTTGCCACATTTGGTGTCACCGATCTGCTAAAGAGGCCATGTTGTTATCCGTAAAAGCAGAACCGGCATCTTATGAAAATGTAAATGATTGTTACGCGTTATGGCTATCACAAATACAACAAGCTTTAACAAGTACCGAGAATATAAACAAACTATAAAATGAAAAAAGAAGATCTTCCACAGGATAAATCGGCATTATCGCACATGACACGCGAGTTGTGTTATGTGAAAGATAAAGATGGAAAATACAGCACTGACCTTAGTACAGGTTGGGAAGTAAAAAAAGATGCCTTAGACAACGCCTGGGAAGATATTAATGAACGCATCAATGAAGCTGCTCTTGCCGTAAAGAATGGAGAGAAGAGTCCGGTTTTATATTTTATGGAATTACGTTTAATGGATCTTAATTTACTGGCAAGCTTTACAGGCTTTTGGAGATTTAATATCAAGCGTCATTTTAAACCTGAAGTATTTAAAAATTTAAATGAAAAAAAACTGGCTACCTACGCAAAAGCATTTGATATTACGATTGACGAACTTAAGAACTTTAAAGGATAATTTTGGAAAAACAGTTTAAACATATTCAGGCCGCTCATTGCGAAAACGGTGTAGCTACCAGCTTATTAAGATACCATGGTTTGGATTTCATGACTGAGCCTTTGGTGTTTGGACTTGGTTCAGGTATTTTTTATTTACACATTCCTTTTTTACAGATCAGCGGTGGGCCTGCTATTTCATATCGCGGGATGCCCGGATGGATATTTAGCAGAGCCAGTAAATTATTAGGTATAAAAGTTAATCGCAAAAAATTCAATAGCGAAAAAGAAGCATACGATTACTTAAATCAACAAATACAATTAGGCAACCCGGTTGGATGCCAGGTAGGCGTTTTTAATTTACCGTATTTTCCACCTGAGTATCGTTTCCATTTCAATGCACACAACATTGTTGTTTATGGGAAAGAGAACGGACAGTATTTAGTAAGTGATCCTGTCATGGAAACCGTAACTAAATTATCTGAAGAAGATATGGTAAAAGTGCGTTTTGCAAAAGGACCCTTGGCACCAAAAGGACATGTATATTATCCCGAAAATGTAAAACACGTTACCAAAGAACAAATACAAAAAGCAATTCCCAAAGCCATTAAACGCACTACATTTGAAATGCTGAGTTTACCCGGACCAATGGTAGGTGCTAAAGGAATTCATTACACCGCAAATCATATTCGCAAGTGGAGAGATAAATTAGGTCCGCGTAAAGCGGGTTTGTATCTGGGACAAATTGTGCGTATGCAGGAAGAGATTGGAACCGGTGGTGGTGGATTTCGTTTTTTATATGCAGCATTTTTAGAAGAAGCCAGTAATTACACAAACAATGATCAATTGTTAAAGATCTCGGATGAGTTTACAAAGGCAGGTGATTTGTGGCGCGCAAGTGCTATACACATGGGTCGTATTTACAAAGGTAGATTGAACGAGCAAAAAGATTTTGAAGAAAGTGCTGATATGCTTGATGAAATTTCGGAAATAGAAAAGGCAGCTTTTAAGGAGTTAAGGAAAATTAAGTTTTAGTTTTTAAGAGATCACGTTTGTCATCCTAAACTGTTACCCTGAGTTTGTCAGTTCGAGCGATCCCGATAGCTATCGAGACGAGAACCGAAGGGAGAGAAGCATCAATCCTTAATATATGTTAATGACAGGTTACAAAATAACGTTTGATGTAATCAATCATTAAACCATAAAATATAACCACTATGAAAACCTCAATCAAAATCATTGCCGCTTCTATCGCTTTAGCATTTACTATCACATCTTGTACGGATGACACGCATGCCTTCATTCAAAAAATAGAGGCTACTCAAACAGAATTAAAGCAACAGGACTCTCTTCTAATGTCTTACCGTTCCGAGCTTTCGTCAGTCATGTTTACCGACACTACAGCTAAAAGCACTAATCCTGACGATAGTTTATTCAACAATCTTTCTCAAAAGATCAATCCATTAATTACACGTTTGGAATTAATGATCGAAAAAAATAAAGGCTTAGTTGAACAGGTAAAAACCAATACCGGAGATGCCAAGGAAGTGGAGAAAGAGTATGCAGCACATGTGGATGAACTGGAACTCATGAAACCCGAAATTGCAGCCGCAAAAAGCGATTACGAAAAACTGGTAGCAGAAGTTGACGAGGCTTTTAAAAGCCTTGGAGATACAACGAAGGCGAAGTAGCACGTCATTGCGAGGAGGGACGACGAAGCAATCTCAAACTAAGAAAACCATGTATGAGATTGCTTCACTTCGTTCACAATGACGAACACTATTTACTCAAAATAATTTTCTCTCGTTTTACGACATGATCATTCTGATACACATTCACAAAGTAAATGCCGTTAGAGAAATTTTCTAAATGTAATGTATGAGAAACATTACTTGGAGTTTCGCTTAATAATACTTGCCCTGTAATAGAAACAACTTCTATGTTTTGTAATTGTGTTGTTGAATTAATAGTCAATAACCCATTCGTTGGGTTAGGACTTATTGAAATAGTGTTTGCATTTAACTCCTGTAAACCAACGCTTGCACCCATCGCTAATAATGTTGATGTTCCTGATGTTAAAGGAATAATTGTACCCGAAGCATTTGACCGATTGGCCTGAGAGATCGCCAAATTCAAAACCTGATCATTTGTTAAAGTAGATTTGATCTGGTAATGTAACGTAGCTATTTTACCATAACCACTTACATTATTGCTTACTGTATGTGTTGTGGCTGTATATATTTTACTATTTGTAAAATCCATTTTTCTAAAATCTAAATTTTGTCCGGCATCTAAAAACGAATTTTGATATTCGATATAAATATTATTTGTCTCTATTAATGTGTTATCAAAATCAACTGTGAATGCAATGCCGTTGATATTATTAATACTGGTAGTTGCGTCTCCTAAGTAAATGGATGCTGTTCCCCAAGTTCCTTTCGCAACAGCAGATTGATCAGGGATAATACTTAATTGCACATTAACTGTATTTGTTTCTACGGGCTTAAATGTATGAGTTAAACCATAGTTATTGTAAATTGCCAGAGTATCATTATCATTAATTGTTCCATCTCCATTACAGTCACTATGATTTAAATTCTTACCATTCGTGATAGTGCCGCTCCAGCTATTGGCAAAATAAGGTTGCCAGCTATTACTGATTGTTGCTCTTGGAGCGCCGGTTTGTGTATAATGCAATCCTAGTTCCAATACATCTAAATTGTCAGCTACACCATCGCTGTTGGCATCACCCGGCCAAACATGCCGATCTATTACTTTCATCCATACACCCTTACTATCGGTAGCAACAACCGCAAGTGTATCAGATATTTCAATGGCATTTGGAGCTGCTACAGAAGATAAGCCTATCGATGTCCAATTATTTCCATTATCTGTAGAAGAATATATTCCCGAAAAGGCCCCCGCAAACACTTCGGAACCATACATTGCAACAGAATAAATAATAGTACCTGCAGGAGGCAAGCCTGGATAATAACCTATTGCATTCCAGGTAACTCCATTGTCTGATGATTTATACATTGATCCATTCCAAAGTCCATCGCCAACAACGTATAATTCATTAGCGTTTCCTGTGATATCGTAAATTTGAGTAAAAGACATCATGTTACCATTAATATTATTCACAGCATTCCAACTAATTCCATTATCAGTAGATAAATATAATGAAGCATAATTGTTTGAGGACATACTTAATAAATTAGTTCCGCTTTTAACCAGCTTGGTTGGGGTAAAACTGGTGGATGAAAGCAAGGACCAACTCGCTCCAGAATCATTTGATATGTAGATTCCATTTTGACCAGAGGCATAAATAGTTGCGCCGTATGCAGTTAAATAGTTAGCTGAATTTGCCGGCAAACTGTTCACCAAATTCCAGTTGTTCCCATTATTATTGGTTGAATAAATATTACCGCTGCAAGCTGCGAATACTGCTCCCCCACTTTCTACAATTGATGAAGCTATGTCATAAAATTGCATAAAGTTACTTGTATAATATGGCAAGCCATTATTGCAGCTCTTCCAGTTTTGTCCGTAATCCGAAGAAACATACATTCCACCACTGCCTACCGAAGTAAAAATAGTATTACCAATTTTTTTAATGCAATGTGCATTTGTACTTGGTATACCGGTACTTGAATTATTCCAGGCGGATCCTGAGTTAGCAGAATAAAACACACCAATGTCTGTTCCAGCAAAAAAATCACTGCCATTTGAAAACAATGAGTAAACATTTAAACTGAATAAGCCATTGTTCATACTAAACCAATTACTGCCCGAATTAGTACTATAAAAAATCCCGCCTCCATTTGTTGTTGCATAAATGGTACCTCCTGCGGCTGCTATAGAGTTTACAGATGTATTTGTAAGTCCGTTATTAACAGCAGACCAACTGGCGCCATTATTGAGCGTTAGAAATACACCGGCAGCGCCGGCAGCAAAAATAGAAGTTCCGTTGATCAGAATAGTTTTAGTACCACCAGTTAGTCCGCTGTTAATCGATGTCCAGGTACTTCCGTTATTACCTGACAATAACATTGTATTATTAACAAACGCATAAATACTGGAGCCATTTACAGCAACTGAGCTAACTATATAGCTACTGGGAAATGTTGGAATGATCTTTTTCGTAAAGGTTGATCCATTATCTGTTGAGATGTACAGGCCGGCATTTGTTCCTAAATAAATATTTGGAGAATTTACAGCTATTGAATTTACATTTGGCATACTTGATAAAACAACCCAGCTTGCACCGTTATCGGTCGATTTAAAGGTACTGTAATCTGTAGCGGCATAAATTGTATCACCACTCACAGCAAAGGCATTTATATACTTAACATTAGTGCCTAAATTAAGGCCATAACTTGCAGACGACCAGGTAGCGCCATTATTAGATGAAGTAAAGATCCCGCCGCCGTAACCTAAACCCCAGTCTGAGCCTGCCACAATAGTTGCTCCATGTTTAGCAAAACAAGTAAAGTTGCCTATGATTGGGCCATTTGTTTGTGTCCACTGAGCACGAATGGAAATACTAAATAAAAAAACAATGGCTATAGTAATACACCTTTTTTTCATGTCTAAGCTTTTATAACAAAAATAAGCAAAAAACTACCTCTAATCTGTTTATTTAGTGATAATCATCCTGCCGAACATTTAACAGAATAAGATCGCCCATATTATATTATGAATTTTTTACCTACTCAAAACAATTTTCTCTCTCTTCACAACACGATCATTTTGATAAACATTCACAAAGTAAACGCCATTAGCTAATTGATCTAAGTGCAATATATGAGAAGTACTAACTGGAACTTCACTTAATAAAATCTGGCCGGTTACTGCTATTAGTTCTATCTTTTGTAACTCTGTCTTAGATCTTATAGTAATAACACCACTGGTTGGATTTGGACTAATAGATACATACAGGTTATTAGAACTTTCAAATACTCCAACACTAGATGCAATAGCCATTAATGTTCCCGTTCCTGCTGTTAAGGGTGTAATTGCCCCGGATGTTTCTGACTTATTTCCCTGGATCAATCCTAAATTTAAAACCGCATCCGTTGTTAAAGCCGATAGGATCTGGTAATGCAAAATTCCAATTAATCCATCTCCGCTTACATTATTGTTAGCCGTATGCGTTGTTGCTGTATATAAACTGTTACCTGGGAAATCAAGTTTTCTGAAATGCAAATTTTGATTGGCCGTATTAATAAAGGAAGCTGGATATTCCAACCAAATTGAATTTGGTTCAATTAACGAATTATCAAAATTCACTGTAAAGGCTATCCCATTAATATCATTTACCGGCGTTGACGTTTCTCCTAAATAAATAGAAGCTGATCCCCAGTTTCCTTTTACAACTGATGCCTGATCCGGAACAATACTTAACTCGGGTACAGTAGCTATTTGTGCATTTGGCCTGAATGCATGAGTCAAACCATAATTATTAAAAATGGCGAGTGTATCATCATCATTGATGGTTCCATCTCCGTTGCAATCACTATGATTTACATTTTTTCCATTAGTAATGGCTCCTGTCCAGTTAATAGCAAAATGGGATAGCCAGGAATTGCTTAATCCGGAAGGCCTCGAAGCTCCTGTTTGTAAATAATGTAAGCCTAGTTCCAATATATCTAGGTTATCCGCCCAACCGTCGCTGTTAGCATCACCCGGCCAAACATCCTGGCAAGTATTGGCAACTATTACACTAACGGTTGCCGTACTACTGCAATTATTCAGATCTAATCCTGTTACGGTATAGGTGTCGGTTACGGTGGGAGTGATGGCAACACTTGAGCTTGTTGCTCCTGTGCTCCAGGTATATGTATCAGCACCCCCCGAATTCAATTGCACGCTAGTAGCAGCGCACACTACACTGGTAGTTGATGACGCTGTAACCACAGGGGTCGCATTAACCATAATAGTGCTTAAAGTACCTACATTATCTTCGCAACCGTTCGCATCGGTTCCTGTAACGGTAACTGTTGTATTGCCTGAAGGAGTTATAACAACATTACTTCCGGTACTATACGTATAAGTAATTGCACCACCCGGAGTTATTGTAAAATTCTCGTTGCTACAAATTGTTCCGCTATTTACAGTAATGGTAGGTGTTGGATTTACAACAACCGAGCTTATAGCCGTACCGCTGGTCGCACAAGTCAGTGAACTTAAGGCAGTTATCGTATAATCCGTTGTAACAGATGGAGAAACTACAGCACTGCCGCTACTATATGAGTAAGTTGATGCGCCTGACGGACTAATGGTGAAGTTGGTTCCATTACATATAGTGCCACTGTTAACGGCAACTGTTGTTGAAAAAGAAGTACCTACTGTAGCATTGCTTACTGCCGTATTTATGCAACCAAAGGAATCGGCTCCGGTAACGGTATATGCAGAACTACTGGTTGGTGCAACTGTATTACCTCCGGTACTATACACATAAACAACTCCTCCCGTAGGAGTCATTGTAAATGTACTGCCAAGACAAACACTTTCACTATTTACTGCAATGATTGGCAAAGGACGTACTGTTACCGAACTGATCGCTGTATCAATTAGACATCCATTCGAATCGAATCCTGTAACCGTATAGGTTGAAGCCACCGTTGGTACATCCATCGTTGAGCCATTACTGTAAGAATAAATACTAGCGCCGGATGGTTGTATCATAAAAATATTGCCCGCGCATACTGTTCCACTATTTACAGTAATCATTGAACTGGTAGGAGTCGCCAACACTACTGCAGCAGTTTTTGAAGCCACGCAGCCATTACCTGGAGAAAGAACGCCTGAAACAGTATATGTATTACTGGTAGGTGGTACCACGATACTATTTGTAGTTGCACCTGTATTCCAGGTATAAGTAGTTGCTCCCGCAGCCGTAAGTATTGCAGAAATTCCTGCACAAGCCGTAACGCTGTTTACGGTTAATAAAGGGGTTGGAAGTACGGTAACCGAGATAGTTTTTGAAGAGGAACATTGCCCCTGATTTGAACCATACAATACATATGTTTGGCTACTTGCAGGATTAACGGTATAAGTAGTGGTATAAACCCCAACGGCCCACTGATAGGTATCTGCTCCGCTTGCAGTAAATGTTATTGGTGCATTAGCACATGTAACTGTTGGCCCCGAAACACTAAGTGTTGGAGAAGCTATAGGTATTATCTGGACTGTATTACTGACTACACCACATCCGTTTGTGGCATTAATGGTATACACTGTTGGAGAGAGTGGAAACGGATTCACTACAAAATATCCCGGACCAATACCACTTGAAACAGTTACCTCTGGTTGAGGACTGGAATAAAAACAATTATTTCCATTAAGACCTACGCCTGAGCCAGCAGCTGAGCACAGAGTAAAAGAGCTGGTTGGGGTTGTGTAATTTGGTAAAATATTGGTAACTAAAACCTGTTTATTAAAATTTGATGAGCAACCGCTCCACGATGCATTAACACTGTAAGTTGTAGTTACAGTAGGTGAAACGACCACGCTTTGACTTGTTGATGAATTAAACCAGGTATTAGAAGATGCTCCTATAATTGTAAGCGTTGCTGACTGCCCTACACAAATTGGATATACCGGGTTTACAGATACGGATACCGGATTAGCTGTGACCGAGATCGACTTGGAAGCTGTGTTCCTGCAGCCGTTCGCGTCGGTACCAATAACGGTATAAGTGTTGCCTATAGTGGGCAAAAAACTCACATTATTAGTAACTCCTCCGGTCCAGGTATAAGTTGTTGCACCACCACCAAATAAAAAAGCAGAGCTACCTGCACAAACAGTTCCACTAGCCGGGCTGCTATTTGCCGTAACAACAGGTATAGCATTAACCGTAACGGTAAATACAACCTGCTTTGCCCCACAACTGGCTGTAAGTGCAGATAATGTATACGTAGTAGTAACGGTAGGTTTTAAAGTAATAGAATTTGTTGTGGCTCCTGTACTCCAGGTATAACTTAATGCACCCGTTCCGGTAACAACAATACTATCTCCAAGGCAATACTTTAAAGCAGGTTTGTTAGACGTGATTTTTACATTACCCAATACTTTCACACTATCTGAGGTATTTGCTACGCAGCCATTAGCTGTGGTATGGCTCACTATGTAATTTGTACTTACAGATGGCGTAACCACAATTGAGCTGGTTGTTGCTCCTGTATTCCAGCTGTAGGTTGGGGCTCCGGAGGCAGTTAATGTGGTTGAATTGCCAGCACAAAACTGATTGTTGCCCGTTATAGTTAATGTTGGAACGGGATGAACATTGGCCGTATAATTAACCGTTCCTAAACATCCGAAAGCATTTGCGCCCGTTAATTTATAAACAGTTGTCACAGTGGGATAGACATTTTGATTTGGATTATAACTGATATCCACCGGCGGACCGGGAGTCATGGCTGTCCAGGTATAATTTGAAGCTCCTGTTGCAGACAATTTAACTTTAGCTCCGGGACAAGTAATAGTAGGTGAAGCAGAAGCTGTTACAGTAGGGCTGGCACCAATACTAAATGTAACGGCCGATGTATTTGAACAGGCTGCGGACTTATTCATTATTAAATTATAAACTCCGGGCTGAGTTATGGATACGCTTTGAGTAGTAAGACCATTGATGGCGCCTCCTGTCCAGGAAAAACTGGTTGCGCCAACTAGTGGTGCAGTTATCCTGACCGTATCTGTATTACATATGCTTATAGATGACTGTGCCTGAGTTAAGTTATAAAAATTTCCATTGACAGTGACATTAGACGGAGTAAATACATTATTACACAAAGAAGCATCTATATAGGCATAACCGGTGTGTGCAGACTGAGTTATAAGGCAACCTGATACAAGAACCTCAATCGTAACATTTGTTCCCACATAATTTGAAAGATCATATGACACAGTACTCCAGTTTCTGTATTCATATTGATTGAATGTTAAAAAACTTGGGTCTCCACTACTACAGGATGCGCCGCCAACAATTGTATTAATATAGGCCCCCGGAATAACATTGCCGGAATTATCCTTGAGCGTAAAGTTAAAATAAGCTTGTTCATTACACGGATGGCTTCCATCCTCCATAACCAGAGCGTAACTAAACGCCAGGGACGATGCGGAGTTAACAGGATAGGTTTGGTTTAATTTATAGGTATAACCTCCAAAAGTAGTACGTCCAAATCTTAAAAAATTTCCACCCAAAGGTGAGGTCATCGATATTGGAACCGTGTTCGTTTCCGTTGATCCCGGTACCATTACAGAGTACTCGGTAGATGCTAAATAAGCGTCAACAGTATGCGACTGAGAATCCAAATTTGCTCCTTCCTGTAAAGTCCAGCCATTTATGTTGCCGGAGTTAAACTCTAAATTTACAGGCTGGGCAACAACCGTAAGAATAGAAAAAATAAAATAAAGTGCGAGAAAGAAAGTTTTTTTCATGAGCTGAATTTATATGCAAATATAACTCAATTATCGCTCACCAGCCAATCCTGAAGTCGCTTTAAAAGGCCTTGTTAAACAAAAATATTTTTTCATTATAAAGTGGGATTTTCGCATCATTATACACCAATATGTATTGATATGAGCATCTATTTATTGAGAATTATCTTCTCGCGCTTCACAATTCTATCATTCTGGCACACATTCACAAAGTAAATACCGTTAGAGAAATTTTCTAAGTGTAATGTATGAGAAACGTTAGTTGGAGTTTCACTTAACAATACTTTCCCTGTAATTGAAATAACTTCAATTTTTTGTATTTCTGCTTTTGAATTAATGGTCAATAAACCATTCGTTGGGTTAGGACTTATTGAAATAATATTTCCACCTAGTTCCTGCAAACCAACGCTTGCTCCCATTGCCAATAGAGTTCCGGTGCCTGAAGTTAAAGGGAGAATCGTTCCCGAAGCATCTGACTGGTTAGCCTGTGAGATCCCTAAATTTAAAACCTGATCAATTGTTAAAGTAGATTTGATCTGATAATGCAAAGTTGCTATTTTGCCATAACCGCTTACATTGCTACTTATAGTATGGGTACTTGCCGTGAATATTTTTCCATTGCCAAAATCCTGCTTTCTGAAATCTAAATTTTGTCCGACATCTAAAAACGAATTTTGATACTCGATATAAATATTATTTGTCTCTATTAATGTGTTATCAAAATCAACTGTGAATGCAATGCCGTTGATATTATTAATACTTGTAGTTACGTCTCCCAAGTAAACGGATGCTGTTCCCCAAGTTCCTTTCGCAATAGCTGATTGATCAGGAACAATACTTAATTGTGGATTAACTGTATTTGTTTGTACAGGTTTAAATGTATGTGTTAAGCTATAATTATTATAAATTGCTAATGTGTCGTTATCATTAATTGTACCATCGCCGTTACAGTCACTGTGATTTAAATTTTTCCCATTGGCGATCGTGCCTGTCCAGTTATTGGCAAAATAAGGCTGCCATGCGTTACTTGTAGTTGCTCTTGGCGCGTCTGCCTGTGTATAATGCAATCCCAGCTCTAATACATCCAAATTATCGGCAACGCCATCGCTATTGACATCTCCCGGCCAAACGTCCTGGCAGGTTGGATCTACAATTATATTGACTGTTTGGGTATTTGTACAATTATTCAAATCTGCTCCCGTTACTGAATATATAGAAGATACACCAGGAGCTACTGAAGTACTTGGAGATGTAGCTCCTGTGCTCCAGGTATAGTTAGTGGCTCCTATAACAGAAAGAGTAGCTGAACTACCAACGCAAATACTGCTGGCCGAAGCTATTGTTAGAACTGGCAATGGAGTTACCGTATAAGCAATTAAGGTTCTTGATATACTATTAGTACATGTGGTTGCTGCTACATAATATGAATAAGTTCCCGGACTCATTAAAGCTGGTGAAAATGCCATTCCGCTCGAAACTACAACGGTACTTGAAGGCGAAGAATACCAATTTAGAGTTCCGCTCCCAGTCACTGTTAAAGTATGTGTATTATTGAGACATACATTTTGATTTACTGGTGTTGTTGTATTTGTTGGATTCATTGGAGACGAACAAGCATTCATTTTTTGAAGGAAAATATCCTGTGCACCATTTGAAGGTATGTTAACAACACCTGCCCCCGGATCAAAATCCATGGTTGTTCCGTAGCAAATACCTGTTGTATAAACATTATCAAAAGCATCTACTGTGATCCCATAACCCCACGCTGTGCCTCCTCCTATTGCTCCTGCCCAAGAAAGAGCACCCGTGGTGTCATACTTTGCAATTAAAGCATTTTCAGCTAATGATGGAGAGGATAAAATAATGTTAGATCCAGATCCCGGATCAAAGTCCATTGTAACAAATTTTCCTGTTATATATATATAACCAAATCTATCTAAAACCATTGAATATCCACTATTGCATTGAGCCCAGGTAGCCATTGCTTTTGCCCAAACAAAATTTCCAACATTATTCAATTTCATCATAAAAATAGCTCTGTTTCCTGAAGATTGAATAGTGTAAGTTCCTGGTCCCGGATCGAAATCTACAGTATTGTGAAAGTCTCCTAAGAGATAAATATTCCCTAAAGCATCAATTTTAATTGATTTTGCTTCAACTTCGCCGTTTGCACCTGTACACGTACCATTTGTAGAGCTATAAAAATTTTTCGCCCAAACAAAACTACCTGATGAATCAAGTTTAGAAACAAATAGTCCTGATCCGCTGCTTGCTGAACTTAAAGTGTAAGTTCCAGGACCCGGATCACAATCAATTGAATAAGAATAAACTCCGGTTACATAAAGATTGTCTAAAGAATCGAGAGTAAGTAAGGGAGCTTTATCATTTTGCGTAGGACTTCCGTATTTTTTTGCCCAGACAAAATTTCCTTGTCGATTTAATTTCGAAATAAATATATCCTTATTGGATGAAGAACCTGATGACAAATTAAAAACTCCTGCACCTGGATTAAAATCAACAGTATTTAAAAAAGTTCCACTGTAATATACGTTACCTTTTTTATCAACTGCTAAAGATTTATCCCCATAGGATATACTAGTGCCATTAACTGCCTTTGCCCATATAAGGGTTCCATTGTTATCCATTTTTGAAACAAAAGCATCCCCGCCGCTTACAGTATATGTGCCTGGTCCCGTATCAAAGTCTGCCCCATAGGTAGTAATACCGCTTGTATATACATATCCTGAATCATCTACAGTTATAGAATAACCCCAATCATCAGTATTCCCTCCAATTATTTTGGCCCAAACTAAATTTCCGGAAGGATCAAATTTGGATATAAATAGGTCGCCCCAGCCTCCCATTGGCGTAGCTGAATATGTTCCCGGTCCTGGATCTAAATCGCCTCCAGCATACATTCCCGTAACGAAAATATTACCATATTTATCATTTGCTATCGAGGTTGAAAATTCACTACCTCCTCCGCCCATTGTTTTAGCCCATTGAAAAGATGGGTTTTGAGCGATTGCATTAAACCCTAATAAAACTAAAGCTAATTGGAGAACCAGTTTATTCATATCATTTATTATTTATACAAAATTATTTTTTTTCTTTTTACAATTCTATTTTTCTCATAAACATTCACAAAGTAAATGTCGTTTGAGAAATCATCTAAATGCAGTGTATAAGAAACAGTAGTTGGTGTTTCACTTAACAACACTTGGCCAGTAATAGAAACAACTTCTATTTTTTGTAACTCAGTTGTTGAACTAATAATTAATGAACCGTTTGTAGGATTTGGACTCAGGGAAATCGAATTACTGTTTAAAAATTCCTGTAGGCCAACATCTATAGTTGCCGTCAATGACGCTGTACCGGAAGTTAATAGAGATATTGCTCCGGAAGCATCAGATTGGTTCGCCTCCAATATTCCTATATTTAAAACCTGGGCGTTTGTTAAAGTTGATTTGATCTGATAATGAAGTGTAGCTATTTTTCCATTACCATTTACATTGTTATTTACGGTATGAGTTGTTGCCGTAAATATTTTCCCATTGGCAAGATCCAATTTCCTGAAACGTAAATTTTGTCCGGCATCTAAAAACGAATTTTGATATTCAATATAAATGTTATTGGTTTCAATTAAAGTGTTGTCAAAATCAATTGTGAAAGCAAGTCCGTTTATGTTATTAATTTGATTTGTTGCATCTCCTAAATAAATAGAAGCTGTTCCCCATGTCCCTTTTAAAACAGCCGGTTGATCAGGCACAATACTTAATTGAGGATTAACTGTATTGGTTTGCACAGGTTTAAAGGCGTGCGTTAATCCATAATTATTATAAATAGCCAATGTATCATTATCGTCAATTATTCCATCGCCGTTACAATCACTATGATTCAAGTTTTTTCCATTGGTGATGGTACCTGTCCAATTATTTGCAAAGTACGATTGCCAGCTAATGCTTGCACTTGCTCTTGCAGAACCCGCTTGTGTGTAATTTAAGCCTAATTCCAATACATCCAAATTGTCAGCTATGCCATCGCTGTTGGCATCTCCCGGCCATACATCCGCACATGTGGAATCAACCGTTACACTAATGGTTTGGGCATTATAACAACTATTAATGTCTGTTCCTATAACAGTGTATGTTACATTAACGGCAGGTATAACTGTTTCAGTTGCGGTTGTTGCTCCTGTGCTCCATGTATATGATAATGCACCTGACGCAGTAAAAGTTATACTTGAACCAATACAAACAGTATTTGTTCCAATGATACTAATTGTTGGAGTGATTGTAACATTAATAGAATCTGAAGCAAAACAACCATCAGTATTTGTAACTAATACCGATTGAGGACCGCTACTTAAAGCCATAAACGTTTGAGTAGTTGACGCATTGCTCCATAAATAGGTTGAGCCAACATTTCCGGCATTTAATAAAACAGAGTCAACGCATAAAGAAGAAGTTGCCAAATTAACAATAGGATCTGTACATAAAATCCCATTAATATTAATACGCTGTGTGTAAATCTGAAAATTATTTCCATTTCTGTTATCTTGCCAGGCAATAACAGCGCCTCCACTTCTATCAGTTATAATCGAGGGAGCAATCTGATGATCCAGCGCATCGGAAACCACAATACCGTTTGTAGTCCATTGACTGCGCCTGAAGAATTTAAGCGTTGTGAATAAATATCATAAAATGAGTTGTTCCTGATATCCTGCCATGTAATAATAGCGCTTCCTGAGTTGCCTGATGCAATTGCGGGCGAGCTTTGATCATTCGCTGCCACACAAACCGCTACGCCATTGTTTATCCATTGCCCGTTTCCAGATGAATTTATTCTTTGAGCATAAATATCAAAATCAAATCCGTTTCGTTTATCCATCCATGTAATAATAGCTCCGTTATTTCCGTCAGATACCATTTTTGGATGTGTCTGATCGGAAACCTCCGTGCAAATAGCTACACCATTAATTGTCCATTGTGCCACCCCCAACCCGTTAATGCGTTGTGCATAAATATCATAATCGCCTGCACCACCTGCTCGCGTGTCATGCCATGTAATAATAGCACCGCTATTTCCATCAGCTATAATAACAGGATATAATTGGCTATTTGCAGCAGTACAAATAGCTATTCCATCATTTAGCCATTGTGCTATACCAAATGTATTTATTCTTTGGGCATAGATGTGATAGCTACCTAATCTGTTATCTTCCCATGTTATAATAGCGCCTCCGATTCCGTCTGATTCAATTGTTTGATATTTTTGATCTACCGAAGCAGTGCATACTGCTATACCGTTCGTTAACCATGTTGCAATTCCCATAGAATCTAAGTGCTGAGCGTAAATATCAGCATAAAGAGTACTAACCGTATAATCCAGCCATGTAATAATTGCACCCTTATTTCCATCAGACGTTATGGCGGGGGAGTATTGATCGTAAAAATCATTATTAAGTCTTACTCCGTTAGCTGTCCATTGCGCTAGGCCTGATGCATTAATACGTTGAGCATATATGTCATAATCATGGCCGTTTCTATAATCATCCCAGGAAATGATAGCTCCACCGTCTCCGTCAGAAATCACGCTGGGCACAATTTGAATATTGTTCGCCACATTACAAATTATAACGCCATTGGTTAACCATTGAGTTTGTCCCGAAGGATTAATGCGCTGAGCGTAGATATTACCTGCATTATACCACACAATGATTGTTCCTCCTTTTCCATCCGGGATACTTTTTGGATTATAGTGGTCTATTGCTGAATTACAGATTACACTATTTATAGATGAATTAGTACTCCATTGCGCAAAACAACATGCGTTGGAAAAAATGATGATAAGTATTAAAGCTATATTTTTCACGAGTTTAAATATACTCCAATAATTTCGCAAAGACTTACCGTTAAAATGCTTTTTGACACAATTTTGCGAGACAAAAAACCACTATAAATCTTCTAATTATTATTTATTCAAAATGATTTTCTCTCTCTTTACAACGCGATCATTCTGATACACACTCACAAAGTAAATGCCGTTACCGAAATTTTCTAAATGTAATGTATGAGAAACATTAGTTGGAGTTTCACTTAATAAAACTTGCCCTGTAATTGAAACAATCTCAATTTTTTGTAATTCGGTTTTTGAATTGATCGTTAATGAACCGTTAGTAGGGTTAGGGCTAATTGAAATGATACTTCCATTTAATTCCTGCAAACTAACACTCGCTCCCATTGCCAACAAAGTTCCTGTGCCTGATGTTAAGGGTGTAATTAAGCCCGACACGTCTGATTTATTACCCTGAGAAATTCCCAAATTTAAAACCTGATCTGTTGTTAAACTAGATTTGATCTGATAGCGCAGCGTTGCTATTTTACCATAACCACTCACATTATTACTAACCGTATGTGTAGTAGCTGTGAAAATTTTTCCATTGGTAAAATCTAACTTTCTGAAATGTAAATTTTGTGAGGCATCTATAAACGATGGCAAGTATTCGATCCAAATATTATTTGTTTCAATTAATGTATTATCGAAATCAACTATAAAAGCTACGCCGTTAATCGCATTGATATTAGTTGTAGCATCTCCCAAATAGATAGAAGCGGTTCCCCAGGCACCTTTAACCACTCCCGGCTGATCAGGAACGATACTTAATTGCGCATTAACTGTATTTGCTTGCACGGGCTTAAATGTATGAGTTAAACCATAGTTATTATAAATTGCCAGAGTATCATTATCATTAATTGTTCCATCGCCATTACAATCGCTATGATTTAAATTTTTTCCGTTAGTGATCGTTCCCACCCAGTTGTTCGCAAAATAAGGTTGCCAGCTATTACTGATTGTTGCTCTTGGAGCGTCGGTTTGTGTATAATGCAAGCCTAGTTCCAATACATCTAAATTGTCAGCTACACCATCGCTGTTGGCATCTCCTGGCCAAACATCGGTGCAGTTGGGATCCACTGTTATACTCATTGTTCCTGAGTTACTGCAACCATTAATGTCAATTGTGTTAACCGTATATATTGAACTAACTGACGGGATAACACTGGTAATTGGCTGCGTTGAACCATTACTCCACAAAAAATAAACAATTCCACCGTTTACTACAGTTAATGTGCTACTTGAGCCCAGACAAACTGAATTATTCCCGGTTATAGTTAAAGTGTGTTGCGCATAAATATCAACGGTTGTTGATCCTGACGCATAGCATCCACTAGCGTTGTCGGTCACAGTAACTGTGTATACAGTTGTTAAGGCTGGGCTAACAATTATACTTTGTGTGCTGGCACCATTACTCCAAAAATAGGATGCTGAATTTGTTGTTGTTGGATTTGCTGAAATCGAAACTGACGAGCCTGCACAAACAGATGCAGTATTATACGCCATCGTAAATGAAGGTGTTGTTGTGTTGGATGTTACAGCAAAAGTTCCGGTATTTTGACACAGTCCGCTTACTAAAGCTACTGTGTAAATTCCGGGTGTATAAACGTTTATTGAAGAAGATGTTGTAGAGGGAGAAATAACTCCGGGACCAGACCATATAAAACTACTCATGGTAGTGAGAGTGCAACCAACCGTGGAATTCACGCAAGTGATAGCTCCTGTTGTTGAAGAGAGTGTAAATGTTGGGAGCGGAGTAACCGTAAGTTGCGTAATCACCACACTATCACACTGTGATACCGATTGTAAAATATTTGTATAGGTTCCTGTTGCCGTGTATGTACTATTTCCGATAGAATAACTGCCACAAACTTGCTGAGGATTATTTACAGTGTAGCAAGGTGAGTATTTAACAATAAATATATCATTATTTCCTACCGATGTTAAATTAGCCGTGTTTACACCCGGATCAAAATCTACCGTACCTTGAAAGTAACTTGTTACATAAACATTCCCTAAACCATCTACAGTCATTAAACGATTTGCATCATCTCCGGTTGTACCGTTTCCTATATTTTCAGCCCAGATGTAGTTACCATTGACATCATATTTAGCTAAAAAATTGCCACCGGTAGAGTTTATAGTAGCTGTGTTTACACTTGGATCAAAATCTGCAGCACCTCCAACATAACCCATTATATAAACATAATCACCATTATTATCGGTTTTGACAGAAAATCCGGTATCATTGAATCCGCTTAAACCAAGAGCATGAGCCCAAACATAAGCACCGTTGGTGGTATATTTGGCAATAAAAATATCAGTGCCTCCAAACGGTCCGCCTGCTGACGACAAATTAGCAGAGTTAGAGCTTGGGTCAAAATCCGCTGTTCCTGAAAAACGCCCTGTTACGTATACATTGCTGTTGATATCCGTGGTTATAGAAACACCATAATCATAGTTTTGAGATGATCCCACTGATTTAGCCCAAAGGCGGGTTCCATTACTGTTGTATTTAACGATAAAAATATCATTTCCTCCTGCTGAAAATAAAATAGGTGTGTTTGTACTAATGTCTGCAGCAGTAGCTGAAAAAAAACCGGTTACATACACATTATTATTAATGTCAGTAGCAACCGACATTCCTCCGTCTAAACTTGAAGTAGTTGAACCAATCCCCTTAACCCACAAATAATTTCCGTTGGCGTCGTATTTGGCAATAAAAACACTGTTAAACGCATATGCAGTAAAATTGGCAACAGCAGGGCTTGGATCAAAATCTCCTGTACCTGAAAATAATCCTGTAATATACAGGTTACCGTTACCATCTATGGCTATCGATTTGCTGTCGCCTCTAGCACCCTCAACAGTTTTAACCCAAAGATAATTTCCATTAGCATCATATTTAGCGACATAGATAGCATTATTACCTGGCGATTGCGTAGTTAAAGTAACCGTGCTAGGACCCGGGTCAAAATCAGTAGTGTCCTGGAAATAGCCGGTTATATATACATTTCCGCTTGCATCAGTTATAATAGATCGGCCAATTGCATTCGTGTAGGTACCATGAGAAATCATCGCTTTAGCCCAAAGATAGTTTCCATTATTATCATACTTAGCAATGAAAATATCTTTACCACCGGAAGTTAAATTAGCAGTATTGGCACTTGGATCAAAATCGGCTGTTCCGTAAAAATTACCTGTAATATATACATTGCCGTTTACATCGGTTGTTACAGATTGAGCATAATCGGTGCCTAGGGAACCTATCGAATTAGCCCAACTGTAATTTTGTGCCGAACTATTAATTACAATTAGAGTAATAACCAATAATAAAACTATTTTTTTCATGTCCTTTTATTTATTCAAAACAATTTTCTCTCTTTTCACAATCCTATCAGTCTGATACACATTCACAAAATAAATTCCATTTGTGAAATTTTCTAAATGCAATGTATGAGAAGTGTTAGTTGGAGTTTCAATTAATAAAACCTGACCGGTAATTGAAACAACTTCAATTTTTTGTAATTCTGTTTTTGAATTTATTACTATTGCACCATTTGTTGGGTTTGGGCTAATAGAAATCACATTATTATTTAAAAGTTGTTGTAACCCAACATCTATAGTTGTTGTTAATGAACCCGTCCCCGAAGTTAAAGTAGATATTATGCCGAAAGCATCAGATTGATTAGCCTGTAATATTCCTAAATTTAAAACCTGAGCACTTGTTAAACTGGGCTTGATCTGATAGTGTAATGTTGCTATTTTTCCATTGCCACTTACATTGTTACTAACCGTGTGAGTTGTTGCCGTATATATTTTTCCATTAGCAAAATCCAATTTCCTGAAACGTAAATTTTGTCCGGCATCTAAAAATGAATTTTGATACTCGATATAAATATTACTTGTTTCGATTAAAGTATGATCAAAATCAATTGTGAAAGCAAGGCCGTTTATATTATTGATTTGATTTGTTGCATTTCCTAAATAAATAGAAGCTGTTCCCCAAGTTCCTTTTAAAACAGCAGCCTGATCAGGAACAATAGTTAACTGCGGATTTACCGTATACGTTTGCATTGGTTTAAACCCATGTGTCAACCCATAATTATTAAAAAGTGCAAGCGTATCATTGATATCAATCGTTCCATCTCCATTACAATCCGCATGGTTTAAATTTTTTCCATTCGTGATAGTTCCACTCCAGTTATTAGCAAAACACGATTGCCAGGCGTTATTGATTGCAGCACGAGCTGGCCCTGTTTGCAAATAATTCAACCCTATCTCCAGGATGTCGATGATATCTGCAACGCCGTCGCTATTAGCATCTCCCGGCCAAACATCAGTACAAGTAGGGTCTACCGTAATATTGATAGTGAGTGTATTGCTGCAATTATTTGGATCTGTTCCTGTAACAGAATAAACGGTACTTACAGTGGGAGTTACATTAATACTAGGCGTTATGGCACCGTTACTCCATAAATAAGAGCTAGCGCCATAAGCTGCTATATCTATACTTGAATTGATACATGTTGAATTAGATAATGAAGATGTTAGGGTCGGAGATGGATTAACAGAGACAATAACCGTAGCGGTATCATCAGCACAGCCATTTAAATTATCCCCATTCACCGTATAAGTACTTGTAACGGTTGGACTAACTATTGGACCGCTGGAATAAGTATAAAATAGAGCTCCACCGGGTGTAATTGTAAATGATTGACCAGAACAAATAGTTCCACCTGTAACGCTCAGTACTGCAGGCAAATTGACGGTTACTGAACTTGTTGTAGCTCCATAACAACCGTTCGCATCTTCTCCAGTTATAATATATGTACTGGTTCCTGAAGGAGTGATCACAGAACTAAGAGATGAGTATGTATAACTCACTGCTCCCATTGGGGTAAAAGTATAAGAATCACCAATACAAATACTTCCGCTATTAACTGTTAATATCGGCAATGGACTGACGGTCATTGAGCTAATTGCAGTTCCATAACAGCCAAAAGCATTTGACCCATTCACGGTATAAGTTGTATTTACTGACGGAGATATAACTGAACTACCACTCGAGTATGTATACGTAATACCACCACTTGGAACTAGTGTGTAGCTGCTTCCGTTACAAATAGTGCCACTATTAACTGTAATAGTTGGTATTGGCAAGGCGTTTACAGTAATTGTTTTCATAGCAGTATCGCTACAGCCATCTAATGTTGTTCCTATAACGGTATATGTTGTATTTGCAGTTGGACTATCGCCCAGGGTGCTTGTTGTTGTGCCATTACTCCAACTATATGTATTGGCCCCAAGTGCTTTAATTGTAATATTATTGCCAAGACAAACTGTATTAGCAGAAGACAGAGTAAGTGTTGGCGCTCCATTTAACATTAGCGTGATATGATGTGCGGAATTGGTTCCCGCTATATCAATTTTTCCATCACTGTTAAAATCTCCAGAGATTAGCTGCCCGGCTCCTGCATTCAACTTTCTTATTGGCACAAACGTTCCATTACCATTACCAACCAAAACAGATAAACTGTCGCTCATGAATGCCAGATCAATTTTTCCATCACCATTAAAATCATTAGAAGTTAGGTATTCTGACCCATATAGATAGTAAACAGGATAATTAACGCGTGGTAAAAAACTACCAAGACCTGTCCCAATAAAAACAGAAACACAATGCAAAGCATTATCCGACAAAGCAAAATCCGCATTTCCATCATTATTATAATCAGCGGTATTTAAAGAAGCTCCGCCAGTAGAACCGCTAATGTTCGCAGATGTTGATAATACTCCCGAGGCACTGCCTAATAATATCGACGATGTGTTTGAACTAATATTAGACACTATAATATCCGTGTTATTATCGTTATTGAAGTCTGCCGCTACTATTCGGTAGGGATTTATTCCTACACTATAATGAACCGGCATAGCAAAACTGCCGAAACCATCTCCAAATAAAATGGAGACATTATTGGAATTATAATTGGCAGTTGCTATGTCTTTATTTCCATCGTTATTAAAATCGGCACAAACTATATTTTGAATATTTGAACCCCCAGTAAAATCTACAGGAGAAGAAAAAGTTCCTGTACCACTGCCTAGTAAGATTGCAACTACAGAGCTTGATTGAAAAGCGACAGCTACATCCGGATTGCCATCGTTATTAAAATCATCTGACGTTAATGCGCTTGCCTGACTAAAAATATTGTAGTTAGCGGCAATAGTTGTGTAAGTTCCTAAACTACTTCCAAGCATGACCCTTAGCCTGTCTGAATTTGTAGCAACAGCAAAATCAAGATATCCATCATTGTTGAAATCTTTGGAAACAAGCCTTAGTGCAATATCTGTACCTCCAAAATCATAATTGATAGCGGCATAAAAAGTGCCTGCACCTGTTCCTAACGAAACAGAAATATTATTGGAAGCATTTGTAGTCATTACCAAATCCAGTGCCCCGTCACCATTTAGATCAGCTGAAGAGATAGAATAAAGTTGGGCATCTATATAATAGCTTTCTGAAACTGTAAAAGCACCGGTGCCATTTCCCTTTAAAACAAAAATATCTTTAGAAGTACTGTTTGCTATTACAAGATCCAAAATAGCATCTCCATCAAAATCAGCTGTGATGATAGTAACCGGACCCGTTCCTACACTATAGGACGTTGGTGATGAAAAACTTCCCATGCCGTTGCCTTGCAAAACAATTAAGTTAGTTGATAAACCACCAACGCCAACGGCCAGATCTTTATTTCCATCACCATTAAAATCACCTGATATTAATGCGCTGCCTGGAAGCGAGGTTATAGTATTTAATGCTCCGCCCATACTACCTGAGCCGGTTCCAAGTAATACGGTTATATTATTTACTGAATTAGCTGTAGCCAAATCTGCTTTTCCATCTCCGTTAAAATCGTCAGAAATAATAGAAACAGGACTTGATCCAATAAAATAATTAATGGCGGGAGCAAAAATGCCTGAACTACTTCCTAATAAAACAGAAACATTATTTGAACCAAAATTTGCTATTGCTAAATCTGATTTTCCATCTGCATTAAAATCAGCAGACGTAATAGAACGTGGGTTAAAACCAACGCTGTAATTTATAGCTGCTGAAAAAGAACCTGAACCGACTCCCAATAAAATTGATACATCGTTTGAAAAATAATTAACTACTGCAAGGTCTGACAATCCATCGCCGTTTACGTCTGCCGAAGTTATAGCCGTTGGGTAAACACCAACAGAATAGTTTACTGCATTAGAAAACGTGCCTGTTCCATTGCCTAATAAAACCGATACATCATTGGAATAATAATTAGCCGTTACGAGATCCGCATTTCCGTCACCATTAAAATCTGCAGAGCATGTAGCTCGGGGACTTAAACCAACACTGAATGTGGTTGCTGAATTTAAAACATTAAAACATAATGGGTGCGTTTGTGCTTTTAAGAAACTACTTAACAATAAATAAATGGCAATTAAATGGCCTTTTTTCATTTTTTCGATTTATTTTATAAATATAACTCAATAATTACTCAATACAGTACCGTAAAAAAGATTTTTGACACAACAAAAAACCCTGATAGAAATATCAGGGTTTTTACTATTTATTGAAAGAGATGTTGAAACAAGTTCAGCATAACTGAAACGATTAGGCTTCTTCTTCGATCTCTTCTTTAGATGCCATTAAGCGTTCGTACTCTTCTTTACTACCAACAACGATCTTCTCGTATTGGCGTAAACCTGTACCTGCAGGAATTAAATGTCCAACAATTACGTTTTCTTTTAATCCTTGTAATGTATCTACTTTTCCGTTTACTGCTGCTTCGTTCAATACTTTAGTGGTTTCCTGGAACGATGCCGCAGAGATCCAACTGTTAGTTTGTAACGATGCTCTTGTAATACCTTGTAAGATAGAAGTTGCTGTTGCAGGAACTGCATCACGAGCTTCAACTAATTTTAAATCCTTACGACGCAACACAGAGTTCTCATCACGTAATTTACGTGCAGTTACTATTTGTCCACGTTTCAGGTTTTCAGAATCACCCGGCTCAACAACTACTTTTTTACCATACAACTCATCATTCTCAGTCATGAAGTTGATTTTATTGATCAACTGTAATTCTAAGAAAGATGTATCACCCGGATCTTCAATTTGAACTTTACGCATCATCTGACGAACGATCGTTTCGAAATGCTTATCATTCAATTTTTGTCCTTGTAAACGGTAAACCTCCTGGATCTCATTTACTAAGTATTCCTGAACAGCTGTAGGTCCTTTAATTGCTAAGATATCGCTAGGAGAAGTTGCGCCATCAGATAATTGCTCACCTGCTTTCACGAAATCGTTTTCCTGTACTAAGATATGTTTAGATAAAGACACTAAGTAACGGTGTTGTTCGCCAGTTTTAGCTTCAACAATTACTTCGCGGTTACCACGTTTGATCTTACCGAAAGTAACGATACCGTCAATTTCAGAAACCACTGCAGGATTAGATGGATTACGTGCTTCGAATAACTCAGTTACACGAGGTAAACCACCTGTAATATCTCCTGTTTTACCGGTAACACGAGGGATCTTCACTAAAATTTGTCCTAATTCAACTTTTACTTTTTCGTTCACAACAATGTGTGCACTGATAGGTAAGTTGTAAGTTTTTAAAGGCTCGCCTTTTTTATCAACGATTCTTAATAACGGACTCAATGTTTTATCTCTGCTCTCGATAATTACTTTCTCACGGAAACCTGTTTGTTCATCAGATTCTTCACGGTAAGTTACGTTTTCTTTAATTCCTTCGTACTCTACAGTACCGGCAAATTCAGAAACGATAACCGCGTTATATGGATCCCAATCACAAATTACATCTCCTTTTTTCACTTTCGCGCTAGGTTTGATATATAATTGAGAACCATAAGGAATATTACCTGTTGTTAAAGTGATACCAGTATTTGCATCAACGATACGAACCTCCGTAGAACGGCCAATAACTACATTAGCTTTAGTTCCGTCAGCGTTAATACGCTCAACTGTACGTAATTCGTCGATCTCGGCAATACCATCGTATTTAGCAATTAAGCTTGATGATGCTGCCGTGTTAGATGCAGTACCCCCAACGTGGAACGTACGTAATGTTAACTGTGTACCCGGCTCACCAATTGATTGAGCTGCGATTACACCAACTGCCTCACCTAATTGTACCTGACGGCCATTAGATAAGTTACGTCCGTAACATTTTGAACAAACTCCTAATTTAGATTCGCAGGTTAATACCGAACGAATTTCAACTGATTCGATTGGAGATTTTTCAATGGATGCACATACATCTTCATCGATCATTTCGCCACCAGTAACAATTAAGTCACCTGTAGTTGGATGATATACATCATTTAATGCAATACGTCCTAAAACTCTGTCAGTTAATGATTCAACGATATCATCATTGTTTTTCAATGCCATAGCTGTTAAACCACGCAATGTACCACAATCATCTTCGTTAATAATAACATCCTGAGCAACGTCAACCAAACGACGAGTTAAGTAACCCGCATCAGCTGTTTTTAAGGCCGTATCTGCTAAACCTTTACGAGCACCGTGGGTAGAAATAAAGTATTCTAAGATGGATAAACCTTCACGGAAGTTAGATAATACAGGGTTCTCAATAATGGAAGCCGTTGTATCACCTGCTTTCTGTGGCTTAGCCATCAAACCACGCATACCACTTAACTGTTTAATTTGTTCTTTAGATCCACGGGCACCAGAGTCAAGCATCATATAAACGGCGTTGAAACCTTGTTTATCTGTACTTAAAACATCTAATACCTTTTTCGTAACCTTAGAGTTAGCATGTGTCCAGATATCAATTACCTGGTTATAACGCTCGTTGTTAGTAATGAATCCCATTGAGTAGTTATTCATTACTTCATCAACCTGCGCACGTGCATCTTTAATGATCTTAAATTTCTCCTCCGGAGTTTCGATATCACCTAAGTTAAATGATAATCCTCCTTTGAAGGCTGTTTTAAACCCTAAGTCTTTGATATCATCTAAGAACTTAGCTGTTTTAGCCATACCTGTTTTCTTAACCACCATCCCGATAATATCACGAAGCGATTTTTTAGTCAACAATTCGTTGATGTAACCTACTTCATGCGGAACAACCTGGTTAAACATAACGCGTCCAACTGTTGTTTCAATTACTTTAGTAACTAATTTATCGCCATCCAAAGCATTAGTAACACGTACTTTAATTTGCGCGTGGATATCAATTTGCTTTTCATTTAAAGCAATGTTAACTTCTTCGGCACTATAAAATATTTTACCTTCTCCTCTTACTGCATCATTAGGTAAGTTCTTTTTAGATTTAGTTAAATAGTATAAACCTAAAACCATATCCTGAGATGGAACCGCAACCGGTGCACCGTTAGATGGATTTAAAATGTTATGAGAAGCCAACATTAAAATTTGAGCTTCTAATACTGCGGCATGTCCTAATGGAACGTGTACCGCCATTTGATCACCATCAAAATCGGCGTTGAATGCAGAACACACTAATGGGTGTAACTGAATTGCTTTTCCTTCAATTAATTTTGGCTGGAAAGCCTGGATACCTAATCTGTGCAATGTTGGTGCACGGTTTAACATCACAGGATGTCCTCTTAATACGTTCTCTAAAATATCCCAAACGATAGGTTCTTTCTTATCTACAATTTTCTTAGCAGATTTTACCGTTTTCACGATACCACGCTCGATCATTTTGCGGATAATAAACGGCTTGAATAACTCAGCTGCCATATCTTTTGGTAAACCACACTCGTGTAGTTTCATTTCAGGTCCTACAACAATTACCGAACGTGCAGAATAATCAACACGTTTTCCTAATAAGTTTTGACGGAAACGGCCTTGTTTACCTTTTAATGAATCAGAAAGTGATTTTAACGGACGGTTAGATTCAGTTTTAACCGCGTTAGATTTACGTGAGTTATCGAATAATGAATCTACTGACTCCTGTAACATACGTTTTTCGTTACGTAAAATTACATCCGGTGCTTTGATCTCGATCAAACGTTTTAAACGGTTGTTACGGATAATTACACGACGGTATAAGTCATTTAAATCGGAAGTAGCAAAACGGCCACCATCCAATGGCACCAATGGACGCAACTCCGGTGGAATAACCGGAACGGTCTTAATGATCATCCATTCAGGACGGTTTTCGATATGACGGTTAGCAGCTCTGAAAGCTTCGATAACCTGTAAACGTTTTAATGCTTCATTTTTACGTTGCTGAGAAGTTTCGGTATTTGCTTTGTGACGTAACTCATAAGATAATTCATCTAATTGTAAACGTGCTAACAAATCCTGCAAAGCTTCAGCCCCCATTTTAGCAATAAATTTATTAGGATCTGAATCGTCTAATAAATGATTGTCTTTTGGTAACGTGTCAACTAAGTTCAAATATTCTTCTTCAGTTAAAAAATCCAAATATGCTGTTCCATTTTGAGCGGCAACACCTGCATTAATTACTACATAACGTTCGTAGTAAATAATCATATCTAATTTTTTAGTTGGTAAGCCCAATAAGTAACCAATTTTATTTGGTAACGAACGGAAATACCAGATATGAGCAACAGGAACAACTAAGTTAATGTGACCCATACGTTCTCTACGAACTTTTTTCTCGGTTACTTCAACACCACAACGATCGCAGATAATACCTTTGTAACGGATACGCTTGTATTTTCCACAGTGACATTCGTAATCTTTAACCGGCCCAAAAATACGCTCGCAAAACAAACCATCTCTTTCTGGTTTGTAAGTACGGTAGTTAATAGTTTCCGGTTTTAAAACTTCACCTGCACTACGTTGAAGAATAGTTTCCGGAGAAGCTAAACTAATAGTGATCTTGGAGAAGTTCGATTTTACTTTGTTATCTTTTCTTAAAGCCATTTTTTTGCTTTTTGGTTTTAGTGATAATAAAAATTCTTTACTTATTCACCGGTGGCTTCGAGAGCCTCAGCCACCAGTGTTTAAAGTTTATCTTAATCCAATGTTACATCTAATGCTAATCCACGCAATTCGTGCATTAATACATTAAACGATTCTGGTATACCCGGAGCAGGAATGTTTTCGCCTTTTACAATTGCTTCGTAAGCTTTTGCACGACCCATTACATCATCTGATTTAATGGTTAATAATTCCTGTAACACATTCGCAGCACCGTATGCTTCCAATGCCCAAACCTCCATCTCACCAAAACGCTGACCACCAAACTGTGCTTTACCACCTAAAGGTTGTTGCGTAATTAATGAATATGGTCCGATCGAACGTGCATGCATCTTATCATCTACCATGTGACCTAATTTTAACATGTAAATGATACCTACTGTTGCAGGCTGGTCAAATTTCTCACCGGTTCCACCATCAATTAAGAAGGTACGGCCATATTGAGGAATTTTTGCTTTTGTTGTATACTCATCAATTTGTTCCATTGAAGCACCGTCAAAGATCGGAGTTGAGAATTTCAATCCTAATTCTTTACCGGCCCAAGCTAATACAGTTTCATAGATCTGTCCGATGTTCATACGGGATGGTACACCTAATGGATTTAATACGATATCAACCGGAGTTCCATCATCTAAGAACGGCATGTCTTCGTCTTTAACGATACGAGCAACAATACCTTTGTTACCATGACGCCCTGCCATCTTATCACCCACTTTTAACTTACGTTTTTGTGCGATGTAAACTTTAGCTAACTGAACAATACCATTTGGTAATTCATCACCAACCGTAATTTGGAACTTAGCACGTTTGTACTGACCTAAATAATCATTGAATTTGATCATGAAGTTATGTAACAAACGCTCAATTTGCTCATTCTTATCTTTATCAGTTGTCCAGTTACCTGGATTAACTTCAGAGAAATCAACTTTCTCTAATAATTTTTGAGTGAATTTTGTTCCTTTAGTAATTACCTCTTCACCTAAGATATTGTGAACACCTTGAGATGTACGGCCATTAACCAGTTCAAATAATTTTTCAACTAATTGATACTTGATATTAGCAATTTCTTTATTATGATCTGCATCTAATTTTTCAATTAAAGGCTTTTCATCAGCTTTTTGCTTTTTATCTTTAATAGCACGCGAGAATAATTTTTTATCAACGATAACACCTTTGATAGAAGGAGATACACGTAAAGACGCATCTTTAACGTCACCTGCTTTATCACCAAAGATAGCGCGTAATAATTTTTCTTCAGGAGATGGATCAGTTTCACCTTTTGGAGTGATTTTTCCAATTAAGATGTCACCTTCTTTAACCTCAGCACCAACACGAATCACACCTTTTTCATCCAGGTCTTTAGTTGCATCTTCACTTACGTTAGGAATATCTGGAGTTAACTCTTCCATTCCACGTTTTGTATCACGCACTTCTAAAGAATATTCATCAATATGAATAGATGTAAAGATATCATCACGGATGATACGTTCAGAGATTACGATCGCATCCTCAAAGTTATAACCTTTCCAAGGCATGAACGCTACTTTTAAGTTACGTCCTAATGCTAATTCACCTTTATCGGTTGCATAACCATCACATAATACTTGTCCTTTGATTACTTTATCACCTTTCTTAACGATAGGTTTTAAGTTCATACAAGTACTTTGATTGGTTTTTTGGAATTTAGTTAATTTATAAGTTCTAACATCACCTTCAAACGATACTAATTTCTCGTCGTTAGTTCTGTTGTAACGAATTACAATTTCTCTTGCATCAACATATTCAACAATTCCTTCGCCTTCTGCATTAATTAATACACGGCTATCTTCAGCTACACGAGCTTCGATACCAGTACCAACGATTGGTGCTTCCGGACGCATTAATGGAACTGCCTGACGTTGCATGTTCGATCCCATCAAGGCACGGTTGGCATCATCATGTTCCAGAAATGGAATTAATGAAGCTGCAATCGATGCAATCTGGTTAGGAGCAACGTCCATCAGGTTTACTTTAGATGGCTCAATTACCGGGAAATCCCCTTCGTAACGGGCAGTTACTTTGTCACTTACAAAGTTTCCTTTTTCATCTAATTCTGCTGATGTTTGAGCAATATTTTTTTGATCTTCTTCTTCAGCTGTTAAATAAGTAATGCCTTTATTTACTTCAACTTTACCGTTAGTTACACTACGGAAAGGTGTTTCGATAAATCCTAACTTATTAACTTTTGCGAAAACGCAAAGTGAAGAGATCAAACCAATGTTTGGTCCCTCAGGAGTTTCAATTGTACATAAACGGCCGTAGTGAGTGTAGTGAACGTCACGTACCTCAAAACCTGCACGTTCACGGGATAAACCTCCTGGCCCTAGTGCCGAAAGACGACGCTTGTGCGTGATCTCCGATAAAGGATTGGTTTGATCCATGAACTGAGATAATTGATTGGTTCCGAAGAACGAATTAATTACAGAAGATAATGTTTTTGCGTTGATCAAATCGGTTGGAGTAAATACCTCGTTATCACGAACGTTCATACGTTCACGAATAGTACGAGCCATACGGGCTAAACCAACACCAAATTGAGAGAATAATTGTTCACCAACTGTACGAACACGACGGTTAGACAAGTGATCGATATCATCCACATCAGTTTTTGAGTTAATTAATTCGATCAAATATTTCATGATCAAAATAATATCTTCTCTTGTAAGTACACGAATATTCATAGGAATATCGATACCTAATTTTTTGTTGATACGGAAACGACCTACTTCACCTAAATCATAACGTTTGTCAGAGAAGAACAACTTATCGATCACTCCACGAGCTGTTTCTTCATCAGGTGGCTCAGCATTACGAAGTAAACGGTAGATATACTCGATCGCTTCTTTTTCTGAGTTAGTTGAATCTTTTTGTAAAGTATTGTAGATAATAGCAAAATCTGCTGTATTTACGTCTTCTTTGTGCAGGATGATAGATTTAACACCAGCGTCAGCAATTAAGTCGATATGTAAATCATCTAAAATCGTTTCACGATCTAAGATAACTTCGTTACGCTCAATTGATACAACTTCCCCGGTATCCTCATCAACGAAATCCTCGATCCATGTTTTTAAAACACGAGCGGCTAGTCTACGACCAACTTCACGTTTTAAGCCTGCTTTCGAAACTTTCACTTCGTCAGCTAAACCAAAGATCTCTAAAATTTGTTTATCGCTTTCAAAACCGATAGCACGTAATAACGTTGTTACCGGTAATTTTTTCTTACGATCGATGTATGCATACATGACATTGTTAATGTCTGTTGCAAATTCGATCCATGAACCTTTGAAAGGAATAACACGAGCACTATATAATTTAGTACCATTTGCGTGACGGCTTTGTCCGAAGAATACGCCTGGTGAACGGTGTAATTGAGAAACAATAACACGTTCAGCACCATTGATCACGAATGATCCTTTTGGCGTCATGTACGGGATTGTTCCCAAATAAACGTCCTGCACGATGGTTTCAAAATCTTCATGTTCAGGATCAGTACAGTAAAGCTTTAATTTAGCTTTTAAAGGCACTGAATAAGTTAAACCACGGCTAATACACTCTTCAAGAGCATAGCGTGGTGGATCTACGAAATAATCCAAAAACTCTAATACGAAGTTATTTCTCGCATCAGAGATAGGAAAGTTTTCGGCAAATACGCGGAACAAACCTTCATTTTTACGGTTATCCGGTGTGGTTTCTAATTGAAAGAAATCCTGGAAGGATTTCACTTGTATATCCAAAAAATCAGGATACTCAATTGGAAATTTGTTTGAAGAGAAGTTAATTCTCTGTGATTTTTTAATTGCTGTAGCCAATGTAATGAAGTTTATTAGTTAGTATTCTAAAAGAGTTACGCCAATTACTAAAAGCAGAAAAAAGGGTTAAGGTCTTTTGCCGAAGCAAAGAAGACCTTAACACCTGTTTTGTAAGTAAAATTATTTTACTTCTACTTTTGCACCAGCTTCTTCTAAAGCCTTTTTAATAGACTCAGCTTCTTCTTTTGCAATACCTTCTTTAACTGGTTTTGGAGCACCATCAACTAAATCTTTAGCTTCTTTTA
>JAZKGE010000048.1:0-81046 GCA_040386075.1 Bacteroidota bacterium
TTTAACTTTTTAATAAAGTTTCTTGCTTATTTTTTATCTGATTTATATTCCTTTTCCATCTGCTTCACAATATCCTTCACCTGCTCAGTACCTATACGCTTGGCTTTAATGCGTTTGTTCTTATCAAGCATATAAATAACCGGCGTTGAATAGATATCATATTTTTCTTTAATATTATTGATATGTACGCCATCATATACGTTGATCCAATCAAGCTTATTATCAATGATATATTTTCTGTATTTTTCGTAATCATGCTGTGTGTATACACTAAATACTTTTATATCATATCCTTCTTTTTTTAATGCATGATATTCTTCGATCAATTTTGGGATCTCTGTTTTACAATGTCCGCAATCTACATCCCAAAAAACCAATGCTAAATAATCGGCTTTAGTGCCATATAAAGGAATAAAAGTTTGTGCTAAACTTTGTGCGTTATCATAATATAATTTAGTAGCGCCACTACTGGTTTTAACTGTATCAAAACCCATTTTAGCAATTTGTTTATGCCCTGTAGTATCGATCATCAAAAGGTCGGGAGCCATACTTCCTAATAATAATGGTTTTAAAATATCACCACGTTCTTTGATCTTTTCGATAGTAGCTACGTCATATACCTCTTTAGCCATACCTGTTCTGATATATTTATCTATCACATGCACAAATACTTTATCAAAACCCATTAATTTAGAAGACTCCGAGGTAAACAGGAAATGAGCGATCAACAATTTTTGCATCATGGTTCCTGCTTTTGTTTTTGCCATTATACGATCTATCTCCACGCTCATAGTATCCGGATGCTGAACGATGACATTGGTAAAATATTTTTTCAAACGATCGGAAAAGAATGGTGTACGCATAATACCATCGTCCTGAAAGTTTACGCCATCCCAATAATGATTTTTGTAATAATTATAAATGTATAAACTATCGGGTCTGCCATTTGATGCTTTAGGGATATCCTTCGCTTCTTTTTCCATTTTCAGATTGATCACATCACCGACAAAAGTGCCTTTATGTGATTCCAAAAAAGCATTTTCATAAGCTATGACAGTTTCATTCAATAATTTCCCTTTTTCCATCATAAAGGCAGCTGAATCTTTTTTGTTCATGCCTTTGGTCTTATTTTTTACCTCACCATATTCTTTATTTTTAGCAGTAATGAATTTGATGTAAGTAAAGAAATCATCGTTCTCTTTTGAAGTAGTTGATTTCAAATTTTTAACCAGATCGGCTGTATCTGTGCTCATGGTGATCTTTTGATTGTTATCAGAAATAAAGAAATCAAAATAGCGTGCCTTATCCTGGCTCACTAAATAGTAAACACCTTTATCCAGTGTTTTTGGTCCTTTAAAAACCACGTTTCCTTTCACCACTTTTTTGCAGGTATCGGCTAAATACGATTTATCGAACTGATAAAAGGCAAGATACATTACAGTATCCTTGCAGTTCTTAAAATTAACGCGGATATCATGCCCTCCCTGAGCATAAGCTGTTGAAATGATCGATAATAAACTAAAACTTAAGAGTATTTTTTTCATGTGCATTATATTTATTCAATATTAGAGTCAATAAAAGTACAAAAAGTCATGTAATGAAAGACCTTTTATAAATTTTTAAGGTTTATTTTTTTCGGATTTGTATTCTTTTTCCATTTGTTTTACAATATCTTTTACCTGTTCCGTACCAATACGTTTGGCTTTGATCTTTTTGTTTCTATCCAGCATATAGATCACCGGTGTTGAATAAATATCATATTTTTCTTTAATATTATTAATGTGTATGCCATCATACACATTGATCCAGTCCAGCTTATTATCAATAATGTATTTTCTATACTTCTCAAAATCGTGTTGCGTGTACACACTAAATACTTTAATGTCATAGCCTTCTTTTTTCAAAGCATGGTACTCTTCTATCAGCTTAGGGATCTCTGTTTTACAATGCCCGCAATCCACATCCCAAAATACCAAAGCCAAATACTCTGCTTTAACACCATATAAAGGAACGAATAGTTGGGTTAGTTTTTGAGCATTATCATTATATAATTTAGTAACACCTATACTGGTTTTAGCAGTATCAAATCCCATTTTAGCTATTTGTCTGTGCCCGGTAGTATCTATCATTAATATATCAGGAGCTACATTACCCAATAATAATGGTTTTAAAATATCGCTACGTTCAATTATTTTTTTTACAGATTCTTCAGGGTAAACATCTTTAGCCATTCCGGTTTTGAAGTATGTATCAACCATATAAACAAAAACTCTGTCAAAACCCATTAATTTAGAGGTTTCTGCGGTGGACAAAAAATGGGCGATCAACAATTTCTGCATCGTTGTGCCTGCTTTTGTTTTAGCAATAATACGATCGATCTCAACACTCATAGTATCAGGATGCTGAACGATCACATTATTAAAATATCTTTTTAAACGATCGGCAAAGAAAGGCGTATGAATAATTCCATCATCCTGAAAATTAACACCGTCCCAAAAATGATTTTTATAATAGTAGTAATTGTATAGACTGTCCGGTCTTCCGTTTGATGCTTTGGGAATATCCTTTGCCTCTTTTTCTGTTTTCAAATTTACAAAATCGCCCAAAAAGCTGCCTTTGTGTTGTTCTAAAAAGTTTTTTTCATAGGCAATAACGCTCTCGTTCATTAATTTCCCCTGCTCCATCATAAAGGCTGTTGAATCTTTTTTATTCATGCCTTTCGTCTTGTTTTTCAGGTCAACATATTCCTTATTTTTAGAAGAATAGAATTTCATATATCCAAAAAAATCATCATTCATTTTGGATGTTGGCGCTTTTAAGTTTTTAACTACATCAACCGTATCCGTACTTATATTCATTTTTTGTGTATTTGCATCCACGAAAAACTCAAAGTATTTGACCTTATCCTGGCTTACCAAATAATAAACACCCTTATCAAGTGCCTTTGGCCCTTTAAAAACAATATTTCCCTTTACTATTTTTTTACAGGTATCGGCAATGTAAGATTTATCAAATCGATAAAAAGCTAAAAAAGCCATCGTATCCTTACAATTCTTAAAATTAATACGAATGTCATATCCGCCTTGAGCACAAGCAACTGACATGAGGAATAATAAACTAAAACTTAAGAGTAATTTTTTCATAGGCGGAGGCTAACTTGCATTTAAAAATTAAGAATTGAATGAATGAACATTCTCAAATTTAATCCCATTATTGTGTACATTATATTTAAAATTTGTTAAATGAGGAAAAACCATATATGGCAGAGGGAACGGGCTAAAAGAGAGATGGAAGCGGTGGAATTAATCGATCGATTTTTTGTTATAGATGGTGTATCCAAAGTGAAAGAAAAACGAAAAACTATTTTCGTTTTTATCATAATAGTTAACACCAACACTTATAGGGCCTATCGGCGTGTGATACACCAAAGCACCCATTCCTAAAAAATGGCGGTATAAAAATGGAGTACTATAATTAGCTTTGCCATTAGGATCCTTAATAATAGAATAAACCGGTTGATATAAATAACCTTCAAAACGAACATCTAAATTTTTATAAGGAGTAAGGATCGTTTTTAGTCCGCCGGCCATGTATTCATGTGCCCTGTAATCATCAATGAATAATGTTTGGCTTTCGGGTATGGGATTAAATGATGGGGCAGATAAGATAGATGCCTGATAATTTCTGAAAAAATCCTGTGAAGAATAAACGCCTTCGGCAAAAACGCCTACCTTGAAAAATTTGATAGGCTTAATATATTTATCAATTGTGATCTTAAAATTAAACCAATCATGTGTAGGTCCGTCAATAAAAGGTACTGTTTCTTCTGCAGTTGAGCCCGGATAATAATGCTCCATCCCACTTACATATTTTGCCCTTATCAAAATATTAGTTCCTTCGGTAGCATACTGTTTTCGGTTTAAAGTATTGATCTGATAAGAAAGTTGTCCGTATCCAAAATCAAATACACTCACATCGCTTGTATCTAATTTTGTAAACTGATCTACTTGATAATATCGGTTCTTCCACTCACTGAGACCACCTGATAATACCACTTTTCCAATGTTGCCTACAGGGGCTCCCATGTTCAATTCTCCAAACAGATCTTCCTGAATCAGATAAGCAGGTTTTTCGAAATCGTAGAACAGGGCGCTGCTTTTATAGTAGTCCCAACGTGAAATAGTGAAAGAAGGCTCAATATAAAAAGGGACTTTGGTTGGAAATTCGAAACGCAATTTTGTAAGTGAGCTCGAATTCAGTTTCCCTAAATAACCATTAGCATAAGCTGTAAAACCTATCTTTCCAATGTAATTATATTGTACTGCAAGAAAAAAATTACTGATAGGCCTGTTGGATAAATTCCCTCCTATATCAAAAAACAGATGCTTGTCTCTTTTTGTATTTAACGTAAGCGTATACTTCCCGCTTGCTGTATCCAATTGTGTCATAGGATAAGCAGATTTGATCTTTTCATCCGCCATTAAACGAAAATACTGGCGTTTGAGTTGCTTGAACGTAAAGGTGTCCCGTTTACTTGTAATACTTTTTACCACAAATTTTTTCATAGCTCCACTTACGCCATTAACAACAACTTTATTGTAAACTATTTTTGAAGCCTGTGACCTTTCTTTGAATGCTTTTCGTTTTTCGTAAAGTTCAAGTGTGTTTTGATAATTGGTAATACATGCTTTTATTTTAGGCATCTGGCGTATAGTAGCTGCGTAACCACTATCTATTAATCGTTGTGCCGATTCAAAATTAAAGATACTCACATCTGCCCAGGGTTGAATAATAACGCCATTTTCGCATACCGGATCAAAATTACTTTTATTCATCAACATGTTCCTTAATTGCAGATATAAGTTATCGTCGCTTGGCAATTTAGAGTTTTCGGTCACAGAGCTCCCGATCATAAAATCTGGGTACAACTCTTCATACATCACATTTGTTGGAAAATTATTATACAAACCACCATCAAACAGTAAAGCACTGTCGATAGAAATAGGCCTGATATAGAACGGATAACTCATGGATGCCCTGATAGCAGAAGGTAGGTCGCCGTCACGGAAAACAACACTTTGCTTTTTTTCGATATTTGAAGCAACGCATCTGAAAGGCACCATCAAACTATCAAAGTTGTAATGTGATGCTGAATTTGCCGGCGCAAAGGTTTCCATTAAATAAAAATCAATAGGAACCGAATTGATAAGGTTAGTAGCCAGATTACTTAAGAGGGAATTATTTAAATTTAATTTTAAAGTACGCCATGAAGCGTAATCATCACGTTTACGAACGAAATAGCCAAATTTTGGTGACATTTCTCCTTTGGTAAGATCAGAGAAAGCCTGCTCTTTTACCATGTGTTCTATCTCAAGCGGAGAATAACCCGAAGCATATAACCCCCCAATAATACTTCCAATGGAAGTTCCTGCAATACAGTTAACAGGTATCCTGTTTTCTTCGAGCGCTTTTAGAACACCAATATGAGCAATACCACTGGCCCCGCCTCCACTCATTACCAAACCTACTTTTTGGGCCTGTAAAACATAACCGCTCAACACTGTTACCATGCACAAAATGGCATTCAAAAACCTCCGTATTTTGCTATTTGATCTCAAGCATTACAAATTTACCTTAAAATTTTAATGCAAACCATAATCTTTAAATTTCGCTTAAATTATTTTATTTACTGAATTATTTTACTTACTTAGCAGATTGTTGAACTTGTCTTTCGGATCGTGCTAAAATACATAACAAAAAAAATATTATACAGTATCCTGGTTTTATACGGGGTTATTACGGTAATATTTTTTCTATTTAACGTATTACCAGGTGATCCTGCAACCATTATGCTTGGGCAAAGGGCTAATAAAGATGCCATTGAAGCCATTCACAAGGATCTTGGAACCGACAGGCCTATCATGGAGCAATATGCCATGTATCTGAACGACCTTTCTCCCGTTTCGGTACATAATAATACCAACGACCAAAGCCACTGGTACTTAAACCCTGAAAAATATAACTGGAAAGCTTTATTTACTTTTGGAAAAAACAAATCTGTTGTATTAAAGCTACCTTATTTAAGACGGTCTTATATTACTAAACGTCGTGTTTCCGACATTATCATCGAAACATTACCCGAAACTGCTGTATTGGCATTTACCTCCATCGTTATAGCCTCCATTGTAGGGATATTTTTAGGTATCATCAGTGCTATCAAACGTAATACGATCTACGACCGTTTATCATTGGTGTTAGCGGTATTGGGAATGGCTGCGCCCTCCTTTTTTGTAGGCTTGATCATTGCCTGGTTATTTGGCTATGTGCTAGCCGATTATACAGGGCTTTCACCAACCGGTAGTTTATACGACATTGATGTGTGGGATGGAGAAAAATTAAAATTAAAGAACCTGATATTACCTTCCATTACATTGGGAATAAGACCCCTTGCTATTGTTGTTCAATTAATGAGAAGCTCTTTACTGGATGTTATGAGTCAGGATTACATCAGAACAGCAAAAGCTAAAGGCTTATCCATGTATGCTATTATTATCAAACATGCGTTAAAGAATGCCTTGAATCCTGTTGTAACAGCAATTTCGGGCTGGTTCGCAGGTTTAATGGCGGGAGCTGTTTTTGTGGAATATATTTTCAGCTGGAAAGGAATTGGCTATGAAGTGTTTGAAGCCCTTACCAAAAATGACTTACCTGTGGTAATGGGAGCCACATTGATCTTTGCCACTATATTTGTGGTTACTAATATATTTGTGGATATAGCCTATGGCGTATTAGACCCACGTGTGAGAGTAAAATAATGAGCAGACAAAAAATAGTTGCCGGAAACTGGAAAATGAATAAATCACTGCAGGATGCTAAAACACTTGTAGATATGATCACAAACCAGATAAATGATTTTGATGAAGTTACAAAGATCATCATTCCCTCTTTTCCATACTTAGTACCCGTTGGAGAACAGCTTTCAAAAAAGGAGAATTTTTATTTAGGGGCACAAAATTGTCATACCAATACAAACGGCGCTTTTACGGGCGAAGTAAGTGCAGGCATGTTAAATTCTGTAGGCTGTAAATATGTTCTGGTTGGGCATAGCGAAAGAAGACAATACTTTAAAGAAAAGGAATCTGATTTTATTTTAAAGACCAAAGAGGCTCTTAAAAACAACATTCAACCTATATTTTGCATTGGCGAAACCATTCACGAACGCAAAACTGATAACCATTTTAAAGTGATTACTGAACAATTGACCACTGTTTTGAAAGAATTTTCGATTGAAGAGTTCTCGAAATTTATACTTGCATACGAACCGGTTTGGGCCATTGGAACCGGAGAAACTGCCACTGCCGCACAGGCTCAGGAAATGCATGCGTACATACGAAATGTAGTTTCTGACCTGTATGATTCAGGGATAGCAAATAACGTATCTATCTTGTATGGAGGCAGTTGCAATGCTCAAAACGCCCAAGAACTATTTTCTTGTAAGGATGTTGACGGTGGGCTCATCGGTGGGGCCTCCTTAAATGCTGATGATTTTTGTAAAATTGTTTTCTCTTTCTAATAGACTGATTATCAACAAGAAGCGTTCTAAATTTAAATTAATTTTGGATATTAAAATAATTGGTATAACATTTGTTAAATATTGCAAAACAATTTAAAAACTTAAAAACTTTAAAAAATGAAAAAAATCACTTTATTAGCAGCGGTATTAGTTGCTGTATCTTTTGCATCTTGCAAAAAAGAAGCTAAATGCGAATGTACAACTACATTATCTGGTGTAACCTCTAATGGTGTTCCTCAAAACTTAGGTAGCTACACTGAAACTACAGTTACTACAAAAGAAATCTCTAAAACTAGCAAGAAAAATGCTGCTGCAATGTGCGGTAACGAGGCTACAACTACAACTCAACACGATAGTTCTGGCGATGATATTTACACATACTCTACAGCTTGTTCTATAAAATAATCTAACAATTATTTTAAGAAGCCATTCACTTTATTGTGAATGGCTTTTTTTATGGAAAAGAAATTAAACACCTGGGTTTCATAAATCTTAGTCAAAACTAGATACATCCTTTCCTTAATTCATACATTTGAATATGGATTATATACAGTACACATTCAAAGTTTCTCCTCCTGAACCAGGTTCAGATATATTAATTGCCCTACTGGCCGATCTTGGATTTGAAAGTTTCACTCAAAATGACATTGGTCTTGAAGCATACATTCAGGAAGAGCTTGATCAGGAAAATCTGGTGAAAGACTTGACGTTTGAAGATTTCACATTCTCATACATCCGAACAGCCATTCCAAAAACAAACTGGAATGAAGAATGGGAAAAAAGCTTTGATCCGGTTTATGTAGATGATCTGGTTTGCATCAGAGCTCATTTTCATCCTGTTTCCAATACTGTAAAACACGACATTATCATCACTCCAAAAATGAGTTTTGGAACAGGGCATCATGATACAACCTGGCTGGTAAGTAAAACCATGTTTAGCATTCCATTTAAAAACACAACGATTTTAGATATGGGTTGTGGCACAGGTATATTAGCCATTTTAGCAAAGCAATTAGGTGCGCATAAAGTTTTGGGAATTGATATTGATGATTGGAGCATTGAAAATTCAATTGAAAATGCAGGTATTAATAATGCATCAGATATTGAATTTAAAAAAGGGGATGCCTCTCTCTTACCAAAGCAGGAAAGTTTTGATGTGATTCTGGCAAACATCAATAAAAATGTATTGAAGAAAGATCTGCCAGCTTACTTTACCTGTTTAAAAAAAGAAGGATACCTGTTACTAAGTGGCTTTTTTACTGCAGACGTAGAGGAATTAAAACAACTGGCAACAAGTATTGGATTTAGCTTTGAAGAGAGCTATAACAAAAATGAATGGGCTGTTATTAAACTGAAAAAATAAACATTCATATGAATCCAACTTTTACTGAAATACAAAAATTCAATAAATGGTGGCATTACGTGATTGCCGGACTTCCTGTTATTATAACAAGTACCATGTTTATACTTGTCTGGCTAAATGTTTTGAAACCTGAAGATGACCATAGCAGATCATACGGATTTATTACTTTATTAACTGTAACATCATTTACCCTGATCAGTTTCATGTGGTTCATATCTCTAAAATTAAAAACAACCATTGATCAGGAAGGAATTCATGTTCGTTTTTACGGTTTTCCATTTTGTAATAAAAAAATAAGCTGGGAGGACATCAAAATAATATCCGTTATAAAGTATTCTCCGTTAAGTGACTACGGCGGCTGGGGAGTAAGGCGTAGCATCTCCGGTAAAGGCTGGTGCTACAATGTATCAGGCGAACAAGGTATCAAACTAATGAGAGCGAATGGTAAGCCTTTTTTAATTGGCACTCAACAATCTGATGAAGCAGAAAAAATAATTAATTTTTATTTAAAAAAATAAATCGTGAAAATTACCTACACTAAAATAAATACAGAACATATTGAATTGCTAAAACAAATTGTAAGTAATGATTATGTATTTACGGATAATGACAATTTAGAAAAGTACGGACAGGACGAAACTGAAGACCTTGTTTATAAGCCTGAAGTAGTTGTAAAACCAAAAACCGTGAATCAGATCTCAGAGATCCTGAAACTGGCAAACACATACATGATCCCGGTTACGGCCCGTGGAGCAGGAACAGGATTGAGCGGTGGTGCTTTACCAATACATGGCGGCATTATTATCAGCATGGAATATTTCAACAAAATACTTCAGATAGATGAACGCAACTTACAAGCTACGGTTGAACCGGGAGTGATCAATTATAATTTTCAGGAAGAAGTTAAAAAGGCAGGATTATTTTATCCACCAGATCCGGCAAGTTGGGGAAGTTGCTCGCTGGGAGGTAACGTAGCACACAGTAGTGGTGGCCCAAAAGCAGTAAAGTATGGTACAACCAGAGATTATGTTTTAAATATTGAAATGGTATTGCCAAACGGAGATATTATCTGGACCGGGGCAAATACACTAAAATATTCAACAGGATACAACTTAACACATTTAATGGTTGGTAGCGAAGGAACACTAGGTGTCATCACAAAAATAGTTTTCAAACTCATTCCATTACCCAAACACGATCTCTTAATGTTGGTGCCATTTACATCAGCCGAAAAAGCCTGCGAAGCAGTGGGCGCAACTTTCAGGGCCGGCATCACACCAAGCGCTATGGAGTTCATGGAGCGTGATGCTATTGACTGGAGCATTAAATATGCCGGCGAAGTTAATTTTACGATCAAGCCCGAATGGCAGGCATTACTACTTATAGAGGTAGACGGCAATAATATGGATGTTCTATTTAATGATTGCGAAACTATCAGCAACATAATGACAGAACATGGTTGTGATGAAATTTTAATGGCCGACAGTGCTGAACAAAAAGCATCGTTATGGAAAATAAGACGTAAAGTTGGCGAAGCTGTAAAAAGCAATTCGGTTTATAAAGAAGAAGATACCGTTGTACCAAGAGCTGAATTGCCTGTATTGCTGAAAGGTGTAAAAGAGATCGGAACAAAATATGGATTTAAAAGTGTGTGTTATGGTCATGCCGGCGATGGCAATTTGCACGTGAATATTATTAAAGGTGATCTGAGTGATGAGATCTGGGACAGAGAACTTCCAAAAGGGATAGTGGAAATATTTGAGCTTTGCAAAAAACTGGGTGGTACCATCAGTGGTGAACATGGCATTGGTTTGGTTCAAAAAGATTATCTATCGATCGTATTTCCGGAATATCAATTGGAACTCATGAGAAATATAAAAAAATTGTTCGATCCAAATATGATCCTAAATCCGGGAAAAATGGTATTTTAAAATCATATATGATAATTTAACAAACATGAGAAGACAGGTAATATAAAATCGGCTATTTCCTATTAAAAAATGGCTTCTAATATAAATGTTACATTATGAACAAGTAAGATTAAATCGAAATAAATTTTGTAACTCACTGAAATTTAAATACATTTGAATAAACAATAAAAACACAACCACATGAAAAAAACGTTACTTTCTTTATCAATATTATTTAGTGTAGCTGCAAGCGCACAGCTTACACAAGCTAATCATGCTTTTGCTGCAGGCGACAAATACAGCACTGTTCCTTCCAATACTACCGGTATTGTTCCGGGTGCAGGTGGCGCAGGAGCAACCTGGAACTATTCTACAATGACAGTTAATGCTTCGCCGATCGTAAGTTATACAGCCGCAACATCATCAAATGCAGCTTATAACCCTGCAAATATTGCAGTTTCAGGAGGTGCCAACAATACTTCTTATTATCTTTCAAGCGCCTCTGATTTAAAATATTACGGTGGTGACATTACGGCTGCAGGGGCAGTAGTTAATGTAAAATATTCTAATCCAGCAATCGTAGCACTGTATCCTATGGGATTAAATACTACGACAACTTCTATCACCAGTGGTACAGCCGCAGTAACAACTCCTTTTCCTATTAGCGGTGCCTTTTCGGGTACCTGTCATGTAATTGCCGATGGAACAGGAACTTTAATATTGCCTCTTAAAACTTTCACAAATACCATCAGAGTAGTAACAAGTCAAACCATTATTGCGGCAAGTCTTAGTACTACAGTAAATCTTGTTGTATATGATTACTATAGTACAGATGCAAGTAAAGCTCCTATTTTAACTATTAATACATCTACTCTAAACTCATCATTTGGAGGTCAGAGCGAACAAACGGCTATTACGGTTCAAAAAGATTATGAAGTAGTTGGCATCAATGAATCAACAAAAGCATCTATTCAATTATCTGTTTTCCCTAACCCTGCATCAAGTGTGATCAATTTTTCAACTGAAAGCATGGAAGCTGTTAAAGTAATAGCTTATGATGTTACAGGTAAAGTTGTAGCTACTGAAGCATTAGAAATGGGTAAAGCAAAAATGAATCTTAACAACCTTTCTGCAGGTGCTTATATGTATCATGTGACTGATAAAAACAATCAGGTGCTGAAAGCCGGTAAGTTTAACGTTGCCAAATAAGTATTTTTTTCAAATCAAAACAAAGCCTTATCTTTACTTAGAGATGAGGCTTTGTTTTTTTATAGTAGTTAGCATATTTATTTTTTCTTCCTGTTCAAACGAACCAAAAGAAAAAATCGTAAAAGTATCAACTCCGCAGGACCTGGAAAAGGAAACAACCAACCAGTTAACGGGCTTGATTACCAAAGACTCGATCATTACCATCGATTCAATTCCTTTAACCTGTTACCGGTATTTCAGAAATCAATACGGCAATAAATTATTGTGGTTTGAGAAAGCCAATTTTAACCCAAAAGGAGACAGCTTATTAAAACTGATCGAGAAAATAAATTATTATGGTTTGATCCCCAATAATTATCATTTACTAAAGATCAAAAGTCAAATTGCTTCCATTCACTCAAGTAAAGATCTTATCAATGTAACTTCTTTAGTAAAAGCCGACCTGTTATTGAGCGATGCCTATTTTTTGATGGGTGCACATTTAAATAAAGGCAGGTTTTATACCGATAGTCTTTTATTACAAACCAATTTCATTAAGCTGGATAAAGGATGGGACAGTATTTTAGTGAGAGGCTATCAAGTAGGTAATTTAAAAGCTTCCCTGGATTCTTTAGAACCAAAGTTTTATAATTACCGCATGCTAAAAAAAGAGTTAGCCACTATTTTAAATGATGCAAATTTATTTCAACTCGATTCTATTCCTTTTGTTTCACAAAAAGATTCATTATTGAAGCATCAGCTTATTATTAAAAGCCTGAAAAAACAAGGATTTTATGATACAACCTTAGCCGTTAATGATAGCGTGCGATTGGCTAAAGCCTTAAATTTGTTTCAGAAAAAATGGTTCATTCAACCTGATGGTAAATTGGGGAAATACACCACGCAGGCTTTTTCTTATAACAGAGAAAAGACCATCAAACAAATTTGCATGGCCATGGAACGCTGGCGCTGGGAAAATAAATTTCCCGACAAATATGTTTTTATAAACATTCCCGCTTTCTGGCTGATCGTGTTTGAAAAAGATACAGTTGTCATGCAATCGGCTATTGTGTGCGGAAAACCCGATCATCAAACACCTATTTTAAAAAGCAAGATCGATCACATGCTCATTTACCCATACTGGAATGTACCAATAAGTATTGCTACCAAAGAAATTTTACCGGCCGTTCAACGTGATACTTCTTATATCAGAAAAAAGGATTTTGAAGTGTTAGGTGCAGGTGATCAAGTATTAGATTACACAAAAATTCCCTGGAGAAGATATACAAAAGATTATTTACCGGTAAGGTTCAGACAACGCATTGGAGAAGAAAATAGTTTAGGTGTTGTAAAATTCAATTTTCATAATCCATTTGGCGTTTATTTACACGACACCAATTCCAAGCGTTATTTCAAAACCAGTTCGCGCTCTCAAAGTCATGGTTGTATTCGCTTAGAGAAATTCACAGAGTTTGCTGATTTTTTAGTGAGAGACGACAGTGTGCATTATACACATGATAGTTTGCAGGTATATTTTGCCAAACAGGAACAACGCAAATTAAAATTGAAAAAAGCTTTACCCATCTATACCCGATATTATACAGCACATGCTGATAGTACGGGATTGAAATTGTATATTGATGTATACAGAAAAGATGAGGAGATGATGAATCTTATTTATGGAGTTAAGAGTTATAAATGATGAATTATGAGTTAAAAAGCTCAGACAATTCATAACTCATATCTTATCACTCTTAACTACCTACTCTGCTATTCTTTCTCTGAATCCAACGGCACTCATACAAAACCAACCAACAACCTTCACTTTATCACTGGTGGTGTTTTTAATGTTGGTTTTCACATTCTCGGGACTGGTTGCAAATAAGCCCGAGTTAGTAGTTTGAGTAGCAACCTGGGTCAAAAAATTATAAGTCTCTAAATTAATTGAATGGATCTCTGCACGGCAGACATCATTTTTTTGAAACCGTTCTCCTCCGGGTGTAATGCCTTCGGCAACAGGTGTTATAAAAATAAGTCCATCGGCACCTGCCCCAAAAGCAGCGTTTTCACAGATATTGATATTCCCGCCCTTGTTGAAGAACACGCCATTTCTGAATGATTTTACCCAATAAAAATCAGATGTATCCCCTACCGGATCGGTGCCTAAAAAAGAAAAACGATAGCCTGCCTCTCCACCAAATGATCCTGCTTCCACATACTCCACAATTAAACTATCGATCTGTGCTGTTCGGTTTAGGCGCGAATTGGATTTAAAAATATTTCCATCGTGTGTCACCGTTAATTCATACTCATGCCCAACTCGTCCTAATGTATCTGCAGTAGCTAAATTGTAGACATAATTTCCATCATTGTTATCTGTAAATATATAATCTACTCCTGCGGTAAGATCTCTTAAATTAACGGTAGCGCCCTGTACAGGTTCATTTTTTTTCTGGCTAAAATAATCATCTGTATACGTTAAACGCACTTTTTGTTGCGAGCGCATATCATTTACAAAAGCGTCAACAGTCAATAAAGGGTTTCCCTGATCCAATTTAACCTGGATCACATCTTCGCAGGATGTTAAAGCAAGAACAACGAATAGTGATAAAAATAATTTAATAGTTTTCATATTGAGATGTATCAGATATTTTAAAATTTGAAATTATAGGTCAGTGCCGGAATAATAGAACCTACTACTGAATATCTTACCGCCTCAGTGTTAGTTGGATTATCAGGATTATTACGGAAATAAATAGAGAATGCATTTCGGCGGTTGTATAAATTATATACACTTAACACCAGGGTGCTTTTCCATCGCTTACGCTCATTGCTTTTAAAATTGTAGGTAATGCCAATATCAGCCCTATGATACGCTGTATTGCGGTAATTATTTCTTTTGTTATCTGTATTATAAGGAATAACATAGCCCTGCACCTCAACTTTAGCAGTGGGGAAAGTTGCCGGAGTACCCGTCATGTAAACAAAATTAGCTGAGAAACTGAAACGCTTATTGAGATCATAAATTAAAACAGTATTGACGTTATGAGTTCTATCATACTTAGACAAGAACCAATCTTCATTACTAATACCTCTTACTTTTCGTTCTGTTTTTGAGAGTGTATAGCTTACCCATCCATTCAATTTTCCTTTCGCTTTTTTCAGGTATAATTCAAATCCATAAGCGCGCCCTTTGCCCTGAACCAAATCAGCCTCTAAATATTTATTCAGTAACAAACTTGCATTATCCACATAATCTAACTGATTTTGCAGGTCTTTATAGTAAACCTCAGCCGATGTTTCGAACATGTTCTCTTTAAAGTTTCGGAAATAACCAAGGGTGATCTGGTCGGCAATTAATGGTTTGATATTATTGGTTACAGGAGTATAAATATCCAAAGGTGTAGATGCCGCAGTATTTGACACAATGTGCAGATATTGCGACATGCGGTTATATCCTAATTTAACCGAACTTTTATCATTGATGGTATAATTAATAGCCAAGCGTGGCTCAGGATTATTATATGTTTTTATAGTTTCTCCGGATGCAATTTTTTCTTCGCTATCCAACGGACGGCTTTCATTAGGGATCGTATCGCGGTAAACATATTTGGTGCCTTTGCCCATGTAATTAAAAGCCGACCATCTTAAACCATATTGCAAAGTAAAGCGGTTGGATAATTTCTGTTCGTTATCTACATAAGCTGCATACTCAACACCGTATTGATCATCTAAACCTATAGGAGAAGAAATGCCATCCTGCGAGGTGATAACAGCATTACCCGGTTTGAACGTAAAAATAATTCCCTGTGCTCCAAAACGAATAGTGTTCTTACTATTTAAATAATAAGTAAAATCAGGCTTCACACTGTAATTGATGATATTGGATGTCCATTCAAATTTTTGACTGCTGCCTTCATCTTTAAAACCTAACTCATATTTGTAGTTACTGTAAAAGGTACTCACGTTCATAAATAACTTACTATTGAAAATGTGGTTCCACCTTAAAGTAGCTGTACTGTTTCCCCAGTTAAACTTAAAGCCGGCACCAAACACGTCTCTTCCAAAATAGCCACTCGCAAAAATGGTATTCTTATCGTTAATTCTCCAGTTAAACTTAGCGGTTAGGTCGTAAAAATAAAACTTAGCGTCTTTTAATTCGGGCTGACGTTTTGCCAATAAAGGTTTTGCCAAAATATCTATGTAACTTCTTCGGGCTGCTACAATAAAGGAAGCCTTATTTTTAAATAAAGGGGCTTCAATAGATAAACGACTGAAAATTGTTCCAATACCACCATTCACTTCCAGTTTTTTACTGTTTCCTTCCTTCATTCTGATATCCAGGATAGAAGAAACCCGTCCACCATACTGAGCAGGAATACCACCTTTGATCAATTTCACATCTTTTACCGCATCAGGGTTAAACACCGAAAAGAAACCGAACAGATGCGATGAATTGTATACCGGCGCTTCATCCATTAAAACCAAATTCTGATCGATATTTCCACCACGTACATTAAAACCGCTGGCACCCTCACCTACAGTAGTTACGCCTGGTAATAACTGAATACTTTTAATAACGTCTACTTCTCCCAATAAAGCCGGCATTTTTTGGATCTGTTTAATATCCAGTTTTGCAACACTCATTTCCATGCTCTTGATATTTTTGTCCTCTCTTTCAGAAGAAACAACCACTTCCTCCAGTTCTTTACCTTCTTCACCCATCTCTAAACCAAGCGTTTGATTTTTAGTAAGATCAACCGGTTGCATAACGGTTTTATAACCTACAAATGAGAACATGACTGTATCCTGACCCGCCGGCAAGGTTAAAGAGTAAAATCCATACTCGTTCGTACTAGTACCTATTTGCGAATTTTTTTTGTAAACGGTCACACCGATCAATGCTTCGCCATTTTTAGCGTCTTTGATATAACCGCTGATGGTATGTTTTTCCTGTGAACTTGCAGTGTATGCCATGCAAATCAGACAAGCCAATAGTATTTTCTTCATAATTTTAAATTACCGGGTGCAAAAATAGGAAACTTTTTTTTCTTTTTCAGTTTCCTGAACGATTTTTTTACCTTTTGTGTAACGGATTGTATAGGAAATTGTTGTTCAACATTTGATTTATGATTGGTTATGTTGTGTTTCAAAATCAGTGAACATATCTATTAAAGTGGTTATAGGATCGCCCGAATGCATCATTTCTGTATTATTAAGTGTCATTTGAGCTGCTTCGGCTGCTCTTGTACACATTTGTTTTTCAAAACTTGCAATAGCGCTATTCACGTCTTCAAATTCACCGTTTGTTAAGCAAATGCTCAGCTCTAAAGCATCCTGCATAGCCATATTCACACCTTCGCCCGCATAAGGTGGCATTAAATGCGCGGCATCTCCTATCATAGTAAGATTAGGCAATGCTTTCCAATTTTGATCTAATGGCATGCAATACTGAGGTCGTAATGCAAAACATGGTTCTGCATTTTCAAATAGCTCTGTCCATACAGTATCCCATCCTGCAAATTCTTTTTTAAACCAGGCTGTTACTTCGGCTTTGTTATTAAAATCAATACCCGATTTTTTTATCCACTCTTCACTTGTTTTGCTACCTGTATAAAAAGCTAAACTACCATCGCCTTTAGAACTTACTATTAAGGACTGATCATCGCCGAAAGCAAAGATCTTTCCACCTTTAAGCAGTTCATGTACTTTTGGCGAAGCATTTTCGGAATTATATACGGCTCCTTCAACAATTGTAATACCAGTATAAAAGGGTTTGATAGGCGTTATATATGAACGGATCTTTGAGTTAGCTCCATCTGCAGCGATAACAATGTCGGCATCAACCGTTGTTCCATTTTTAAATATAAGCGTCCATCCATGCCCGTCGGGTATCATCGAAATAAACTGACTGTCCCAAACTATTGTTTCTGGTTTTAAAGACTCCAGTAATATATTTCTTAAGGGGCCACGGTCAATTTCAGGACGGTGCTCATCAATATCCTCATGTGTATCCATTTTAATAATTCCATGCCTGTCTACTATTCTTAGCGCCCCTGCTCCCGGGCGATAATTTGTATAAAAAGCCTCTATCAACCCTGCCTGACGAAGCGCTTCTAATCCTGACTCTTCGTGAAGATCGAGCGTTGCCCCCTGTACTCTCACATCTTTATTAAGATCGCGTTCATATACTTTTACATTAGCACCTTTGATCTGTAAAAGCCTGGCCAATGTTAAACCACCCGGACCACCGCCTACAATGGCTATTTTTTTATTTTCAAGGATTTTCATCTTTAGTTTATTTGATTACGGCATCAAATGTAAAGGAAGTGCAACAGCTTTACCTAAAGGTATTAGGCAAGCTGTATTTCGCAGGCGGTAAATGGTAGAATAAGAAGATAAAGTGTTTAATTCAAAACCTCAACTTCCTATATATATAAGTAGAAATTTTTAACTGAAGAATAACGCTTATCTACTCCCCTGTTAATTAGAAATAACTAATTTCTTATAGGCTACTAATTTACTTTCTTCGTACACTTTAATAAAATAAATACCTTTAGATGTATTCAGTTCTATCACAGAATGATTCGCGTTTATATCAGAAGTGTAAATTACCTGAGATAAAGAATTAAATACCTTTACTGTATAATGCTTTAATAAATCTACATCAATACTGATAATACCATTTGAAGGATTTGGATAGATAACTATATTACGATCCATTTCATTTTCATGGATGCCAACACATGAATTTACAACTAACGCTACAGTTAATGTTTGTGAACAACCATTACTTTGTCCTGTAACTGAGTAGACTATGGATGCGGTTGGAGAAGGAAAAATTGAAGAGCTTGTAATTCCGCCCGGATTCCATGTATAACTATTTGCTCCATTTACAGTTAATGTGGTTGTTTCACCTGCACAAATGCTATCGTTTAATGCAGTTAAGCTTAAGGTGGGAATTGGATTTACAATCACCTGTATAGTAGCAGAACCACTACACCCATTAACTCCAATACCAGATACAGTATATGTATTAGTCGATCCCGGGTTAAAAGATATATTATTAGTGATACCGCTGTTCCAGGTATATGTAGTAACACTGCCTCCACCATTTAAAGTTATCGGACTACCCTGGCACACAGAGTTACTGCTTGCACTGGCAGTAATTCCAGCGCTATTAACTGTTAATGTTGAAACAGCTATATTTGATAAACAGCCATTGGGATCAGTTCCTGTTACAGAATAAGTTGTAGTAGAAGTTGGAGAAACAACAGAAGATCCACCGGAATAGGTATATGAAGCAGAGCCTGACGGATTTAAGGTAAACGATTGTCCAACACAAATGCTTCCGCTATTAACACTTACAGTTGGAGAGGTTAAAACCGTCACACTTGCCACTACTGTGTTAGTTGCTGGGCAACCCTCGGCGCTGGAACCTGTTACAGTATATGTAGAGTTTGCGATAGGGCTTACAAATGCTGATCCCCCAGAATAATTATAATTAACCGCGCCGCTTGGTGTTATTGTGAAATTTTGTCCAGAGCATATAGTTCCACTATTCACACTAATTGTAGGATAGGTTTCAAGTGTATAATTATTTGCCGGCGAAGGAGGAATAATCACATTGTTAACGTCCATTACAGAAGCGCCTGTAGAAGGAGTTACATTTACATTACTGGTGGCCGACTGATCCTGGATAACAAGAAAATAATAGATCACATCGGATAAATTAGCGACATATGTTGGATTAAAAGTCCATATACCGTTTAATGGCGTTCCTGAAGTAAGGTTTCCCTGTACACTTGAGTAAAGTCCAAAGTTGATTCGATAATATAAGCGTGGGGCAACTGACCCGGTAGCTACACCCGATGTGTCTTTAATAGATACGGTCATTGTGCGGCTTGTTGTATTGCATGGCGGCCCGGTAAATCCCGAAGAAAGTATTACCGGAGCATACACATCTGTCTGAGTATAATTTCCTTCCCAGGCCCCAATGTCAGGCGTGGTGGTGCTTCTGATATTACCGGCATAATCGGTAGTTACCCCTGCCACAGGTGCCCCACCGCTTTCTACCTGTGTTTGTATTACAGGATCTATATCATACGTATTTGGTAATGCACCATTTGTTGTTATAAATGGCGGGTTTTCTGTAACCGAATTTGCTTCTCTTGGAGCAACAGCTGACTTATAGGAGAAAAGAGTACTGTAATTATTAATACCATCGTAATATATGGTTCTATTTGCAGCAGATACGCCCGTATAATATAAATTTCTGTCAGATGCTGTGGAAAAGTTTATTAAAGGTGAAGTAATTCTTCTAATGATGCTTGTTATAGCCGTACCGGTAGCTACAGAAGTATTAATGAAGATATTATTACTAAGTGTAAAAGATGTATTGGTGGTTAAAAAATTGAGTATTGAGCTGCCTGAGTTAATGCCATTATTGACAGAATTATCCATATAAAAAGTATTATGAGCAATATTAAGAATTGGAGCATATGGATTACCGGAATAAGTTGCAATAGCACTAATACCAACAGATTGGTTTGAAGCAGGCATATGAAAATCTCCAAAAATGTTATTGTTGATGTTTCCGTTGGATCCAGCAAGAACAATCCCCTGTAGTGTTCCTGTTCCTGTAGAGGAAAGTGAATGGGCTTTATTACCTGTAATATTCATGTTGGCACTTGCACTAAAAGACATTGCCGTCAAATTGTTAACACTGGCAGCTGTACTGTTTCCGGTAATGGTTATGGAATAAATAGTATTAGCCATTAAAGTCATGTTAGAACAACTGACACCTGTGATACCTATAAAGTTAGTGCCTCCCACAGTTGTAAATGATCCCATGTTCTTTAACACGTTACCTGCCACCGTTATGCTGGCGCCATTCACACATTCTATGCCACTTAAATTCTGCCCATACACATTGGTAATAGTATTATTTGTAACACTCGCAGCACCATAAGAAGTTTTTATACAGTCTATACTACCCTTGGTAATCCCATCAATTAAATTATCAGAGATCTGTGAATTTGATAAAAGATAATAGCCTATGATGCCCGTTACATTGCTATTGCATGCAATATTGGTTATTGTATTTGAGCTGATAGTGGCGGTATATACATCAGCCGCTCCCATCATGGTGCACCCATAAGCAAGTGGCGCATTAACGTTCTGTATAAGGTTAGATTTGATATTCAGGTTCTTTATCCTGGTAGATGAATTGTTGGAACTGGCAGATATGAGAGTAAATTGCATCATCCCGCTTGAATTAGGATAGTTGTAACCCGGGAAAAAATTATTATTGATATTTACAGTAGTTGTAGTGCTTCCTACGGACGAGATAATCCCATGAAGCGATAAACTGCTTGTAGCGGTTGAAGACAACTTAATAGTATTGTTATTAACATCAATACTATTTGTGGCAGAAACAGACCTGATAGATATAGCCACCAGCTTCGTTAAAGGGTTAACACCTGATCCGTTGTTATTATCAATATAATTATGGGAAATATTGAGAGCAGATTGCTTGTTTGCATCAATACCATAGGTATCGCTACCGGCACTGCCACCAAAATTTATTACCGTATTTCCTGTAACCGCAAATAATCCACCAACATCATTACTCTCGTCGGGATATGTTGTGCTACTGGCAATTAGTGAAATACCGACATGGCAATTCTGTATGAGGTTCGAAAAGACTTTATTGCCTGAGTTTGCGCCGACAACAGATGATAAGCTGGCAGTAAGCGTGTTATTAGTATAATAACTTGGAGAAAAATCTATTCCCCTAGACCCTGAAGGATAAATGCTTGTATTTGGTGAAGCGGCGCCATTGTTTCTACTAAGTGTAATTACACAATTTTTAATGGTGTTGTTACTGCAACCATCTATTGGTGCAACATTTGTTTTATAAAAACCATACCCAAATTCCATAGTAGCAGGGTTAGTAGTATTAGGATCTATAATATCAATTCCATCGATTGTAATATTATCAGCCCCAATAAACCACCACACACCATCACACACTAAAGATGATGGTGTTGCGGTACCTGTAAAAGCTGTTATTACCGGATTAGATCCAATGCCACTTTTTTGAAAAATCACTTGGTTAGTTATTGAGCTTCCTGGAGGATCAAAAAGTTTGTACCCACCATTCGGCGCGTTTTCGGTATACCCCGCCGATACATTTATTGTAACAGGGCCGGCAACACCAACAATATTTAACGTATTAATGGCAGCGGCAATACTTGGAAAACTACCCGGAATAGTAAAGTTGCCGGCAATTTGCGCTAAACTGTTAATCGAAAACAAAAGAGTGGCAAAAAAAAAGAACAGAGTTTTTTTCATGAAAATATAATTTATATTAAATGTAATCATATTCTAAGACTTTATTGATAAATTGAATTTTACATATTTGTCAACTCAATTACTTCAAAATCTCCACTTCCTGCTCCTGTATATACAACAACAGTTTTTTAACCGAGGTATAACCCAAACCTAACAAGGCATACTCATAGTCCTGCATTTGCGTATGGTATTTTTGAGCATTGCGTTTCCCGGTTTTATAATCAATTACAACGGCTTCGTTATTTGAAACCACTACTCTATCGGGGCGTAAAATATCACCGGCAGAAGTAAGTATCTCTAATTCATTTTTTACGTCCACGCCTTTTTCAAAATAAGAGACTATAGCTGGAATAGACAATAACTGATTGATATCATTCAACATTTTATATGATTCTTCCTTAGTAATATCTCCTGACAATACAGCGTTTGCGATCGTTATATCAACATCATCTTTGGTCTTAATTTTTGACAAAATATAATGCACTAAAACACCGTACTCACGAGCTTTGGTTACCTCTTCATTACTTTCATATGAAGAAGCTTCTTTGATCTGAATGACATCGGGATTTTGATTAAAAGCCAATTGAGCAACCTGTAACTGTTGCAATCCCTGTTTGTGAGCGGCTGATGTTTTTTTTGTCAATGACCCAAATGTCAATAATTGCTTCTCTGTATCAAAGCTTGCTTGTGCAGATGCAAAATCTGCCAACCAAGTGTGACAATTTTTTGAACTTTTCTTTTTAAGCTGCGGAGAAATGATATGTAAACGTTCGACTGCTCTTGTAAAATCTACATACAGCATATTTAAGCTATCTAATGTTTGTTGCTGACGTTCTTTTTCGGCCAGGGGTTTAAACATGGTATCATCTGCTGCTTTGGTTGTATTGATCAAGGCCACCGGCAGATCAATGCCCTCTTCATTAATATCTACCCAAATGGATTGAGTTTTTTCAATGTCCCAAGCTAAAAATGGTGTGATCACGATCGGGAATTCTAATCCTTTGGATGCATGAATCGTCATGATATTTACGGCATTCATTCCCTCCGGGATAATAACCGATGCTTTATCAGCCCGGCGTTCCCACCAATCTAAAAATAAGGATACATTGGAAGTATTACCCTGTAAAAATCCAAGCACTTCATCCAAAAAGAAACGAACGTATTGCGGATTACTTTGATTCAGTTTAAGCGTTGTTACTATTTCAAGACAAGCATCAAATAAATTAGATGACGTCAATTTTAGAACATTAACTCTTAAACCACATTCATTTAAAATATCAAATACCGTTTTGGTTTTGGAAGTATTTAATTCTCTTAAAAATAAAACATATTGTTCTTCAGTACAAAGTTGGCGGTCATGCAAGTAATTTAATATCACTGAAGCAGCTACCAGATCTTTTTGATTTGAAATGTATTTGAGAAACGATAAAATAACTGAAACTTCTTTAGCGTGATTCAGCAACAGTGAATCTGCAGACACAACCGGAATATTGTTTTCAATTAAAAAATTAGCAACCGTATTACCATGTCTGTTTTGCCGAATGATTATGCAAATATCCTGATAACTGTAACCATCATCAATGGCTTTTTGTATATAATTTAAAATGAACCGCGTGTTGGTATCATCTGTATCTTCATCATCCAAAGGAGCAGGCAAATCGACACTTACATAGCCAAGATCGGTTGTTTTATGAATTTGCTTTTGCTGATCGTATATTTTTTTAAGATCCTCATTTAAAACAGTGCCAGCTAAATAATCGAATAACACATTATTGAATTTCACGATCGCACTTTCGCTCCGGTAATTGGTATCTAAAACCCTTCCTTCAAAATTTCTGATCAAAGATCCTTCTCTTTCAACCAACAGATCATTTTTACTAGCCGCATTGATGTTTGGCAAGCTTACAAACTGCTCAACATCGGCATTTCGCCAACGGTAGATAGATTGCTTACCATCGCCCACAATTAAATTGAGATTACCGTTTCCTAACGCATTATCAATTAATGGCAACATATTTTGCCATTGCATGGCTGATGTATCCTGAAACTCATCCAACAAAAAATGTTTATAGCGATCTCCTAATCGCTCAAATATAAAAGGCGTTGGTTCGTTATTTACGACTTCCGAAATACGTTCGTTAAACTCGGAAATAAATAAAATATTCTCGTCGGCTTTATACTCATTGGTTAGTTTAGCCAATTCATTCACCAGGCCCATGGCATAAATATTTTTGTAGATCAGTACAAACACATTGTATCGCTGTTCATTCTCTTTCAAATAATTTAAAACACTAAAAGCAATTTTATCCAACTCTGTTTTAATGCTGTCAATGGCTGTTTTTTCTTCGGCACTTGCTTTACCGCCATGCCATTTATCCTGCTCCAGCGTTTTAGTAACATTGGATCCAAATAGTTCTTTGGTTGAAGTTTCTTTTAAAGTAGCGAGTTTCACATAAAAATTATAGATACCAGAACCGCCACTTGCAAATGCATTAGCAGTTAACTGTTTTTCATGTATCAATTTTAAGGCTTGTTCGCCCTGTGTTTTTAAAAATGTTTCATGCTCTTTGGTGATCGATCTCAATTGCTTTTTGATCGTTTCGAAATCTGAGATATTAAACTTGCTTAATTGATCAACCAGTTCGCTTACACCTTCTTTATTGATCTCTTTAATGAAGTCGATCAATGTTTGTTCAGGATCCCAATTCTTGTTCTCTTCTATTTGCGCTAAAGAAAACTGGACCAAATAATCAGTTACCAATTTATCTTTACCTAAATTATTGATCAGGGTTGAGATCACTTTTTTAAATACAGCATCCGAATCGGTTTCTATCTGGAAATTAACCGGTAATTTGAGATCAAGGGCAAAGGTGCGAATGATACGGTGCGTGAAACTATCAATGGTTCCAATAGAAAAATCGGAATAATTATGTAAAACATCAGTTAGAACAACTTCTGCTCTTTTCTTTAATTCTTCTTTTGAAATCTTCAATTCATCGGATATTAGTTCGCTGAGCATATCATTTGATCCCAGGCTGATCTCTTTTAACGCTTTAATGATTCGCCATTTCATTTCTGAGGCGGCCTTATTGGTAAAGGTAATTGCTAAAATACCTCTGTAAGCTTTGGTTAGATTATGCTTATCCACCAATGCCAGTTTTAAATATTCTTTCACCAATGTAAAAGTCTTACCGCTTCCGGCAGAAGATTTATAAACGATAAAATTATTTAAAGCGTTAACTGGCATACTAATCGAAGGTAACTATTATCATACTAAAAAAACTGTAATTGTATAAAAATGTTTAACCACATAGGCACATAGAAATTATAAGAGAAACAGGTACATTATAGGGAAGGCAATGCGCTTTTCGTTACAAATAGTTTACTATATAAAAAGCGTAGCTCTATCAAATACTTCTAATTGAATTTATTCTATGTCTCAATGGTTATATGTCTCTATGGTTAAAAATATAAAATAATGCCCAGATTAAGTAGCATTTTAGTTTATTTGTAACTTGTTATTAAAACCAAATTATACCAATAGAAATGAAATTTAAAGTCTTCGCCATATTAGCATCCATGTTCTTATTTTCCTGCAAGTCATTTCAAGAAATAAAAGTGACCAGCGTGGAAGGTTTTTATCTGAATAAACTAACACTTGAAAATATTGAAGCCCAGGTACAGGTAAAGATCAATAATCCCAACTCAAAAGGTTTTAATATTTATCCTTCCGAATTTGATGTTATTTTTAGCGGTATGCGACTTGGAAAAGCCAAATTGAACCAAAAAGTACATATCAACGCCAATTCCGAAGAGGTTTATTCTTTTAAATTGAACTCAAAGCTTTCCGAGATCAACCCAATGGATGCTTTAAAGCTTTTAAATATGGGAAGCCTTGGCAATATAGAGGTAAAAGGCGATCTGAAGGTGGGAAAATTCTATTTCAAAAAGAAAATTCCGGTTAATTACACAGATAAAGTGAAATTATTTAAATAAAATGTAACCATTTGTTCATTAATTGTGTATAAATTAGCCAGAAACCTATTTTATGTCCCAAGCTGAACTCATATCGGCGTGCCTTAAAAACGACAAAACTGCTAAAAAACAGTTTTTCGAAACATATTATAGTAAACTAGCCTATATATCTCTCCGCTATTCCAAAAATTCAGGTCAATCGGAACAAGTATTACTGCAAGGGTTTTCTCATGTTTTTTCAAAATTAGGATCTTATAAAAGCCAAAACACAATTACACTGGATGAATTCGTAAAAAACGAGTTCATTTCTTTTATTGTAAAGTATATAAAAGAGATCCGTAACGAATATTACGTAGCCAGCACTGTAAGAGCAGTTGAATACAAAGAAAAGACCTATGACCTCTTCCTGGACAGCAAATTCATTGACCTTAAAAATGTGGATCAGGCCATTATGCTGAAATCCATACAGGCCCTGGTTCCATCACAACGCCTGGTTTTTAATTTACATGTCATTGACAATCATACTTTATCACAGGCATCCGAATTATTAGACACAAGCGAACAAAGTGTGAAAGCCAATCTGGAAAAAGCCAGATTTAATTTACAAAAATCGATCGAGAAAAATTTAAAAATGACCACCGATGAGCAGCCAGTTTAGTTACGAGTTAGATGAACGCCAGATAAGAATTGCAATGCAGGACGCAGAACTGGATTATAATGAGTCTGTTTGGAATAAATTTGATGAACTGTCTGCCACACAATACAAGGCCTCAGCAAATGTTGGCAATTTTATACCGAAAATAAATTTAAGTATCAGTCGTTCTATTATCGTTCCGGTTATTTTTATTGTATTGATCGGTGGTTTATCAGCTATGTTATTCAGTTTTGTTGATTTCAAGAAAAAAGAAAGCATTGATAAGGAAATTCCATACGTAGCTAAAGTTGAGCCTCTTAAAAAGCCTGAAATAAAAGCCAAAACCATTATTAGACCAAAACCTGTTGAAACCAAAGCCATTATTACAACCACAATAGCAAATACGCCCTCAGTAACAATAGCTACAAATTCAGTCATTGTTGAGCCACCGGTAATAAAAAAAGAAGAACCTGCTAAAATAACAGAAACAAAACCGCAGGAACTGATCGCATCTGCTGCCAATCAGAAGAAAGAACCAATAGTTCAACAAAAAAAGAGAATAAAAAAGGTTAAGGCGACTGAAGCGCTACCAACCATCAATGCTTCTACTAATTTAAATGAAGGGGCTACCGAACCTGAATTAGAACTGAAATAATTACTTCCACTTATTATTAAGCATATCGCCGATCCGTTTATCAATGATAAACGTAAAATCGTTTTCCGAAATTTTACCGAGTTCTACCCAACGCATAGATTGTGCGCCATTTTTCTTTTTATCAAAATCAAAAATACCGGTCTTTATTTTTAATCCGGGAGAAAAAGGATCGAGTTCGGCTTTTGATCTCACGAGGTAGTAAATGCTGATAACCTGATTATTGGAACTGAAAGCTGAATTCACAAAAAAATCGGTGGTATAGAAATGAGAGAGCACTTCAATTTCCAGATCCAGCTCTTCTTTAAACTCGCGGATAACACAATCAACGGTTCCTTCTCCATACTCTAAACCACCACCCGGAAATTTGGTAATGTCCATTCCCTTGATATGTTCGTCAGAAACTAATACTTTATTATCATGTATTAAAATTCCATATACACGAACATTGAAACTCTTCATTCCGTAAAATTAAGGTAATAGTTTGATAGATCAGCGAAATGAGCTGCTTTTAATTACCTTTTTTAAAGTCATTAAAGCCAACCATCAAGCCAATGGTATGAGAGTTGCCTGTTAGAGCATATTTGGAATAGGCATAATCCAAATGGAATTTGAATACCTTAAGTCCAAAACCTACCGATAAACCGTTTGCTTTTTTAACATCCGGTAAAGCCATTTCTAATCCTTTTCTGAAGTTATAGGCCAGCCTTACTGTAAAGTTCTTACCAAACAAGATCTCGGTGCCCAGTACTAAATGACGACCAAATTTATCCAACCCTGTCTTAACTTTGTCGTTCCTGATCTGTTTTTTTGTTTTAACAATAGGTTTATTGGTAAAAGGATCAATATCGGAAGTTGCTTTTTGAGGATCAACATAAGTTAGATCCCATTTTAATAATTGATCATATTGCACAATTACCCGGAAAGGTGCTTTAGATATTTTTTTACTCAAACCTAATACAACATTTTGAGGCAAGGTTTCTTTTGGTCCGTTCTCAGAAAAGGCTTTCCATTGTCTGCCATAATTTCTTGCCAGTAAAGATATTACTAACTGCTTTTTATTATGGTAGGTTAAACCCACATCCACAGCGCTTCCAAATGATGAATAAATATCGTAATGAGAATAGATTGTTTTTAAAGAAACTCCTAATGAGAGTGTACTATCCTGGTTCAGGGTTTTGGCAAACGATAAATTCAAAGAATAATCGGCGGCTTTAAAGTTTCCTGTTTCCACATCAAATTCTGTTCTCCCATCAAATTTGCCATAGTTAAAATATTGTAAGCCTGCACCAAATGTGCCATGCTTTTTTAACTGGTGTGCATATAAAAAGTTCCCGTAATTTACATCAGAAACAAAATTCACATAATTAAATGACAATTGCTTATGGCAATCCGGATTTAGTAAAGCCGGGTTGCTATAGCCCAGGTTTACATCTTTATCCCAGATGGCCGTTGTGGCTCCGCCCAGAGCATTAGAACGGGCCGGAACCGGAAGATCTAAAAAACTAAATGTTTTGTTTCCCCCTATCTGGGCAACCATTCCGGTACTAACTACAAGGAAAAGATATGTTACGATTTTTTTCAATATGATTATAAACGCTTAGATCTGAGATTTATTGTGTTGCTATTTAGTTACTCTAAACACGTTGGTTTCAACCCAGCCTTTCCCCCAGTCTTCGTGTTCCTGCTCTGTCCATATTTCTGGATAAAAAATACGTTTCTGGAAGCGTGGAGGCAAGTATTTTTGCCAGTTAGTTCCACCCGTAGCAGCAACATCTTCAGTATTTTGCTGTAAATAACGCACAGCACTTTTGTAATGCATCAATGGCCAGTTAATGTTCACATTAACATCCAGTTCTTTTAAAGCATTCACTAATTTTGGATTTTGCTGATCGTCAGCTGATAGTGATTTATACTTTGCCCAGATGTTTTTTGTTTGATATTCCTTAGCTAAAGCAATAAACTCGGCACCATATTTTTTCTCGAACTGATTTAAGGTTAACGTTTTTTTGCCAGTGGCTAGTTCTGTAGCGCCTTTGTTCCAGTAAATATTCTGGAACATTTCTTCAATACTTGGGTTTGTACCTTTCATAGATGGTCTTACTTCTTTATCCACCAGGTTAAAAAAATCGGTTGCCAAAATTTCTATTTTACGGTATTGAGCGCTTTGGAAACCACTTGCCGGCAATAAAGCCATTCGGTAACGCAGGAACTGCTCTTTTTCCATACCGTCAACCATGATCTCAAATGATTTGGTTAATGATTCAAAATAACGGTTGATACGGGTTACGCGATCTGCAAAAAAGTTCGCGTCCAATTTATCTTTCCAACCGAGGTTTTGTCCACTTGGTAAAATGTTAGGGCCATTATTACCGATCTGCTCCATTTCGTGTAACGACAATTTGAAATATAATTCGGTGATCTGATGATACATGATAAAGATCTTCTCGTCCGGAAAATCTGTCTTTGGATTTTGCAATGTTAATAACGTTTCAACTTGTATATAATCCCAATATGTTAAGTAGTTTGATAATAAAAGTCCATCTAAATAACTATCCAGACTTTGACCCATTTGCAGGTATTTTTCTTCAAGCTGATTTACCCGGTCTACAATTTCTTTTTTTAATTCCATCGTGTTTTCTTTAAGTGGCGCTAAGATACCAAAAATAAAAAAGGATATGAATTATATCCATATCCTTTTAATTATTTAATTTTTACCTTATTTTTTGACCTCTGAAGTAGGGTTTGCCAGATTTTTTACACTTACAATATCTAACTTAACAGATCCTACTACCAATTTGGCCTGAGCTCTTAACGGAACGTGATTTTTATCGTCGGTTAACCAGACATTTAAATCGTCTTCACGTTTAAAAATACGTCCTTTTTGTACTATCGGTCTGAATTTCACACAATTAAACGTACCAATATCACAGGTAATCTTTTCTTTGCCAATATATCTGATCTTTAAAGGCCATATTTCCTTATCTACAATGCTGTTTATAGTAAATACATCGCCTTCTTTAGCATCGGTAAGATCTAAATTTCGGGCAGAATAAAAAGCCGAGATCATATCCTGTGTTCCCTGCGGAATATCTACTTTCTCGCCTCCACCAACATCCACTTTGTTTGTGTAGTGGTTAAATGTATAATCCTGATTGATGGTTACACCGCCTTCGTATACTCTGCGAACAAACATCCAGGGCAACATAGCATCTTTATCAATAAATGTTTCGTAACGATCGCGCACTTTAAAGAACCAATCGAATGTGCCTTTAGAATAGCCGTTTCCAACAACGTGGTAGACTTTTCTTCCACCTACTTCAAGAAGATCAGGCTTTACTTCCATTACAATAACTCCAGCATCCATTACACCGTAGTGTAAACGGTATGACAAGATCTCGCCTTCTTTAAAAGCTTCGTTTGGTTTTAGCGGTAATTCTTTTTTAGGTGTATTTTGTGGTAAAACTTGTTCCAATTTTTCTTCAGATGAAACGATCTTTACTGCCGAACATAAGGCTACAATAGATACAGCGGCAGTTGTAATAATTGCGATATGCTTAATTGTTTTCATACTCTAGTAAATTCAAACCTTATGCCAAGATAAATCTACGGAATTATTCGCTGTTAAAATATGTAAAATATGAAAAGGTACAGGCAAGGCCGCTATATTTGTAAAACACAACGCTTCTAAAACACACAATTACCAAGGAAAACAATAATCACACAAAAATTAATCTTATGAAAACCTATATATTACTCAGTTTTTTAGCTTTATTTACCCTAAACTGCTCATACAGGCAGGCTGACAAAGTGTCTCCTTTAGCAAACGAAATCCCAAAAGGGGAAAAATTCAGGATCACGTTACCCGAAGATCATACAACCGGATATATGTGGCAGATAGACAATAAGTTTGATGGTAAGGTACTTGATTATTATGGATCGGTATTCAGAGGTAATGAAAAAGGTGTTGATTTTAATTTTGTGGCTCTGGAAAAAGGCAAAACTATTGTGAATTTTACCTTAATTAAATACCGCGACACTTCGGAAGTAAAACAATTTATTATTGATGTAAAGTAGCAGAATTACTTTACAGGCGCTTTTTTCTTTCTGAATTTATCCAGGTAACGTTTGTATAGCTCACTTAGATTTTCATATTCTTCCCTGTAAAATATACCTACGCCTTGAGTAAATGATCCTCCGGTTGTTGCTATCTCTACATTATCATTACTCCGGTTGAATGCTTTTACCCTATATCTCCCCGACTCTGTTAATTTATATTCCAAGGTTACATCACCAATTAAGTTACTGGTATTATTACTTTTTTGAGTAGTACTGGATGGCGCATTATTGTTACTGGCTACACCAAAATTTCCGTCAATTACCAAACGGTTATTAAATAATTGCTTGGAAAGAGCCAGATCCAACTCATCGCTGCTTAACGTACCTCCCGGTCTGTAATTTACACCAATGTCAACATCTTTGGTAACGCCATTTAACCAGTTACTCATTTTATTACTCAACATTTCTGAGCCTGTTGCCGCAGCTGCTCCACCTGCACTAATACCGCCTCCACCAGAAACCGATACGGGCGTTATGAAACTCCGTAAAAGCAATAAGGCAAACACCTGCCGATTCATTTCATTTTCGTCGCTCAAAATACTCCTGATGGCTGAGCGTGTGGTTTCATCTATAGTTGGCAACTCTATTCCAAATGAAATGTTTGGAGACGTTAATTTATCCCTCATGTATAATTTACAATCCACAGGAAAGCGTTTGTTGTAATTATTTAATGAATCATTTGGAAATAATGGCTTGATGGATGCGCGCTGTTTGTAGTTAGCTACAATATCAATATTGGCTTTATACACGTTACCATTCCATTTGATAGAACTTCCCTTTTGGATCTCAAATTTTTTGGTCACAAAATCTTCCAACGTAAATAAATAGTCACCGCTTGCAAGCACATAGTCGCCGTACATATCAAACTTGCCTTTTGAATTTATTTTCAAATTCAAGTTACCATCACCCCTTGCCTTAATCACATCACCTGATTTTTCATCAAAGATCAACTGCACCTCTGCATCTCTGGTTGCCTCCAAATTGAAATCCAATGAAAAGTTAGAGCGCGTATTTTTAACAACGGTTTTAATAGTATCTTTTGTAACAAATCTTATAAAATCATTACTCCCAATTTCCGACGGACCATCCAAAGGAATATAAAAATAAGTTCCTCCGTTGGTCTTTAAATTCAGTTCCATTTTTATGTCTTCCAAAAAGCCATAAATACCTGCATTTCCGGAAGCATAGGCTGTGCCATAATATGCAGGGTTATTGGCAGCGGTAGTATTAAGTACCATTAGTTTATTCGTATTAACGTCAAAGTCAATACGCATATCCTTAAAGTTATTATGAAATATATTGCCGTATACACTTCCAACATTACCCATTTTATCACGGATCTCGATATTTTCAAAATTTATCTGCTTCGGCATAATATCAACATACCCACTTACCGAATACTGTACATTCAGAAAATCCACGATCATTATACATTTAAAGAATTTCAATTTGGCATTTATCTGTGGGTTGTCCAGTGTTCCTGTGACCTTACCATTTCCCGTCAGGAAACCCACCTTAAAGGTTAAAATATCTTTGAGATAAGGCTGAAGCAAAGAAAGGTCGAAGGGTTCTGCCTTAAAGGTAATATCAATATTTTCCTCTTTCTTTTTAGGATAATAGTAGCCCTGAAATTCGATATTCTTTAAATTATTTCCATCAAAGTCTTTTGCAAATGCCGAAAAGCCATTAATATTCACATATTCTTTTTCAGGATTGTATTCGCTTTTTATTTCACCATAACCTATAAGTTTGTTATTGAATTTAAATTCTTTGAATGTAATATCACTTGATATCAAAGATTTACCAAACAAACCATACACGCTGGTGTTGCCTGTTAAGCTTCCATCAATAGTAACTTTTGAGTCTTCAAGAAAAGGATTTAGCTGTGATAATCTAAAATTTTGAATGAAAACATCGAATTTATCTTCGCTCTTTTTTGATAGTTTTCCATCAAGAGTGATCAACTGATTTTGATTGTAAAAAGTTAAAGAATTAATACTTACCGTGCCTGACGTATCTATTATAACCGGGTTGGCTTTCACGATCTGCCAAACACTATCTTCAACCGTGTATTTTATTTTATCGAATAAAACGGTGGCACTGCTGTTATCAAATTGTGCTTTTCCGGTTATTACTCCTGCATTTTTTGGGCTCAACAAATTATCCCAGTTCAAATTAAAATCAGTGGTCTTATCATTAGCTGTAAATACAAATGCTGGATTTTTAAAAGCAAAACTATCCGACACATTAATGGCTTTGGCTTTGTATGTTATAGCTACACCATGAGGCAAAGAGTTTACTTCAATGTTATTTTCCCTGAATTTAATTCCTGAATACTGTATCACATCACTATTCGTTCGAAGGTTCAAATAATTAATGGACGCGTCAAACGAACCCTGGATCATTGTATTCTGACTTATCATCAGATCTTTCAGAAACAACTCATTAACAACAGCAAAGTTCTTAATTTTAATATTCAGCTCCGCCTCATCAGTATAAATGTAACGTGTGCGAGATTTTACAAAGGTTGGGAAGTATTCATTGAGGTATTGTGTAAATGCCGCCGGAAGTGTACTTAAATTATACCTTCCTTTTAATTCAATATTAGCAATACTTGAGTTTAACTTGATATTTTTATAAGCAGTTGCCTGATCAAGTTCCAAATTAAAACTACTCAGTTTTAAAGTTTTATTTTCTGTTCGATAGATCGTGTTATCAAAATTAATGAGGCCACTTAAATTATCAATGCTGTTACCATTTAAATTGATCAATATCTGAGAAGAGACCTTCCCGTTTAATTGGGAAGTTGCAAAATTGGTTTTCTGCAGATCAAAGTTATTGATGGTGGAAATAAAATCCATTTTGGGAACTTTGTCAGTAAAATCAATGGTCCCGTTAAAATCGAAATTAGCGCTGCTATCCTTACTCGCTACATTTCCAGTGAAGATCTGTTTTTTAAATTGTCCATCTATCTTTACATTATCATACTGATACTTATTGTATGTTATTGACTGAACAACGCCATCAAAAGTAGCATCCAGCTCTTTCTGTGTAAGTCCCCTACCTTTTATTTTTGTGGACAATGAGATAGGGCCAACAAATTTCACATCCGGAAATAACTTTGATAAATTAAAATTGGTGGTTGCAATAGAGCCTGAATATTCAATTAATTTGGATTTGTTTGTATTGTTTACCTGAAGGTCTGTTTTAATATTTCCTACATCTGTTTTAAAGGTACCATAGGTTGCAAAATTATTTATGAAACCATCAAACTTTCCTTTATAAGAAATAACACCTAATTTTCCTATTTCTTTAGGTAAACTTAAATAAGTGGATTTATCAAATGGCGGGATCGGAAATTTTTCAAGGTCGGCTTTTGAAGTTGATAATTTTTCGGCATCGAAATGAATAAATGACTTATCAATATCAGGCAGTCCTGTAATACTCATATCGCCAATAAATTGCGTACTACTGCGGTAGCTGATCATCATTTCTGTTCCGCTCAGATCATTTACGAAACCCCGTACTTTTCCTTTAACAACTAAAACTTCATGAAAACCATTTAGTTCTTCAGCAAAATAAGCAATGTCTTTAAAGTTAACGTAAGTACTGTCTTTTAATCTTCCCTTGATATAAACTTTATTAATAAAATCAAGATAATCTTCCCAGTGATCGTACTTAAAACTCAACCGGCCTTTAACAAGGCTGTTAGCAGTTTTTAAATAAATACTATCGCAACGCAATTCGGTTGATGAGATCCTGGCTTTAGTGGTTAAGTTCTTTAATTCGAGTCCGCAATGCTCAACAGCACTCAATCCGGTAATTTGTGCGCCAATGGTATCGCCTTTAAAACTAATATCAGTTAAAGTGCCATAAGCATGTGATACATGAATGTGATTGAAATTCATGTTACGCACCACCTTATCCGTATCTCTTAAAAGACGATAGGTAAAATCAACATTATTTAATTTTAACGCTCCGTATTTGATCTTCCATGGAGAAGGTGTAGTATCATTGGGCAATGTATCTGTTGAAGTAAAATAATCTGCCAGGTATTGAAAGTTCCAATCGTCTTCATTCTTGTACTTTAGAAGTTTAACTTTTATATCAGATAATTTAACTTCATCCAGGTTAAGTTTCTTTTTATCAAAATTAAATCCGCTTACATCAACGGTAATGCTTTTACCATAAACCAGGGTATCATTATGCTTATCGCTTAAAAAAACGCCTTGCAGTGTAACATTACTGATTAGGGATATCTTAAGTCGTTCAATATCCACTTTAGCATTTAACTCGCGGCTTAAATATGCGGTTACTTTTTTGGCCGCCCAGGTTTGAAATGCCTCTGTTTGAACGGTTACATACATCACATCTACAAAAACCACAATAAGTAACAGGGAAAACAGTATTGTTTTCCATATTATTCTTGTAATTTTGCCCAATTTACTCATAGTGTATAAAAATAACGAAATAACCCAAACTAAGTACGTTAATAATCATTAAGATTTTTACGTAATACCCTTGATAATATTATGCCACAAGACCTAAATCATACAAAAGATATCTATATTTTAGGGATAGAATCGAGCTGTGATGACACCTCTTGTGCGGTGCTCAAAAACAATTTGTTATTATCCAATATTACTGCCAATCAAAGTATTCATGAGCAATACGGCGGTGTAATACCTGAACTCGCAAGCAGGGATCATCAAAAAAACATTGTTCCGGTGGTTGATGCTGCATTAAAAAAAGCCGGTATTACATTGGATCAATTAAGCGGTATTGCAGTAACCCGTGGCCCGGGATTAAGCGGAAGTTTATTGGTTGGCTTATCATTTGCAAAATCTCTGTCGCTGGCATTGCGTATTCCGTTGATAGAGGTAAATCACATGCAGGGGCATATCTTAGCTCATTTTATTAGTGAAAAAAATAAAATACCGCAACCGGAATTCCCATTCTTATGTTTAACGGTAAGTGGTGGGCACACGCAAATTGTAAAAATAACTGATCATTTAACCTTTGAATTATTAGCAGAAACAGAGGATGATGCCGTTGGCGAAGCTTTTGATAAAGCTGCTAAAATATTGGGATTACCATATCCCGGCGGACCATTGATAGACAAATATGCTAAGCTAGGTGATGCATCAAAATATAAATTTCCGACACCACATTTAAAAAATAACAACTATAGTTTTAGTGGTGTAAAAACGGCATTCTTATATTTCATACAGGAACAAACAAAATTGAATTCAAATTTCATTACTGAAAACCTGAATGATATTTGCGCTTCGTACCAGGCACATTTGATTAAGTATCTATTGAAAAATTTACTGGCTGTTACTAAAGAAACCAACATCAAACACATTGCTATAGCCGGTGGCGTATCAGCAAATTCGGGGTTAAGAAGCGAGTTAGAAGCTTTAGGAAAAAAACATCAATGGCAAACCTTTATTCCCAAATTTGAATACTGCACAGATAATGCAGCTATGATAGCTATAACAGGGTACTATAAATTTTTGAAGAAAGAATTTTGTGGATTGGAAACTACTCCTTTGGCTAGATACCAAATCTAGAATGGAAAATGGATAAGGGAAGATGGAAAACGAAATATTACTTCGTATTAAACTCATTCATGCAGCGAGCTAAACCAATAAACGCAAAGGCTTTAATAGCATCAGCGGCAATTTTCACACGCTCGTTCAGTGTTTTTTTCTCTTCATCGTTCCATTTACCCAACACATAATTTACCTGTGCACCTTTATTAAATTCGCTACTGATCCCAAAGCGTAAACGTGGGTAACTCGTTGTACCCAATATTTCCTGAATGTTTTTTAATCCATTATGCCCACCATCACTGCCTTTTGGTCCTAATCTGATTTTACCAAATGGTAGGGCTAACTCATCAACAATCACAAGTACATTTTCAATATCTATCTTTTCAGATTGCATCCAGTAATTTAAAGCCTTGCCACTTAAATTCATATAAGTGGTTGGTTTAATCAAGATGAGTTGTTTACCTTTATATTTAAATTCGGCAACATCAGCCAACCTATCTGATTTGAATTTAAGATCATTTTCTTTAGCCAGATGATCCAGCACTTCAAAGCCAATGTTATGGCGCGTATGAGCATACTCGTCTCCGATATTTCCTAAACCAACTATCAAAAATTTACTCATGCAACAAAGATATTTTATTTAACAAAACATAGTGTATTTTGGTTACAAAAATATACTTTAAAATATTTTGTAATATAAAATTTATGCTTATACTTGTATCATCAAAACAATTACTGCATTTTCTTGTAGTAATAAAATCACAAGCTATTAAATAACAAAAACTCTTTTTATTATTCCCCTTATTAAACATAACTATGTTTGAAGTATTAGATTTAAGTAGCAGAGCTTTGCCTCAGCTAAAAGACATTTGCAAGCAATTTGGTATAGATTCAAAAGGATTAGCGAAAGCTGATATGGTTTTGAAGATTATTGATGCACAGGAAGCCGATAAAGAATTAGCGGCTAAACTCGTAAGCCAGTTCTCTAAAAAATCAGCTCCTGTAAAAGATGCTGCAAATCCGGAAGCAAAAGCAAAAAAGCCGCGCATTCAAAAACCCGTTGAAGGTGAGGCAAAAGTTGAAAAAACGTTATTTGAAGCTGTGGAAGAAAAGTCGGTTGTTAATACTACAACCACAGTAAAAGACGATAAGCCTAAATTTGAAAAAAGAGAAGAACAGGTTCGTAAAGTACCGGTTCACAATCACCAAAAGCCACAGCAACAACATCAATCAGCAAACACTGATAACACAGAATCAAAACCTGTAGTTAATAACGATCTTGCCATTAACATTGAAGCAGAAGAAAAACCACAAACACCGGATGGCATGGAAATGCATGATGCCAAAGATGCTAAGGAGAACGAACATAAACATTTACCAAAGCCTGAGCGTGTTTACTATAATTTTGATGGTATAGCTATTGGTGAAGGTGTATTGGAAATGATGCCTGATGGTTATGGTTTCTTAAGAAGTTCCGATTATAATTATTTAAGTTCTCCGGATGATATTTATGTATCACAGGCACAGGTAAAATTATTTGGGCTAAAAACAGGTGATGTTGTGCGTGGAGGAATTCGTCCGCCAAAGGACGGAGAGAAATTTTTTCCTTTAGTAAAAGTAGAAGAGATCAATGGCCGCGAGCCTTCTTATATCAGAGATCGTGTTCCCTTTGATTATTTAACGCCTTTATTTCCATCAGAAAAATTAAAATTAACCGGTCACCCTTTACAAAACAACAGCACGCGTATCATTGATATGTTTGCACCTATTGGTAAAGGACAACGTGGTTTAATTGTAGCTCAACCAAAAACAGGTAAAACTGTTCTGTTAAAAGATATTGCCAATGCTATTGCTTATAATCATCCTGAGGTGTATTTAATTATTTTATTAATTGATGAGCGTCCGGAAGAGGTAACTGACATGGCACGTAGCGTAAAAGCAGAAGTTGTATCATCAACATTTGATGAGCCAGCAGAAAAACATGTAAAAATTGCCAACATTGTTTTAGAAAAAGCAAAACGTATGGTTGAGTGCGGACATGACGTAGTTATTTTATTAGATAGTATCACCCGTATGGCACGTGCTTATAATACAGTTGCCCCATCAAGCGGAAAAGTATTATCAGGTGGTGTGGAAGCAAATGCATTACAAAAACCAAAACGCTTTTTTGGTGCCGCGCGTAAAATTGAAGGCGGAGGTTCTTTAACTATCATTGCAACGGCTTTAACTGAAACAGGCTCAAAAATGGACGAAGTTATTTTTGAAGAGTTCAAAGGAACCGGTAACATGGAATTACAATTGGATAGAAAAATAGCAAATCGCCGTATCTTCCCTGCTGTTGACCTGGCCTCATCATCCACCCGTAGAGATGACCTGTTATTAGATAAAGAAACCCTGCAACGTTTGTGGGTGTTAAGAAAACATTTATCAGATATGAACCCAGTAGAAGCAATGGAATTCTTATTGAACCAGTTAAGTAAAACACGATCTAACGAAGAGTTTTTAATTGGAATGAACAGATAAAATATCTGAACTAAAATCTGAAATTCATGAACATTAAAACTTTTCTATTTCCGGTAGTATATAGCATACTTGTTATTGTTGCTACCTGCGCTACTTTTTATGGCGGTTTTACCCAACATATCAATAAAGTAACTATTATTGGCTGGTTACTGATCATCCCGTTTTGTGTGGCTGCAATGCTTTACAGTAAAAAAACAATTTACAATAATAATATTGGAGGCAAAGATGCTGTGAAAGAAGGGCTGAAGTTTATTATTTTCAGTACGATCATTCTTGTTATTTTTCAATCTATATTTTTCACATTGGATTTTAAAGCTTATAAGATTAGTTTTATTCAGAACTACGGTTTTGAATTAGCTAAAACACAGATCAAAAACGGACATTTGAAAATTACAGAAGCTCAGATCCCTGACCTAATCAAAAAAGAGATGGAACAGGTAACTTTATTCAAAGAGTGTACTAGTATTGTTTTTAAGAACATATTTCTTGGTACCATCACCTCTGTTATTTGTGCTGTTGTTTTAAGAGCAAAATTCAGATAAATCTTACATATGTAAGTTATTTAATTATTTTTTTAGAGCTCACTCAATAATTATAGCAGCTCACTCATTTATCTGGGTTAGGTGTATCGACTAAAGATTGTTTTAATTAGACTAAAACCCATTTTTAATTGACTGTTTAACCACCTACCCTAATTTAGGTATCTGATAACATTGGGATCAGGAGAAGCAAATCACTATATTTACTAATAACTTACATTTGATTGACATTTAAAAAAGCGGCATTTTTTTTGCTTCAATCTTATCGAACTAAACACTGTACTGCCCATGAAAAAATTACTACTTCTAGGTTTTTTATGTATTTCACTTCAATTTAGTGCACAAACAGGGCAATCAGTTCTGGTGGCCTCTACTACATACAATAAATACCTTATTAAAATTAATCCTGCAATTACTTATAACGTTCCTGCTACAGGTGCTTATATTAAACAGGTTTGCGCCGCAACTACCGCAACTCTAAATAATACTTCAGGGTATTTTGAAGTATTGACCAAAAGGATTCTAGAAAAAAATATCATCGAAGGTAAACTGCAAAAAAATGCAACTCCAATGAGCGATTTTATTTATGACGGCGAATTTAAACTTACAAATTCTACTGATCTGTCAACTCCAGTTGAAACTGAGTAAAACATATTTTTTCTAATTAAACTTACATCGCATGAATCTAAACGTACTTAAAGCACTCATCCTTACTTTTTGCAGCTGTATCTCATTAGTTACAATTTCCCAAACTACACTTGTAAACTGGAATTTTCCGAACAACCCCGATAATGCAACTGCAGATGGTGGGATTGCTGCGAATGCAGCAAAAGCCATCAGCACTGTTGGAACAGGTGCTATAAGTTTCGCCAATGGCGGCGCAACCACCAGATGCGCCGAGGCAAGTGGATGGGATGCAGGAAACGGGACAAAATACTGGATGGTAGATTTTGTATCAACAGGTTATACAGGTATCACTGTATCTTCAAAACAAAGAAGTGAAAATAACGACGGGCCAAGAGATTTTAGACTGGAATATAGAATAGGTGCCGGAGCGTGGACCATAGTTACAGGAGGTAACATAACTGTTCAGGATAATTTTACTGGTGGTGTACTTAATAATCTTGCCCTTCCTGCCGCTTGCGATAACCAGACGCAGGTGTTCTTAAGGTGGATCATGACCAGTAATACCGATGAAGGCGGCGGGACTGTTATTGCTGCAGGTTACAACAGAATTGATGATATTATAATCTCGGGAAACTGTAGTCCTACAACACCTTCATGTGCAACTTACAGCCTACCGGCAAATAGCACCACAGTATGCCCCGTATCACAAACTTTATCATGGTCGGCAATATCCACACCAAGCTGTGGTACTGTTACGTACGATGTATATTTTAATTCGGGGGCAACTGCTACTACCTTGGTTTCGAGTTCACAAGCAGGAACTACTTATCCCACGGGTGCATTAACTGCAGGAACTACTTATGCCTGGAGAATAGTTCCAAGAAACGGCACACTAACGGCGACGGGATGCTCTACTTTTTCATTTACAGCAACTGCTTCACCGCCTAACTGTATCAGCGGTGCTATCACACCTGTTGATGGATCTACAATGCCCTGTCCGCTTACAGCAACAACTAATTTAACCTGGACCGCCCCAACCGCTAGTTGCGGCAATGCAGCTACCGGATATAGTTTATTTGTGGGCACCAATAACCCACCAACAAATATGGTAAACGGTACTGCTGTTGGCAACGTTACAAGCTACAGCGTGAGCGGTTTAAGCTCCAATACAGTATATTACTGGAGAGTTGTTCCTACTAATTCTGCGGGAAGTGCTTCAGGATGTTCTACATACACGTTCACTACTCCCTCTACTCCTTCAAATGATCTGCCATGTAATGCGGTAGGAATTCCTTTAGGAACAATAGCTTCAGGTGACAATAACTGTTCAGGAAATAGTGGCGAACCTGCAACCCCGGCTTGCTGGACAGGTGGTAATGCAAACACCGTGTGGTTCTCATTCACAGCACCAGCTAGCGGTAATGTAAAAATAAGAACTGCTCCCGGTACTTTATTAAATACGCAAATTGCAGTTTACTCAGGTGCCTGCGGAGCCGGCATGACCCTGATAACAGGTGCTTGCAACAGAGATGCAGCTGCCTGCGGTTCAACGCCTGTTTTGCTTTCCGAATTATCATTAACCGGCCTTACGAATGGTGCAACTTATCGTATAGCAGTTGATGGAGAAAACTCTTTAGTTGGTACCTTTGCCATAACTGTTGTAGAATCCACATCCGCATATCCATCATCAAGCGGCCAAACCTGTTCAAGTACTATTCTTGCCTGCAATTCTTCTATCAGCATTGGTAATCCCGGATTTCAGGGAATAGGATTTACCTGTGATGATAACGGCGCCGGAAATTGTACTTCCGGTGAAAGGGGCTCGGTTTGGTATACCATTAATATTCAAAATGCCGGTAATTTAAATTTCTCCATCATTCCAAATGATTACAATGCAGCCAGCCCGGGTACCGAAACAGATTACGATTTTGTATTATGGAAAACTGCCGGAACCGGTTCGGTATCTTGTTCTTCAATTACATCAGGCGGAGGTGCAGGTTCGATAAGATGTAATTATAGTGGATACGGTGTTACCGGTGTTGGAACTGGAGGGGATGCGCCTCCGGGTTACAATAACGCTTATGATGATGCGTATGAAAATACGGTGGCTGTAGTTGCCGGTGAACAATACATGCTTTTGATCGAAAATTATAGTAACAGTACGGCCGGTTTTTCATTAGACCTAAGCGGCGCAGGAGCCGGTGTTATCAATTATACACCACCAACTACGGTTACATGGACAGGAGGTGCTAATACCAGTACCTGGACCTCTGTTGTGAACTGGGGAGGGTGTACTGCTCCAGCATGTGGAGTAGATGCCGTTATTTCTACATCTTCATCTTTTCAACCGCTTATTTCGTCAACTATGGGAACTATAACGGTTAATAACCTGACGATAGATCCGGGTGCTATTTTAACACTTGGTCCAAATGCTGTATTAAATGTTTGCGGAAACATAACCAATAATGGATCGATCGTAGCAGACGCGACTTCAACGATAACATTTACTGATAATGCAACTCATACCTTAAATGGCACCTTAAGTGGTTCGAGTACATTTGGTAACGTTGTGATAACTGATGCTGCTGGTGGTGGAAACTGTACATTATTGGCAAACACCAGTATCGAGCTGAAAGGAAATTTAACAACCAGTAATGTTACCAGTATATTTAATCTGAATGGAAATAACCTTTCCATTGCAGGTAATTTCAATAACTCATCGGGAGCAACCACTTTTATAAATACTGCGGGCTCTACTATCACGTTCAAAGGAACAGCTTCGCAATCCTATAATCCAAACATGAATTCGGCTACGCCTGCACTTACTTTGAATAACGTTGTTTTAAATAACACAGGAACCGGAGTTATCTTATCTACAACCAATGCACCAAACATGATATTGGGTACAAGTGGTGTATTAACTTTAACGGCCGGAAAGATCATTACACCAAATAGTCAGGAAGTAACGATTACTAATACTAATCCGGCTGCTGTTAATACCGGCAATTCATCAAGTTATGTTGAAGGAAATTTAAGAAGGCATTTAGCAGCTGGTGCAACCGGTTCTTTCGATTTTCCGGTGGGTAATGACACTCGCGGATACCAAAGAGCAAACATTAATTTCACAAGTGCCGCAGCAGCAGGAGCTATAAATTTATTGGCAAGATTTGATGCCTGGGGTGGTGCTTGGGTGCAACCCGCGGCACCAAACTGGAGTGAGTGCAGCACAACATACAACGATCCTTATTTGAATAATGGATACTGGAGTATTGATGCCTCATCACCAAGTACAGGATTATATGATCTCACCCTATATAATACAAATTATACAACTACCAGTGCGGGATTCTCTATAGCAAAAAGTTCTTCTGCTGCTCCATCATGGTCATTGAGTGGAAATTGTGTATCAAGTCCTCCGACTGCAGTTGTCAGACAGGCAATGTCTGGTTTTTCAAAAATGGCAACCATACAGGGAAATGCACCTCTGCCGGTTGAACTCATATCTTTCACAGGCATCAATGATGGTTCATATAATTTGATCTACTGGAAATCTGCTATAGAAACTAATTTCAGACACTACGAACTAGAGAGTTCAGAAGATGGAACAAACTTTACGAAGATCACTACGGTTAATCCTATCGGAAATCTTTCATCCTTTAATAACTATAATTACCTCGATTTCAATCCTTTTAATCCTATAACTTATTATAGATTAAAAATGATTGATCTGGATTATACATATGAGTATAGTGCAGTCATATCTGTAGAAAATAAAACTTCTAAGCAAGAAACGTTTATAGTATATCCAAATCCGGCATCAGGCGAATTGTATGTGAAATTAGTTGTTCCGGGAGAAAAAGAAGCCATGCTTGAAATAAAAGATATTTTTGGAAGATCTGTTTACCAGCAAAAAATCGATCTTACACAAGCTATTGACAACACATACATCAATATAAATAATTTCTCTTCCGGAACTTATATTGTAAACATAACAGCAGGAAATTCATTTTCTGAAAATACTAAAGTTGTTATTGGGAATAAAAATCAATAGCCAATTTTATACTGATCATTTATTGATAATAAGCTGAATTTCTTGCTGCATTTCTGATGGTATGTTAAAAACTTTATTTTACTTAAGTTCCTTTATCTATTAGCGAAATTATAATAAGAATGAGCGAAATTACGGTTTTAATGAGTGAAATTAATATACCCTATTTAAGGAGGATTTATTGTTAAAAGACGTCTTGTTTTTAGACCAAAATCATTTGATAATAATAATATTTTGGTACCTTAGAATTAAGGTTTACTTAATAATCAATAAATGAAAGCACTTTTAGTTACTTGTCTTTTTCTGTTCACTCATTTCATTTACGCTCAAACCGGTAATTCGGCGGCTGATGAAAACCAACGTTTTCAAAATACTTTAAGTACCAGCACAAAAACATTGGTAATAAATACTACGGGTTATTCTTCAACTTCCATCAGGGATTTGAAAAGAGAATTACGCGGATGGAACGCAAAAGTAATTTCAAGCGAAATTGATACTGTACAAAAAACATTTACCATCATCCATAATCAATTATTACACCCAAAAGAAATGGAAGACTTTTGGAAAAAGTATAACATAAAAAGTAGCTCCATTATTAGTTACAATTAATCATTTCTATACATCATTATCTTATTCATTATGAATCTGCTTTTAAATTACAGGTATCTAAAGCATATCTTTTTTTCTTTACTTTTTTTAGTATTAGTAAATTATTCATTTTCGCAAGGCACAACATGTGCAGGAGCAACCAGTGTAACTACCAATGGTTCATGCACATCTTCTGCTAATATTACAGATGCTACTATTGACGGAAACGCAAATGTTTGTACGGCCGCAGTTGTAAGAGAAGCGTGGTATGTTTTTACTTCTACAGGAACTACTGCAACTATTGTTGCAACCGCAAATAACAGAAATGTTGCTATTGAATTATTGAGTGCCTGTGGAGGAGCTGTAATTGGTTGCGACAATACTACAAATGCTAATGGAACTGATACAGAAACATTAAATGCAACTGGTTTGACAAATGGCACAAATTATATTGTAAGAATTGTAAATGTTGGAGGAAATAACGATATGACTTTGACCACGCTTTGTATTACAGGTCCGGTAACTGCACCGGCAAATGATAATTGTACAGGCGCAACTGTTCTCACTGTAAACTCCAGTAGTATTTGTACAACCTCATCAGGCGGAACTGTTCTGGGAGCTACCACTTCTACAAATGCAAATACATGTACGGGTACAGCTGATGATGATGTTTGGTATAGCTTCACAGCTACTTCAACCAGTCACTCTGTAAGCATTACCAATGTTGCAGGTTCTGTAACTGACATGGCGCATTCGGTATACGCCGGAACCTGCGGTTCTCTTGGTACTCCATTAGTGTGCAGCGATCCTAATATCAGTACGGTATCAGGATTAACAGTTGGTAATGTGTATTATGTAAGAGTATATACATACACAGGTACGGGCGGCCAAAATACCACCTTCAGCGTTTGTGTATTAACTCCGCCACCACCGCCATCCAACGACGATCCGTCAGGTGCTACTCCGATAGTTGCCGGTGCAGCATGTTCCTTTACCACATTTACCAATGCAGGAGCAACTGCGTCAACCTGCGGTACAATTCCCGCTCCGGGTTGCGCGTCGTATTCAGGTGGCGATGTATGGTTTTCAGTTACGGTACCGGTAAGTGGCTCTATTACATTTAGTACCCAAACCGGTGCTATAACCGATGGTGGAATGGCTATCTATTCGGGCACACCGTGTGGCGCGTTAACTTTGATCAGTTGTAGTGATGATGTGGTGGGCAGTATGCCTGCCATAGCTCTTACCGGGCAAACAGCTGGCGCAACGTTATATATCAGATGCTGGGAATTTGGGAATGATAACAATGGAACTTTTGGTTTGTGTGCTGCAGCGATCATTCCACCAACCAATGATAATTGTTCAGGAGCTTTTGTACTTTCTGTCAACTCAAATACCTTATGTGCATCCTCTACCAGTGCTACTTCAACAAACGCTTCTCAATCACAAGCGGGTTGTACAGGAAATGCAGATGATGATGTATGGTTCTCATTCGTTGCATCAGCAACTACTCAATCTATTACCGTAACGCCCGGCACAATGAACAATGCAGTTTTTGAAGTTTTCACAGGACCCTGCGGCAGTTTAATTTCTCATAGCTGTATTAACAATACGACAGGCGGTACTGCAGAATCCTCATCCATTGCAGGTTTAACAATAGGTACAACTTATTTTGTAAGAGTATATAGTAACGCTAATGGTGGAGGTACAGGAACCTTCAGCGTATGTGTAAATATACCACCACCACCACCTGCTAATGATGAATGTACCGGAGCTTATGTACTTACTGTGAACTCAGGAATAACCTGTACCTCACAAACAGGTGGAACATTATTGAACTCTAGTGCTTCGGCACAAACCACTACCTGCGCTCCAACCTATGATGATGATGATGTGTGGTACAGTTTTGTAGCAACTGCTACAACCCATAGCTTAGCCATTTCAAACGTTGCCGGAAATAATACGGATCTTTATCACTCAGTATATTCGGGTTCCTGTGGATCTATAAGTGCTGCAATTATTTGCGAAGATAATAATACAAGTTTACTATCTGGCCTAACTATAGGTACAACCTATTTTGTAAGGATCTACACTTACGGAACAACGGTTAATGCCAATACAACATTCAGCGTTTGCATCACAACGCCGGTTGATCCTTGTTCCTCTGTTACAAACATTACCGCTTGTGGTACATCCGTAGCAACAACCATCCCTGCGGGAACAGGTATTTACAGTGGTACATCATCCTGCGGTTATTCAGTGCCGGGAAATGAAAAAATATTCACATTTACACCGGCAACCAGCGGGAACTTTGTAATTCAACAAGGCTCTTCCTTTGACTACATTGATTACCAGTACAAGGCTGTGTCGGCCGGATGTAACAATACCGGCTGGACCTGCATTGATGATCTCGATGGAGCAGTAACCAGTACCGGAGCCATGGCATTAACTGCTGGCGTTGCCTATTACATTTTACTTGATCCGGAAAGTACTACTGGTGGTAATGTAACATTTACAGTCGTTTGTCCCCCTCCTGCTCCTAATAATGATAATTGTATAGGCGCTTATGCACTTACTGTAAACCCTGGAACCACCTGTACATCACAAACAGGTGGTACGTTATATGGTGCAACTGCCTCAGCTCAAACCACCACCTGTAATCCCACTTACGACGATGATGATGTGTGGTACAGTTTTGTTGCTACAAGTACAAGTCATAGTTTAAGCATTTCAAATGTTGCAGGAAATAATACGGATCTTTTTCACTCTGTTTATTCAGGTTCCTGTGGATCTATCAGTGCTGCTATTATTTGTGAAGATGCCAATACCAGTTTAATATCAGGCCTTACAGCCGGAACAACTTATTTTGTAAGAATTTATACTTACGGAACAACTGCTAATGCTAATACAACATTCAGTGTTTGTATCACAACCCCTGTTGATCCATGCGCATCTGTTACAAATATTGTATCCTGCGGCTCTTCAGTAAGTACAAATATTACTGCAGGTAGCGGTTTATACAGCACATCAGCATGCGGTTATTCAACCCCTGGAAGCGAAAAAATATTCACATTCACACCGGCAACCACCGGAAATTATGTAATTCAACAAGGTTCATCTTTTGCATACATTGATTACCAGTACAAAGCGGTGTCGGCGGGATGCACCAATACCGGTTGGACCTGTATTGATGATCTTACAGGCGCAGCAACAGGCGCAGGCGCCTTATCATTAACGGCAGGTGTTCAGTATTATATTTTATTGGATCCGGAAACTAACGCAGGTGGTAGCGTAACATTTACGATTGTTTGTCCACCACCACCACCCGCAAATGATAATTGCACAGGTGCTTACCCAGTAACAGTGAACGCCGGATTAACCTGTACGTCATTAACCGGTGGTACGTTATATGGCGCAACTGCATCCACTCAAACAAACACCTGTGGAGCTAACGCAGACGATGATGTTTGGTATTCCTTTGTTGCAACCAATACAAGCCACAGTATAACCGTTTCAAATGTAGCTGGAAATAATACCGATCTGTTTCACTCTGTCTACGCCGGTTCTTGTGGATCCGTAGGTCCACCACTGGCCTGTAGCGATCCAAATACAAGTGGCATTTTTGGATTGATCCTTGGCAATACATATTACATAAGAATCTTCTCGTATAACACTTCTTTCAGTACAACTACATTTAGTGTATGTGTTACTACTCCTCCACCAACAGGACCTTGCGGTAATCCAACAACCAATGATTATTGTTCAAGTCCGGCTACCCTTACACAAGGTGTAGGAACCTTTTCGAGTAGCACCTCAGGCATATTTACAGCTGATCAAACCAGTCCACTATCAAGTGTATTTTGCGGGTCTATCGAAAACAATTCGTGGTATTATTTTGTGGCAACTACAACCTCTGTTTCATTCCCTATCACGTCGGTTTCCGGTTGTACATCTAGCTATGGAATCCAGGCACAGGTATATGCTGTAACCCAAACAACCTTAGGATGCTGCAGTAGTTTTACATCTGTTTCCAATTGCTTTAATCCCGCTACAAATACCACAGGAACCGTAACAGCAACCGGATTGAACATAGGGCAAACCTATATGTTGATGGTTGACGGCAACAGTGGTAACGTTTGTAACTATACCATATCCAACTGGACAGCTGTTGGTATTCTTCCTATTGAATTATTGACCTTTGTTGGCAAGAATGACGGAGAGAAAAATTTGATCCAATGGGCTACAGCCTCTGAGAAAAATACAAGTTACTTTAGATTGGAAAGATCAAGGAACGGTGTGGACTTTGAGAATGTGATCGATGTAAATGCAAGTATGAATAGTCAAAGTCCAAAATACTACTCGGCATTTGATATGAACCCTTTTGAAAAAACAACCTATTACCGATTAAAATTAGTTCATTTAGATGGTCGTTCAGAATATTCAAATATCATATCGATTGATAATTCTAACTTAACCAATTACGTTTCAAACACCCGTCCTAACCCAACAAAAGGTAATGTAGAATTTGATGTGAATACCACCAGTAAAGGAAAAATACACATTGAAGTTTATGATAATACAGGCAAGATCGTACGTGCTGAAGAGCAATTCCTGGAAGAAGGTTATCAATCTTTAAATTTAGATCTGAACACTTGTGATTCGGGCATTTATTTATTAAAAGTAACGTTTGAGAATTCAGGCGAAACAGCTATCCAAAAGATCATTAAGAACTAAAGAGCTTCGACTCTTTTAGTTCTTATTCTTAACGTATTTTTCAACCGTAATGTTACCGGATATCAGACAAATTTTGTTTGTGCTTTAACAGGTATAACGATCCATTTCACCTCTTTTCTTTTAGTCGTAAAGTCAAGCACCTTTGTTATCAAGCTTTCCGGAATCACATCTTCTTTAGCTTAGGTTCGAAATGTTAAAACCCAAGTTTTTCAATGAAGAATATTCTATAAAAAAATCTTAAAAAAAACCTGCTCATCACATCGATGGCTATTTAACAATATTGGGAATCCAAAAAAAATACGGAATTTTAAAAAAAGCTTAAGTTAATAATGAGGACATTTTTATTCCTGTTATTTTATTTGACCGGTTTGTATAGCACTGCACAGACTCTAAATCCCGACCCGTACCAGAACGCTGTAATTCTTCAACATTACTCTGTTCAGGATCTGCAATCCATACAACAAACCGATACGGTAAAATACAATACGATCAAATACTATTACACACAGTCTTTTATTTTCACAAATGAGGCATGCAACTGCACTCCTCTTGCCATAGATGCTTTTGACATATCGCAATACGAATACCTCCGACAAAAAAACAAACGTTTTACACGGCATTTCGAAAAATATGGTTTCAAGGTTACCTTTTTATCTATTGATGAACTAACTTATAAATTACCAATACACTACGCCCAATAATTAGTGAATTTATATTTTAAAATATTCTTTTTAATTATTCTTAGCTCGTCACTAAGTGGACAAACCTATACCATCAATCAGGGAGGAACCATAAGCACCTGCTCAGGCACCTTTTATGATGCTGGCGGAACAGGCAATTACGGTAACAACCAGGATTACACCATTACCTTTTGTCCGTCAACACCCGGTCAGGTTATTTGTGTAACATTCACATCTTTGGATACCGAAAACTATAGTTCTAATTACGACCGGCTTTTTGTGTATGATGGAAACTCTACGGCAGCAACGCAAATTGGAAGCTATGCCGGAACTACATCACCTGGCGTGATCAATGTAACGGGATCAAATGCTACCGGATGTCTTACCTTTCGTTTCAGATCGGATGGCGGAGTTGTTGGTGCAGGCTGGGTTGCAACAATTTCATGTGTAGCGCCACCACCACCAATAGTTAACATGACCAATGGAACTTACACGGTTTGTAGCGCCACGTTTTATGATGCGGGAGGATCGGGATCTAATTACCTGAATAACGACAGTAAAACGGTTGTGTTCTGTCCATCAACTCCCGGACAATGCATCAGAACTGCTTTTTCATCTTTCGATCTGGAAGATAATTTTGATTACCTCTCCGTTTATAATGGCAATTCTACTTCTGCTCCAATGATCCTGGGATCTTCTTATACTTCTGCATCGCCCGGTAACATTACTGCTACCACAACCAATGCCACCGGCTGTCTTACCTTTAAATTTTATTCGGATGGTGCAACCACTGCATCAGGATGGGCAGCAACTATTGCCTGCACTACCTGTGCTTCACCGCCGGCCAATGGTGTTCAGCAAGATTGTAACGGAGCCGCTACTATTTGTAGTAACCAAAATGTTAATGGCACCAGTCTTGGATCGGGCAGCTACAATGACCTAAACCTTGGATTGGGAAACTTAGGATGCCTGAATGATTATGCGGCAACGCCAAACGGCTCGGCCGAACATCAGTCCAATTGGTACTTTTTTTCGCCTTCTGCCAGTGGCACTATAGGCATGACCATTGCTCCGGCTAGCTCAGCAACCGATTACGACTGGGCTATTTTTGGTCCTTACACAAGCGTTCCGTGTCCACCAACCGGCGCGCCTTTACGTTGTTCTGCAGCTACTGCCGCAAATTCTACCGGAGGTAATACGGGTTTGGGTAATGGTGCTGCAGATACGGATGAAGGTTCCAATGGTAACGGATGGGTATCAGCGATCAATGTTATTGCCGGCCAGAAATATATTTTGTTCCTGGATAACTGGAATGCAACCAGCGCACCATTTACATTAAGCTGGCAGTTAAGTAACGGCGCTGCGCTTGGATGTACATTGCTTCCAATGGAATTGATCTCGTTCAAAGGAGCAAATATGAACGATCATAATTTAATTGAATGGATCACTAACTCAGAAAAAGATAACGATCATTTTACGATCGAAAGATCGGATGATGCTCTCTACTGGAAAGAAATAGCCATTGTAAAAGGTGCTGGCAATTCTTCTCAAAATAAATATTATGGTTACAAGGATCATACATTCTCCGGAAACACCATTAATTATTACCGTTTAAAACAAACCGATTTTACCGGGCATTATAAATATTCTGAGCACATTGTTACCATCGAAACGCCGAATGTACCGGAAACTTATATCGGAACTATTCATCCAAACCCAACCACTGCAAACATTAATTTTGATTGTATTAGTGCAAAGAACGGAAAGATTGAGATACAGATCATGGATTATACAGGAAAAGTATTTGTTACCGAAAACATGGATATATTAGCCGGTAAAAATGATATTGCAATTAACTTAAGTGACTTTAAAAACGGCATTTATTTCCTGAAAATAACCGGTAACCTTCTCGAAAAAGCCATTTTCCAAAAAATAATCAAGCAATAAGAATTATTGCATAAATGCTCTGAGATCCTTTTCAGATAAGCTTTCTCGTATTTTATTATTCGACAACAAACGATTAAATTCGAATACAAGTGTTTAGCAGCCGAATAATATTTTACCCTCAACTTACCTTTGTGTCGTCGAAATGATGAAGCGCTTCAAAAAATCAAACGGCAAAATTTAATTTGTAGAAAGTATAATAATTTTTAAAAACAAGAAAACATGATGAACACATTGAGAAACCGCGTACAGTTAATTGGCAATTTAGGAACAGCGCCTGAAATTAAAACATTAGAAGGAGGCAAGAAAATGGCGAAATTGAATATTGCCACTAATGAATCTTACAAAAATCAAAAAGGCGAATGGGTGAAAGATACAACCTGGCATAATGTAACTGCCTGGGGCAATAATGCAGAGGCAGCAGAGAAATTCTTACAAAAAGGAAGTGAGATCGCTATTGAAGGGAAATTAAAAAACAGAACGTATACCGACAAAGAAGGCATCAAACGATTTGTAACCGACATTGAAGTGAGTGAGTTTTTGATGCTTGGTAAAAAAGCATAAATCAATTTAACCTTATTAATAAAAAGCCCGATCGCAAAAACGATCGGGCTTTTTTATTCTTCGTCACCCTGAACTCGATCCAGGGTCTTATGAGATGCTGAATCAAGTTCAGTATGACGTATTTACTATCTAATAGATAGTTACTTCACAACCATAATACCGTTTGCTAACAAACGGATCTCTTGTTTTGGTTCTTTGATCGCATCGATCTCGGCCTGAGATTTTTTACCATCTTCGGCATAATGCTTTAACTCGGCAACGGAGGTTGTTTTGATAAAAGCAATCCCGTCCAGTATCACATTTTTATTTTCAATAGCCATTGGTACAAAAAAACCATAATCTTTCATTTTCACAAAAGCAGTGTTCTTATCATCTATCTGTAAATTCATCCAGCAGCCTTTTTTAGAGCAGGAACTAACCGCTTTAGCTCTTACTTTTACGGCAATGGTATCTTTTCCCTTTAATAAAGCCGGTAATTCAGAAATAGATACTGCTCCTTCTTCGGTAACTTTTGCTCCGTAAGTATCGCCAATATTGGCTTTTCCTTCTGGTGGCTGAGCGTTAACAAAAAATGCACAAAGAATGATGGCGATGAATAATGTAATTTTTTTCATTTTTAGGTCTTTTTTAATTATAAATGTTTTACAAAGATAGGAATTAGCGGGTACTTATAAAAGCTTATTTTATGTTCGTCGAAATACGTACTGGTGGGTATTTATCCATGTGTTAATTTGCTCTATATTAGAGTCTGATAATACGTACCGGTTCCATATTATGACAAATAGCCCTATAGAAATTTATTTAGCAGATGATCATGAGATCGTGGCTAAAGCCATTGCTAATCTCCTGATATCACTGAATACCGTTACCACCGTTAAAACTTTTCCGGATGGGAAAGAGTTGTATAATGCCTGTTTATATAAAATGCCCGACCTGATCATTTTGGATATGGAAATGCCCGAATGGAACGGTATGGTAACCTTGCAAAAGCTGGTTGAGATCACTTCCATTCCAATCATTATGCTAACCATGAATGATGAAAAAAAACTGATCGAAGAATCTATTAAACAGGGCGCCAAAGGTTATCTGCATAAAAACTGTAAACTCAACGAATTACAAAATGCAATTGATACTGTAATGGATGGCAACATTTATTTATCGGAGGATACAAAAAAAATAATGGTTGGTTTAAAGCAAAGTAGTACTATTGCTACAAATACCTTAACCGAAGCATTAACCGATAAAGAACTGGAAGTATTGAAACTGGTTTGCGATGGTTTAACCTCCAAAGAAATTGGCGAAAAGTTATTCTTAAGCCCACGAACGGTGGAAACAAGGAAAACAAACCTGATGCAAAAATTCAATGTGCAAACTACGGGCAAATTAATTGCCATGGCGCTAAAACATAAAATCGTAAATTAAGATGCCATCCCGAATCCATCGCATTTCAATTTTTACGTTCCTCTTCTCATTTTGTGCAGTACATGCACAAACCAAACTCAAAGAAATTGATAAGTTAAAAAACGACAGTGCTGCTATTGTCGCTTATGAAAAGTACCTGCATACAAATCAATTACCTGTTAAACAACAACTCGATGTAAAATTAAGAATTACCACACGCGCATGCAGGAGTCATGATTTTTTAAAAGCCATCAGCGTGGGTAACGAGGGCATAGCTGTTGCCGAAGCAAATAACCTGGATAGCCTGAACGGAGCATTTAAGAAGATGCTTGGCATTACCTATTATTTTATGGGTGAATCTAAAATGGCACGCGATCATTTCCAAAAAGCTGTTGAAGTCGCCAAACGATCGGGGCTGTGGTTTATTGAAGCAACCTGTTACAATAACCTGGGTGCTATTCATATCGACAAGAAAGAATATGCCGAAGCCGAACGTTCACTCATCACTTCCATACAAATTATGCAACAGCATCATATGGAAGAGCATGAATCGGTTAGTATTACCTATCGGTTACTGGCTACCAATTATTATGAGTTAAAACAACCCGAAAAAGCAGAGCCTATTTACCGCCATTTAATTGAGAATGCCCGGATGAAGAACGATACGAGCGCTATATGCGGTGAACTGATCTACTACTCAGTATTGCTGGCTGAAAGAGGCGAAACCGACAAAGCTTTGGAAATGAGTGCTGAAGCACTTCGTTACTTAAGGCATACGCACGTTATCAGCGACCTGGTAAGTGGCCTGAGCCGCCATGCAAAAAATTTAATAGCTGTTGGTCGCTATAAAGAAGCAATTGACCTTAACAATGAGATATACACCTTGCAGAGAAAAACTTTTTTGGCCGACCACCAAAAACAGATCAGTGAGGTGGAAGTAAAATATAAGACCCAACAGATCCAAAAAGAAAAAGAAGCCGCTGAAGAAAATATCAAAAAACAAAAATGGATCTATATCTTGTCTTTTTCGGGCCTCATGCTTATTGCCATATTTGTGGTCTATATTTTTAACCAGCGCAAGAATACCCGGCAAAAAATAACCAGTCAAAAACAACGATTGGAAGCCGTTATTGAAGGTGAAGAAAAAGAAAGGAGTCGTGTTGCCAAAGACCTTCATGACGGTATTGTGCAGGACCTCACGGCCATCAAATTAAAGGTGGAGAATTCGGAAAAGAATGATCCATTCCTTGCGGAGATAAGTCATGAAATAGATAAGGCTACCCGCGAAGTACGAAACATAGCTTACCAGATGATGCCGGCAACCTTGCGAGAGTATGGATTAATGCCTTCATTAGAAGATCTTTTGCACAAAAGTTTATCGCCAAAGCATATAAAATATGATTTTGAAACGGTGAATGTCGATCAACGTCTTCCCGAAAAAATAGAAGTATGCTTGTATCGCATCACGCAGGAGCTTTTAAATAATGTGATCAAACATAGCAAAGCCAGTTTTGTATCCCTCGTTATTTCAAAACACCAGGATTCGGTATCCCTAATATTTGAAGACAATGGCACAGGTTTTAACCAACAGGAAGTTAAAAAAGGAATTGGAATGAACAGTTTGTCATCCAGGTTAGAGATCGTAAATGGCGAATTGAAATTTGAAACCTCTGCCGGAACAGGCACCATGGCTATTATTAAGATCCCACTTCATTTTCAGTAAAATTACGCTATTGATTGCGTAAAATTACCTTCCACGGCCACAAGCCGTTTCTCAACTTTGTTTTATAATTTAAACTATAAAACATGAAAAAAACTTCTACTCTATTTTTTACTTCCATCCTTAGCCTGATTGTTTCTTGCGCATCAGCACAAAGTTTTGGATTTCAATGGGCCAAACAAATTGCCGGTCCTAATAATGATATGACGATGGGCATTACAACCGATGCTGCCGGAAATATTTACAATTGTGGTAATTTTGACGGAACCACCGATTTTGATCCGGGTGCGGGCACATTCACCATGACATCGGTTACAGGTGGCGGTGGTTATGCATCTAAACTGGATGCTAACGGCAATTTAGTATGGGCTGTGGCTTTTCCGGGACAAACCCTTAAAACAGCCGTTGACGCCTCGGGGAATGTTTTTGTAACGGGTACCTTTAATGGCACTCAGGATTTTGATCCGGGTAGCGGGACCTTTACCTTAACGCCTGCATCAACTAACTACCCTGATATGTATGTTTGCAAAATAGATAACAGCGGTAATTTTGTATTTGCCGGGCGCATTGGCGGTAACGATAAGGAAACGCCAACCTCTATGACGGCAGATGCATCAGGAAATATCATCATCACAGGTTTATTTAAAAACACAGTGGATTTCGATCCAATGGCCGCTACAACATACACCATGTTTTCAAACGGACAAGATGATGGCTTTGTTGTGAAGCTCGATAACAGCTGCAATTTTTTATGGGGCGCTAAATTTGGTTCTTCTGCCTCTTACGAACAAACTTCTGATGCTGCAACTGATGCGGCCGGTAATGTTTACATCACGGGTGCTTTTGCCGGAAACGTGGATTTCGATCCCAGTGTAATGGGCTACAGCGGTCTCTCTTCACCATCATCCGTTAACATTTATCTTTTAAAACTCGATGCTGCCGGAAATTTTGGTTGGGTGAACGGCTTTGGATCAACCAGTGTTAATGATGAATCACGCGCCATCGCCTTAGATGCTGCAGGCAATATTCACATTGCCGGTGCTTATGCAGGAACAGTTGATTTTGATCCGAGTGCTACAGCAACAAGTACCTTAACAGCCGTTGGTGGTTTGGATTGCTTTGTCGCAAAATACGATGCTTCGGGAAATTACATCTTTGCCAAAGGATTTGGAAGTGCTGCATACGATTGCTGTAAAGACATCAAAGTTTCAGGAAACGGTACTATTTGTTATACAGGTGTGTTCTTTCAGAATGCTGATTTCGACCCAAGTGCGGCTGGTACTTATACGATGGCGAGCGCAGGAGCAAACGATGCCTTTTTAGCGGCATTGGATAACACAGGCAATTTTTTATGGGCCGGAAATCTATCGCCCTGGAGTTATGATGCTATCGAAGAGTTAGCAATAACGGGTACCGGTGATCTATATGCTTGTGGCGCATTTATGTTCTCTACCGATTTCGATCCTTCATCTGCTGTGTTCAATATGAGTTCAAGTGGCTTTGATGGATTCATTCTCAAGTTAAGCGGAGCAGGTGTTGGTATTAAAGAAAATAATTTAAACAATGCTGTTTCGGTTTATCCTAATCCATTTACAAATGTGATCACCTTAAGCTCTGAGAAGATCAACCTGCAACAGGCAGATGTGATCATCACAGATGTAACAGGAAGACAAATTGAAAAATTATCAAACCTTAATTCCTACAACACACAAATTAATTTAGAACAATTAAAAGCAGGTGTTTATTTCTACTCAATTATCGAAAAAAATAAAACCCTGGCAACAGGTAAGATCATTAAACATTGATCTTAGAATAAAATTTCAATGAAATAGATCAGGTGGATCAATAAAATCTTCCTGATCTATTTTTAATCATTTACAATTTAAAATCAAACAGATATGAAAAAAATTTACCTATTAGCATCTACACTACTAATTGCCATTACTACAACCAAAGCTCAACTATCACTTACAAAACCTGCAAACGATCCGGTATACGGAGATGTGTTCAATAGAAAAGAATACGATTCGGTGGGCGTTGTGCCAAAAAATACCGGAACAAACCAGGTTTGGAATTTTTCTTCTTATACTCAAAACAGCAATGTTTTAAACACCACCTTTACAACAGTGGCTACGGCCACAAACGGGGCAAGCTATTTAGGAGCAACCATTGTAGAAATGGATGGTGCAGGTGCCAACACCTATTATAAATCCACAGCAACCGGATATGAATTAGTAGGTGCAGAAAACACCGCTTTAAGTTACAACTATACAAATACAGCCATGGGTTGGGCATGGCCTACAGCTTATGGTTATGCAAATACAGATACCTATTCAGGAAGTGCGTCTGCAACAGGTGGCACCTCCGGAACAAGTATTGGTACGGTTACTACAACGGCTTCGGGAACAGGAACGTTGATCTTACCCGGCGGGTTAACGCTTAATAATGTATTGCAGCTAACTATCAGAAATGAATTTACATTAAATTATTTGTCAGGTGCTTTTGTATTAAATATCAAGGCGCTGGATTATAACTATTTTCATGCCTCTCAAAAAATGCCCGTATTAACGGTAAACTACAGTTCTGTATCAGGATCCTCCACCAGTTCCCAGGCAAAAATACGGGTGAATAATTTTGTTATTACAGGTATCAACGATTTTAATATGGATGCTACTTTTACTATTTTTCCAAATCCGGCAAAAGATTTTATCAACGTAAAATTAAATAACCAAAATAAAAATGAGTGCAAAATTGAGATCATTAACTCTATAGGCCAGATAACAGAAACGTTATCACTTGGAAATGATCCGGAAATTTCGAATAACATTTCTATTTCCAATTTAAGTTCGGGTATCTATTTTATTAAAACAACCTTAGGCGACAAATCTTCGGTTAGAAAATTAATCAAAGAATAAAACCGCTGCATTTTATAGTTAACGTCGTAAGAACTACCCGGCTTCGTATTTTTTTGGTTTAGCCATTTAAAAAACAGCCGATGTTCTTACGGCTTGATGTGCAGTTAACACTTAATTACAGCTGCACTTGCGTGAGGGATGCCCCGAAGGGGTGCAACAAGCGTAAATCCTTTTGCCTGCCTCCTGCAAAAGATTGCAGCGGGTCAGCCCGGCCCCTCGGGCCACGCCCTAAAAATGATTTACGGAATAACTTAAACCTAAATTATTTTTATGCAACGCTTCTATTAAAAAATTAATTTTCCTTTTTTGTTTTATCAGGCGGATTAACTCCTACCGAACGCATCACGGCTTTATCGCCAAAACGCAATTTGATTTTATCGAGCGATTGATACAAATTGATCATCTCGGCCGTATCGTCAAACAGATCCATTTGTATGGTACCTTCTACCAGCGACGAGAATTTAACACCCAGTAAACGCACCATCACGCGGCTGTCGTAATTTTTATCAAACAGTTCGTTTACCTTTTGCAGTAAAATATGATCGGATGATGTATAAGGAACCCTGCACTGAAAGGTATGTGTTTCAAAATTAGAATGCCTTATTTTAATAGCCACACTGCCCGCGGCCTTTTCGCTGCGACGGAGATCAAAGCCCAGTTCTTCCACCATTTTTACCAGCAGTTCTTTTAAGAATTTTTTATCGTTGGTATCTGCATGAAAGGTTCGTTCGGTACTCATGCTTTTTTGTTCCCAGGTTGTTTCCACTTCACTGTCGCTTATGCCATTGGCCCTGCGCCAAAGCGATTTCCCGTAATCACCTATTAAACCCTGCAGTTTTTCGGGCGACATATTTTGGATGGTAGCAATTTTTTGTAAGCCCAGGTTGCACAAGGTCATATAGGTTTTATCGCCCACGCCCGGAATTTTACTTACATCCATGGGCGCTAAAAATGCTTTTTCTTTTCCGGGTTCAATAAATAATTCACCGTTGGGTTTTGACTCAGTGGTTGCAATTTTTGAAACTAATTTGTTTGTAGAAAGTCCAAAGGAAATTGGCAGTCCCGATTCTTTAATAATTTTTTGTCGGAGTTGTTTGGTCCAGGTAAAACTGTCGCAGATGTATTTATCCATGCCAGTGATATCCAGGTAGTGCTCATCAATAGAAGCCTTCTCAACCAAAGGCGCCGCATCTTCAATAATTTGAGTAACCAAGCGCGAATTCTCTGAATACAGCTGCATATTACCTTTGATAAAAATACCTTGCGGACATAATTGCCGGGCCCTTGCACCCGGCATGGCACTGGTTACTCCAAACTTGCGCGCCTCGTAACTGCAGGAAGAAACAACGCCCCTACCGGAGGTGCCGCCAATAATAACAGGCTTGCCATTAAGCTCAGGATTTAATTTGCGTTCAACCGACACAAAAAAACTATCGAGATCCATGTGAACAATGCGGCGTTTATTTTCTTCCATAGCATAAAAATAAGGCAATTAAGCGTTGGGGTTTGCTATGGATTGTAGCAATAATTTTTTTGTTAGATGAACCTAATTCTTTGCTTCTGCCTATCGGCACCATTCTTTTTACTTTTTTGCAGCCAGAGATAACTTACTTTCTTTGCCTGCAATGCCCGCCTGAACTAAACGGGCACAACAAATACAGTAGCAAATGTATAGCATCCATTTGAGCGGGTAAGCGCAGCGAAGAAAGATCACCGTTCCTTAAATTTATTTTTTATTTTCTTTTTCCTTGACGAAAAAGAAACAAAAAGTCAAGGCAAAAGACCAACCTCCATTTACCCCGCAGAAACCACCCGGAATGGCGGTTCGCTCTCTTTTGCCAAAACCAGCCGCACTATTACCAACGTATGCAGGGGGTGTAAAAACGAAACTACTTTCTTCGTTAAATTTAAAAGACGGGAAACCTCATATTCGGAATGCTAGTGACTATTCTTATGGTTGTTGATGATCTGAACGATCTGGCTTAACTGATCAAGAGGAATAGTTTTGATGGTGTCCTGCCAGTTGAGATCGGTGTTTTGTTTTTTGAGTTTTTGTATAGGATGAGTGTCTTCCAGTTTTTCGCCGGGGTTGGGTGTCCAGATCAAGAGCTCGTTAGGTGTGCAATTGAGGATGGTACACAGCTTATCGATATAGCGTAACTTAAAGCTACCTGTATCGTTGTTGAGTAAATTTTGAGCTGCTGTTGATTGGAAACCTGCTTTTACAAGGAAAGCGTTTGGATTGTCGATGCCACGAACCCTGCATATGTGGCGTAAATTGAAAGTTAACATAATATGATCATTTAAAAATTAAATTATTTAGGTGAGTACCCATAAAAATGATGCTGAAATGAACGGGAAGTATTAAAAAAACGTTAAAAAATATCTGTTTGGTGGAATGAAGTATGTAAAGCATGGAATGCAGGGACGAGAGCGTGGAATACAGCGGCGAGGTTGTGGAATGGAGTTGCGAGAGCGTGGAATGGAGCGGTGAGGTTGTGGAATTAAGTTGCGAGAGCGCGGAATGGAGCGGTGAGTTATTGGAATAGAGCGGCGAGTGCATGGAATGGAGTGGTGAGTTTTTGGAATGAAGCGGTGAGGTTGTGGAATGGAGCGGTAAGAACTGAGTTGAAGTTTGAAGTTGGGAAATGATTATATTTGATAACGCTCTTACTAACCGTTTTTAGTCGTTTGTAAATATTTGCAACCTTCATTATGGCGCTTAGCGAGAAGTTAGGTCGCATTTTATGAAAAATAAACTCATCTTTATATTCGTTGTTCTTTTAGACCTAAATGTACTATCTCAATTTAATTGCAATGACATCTTTTATAACGCAGACACGTTAGTTGTTATAAATGGCGACAACGTAGACTCTTTAGCTATTATAGATGACGAGCTGTTTTCAGGTTATTGCGACAGTTTTGACAAAAATGGTAAAATTATATCTAAGTCATACATTGGTTTCGGTGTGTTAGACAGCATTGTATATTTTGACAAGAAAGGAAGAATAGAAGCCGTTGAACCATATAGAAAATGGATTATAACCGGCATTTTTAAAAGCTATTATAAATCCGGCGCCCTCAAGCAAACTATAAATTTCATAAATGACAAACATTTTGGACTGTGGCGGGAATATTATGAAAATGGAAAAATAAAATACGAAGCTGATTTTATAAACGAATACGAAACGAGAGACAACTCACACTTCACCTGGACAAAAAAAGGAGTCAAATACCTCCACCAGTGTGTGGACAAAGACAAAACTAAAAATATTGGAAAACTCCAAATAAATTCGGGTTGGACCAAATGCAAAAAGATAAAAATAAAAAACGCTACCTAACAGCACCTTTGCCTAATGCGGGCGGACAACAAAGCATTTGCAAAAGCGGTCGCTCCGCGAAAGACAATTATTTTCGCTTTGCAAATGGCAACAAACATAGTATCTTTGTCAGTAATATTTCGGTAAGAAAATGTTTCAAACCGCACTAGGCAAAGCTCCAAAACGTTATGCGGCAATAGCGGGTAGAAATCTCCGAAAGAAAGTTACAATTCGAAAAGAGATTTATTTTATTAATTGCGACATTTTGCGCGTATATGAATAATAGACTATAAAAATATGAGGGCGGTAAAAATTATCTTTGGGGTTTTGTTGGCACTAATTGGTTTTGTTCAATTGGCAAAAGTGATTTTACTTTATATTGAGCTTCCGTTTAACGAGTGGCCTATTGGAGCAGAATTTGGAACACTTGGATTTATAATTGGCGGAATTGCCTTATTTATTAGTGGCGTAAAAAAACAAAAGGCGACACCTAAACAAACATAATTCAGGCAGACACGTATACTAGCCGCAACTATGTGTCCGCTACAAACGCTAACAGCACCTACCAAAAATGCGGGCGACATCAAAGCATTTGCAAAAGCGGCAGAAACTTTTTTAATTTTTGCTTTGCAATTGCCTAGCAACATTTGTATCTTTATTTAAACATTTCGGCAGACAATGTTTCAAATCAAACCGTTGCTTAGCGCGAAAACGTTATAAGTAATGCGCCCGACGAAACTCGCAAAACAATAATGACAAACGCAATCATAAAACACTTCTTCATAAAACTTATTATAGTTTATCTGGCTATGATAGGCTTTGGATTTCTGACAATGTCGGTAGACTGCAAACAATGTATAATATTAATTCCAGTTGGTTCAGTTTTTTACTCATTGCCAACCCTATGTGTAAATGCATTGCAGTTTTTAATTTTGTTTAAGCGCACGTACAATAACACCTTTTCCCAAATAAACTTTGGACTGACTGTTCTTCCCTCACTTATATTAAGCAGCTCAATTCTCTATGCTTCAGACCTAAATTCTTTCGACAACAAAATGTTATTGGTAGGTGTTTTTGCGAATCTTGCGCTAAACATTCTATCTTTTGTTTATTTAAACAAATTTGCGAGAGCGTCGACCCTTAAGACCTAGACGCAATAATCACTAAATGGGGCGCACAACTTATAACAGCACCTTTGCTCCAGCCTTGCAGACACCAAAGCAATTGCAAAAGCGGTTGACAATTTTTTAAATTTTTCTTTGCAATTACATAGTAACAGTTATCTTTATTTAAACATTTCGGTAGACAACGGTTCCAATCCCGATAGGGATCGGGAGGCCGAGCAAACCGCGAAAACGTTACCTGCAATGTTAAGACACACATTATGACACAAACTGACAAGATTCGAAACATTAAAGACTATCTCGCCCAGTTAAGACTTCGACCGGGAATGTACATCGGCGAAAATAAAATAACTAAACTACACGACCATTTGTTGGGGTATCGAATGGCACTTATATTCAACCAATGTAATGACACAATTGACAAAGATTTCTTCGACAATTTCAATGACTTCGTTTGTTCCTATTATGACGTAAATACAAATAGCGGTTGGAGTCATTTAATATTGGAACAAACTTTTGGTAATGAGGAACAAGCTCTAACAACATTTTTTGAATTATATGACCTTTTTGTAACTAAAGCCGAAATATCTAGTTCGAAGAAAATTGTTATGACCTTATTTGATGCATTAGTATACAATCAAAAAAAATTAAAGGAAAAACTTGGCGACAATTTCTCAATCATTCTTGAAGAAACGTTTGATTTAATAAAAGACAATGTAATTACAGACAGCAAATGTGACTTTGACTATGTATTAGACCAGCTGACAATGAAAGCAGAGAATGATCCAGAACTGCAAAAACTGTTGACCGAAATATACAATCAAGACAAATAACACAGCAGGTAACAGCACCTTTGCCCCAGCCTTGCAGACAATAAAGCATTTGCAAAAGCGGTCGCTCCGCGAGGATAATTATTTTCGCTTTGCAAATGGCAACAAACATAGTATCTTTGTTAGTAGCATTTCGGCAGACATTGTTTCAAATCAAACCGTTGCTTAGTGCGAAAAAGTTAGCAGCAACAATTAGAGGCCATAAATATGTTTAAGAAAATAATTAGAAAACTAACAAATACTGAGAGCGAATCTTTAGAAAACTCTTTGTCAAAAAATGGCTTACCATTTAAAAATCAACAAGAAGCTGAAAAGTATTTTTTTAATTTACGAGATAAAGAACTAATTAGAGTTAATGAATTTAAGGCTAAATACCCCGAATTAAATTTAGACAACTCATTAGAAAGTTTAATAAGGCTAGAAGAGTTCTACTTTAACTGCGTTATTGCGAAAACTATTGTGATAAATTGTTCGAAAATAGAACTTGAAGATATTATTACTCACTATACGCGTTTGACCTTTGTTCATAATGACTACGGAACTTGGGATGTAGAAGAAAATGATTTTTCTGAAGGCAATTATGAATTGGTTATACGCAGAAGTGAATACAATACTGTACCGTTAAAATTTGGAAGAAACCTTGACCAATATTCATTAGATCATAATAAAAGATATTTGCACCATATGTATTCTCTTTTAGCAAATGTTTAATAGACCTATCATGTAAAATATTGCAGCTGCTAACACACCTTTCCCCAGCCGTGCAGGCACCAAAACATCTGCAAGACCTGTCCCGATCCTTCAATCGGGAAGCGGTCGCTCCGCGAAAGACATTTATTTCTTTGCAATTGCCTAACAACATAGTATCTTTATTTAAACATTTCGGTAGACAGCGATTCCAATGCGATCGAAACTAAAGGCGAAAACGTTTAGCAGTAATAACCGCAGACATTACAACATGAAAACAATCTTTTGGACAATAATACTACTTCTTTCTTTTAATCTTTCGTTCGGACAATTAACCAACGACTGTTTTTCTGACGCAAACTATCAGCGAAATATGGACTTAAAAGAAGCTCCAGAGGTTAAAGTTGGCGACAGCGCAAATCATATTATTAGAAGCGTTGAGACTGCATTGGCGAAAATAATAGGCTGTAAGTTTCCTTATGCTCCATTCGAGACAACTACTGGAAAAGAATTATCTTACGACAAAATAAAATCCGACTTTATAGTTATTAATTTTAATTATCTGTTTTGCGACAGGTGTACTAACCAGTTAGACAGCCTTGTGAAAATAAAGAAAGCATCAAATAAAATAATAACTATTGTTTCGTTTTTTGCTTCCGACAAAAATGACATAAAGCATTTAACAGACAAATTTAAAGACGAAGTTCTTTTCGTTTCCAACGCCGACAGTTACACAAAAAACTACGACCTAGGTAGCGGACGACCATTAAACTACATCTTAGACAAAAGCAAAATTATTATTTATGCAGACCGTGTTGTTTCGCAGACATTAAATCCTTACTTAATAAAATGACCTGCGGACATAGGAGCAGAAATTAAACTAAATGGCGGTTACAACTGCTAGCACACGGCTTTCTCCAGCCTAGCAGACACCAAAGCTTTTGCAAATTCAAGGCCGCTCCGCGAAACTTATTTTCATTTTGCAAATGTTTAAAAAGCCGTTAGCTTTGTCAGTAATACTTCGGTAGAAAGAGTTTCAAAACCCGCCGAAATTTAGCGCGAAAACGTTATGTTCAATTATATGAAGACCACAATTTTTATAATATTTCTCATTTCGACAAAAATAGTTTGTGGACAGAAAGATTCTGTAAAAATCAAAAGACATAATCCAAACGCGCCGACACTTCACGAACTAAGTGAAGAAACAAAGCAAAGAGGTATAGACAACAAACTAAGTGTTTATATTCCATTACTTCCACTAATAGACCCATTTAGTGGCTTTTCACTTAGACTTGGATCTGAATTTAAAATTTATCGTAACGTCTCAATGTGCCTTGAAGCCGGCGGCTATTTTTATTCACAACCGAGGGCATCTTGGTTTGACAATCTTAGTGGATATATAGCTAAGACAAGTCTTAAATATTATTTTAATAAAAAAAAGCTTACGGTTGGCAACTATTGCTTAATTGATTATGTCCAAAAACAACAAAACTATAAAGACAATGACAGTATCAATATTACAAATGTCGCGACCTACGAGCGGCAATATTTGGTTGACAAGTTCGTAAACGGAATAACTTTTAAATACGGTTATACTTATTTGTTCTATAAAAGCATCTATCTTGACATATACGTTGGCGCAGGTGTTAGAGTTATAAACCGAAAAACAAACTTAACAGAAATAGAAGAAGCAAATATTAAACACAAAGGAGATGGTGGCATTACGCCTAGTTTAATTAAGACAAAAGGGACAATTCCAATTTTGAATGCAGGAATAAAGCTAGGTTTCAGAATAATATAATTGGGTATAACACACGACTTGATCTAGGCTAGCAGACAACAAAGCAATTGCAAAAGCGGTAGAACCTTTTTTAATTTTTGCTTTGAAATTGCATAGTAACATAGTATCTTTATTTAAACATTTCGGTAGACAATGGTTCCAATCCCGATAGGGATCGGGAGACCGAGCAAGCTGCGAAAAACGTTAGCGATAATTTAGACGAATGAAAATAACTATATTAATTCCCATGTTTTTTAGCTTTTCTTTATTCAGTCAGAAAGATTTATCTTCAGTTGTTTCATCTGCTGATGTTTTTTATGGTTATCGTTTATACTCACAATCATTTTACGATCAGCTGAACACTGTGAATAAAATTAGATTTGACAAGCCTTTGCAAACAACTGGTGTCGGCTTAAGTGGATACTTTTCAAGCACAGCCAAAATGGGCTGGCATGGTCATTTAATCTATAATCAAGTAATCCCACAAATAATTTACATACAAGACACAATTAAAGGAAAGATAACGGGATTTACTTTTGGAGCAGCATTTGGAAGAGCATTGAAAACGAAAAATGAAAGCTTTGCTCTACTATATTGTCTTGGATTTAATACAGGACGTTTGAGAATGTTTGATAACCAGTTTTTAAGACAACGTAATTCTTTCTTTTCTCCAAAAATAAGTATACAACCTAAAATTAAAATAGGAAAACTAGCATTATCTTTTCTAATTGAATACGAATACGACATTTCAAACCCATTATGGAAAAAAACTCTTTCTGCAAGCGACAACCAAACCCAAATTAGTAATCTTCGACAATCATGTATAACTGGTCAAGTTGGTCTAGGCTACATATTAAATTAAACATCGCTAACAGCATTTAAAACTTATGTAGTCGACATCACAGCATTTGCAAATTCAAGGCCGCTCCGCGAAACTTATTTTCATTTTGCAAATGTTTAAAAAGCCGTTAGCTTTGTCAGTAATATTTCGGTAGAAAGAGTTTCAAAACCCAAATTGAAATAAAGCGCGAACCCTTAGCAGTAATTATCAGTACAAAAACAGTGGCAAAAACAATTTCTATTTTATCAGGCTTCATGTTTCTTATGAGCTGTGTCTCTGACAAAACAGGGGACAGTCATAATAATACTAAGGCATCTCACAAAGTAACAACCATAATTACCCTTGCCGACATATCACGCTTACAAAAAATGATCTCTGATCCTTGCGACACATTTTCGTATGAATTTCAGGGGATATATCCCATCCTGGACACGCTTCCAAACGCAGTTTCAGACACACTCATAATGGATGGTTATTTAAAGACATTAGGTTTTCAACTAACTTCCGGCGGACACGGCAACTGGCAAGGCGGCCCAAGGCTAATAACATTAGAACTTACCAAAGGCAGCTGCAATTGTAAAGTCTTTAAAAAATACTACTACAACGACACATTAGCTGACGGAAAATATAATTTGAGAGTGACAGAAAAAGTGGTTTGTAATGCAGATAACAATGCAGTGGATTAACTCAGCAAGGCCTAACGGAACTCTGACAGTGGTTCTTGGAACTACCTCTGTGGTTTTATAGAACTCTGAAAGTGTTGCATGTTTTTACCTTCGCGTAACTTGACACGCCCTCTTGCAATAAGCTCCAAAACATTTTATCTTTGTTACTCACAATAATTAAACATGCAATTCGACCCAACTAATACCATTGTTAAGCTCTGCCTGCAAGGCATGAGCATGGAAGAACAAGGCAAACACGAAGAAGCAAACGTCTTATTTCTACAAGCCTGGAACGAAGCCACCCTTGACTTCGAAAAATTTTTAGCCGCTTATTATATAGCCCGGCAGCAAACAAATGTTTCTGATAAACTCAAATGGACAGAAACCACTTTGCAGTATGCCTTAAACATAAATGATGATTCGGTGAAGAGTGCGTTCCCCGCTTTGTATTCAACCATTGCCAAATGTTACGAGGAGTTGAATGATCCAGCTAACGCAAAAAAACATCTCGATTTAGCTCTTTCGTTCAAATACAAACCATCTGATGTTGGTCCGTTTTACCACGGTACCAAAGCCGATCTGAAGGTTGACGATCTGCTGACACCCGGAGGTGTTTCTAACTACAAATCCGATCTCAAAATGAATCACATTTATTTCACTGCGCTGGTTAACGGCGCTGGGCTTGCCGCGGCATTAGCCAAAGGTGATGGTCCTGAGCGGGTGTATATCATTCAACCAACTGGCAGTTTTGAAAATGACCCGAACGTAACAGACAAGAAATTTCCGGGTAACCCTACCCGCTCCTATCGCACTACATCACCATTAAAAATAATTGGCGAAGCAACCGATTGGGTAAGGCAAACGCCGGAACAAATTCAACAATGGCGGGAGAAGTTAGCGAATAATACAGGAGAGATCATTAATTGATTTTTCTTTTCTTTTTTGACGTACTTCGGCTCCGCTCAGTAACCGTCAAGAAGTAAACAAAAAAATTAACGTCCATATAGTTATCGGATTGCGATAGGCAAATAGAACTTACTTTCTTAGCCTGCCATGCAAAGAAAGCGGCAAATGTATAGCATACATTTGAGCGTGGATGTGCGCGGAAGAAAGATCACAGCTTCTTAAATTTATCTCGGAAATAACGAAGTGCTTTCCCGCCCGATTCTGGAAACTCGGCCACAAGGGCCTCAAACAGCCCAGAATCGTCGCACAAAATCCCTGCTGAAATCCCTTCTATTTCCTTCGCTAAATTTAAGAGGCGGACTAAAACTAACGTTCAAGCTTTTATTATTCAACGCAGATATATGTATAGCTAAGCTTATTAAAAAAAGCCTGTGAGTATGGCGCGGGGACTGCCAAAAATGCGAGCCGTCATAGCGGTGAATTGAGAAAACAAGATTTTAGTGTAGTCCCTTTTCGGGACGGAACGTAAAAATCGTAGTTTTCCAAGAGGCGGGCTGAGCATATTTTTGGCTTGCCTCCTGGCGCATGCTGGCTCAAATATGCCCTGCATATTTGCCCTGGTACTTTTTTTGACTAAGAAAAAAAAGTAATATAAAATATTCATAACTTTAAATAATGAAAAGAACACAATTCATAGCAAACCGACTCCGTGAAGTCTTACTTAACGGAACATGGATAGCCAATACAAACTATAAAGACCAAATACTAAGTCTAACGTGGAAACACGCCATTGGCAAAGTAGAAAACTTAAACACCATTGCCGCTTTAACCTTTCATATCAATTATTACCTGAAAGGCTTACTACAGGTTTTAAATGGCGGCGAATTAACCATTAGCGATAAGTACAGCTTTGATATGCCCGAAATTAAATCAGAAGAAGATTGGAATGATTTAGTGAATGACTTTGTAAAGAATGCCGAAGCTTTTGCATCTAAAGTAGAGCAGATAGATGATGCATTATTAGATCAACCTTTTGTGAACGAAAAGTATGGAACCTATTCACGAAATATAGAAGGTGTGATCGAACACAGCTATTATCACTTAGGGCAAATATCGCTGATCAAAAAAATAATCTTATAAAACACTGCATCAAGCCAGCTTATTTTCGTAGGCATACTTAATAAGGCCTACAATACTTTTAGCCTTCGTCTTTCTAAAAATATTCTTCCGGTGCGACTCCACTGTATGTTCGCTGATAAAAAGCATTTCAGCAATTTCTACATTTGATCTTTCTTTGACGATGAGGCCGATGATCTCTTTTTCACGCTTGGTGAGCAGATCTTTATTATGCGTATTTTGTAAAAGTACCTTTGCGGCGCTGGTACTGTAATACATCACACCCTCTCCCACTTCCCTGATCGCTTTCACCAGCTCATCTTTTTCAAGGTCTTTTAATAAGTAACCATCTGCACCGGCTGTAATAAGTTCATGAATGACCTCGGCCTTATCAAACATCGACAAACCAATGACTTTAACTTCCGGAAATTCTTCTTTTACAATACGGGTCAATTCAATACCCGAAAGTCCGCCCATTTGAATATCAGTTATCAAAACATCCGGTTGATTTTCTCTTAGAGCTTTCAAAGCCGATTCGCTATCGTAAGTAAATCCCATCACAGTAATACCGGGTTCCGTTTCCAATAAGGAAGCTACGCCTTTCACAAAGATCTTATGGTCATCTACCAGGTAAACAGTGAGATTGTTATGCATGTTCTTTCTTATTTAAAGGTATTAAGATCAGGAATTCTGCGCCCCGGCCTTTTTCTGAGGAACAGGTTATTTGTCCTTTTAAAAAATCAACGCGCGAATAAATGTTATTTAAGCCGTTGCCACTACTTTCCTTATTGCTGTTCGAAAATCCTGAGCCATTGTCTTTGATTGCTAATTCAATGAACGCCTTTTTTTCCTGAACCGTCACACTTGCGTTTGTTGCGCCAGAATGTTTCATCGTATTATTCATCGCTTCCTGCACAATTCGGTAGAGGTTGATCTCAACTTCGGCACTTAAGTTATCAGGTAATTTAAGATCTAATTGTACATGTAAGCCACCCGATGCATTTACCTGATCAATAAAATCTGTTAATGCAGCCTGCAAACCTTGTTTCTGTAAAAGCGAAGGAGCCAGTGCATGAGAAATATTGCGTACTTCTTTGATACTTTCGCTGGTCAATTCTTTTACTTCCGAGATCGCTCTTTCATTCCCCGGATTTACTTCAAGGGTTGATACATTTAACTTAATCAACGATAACAAAGGTCCCAAACCATCATGTAATTCTTTTGACAAGTGCATCTTTTCTTTTTCCTGGGCCTGAAAAACTTCGAGGTGGCGTAGTTCTCTTTCGGCTAAAAATTTATTCTTGTGCTTTAAGCGGTTACTGTTATATAGCAATAATCCAAGCAACACGGTCATGATCAGAACAACCACAATGCTATTCCTTAGTGTTTTTTGCTTATCAATTTCAACATTTTTTATATTGTTATCTTTCACGAGTAACATATTTTCCTGTTCTTTCTTATCGGTTTCATACTTCGTTTGCATATCTGCTATCTGCATCGAACTGGTTGAATTAAATAAAGAATCCTTTACTTCCGAAAATGCTTTATGATATTCCAATGATCGTACGGGATCATGTAGTTGCACGTAAGCATTGGACAATCCTTTATAAGCGTCTTTTATAATTTCATTTACACCTACGCGTTTGCCAACCTCCAGAGCTTCGGTATAATGTTCAACCGATCGTTCAGGCTGATGAACCTTTAATGCAAGATCGCCCAGGTGTACGAGAGTTTGTCCTATACCTTTATCATCCTTAAAATGTCTTTGCATACCGAGTCCGCTTTCAAGAAATGCTTTTGCCTTTTCAGGATCGCCTTTAATGCCATATAGTTCTCCCAGGCTCGCCATGTTGTGCGAGAGGATAATACTATCCCCAGACTGTAAAGCAATTTTTTGAGCACGCTCAAGGTAATCCATTGCTTTGGCATGATCAGCCAGTTCCTTATAAATAATACCCATGGCGTTATACGTATAAGCCATCTTTGCTGTACTGCCTTTTTCTTTTTCCATGGCCAGGCACTTCTCATAAAACTCCAGGCTTTTGGGGTAATTCTTCAAATAATAATAGGTAATACCAATACACAGATAGTTCACATACAGTACATCCTTATCTGTTCCTTTCTCAACTATTTTAAGTGCATCCAGGTATTTATCAAGTGCCGAATTATATTTACCCTGTGATAAATAAATATTGGCAATGTTCACATTGGCTTTAGCTACAAAATCCTGTTTGAAGATCTTTTTCGCCTGATTTAAACTTTCATTAAAATAATTCAGCGCCGACGTGTACTCACCTTTCTGAGCGCACATCATACCCATGCTGTTATTAAGCTCTACTACTTTTTCGTGCAGATTGTTTTTGTTTGAAAGTTCCAGGGCACGTTGAGCATATTGAAATGAGGCATTCACATCTGTTTTACGGAACTGCTTCATGAGCTTCACCAGGCTATCAACCTGACTGTTGCTTTGAGAAAAGCACACCGACAGGATGAACATAAAATATAACACAAAACTGTAACGCATGTAGTGGCATAAATTTACAAAAAAAGTCGGGCCCGATACTACATCCATCTGAATAGAGTTTAGTATTAATTGTAAGGTCGATACATTATACCATTCAGAAGAGATAATACCGGAATAAGCGTAACTCAAAAAATCCCTGCCGGCAGGGATTTTAAATTCAATCACTCAGAAGTACTTTTGAAAACTAAAAACAGATATTATGAAAAAATTATTACTTTCTATTTGCTGTGCAGGCATAACTTTAACGGCCAATGCCCAATGGCTGAGGACCTTCGGTGGTCCGAGTGAAGATCGCGGAAAATCAATTGCAGTAGATGCTGCGGGCAATGTGTATACCACCGGCTGGTGTTCATTTAACGCTGACCTTGATCCAGGACCGGGTACTTTTACGGTTGCTACATCAGGAGACGATACTTTTGTATCAAAAGTGGATGCTTCCGGAAATTTTGTATGGGGTAAAAGAGTGGCCAGTGGGGGCGGGTATGATGATTACGGAATGGCTATTACCGTGGATGCACTGGGGAACGTGTATACCACCGGCAAATTCAAAGCTACTATTGATCTTGATCCCGGGGCGGGAAATTATACAATAACAGCCGCCGGTGATTATGACGTATTCATTTCTAAATTAGACGCGTCTGGAAATTTTATCTGGGGAAAAACAATAGGAGGAACAGGTGAGGATGTAGGAAATAGCGTGACTGTGGACGCGCTTGGGAACGTATACATTGCGGGACAATTTAAAAGCACGTGTGATTTTGATCCGGGCATTGGAACATACACCGTGTCATCAAATGGCAACATGGATTTATTTATCTTAAAACTGGATGTCTCCGGAAATTTGGTATGGGCACAAACTATTGGAGCCGGAAGTAATGATGCAGGCAATGGGATAAAAGTGGATGCTTCCGGTAATGTGCATGTCACCGGATATTTTGCCGGCAATGTAGATTTTGATCCAGGAGCCGGGATTGTTTATTTAGCAGGTTCTGGGTCGGAAGTATTTGTTTTAAAACTGGATGCTTTAGGCGATCTGGTATGGGCAAAAAAAATGGGAGCAAGCTCAACAGACAAAGGAACGTCGATTGCTTTGGATGCGACCGGTAACGTATACACAACGGGAGTTACCACAGACGGTGCAGACTTTGACCCGGGTACAGGAGTTTTTACATTAGCCACCGGCTCTGCAGGAAGCTCTGTATCATTCATCTCCAAGTTAGATGCAGCGGGTGACTTTGTATGGGCTAAAGGCTTTGGAGGCTCTGGTTCCGCCAACGGCGAAGGTGTTGCCGTGGATGGAAACGGAAATGTATATACGACAGGAAGTTTTACGAATTTAATTGACTTTGACCCGGGAGCAGCAACATTAACTTATAGCACATCATCCACAAACAGTGATATCTATGTATCCAAATTAAACGCTAACGGTGATTTTGTGTGGGCTAAATATATGGGCGGCGGAAGCGCGGATAACGGCTATGCGATAACTACTGACGTTTCCGGAAACATTTACACGACCGGTAGTTTTTACTACGCTGCCGATTTTAGTTCAGGAGCGGGTACAACTACGGTTACATCAGTTGGTTTTTTCGATGCCTTTGTTCTGAAGATGGATCCTACAGGTTCGATTGCTTCCGGCAACGTAGGTATCAGTGAGTATACTTCGACAAACGATATTAATATATTTCCTAACCCATCCTCAGGTTTATTTAATGTAGCTTCGAAGATAGCAATACATGAAATTCAAATAATTAATCTCTTAGGCGAGACGGTTCACTCTTCCACGCTCAATTCCGAACGTGCCAGTATTGACCTTAGAAATGAACCTAAAGGAGTTTACTTCTATCGGATCATGCATGAAGAACGCATTTTAAGTTCAGGGAAAATTGTAGTGGAGTAAAAATAAAAAAGGCAGGAATTAGTTCCTGCCTTTTTTTAATCATCATGCCCTTTGGCATTTTTTATTTTTTGTTCAAGGTATAATTGTTCTTCAATTGCCATTTGTTTTTTCAACGAATCGCTTACTTCTTTTTGACCGAGTTTTTCCAAATTTGGTTTACCGGCATTTACCCAGGCAGTGTACCACAAACTACCAACCATGGTAATGCTTTCGCGCATGCGGCGCTCTACCTGTCCTTTGATCATCAGGTCATAACGGTTAGTGTATTCGATCGAATAAGTTTTTAACATTAAATTTCCGCGATTTTCATAAGCGTATTTTCTGTCTTCGGGAAATTCTTTGCTTAGTGCTGCTTCAAATTTCAATACACTGTCAACCGCCATGTGACTATCGTAAACCACTTTCCAGGCAGACTTAATGGGAGAATCTACATACTTTGCTCTTCCCACAAAATAATCGTAATCTTCGGCTTTTAATTCAGGAATACGACTTTCCCAAAACCCATGGATACCACGTTGCCCTGTTAACTGTCCGTTATAATTTTCGGTGGTATGTAATGGCACATGTGCATCGGCAATATAATGTCCAAGGTCGGCACTGTAATGAAGGATACGATCCAGGTTCTCATCCTTAAAAGCATTCATTAATTTATAATAATGTTTTTCAATTTGCCAGGGCACAATACCATAAGCCATCAGTGTATCTTCTGTGTATTTAGCAATAGCCGCTTTCCAGAATTTTGGTACGCTGTCAAACGCATGTTCGCCATAATGATCAATGTCGATATAATGACGAGGCGCTTCTCCTTCAACACCGTAACGACGCTTATCAGGATCAACTGCATGATTGGTAATAAACTCAATATGTTGTTTATAGAAAGTAACCATTTCGGGAGGCAAGGTAAAAACCGCCATACGGTTAATGCGCTTGTGACCATAAAAGCCCCAGGAACGAGCAGATTCTTTTGGAAGAAAGAAAATAAACCCAAGACAAATACATATAATAACTGCAATTTTTTTCATGCTTAAATTTTTAATCCGATAATTAAAACATCATCCACCTGTTCGTAAGATCTTTTCCAATCCATAAATGCCTTTCCTATTTGTTGTTCCTGCTCTTGGCTGGGAAGATCAGAAATTGAGATCAATAGCTCTTTTAGATTCTTTGACATGAATTTTTTTCCTTCGTCGCCACCAAACTGATCTGCATAACCATCCGTAAAAATATATAATGAATCATTTTTTTGTAAAGGAACAGCAGTGGTTGTAAATTCCTGGTCGGGCGACGTAAAGCCGGCAATGGCTAGCTTATTGGCTTTGTATTCAATGAGTTTTTTATCACGGATAAACAGCAAAGGGCGGTTAGCCCCTGAGAACTCAACCTGCGATAATGCACTATTAAATTTTAAAAGTGCGATATCCATACCATCCATTTGTTTGGAGGCATCCGAATGTTGTTTCAATACCTGCTTGATCTGTTGATTCAAAAAAGAAAGGATCGATCCCGGTTTTTCAATTTTCTTTTCAAATATTGCCTGAACGATCTTATCAATACCAATGATGCTCATCAACGCTCCGGGAACGCCATGCCCTGTGCAATCGGCAGCGATACAATAAAAATCATCATCCACTTTGCCGAACCAATAAAAATCGCCACTCACCACATCCTTTGGTTTGTAATAAACAAAGCTCTGCGGAAATTGATTTACTAATTCATCAATGTGTGGCAGAATTGCCTGTTGAATTCCTTTGGCATACTGAATACTATTATCTATTTCCTGTTTTTTCTCGGCAATGATATGATTTTGTTCTTTCAACTGCACATTGGTCAACTGCTTTTGTTTGTTTTGTTTAAATAGTAATGCAGCCACAATAATAACAATCAAGGCCACTACGATCAATCCCAAAATAAAATAAATATTTTTTTTATTTTTTAGTTCCTGTATCTCGTTGGCTTGTCTGAGTTGATCTACGTTAGCCTCCGACTTCTCCAGTGAATAGCTTCCTTGCAAATTACTGATATTAGTTGAATAGGCTTCTTTATCCAGTTGTTGTTGCAATGCAACATATTGTTCGTAATAATCATACCCATCTTTAAATTTCCCAAGTTTATAGTGGCTTTCTGCTAAGGCTCTTAAAACTATGGTTTGCACATCTTTTATATCATGTTGTTGATTATAATCATAAGCAAGGTTAAATTTAGCAATGGCTGATTTAACGTCATTGGTTTGCATTTCACATAAACCAAGGTTCAGTAAGCCAATTATCAAACTGGATGAATCTTCCATCTTACGATGGATCTCAATACTTTTTTCATTATAAAACTTGGCAGTTTTAAAATCTTTTTGAACGTAGAAGAGGTCACCCAAATTTCCATAAATTCTCCCGAGGTGATCAAATAATTTCGACTTCTTTGCAAGTTCAATGCCATTATTAAAATACAGAATGGCCGAATCAAAATATTGCCGCGCCTCTTTTTTTTCATGGCTTCTGTCAACATAATAACTGGCAAGGGCATTGTATATCTTTAAAAGACCATCAGTATCGTGAAGCGACCTGTAAATTTCAAGGGATTGATAAAGGTATGTATCATCTTTGTAACTATGCTGTTGTATACAAAGGATCCAGCCTATATTATACAAAGAAAAGGCAATAGCTTTTTGATCATGAATGGAATCACTGATCCTATAGGCTTTAAAATAGTTTTGCTGCGCTTTATCATAATCCGAATGAAACCAATAGGCATCAGCAAGGCTATTGTAAGCCAATGACTTTCCTCTTGTGTAATTTACCTTAAAGGAAATATCCAGGGCCTCGTTAGCGTAAACGATCGCATCTTTAAACTGGGAATTAACCAGAACGTTCGCTAAATCTATTAGCCCTAAAACCCTACTTGTATCGTTTTTAGACGTAGCGATCTGAGTTTTTAGCTCATTAACAGTCTTTGTTTTTTGTCCGAACAACAGCGAACCTATGAGGAAACAGATGCAAAAGTATATATGTCTGGCCTTGAACATAAATAAGTACTAAATATACATAAAAAAGGCTACGGAAGTGTTACTAAATTACTATGCTATTTCAAAAACGCCTGAAAATGGCTACCTTTATACAAGCAAAGCTCATGAGGTTCGGGATCCACATATTGTTTTTTATTTGTTTGATATCAAACGGTATGTTCTCGCAATCCCGCATACAACAACTACAGGCAACTCAATACAAACAAAGTGTGCTTATTAATTACGTGATCACGCAGGGTAACTCTTGTTCAGGTTACCAGATACAACGATCAACAGATAGCGTAAACTTTGAAACGATCTATGATTATTCGGGTGTTTGTGGTGAGTTGACCAAATCGCAGGAAATATCATTCACCGATGAACACCCTTATAAAAATTCGGTCAATTACTACAGAGTATTAATTCCACCTGCCGATCATTCAAAGATCACGTCGGTTCTTTATAGCCCTATTTCCGAAAAGGGATACGTGTTATATGATAATCCGGTAAGTGACTACCTGATATTAAGATCAATAACAAAGAGTAAGTTGAAAATATACAACCAAACAGGCCATTTGGTTAGAGAGATCATATCTTCAGAAGATGCGTCCTATAAAGAGGATGTATCGTTCTTGGATAATGGCCTATACTATTTTTTGATAGTACCGGCTACAGGACAGAGCGTATTTGGAAAATTCATTAAGAAATAGAACCTAGTCTATTTTTTAAGCGCCTCCTAATAATAATAATACTTTTTTCATGGTTCCGTTTTTTAGTTTTTAGTTATGCAAAGCTAAATTCTAAGCCCCTCAAAAAATAGAGGGTTGCCCCCTCAATTTGAGTTTTTTTGGGATAAACGCAAAAAACCCACTTATGAATTCATAAATGGGTTTAGATCAGTAAAGTTTTATAATGAATTAAACCTTTGCTTCCTGGGCTTTTTTAATGATAGCCTTGATGTTATCGGTAGTTGTTGAGTTAGGACGCTCAATAGCAGAACCTGTTGCTCTGTCCCAAACTAAACTTGCCAATACACCTAATGCACGTGATACGCCAAATAATACGGTATAGAAATCATATTCATGCATTCCGTAGTGAACCAATAAAGCTCCGGAATGAGCATCTACATTAGGCCAAGGGTTTTTGATCTTACCAGTTGATTCCAGGATCGGAGGAGCTACTTCATACACCATTTGAACGATCTCGCAAATGTTATCGTGTTTGATATATGTTTTATAGAAATCCTGCTGAGCTGTAAAACGTGGATCTGTCTTACGCAATACAGCGTGTCCGTAACCCGGTACTACTTTTCCTTCTGCTAAAGTTTGTTTGATGTAATCTGCAATTTGCTCTTTAGTTGGTAATCCACCACCTAAATTTTCTTTCAGTTCCATGATCCAGCTTAATACTTCCTGATTAGCTAAACCATGTAAAGGACCTGCCAAACCATTCATACCTGCAGCAAATGCTAAATAAGGATCACTTAATGCAGAACCTACAAGGTGTGTAGCATGCGCCGAAACGTTTCCACCTTCATGATCAACGTGGATAGTTAAATATAAACGCATCAAACGTTTCATATCAAACTCTTCGTAACCTAACATGTGTGCAAAGTTTGCCGCCCAATCTAATTTATGATCCGGTTCAATATGAACACCGTTTTTGTATTTACGGCGATAAATATAAGCTGCAACTCTTGGTAAACGGGCAATCAGATTCATTGAATCTTCGTACACATAGTCCCAGTAATCTTTTTTATTGATACCTTTTGCGTAAGCTTTTGCAAATAAACTCTCGGTTTGCATAGCCATAACCCCGATAACAAACTGTGTCATAGGATGTGTATCTACCGGTAATTTTTCGATCACATCAAATACATGTTTTGGAACGTTGCTGCGTTTTTGCCATTCACCAGTAATAAAACTAACATCCTCCTGAGTTGGTAATTCGCCAACCAACATTAAATAAAATATGCCTTCCGGTAATGGTTCTGTGCCACCCGGAGCTTTTGGTAAATGTTTGCGTAATTCTGGTATCGAATAACCTCTGAAACGGATCCCTTCTTCAGCATCTAATTTGGATGTTTCTGTTACCATACCAACCATACCTTTCATTCCCTGGTATACTTGAGCTACAGTAATTTCACCTAGTTTCAGATCACCGTGATTTTTGATAATATCTTTAATTTCGGCCGCTAAGGGCACTGCTTTCTCGCGAAACTTATCTTTTAACCTATCCATTTTTAAATTTGTTTAATAACCTTGTAAATTTAGGCAGTGTATTGATTTAAACAAATTTAATTTACATTATTTTTTACGAAATTTAAAAAACACCGGAGTAATGATTTTAAAGGTTTTATTTTACATATTCATAAAATAAAATCAACAATTTTTGGTCTCTCTTTTTTGGAAAATTCTTCCTGTTAGCTGAAGAATTTGTAGCAGTAGAATAATAAAAGTGGCGTTAACAACAAAAAGGCTATTCTTAAAATAAAAACCTGAAACTCCTTAGAAGCTCTGATGTTTAGATACTTAAGTTTTAAAAATGTCATAACGGTTTGGATTGTTGAATCGCTTGTAAACATAAAAAACATAAAAAAAAGCGTATAGAGTGCCAGCACTCTATTTTTAAATAAAAACACCGTTTCGTATGCCAGAACGAGATTTTTACTTTATGTACTTTTTTATTTTATAAGGGTCACATGGCCAACATATTCATGTTTTTTACCCATCACATCAGATAGTTTGACT
>JAZKGE010000049.1:0-22928 GCA_040386075.1 Bacteroidota bacterium
TAAAAAAAACAGCTTTAATACTAAGTTATTTAAACACATTATAATGAAAATATTCGCTGAAACACAAAGACTGATCTTAAGAGAAATAGTACCCGAAGATGCCGAAGGTTTTTTTGAACTCGATTCTGATCCTGAGGTTCATAAATACCTGGGTAATAAACCCGTGAAAGACATACAACAGGTAAAAGACGTGATACAATTTGTAAGGCAGCAATACATTGATAATGGTATTGCCCGTTGGGCAGTGGTTTATAAAGCTACCAATACCTTTATGGGTTGGGCAGGTTTAAAACTGGTGAAGGAAAAAACAAATGACCATATCAATTACCATGATGTGGGTTACAGGCTCATAAAAAAATACTGGGGGCAAGGCATTGCTTACGAAAGTGCCATGGCTTCGCTGGCTTACGGTTTTGATGTAATGAAACTAGAGAAGATCTATGCTGCAGCTCATGTAGATAATATTGCCTCCAACAGAGTTTTAACAAAAGCCGGTTTACAATTCATCGAAACATTTGATTATGCTGGTGACACGTGTAACTGGTATCAAATCGACAAAACAAAATGAGTAGATCGAAACATATATGTTTATACCTTATAAGCTGCGCCCCCATTTTATGGACGATCTTAATTCTTGGCTGTGCATTTTTTGATATTCATACACAGGGTTTGGAAATGGCCTTTATTTATGCGGCCCTGTTTTATGTTTATGGCGGATTGTATTTATGGATATTGACACTTATTACCTTAAGATTCTATAAAAAGATCACAACCAAACAAATGATCATTCATATTGCATTGATGTTGTTAGGAATGATGGCTGCTTATTTGTCGTTAGTATATAATGTGTTTTGTGTAAGCGGCTGTTTTTTTGATTAGCGATCGTCTTGCGAGGCGGTACGACCAAGCAATCTCAAACAACGCAGGTATTTAATAGTGCTATGTTTAAGATTGCTTCACTTCGTTAGTAATGACGACATAATACACTATTATTTTCCATATACCTTATTCAACCAAAGCAGCGATTCATCAGCAATACGTTTATTGAACTTGCTCTTAAAAAAGAGATAGCACACAACTTAAATGATATTGGATTTACCTACGCCTCACAAAACAACTATGAAAAAGCCATAACCTATTACAAACGATCACTTCAACTTCAGCAACAAATAAATGACAGGTCAGGAGAAACCACTTCCCTTAATAATATCGGAGATGCGCTGTTACAACTTGGTCATATCAATGAAGCATTTGATTATGCTGACCGTAGCATGAAAGTAGCCAAAGAGCTTGGTTTTCCTGAAGATATCATGTGTGCGGCCATTACCCTTAAAGCAATTTATAAAAAGCAAAACAAATATAAAGAAGCGTTTGCAACTTATGATCTGTTCATTCAAATGCGGGATACGATTGAAAGTGAAGAAGCTAAAAAGGCAAGCATCAAAAAACAATTTCAATACCAGTATGAAAAAAAAGCGGCAGCAGATAGTGTAAAACATGCCGAAGAACGGAAAGTAAAGAATGCGCAGTTGATCGTACAACGGTCGCAATTAAAACAGGAAAAGACAAAGCGCTTAGCCTTATATAGCGGTCTGGTTTTGATGATCGCGTTTTTAGGTTTTGTATTCAACCGCTTTATAGTAACACAAAAACAAAAGGCAATCATTGAGCAACAAAAGATACTGGTTGACGAAGCTTTTAAACATTTAGAAGAAAAAAACAAAGAAGTGATGGACTCCATACATTATGCAAAAAAAATACAACAGGCTTTGCTTACATCCGAGCAATACATCAATAATGCACTCAATCGACTTTCATGAAAACAGTAGCAGTATAAGTTAAGAAACAGATCAAACCCTTATTCCAATTACTAATACATCATCTACCTGTTCAAGTTTACCTTGCCAGTTAGTGAATCTTTTCTCAAGTACAGAACGTTGATCCTGCATAGATATATCCTGATGTTCCAATAAAATATCTTTAAGCTGTTTGTATTTAAATTTCTTGCCTTTTTCCCCGCCAAACTGATCGGCATAACCATCCGAAAACAAATAGATCAGATCGTTCTTTTGCAATTGCATGCTTTTGGCTGTAAAACTTTGTATCTGATCTTCAATAAAAGCTCCAACCGGAAATTTATCGGCACTTACCTGGATCAATTCTTTTTGTTTAATAATATATATAGGATTATTAGCTCCTGCAAATTTCATCTCCAGGGTTTTAGTATTCAATACGCACAAAGAAATGTCCATGCCATCCTTTACTGACGATTCCTGGTAAGTTTGATGCAAGGCCACAATGAGTTGTGTATTCACATAATTTAAAATAGCTGCTGGATCATTTAGGTCTTTTTCCAGTACGGCTTTATTTAATAAATTATAATTTACGATGGAAATTAATGCACCCGGAACACCATGCCCTGTACAATCTGCAGCTGCTACAAACACCAGATCGCCTTTTTGTTCGATCCAATAAAAATCGCCGCTTAAAATATCCTTTGGTTTATAAAATACAAAAGATTGCGGAAACAAAGTATGCCATTGTTTATCCGGAGGCAGGATTGCATTCTGTATCCTTTCGGCATAACGTATGCTGTCTGTAATATCTTTATTCTGTTCCTCTACAATGTGTTTTTGATGCTCCACGGTTTGCTTTTGGTCTTCAATGATCCTGTTCTTTTCTTCCAAAGCAATGTTCACTTTTTGTTTCTGACGCAGGCCTCTGAAAATAAAAAAAGCCAGCATTAACAATAAACCGGCTGCTACAATGAATATCGTTTTCACAAACGACTCACTTTTTACTTTCAGATTTAATATTTCGTTCTCCTGTTGTTTTTTTTCAGAAGCAAATTTAGTTTGCATTTCTGTTGTGATCTCTGCCTGATCTTTATTATAAAGTGTATCTTTTAAACTCCAGCATTCTACGCTATATTCTACTGCTTTTTTATAGTTGCCCATATCCCTGTAAAGCAAAGTTAGATTTTCGAGACAGAGTATTTTTTTTGAGAGTGAGCCCAGTTCAATAGCCAGGTCATAGGCTTTGAAATAGTATTCAGATGCTTTTTCGTAATCTTTGTTTTCGTAATAGATCGATCCGATATTATTACAGGAAGGGAAACTACTTCTTTTATCACCCATTTCCATATAGATCTGATAAGCATCCTGAAAATATTGCAGAGCCTTATCTTTATCCTTCATCGCATAATAGATAGCTCCCAGGTTATTTAAAGAAGTACCTTCACCTTTTTTATTACCTACCTGCCGTTTTAACTTTAAAGAGATCTCAAGGTATTCAATCGCTTTTGTATAGTCGCCCTGGTTTGAATAAATATTACCGAGATTGGTATAACAGCTGGCCTCTGATACAATATCGTTGGTTTCCTTAGCCATTGCCAGTGCTTTATTATAAAACTCTATCGCCTGAGGTTCATTTCTCGAATCTTCGTATAACAAACCTAAGTTGATATACAGTCCCGCCAGGCCATCCTTATAATTATTTTTTTCAAAAATAGTGAGTGCCTCGCTATAATGTGTTAAGGCTGCATCAAGGTCCTCCATCTTATATGCCACTTTCCCCAGTCCTTCATAGGCTTCGGCTAAACCATTTGTGTGTTTGTTCTTATTGTAATGAGAAAGTGCTTCTATAAAATTGGTGTTTGCCAGATCGTACTCAGACAGAAGGTAATTGATCTCGCCTTCAACCTGAAAGGCATTAGCTATACCATCTTCATACTTGGACTTCTCAGACAAACTCTTAGCCGACTTTACGAGGTCCATGGCTTTATGCAGATCTTTGGTCAGATAATATTTGGCAAGATTAACAGAAGCGTCTGCTTTTTGTTGGTTGGTTAATGCCTGTTGTAGTTTTTTATGCAGAGCGAGTGAATCTTCCCTCGAAAAAAGGAAAAAGGTATTAAGAAGTACTATTAAAAATATATAAGAATATTTTTTACTGATCATAAATCCAATACAAGATAGATAAAATTACCAGAAAACAAAAAATCACATCTATCGAATGAGAGATGTGATCTAGCTTAAAACATTAAAATTTACAAATCCTTCATCAAGACTTTATACAGCTCGATCATGCCTTCAATATCTTTTTTATGAACTTTTTCATTTGGTGTATGTACAAATTGTTCGGCCGCACCAACAAAACACCAATCCCAAACATTCTCAGCCATTTGCAATTCTTTAGCATCACTTCCACCCGACCCTTCTACTTCTAACTGAAAAGCTACTTTATGTTTTTTAGCGATATCGATAATTTTATTGATATAACTCCGGCGCGGTATCAAACTATCACGTAAACTAATAACCGGACCTTTTGCCGGAAATACACCATCCGAGATCCAGGAAATATCAGAGATCAAGGCCTGTGAAATTTTATAATTATCAGCCAAATATTTTTGCAGATAAGATACACTTCCACCACCATGCTCTTCCCATGTACTGAAAACAATTACTCCATCTTTCAATGTCTCAGCAACTTTCAAGGCACTGTAGCAACCCAAACGGTTATCCATATAACAGCATTGCACATAGTCTTTATCTTCCCGCCAGTTAGGCTTAAACACTAATTCGGTTCCTGTATCAAAATTACGTTTGGACTTATATTCCATCATGTCTTTCACCACATTTAATGTGGCTTCACATTTTCCTTTACTATCACTGCCCACTAATTCATACCCTTTTTCAATACGTGGTCCGCCAATTTTCACCAATTGTTTTCCGTAACGCACCGTAAACCCAATGCTATCGGTATGTGCAAAAATAGCGGTGCGTGGCTTTCCAAATACCAGCATAATGTTATCCTGGAACCCTTTACCATGAATGACTTTTGGTTTATGTTTCCAGTTCTTTTGTTCCTTTTTAATATAATCTAATATAAATTCTTTCATCGCAACTTCATTCCCGCTTGGCGAATGAATAGCGCACATTGTTTTTAGTATTGATAGATCCATTGATTTAATTATAAGTTATGAATGATGAGTTAAAAGTTGATAATATAAATGTAATAAAATCTTATTAGTTTAAAAATGGCTTATATCATTAGCTAGTAAAAATATAATCTAAATATTACGTCATCGCGAGGAACGAAGCGATCTCATACACAGTATAAGTTTAGATGGGCATGAGATTGCTTTGTCGTACCTCCTCGCAATGACGAGATACTACCTGAATTCATAAGTAGTTCCTCTTAACTGTGTCAACAATGTATTTGGTTCATCGGTAGCTGTTGAGCGGCCTTCGAGTTTTGGTGCAACGGGTGAATTGGCTTTTAAATATTCTTCGATCACATCATGCAATAACATGGATAAACGTTTCGGATCTTTTACCTTCTCTACCCGGCACAACGTATCATCCGGATCACCTTCGCGTTCACAGGCAATAATGCTATATTCTTTAGTAAGATCAAGAGGCTCTCCTGCTATTTTTGCCCAATTCAAACGTTTACCGGTTTCGTTAGCAATTGTAAAATTAACCTGCAGTCCACTAAAACGAGCAAACCAACCACCAAAACGTTTGGATGGATCTTTGGCAAATGCATTCTGTAATTCTTTTTCCAACCAATCCTTTAATTGTTGCCCGGTTATTTTACCAGTTTTAGCTTCGCTGTTCACCGGCAACATATTCCATAAAAATTCTTTTGTAATGGTTGCAACACCCGTTTTAGGATCAACCGCTAAAGGTTGGCAAAAACGAAACCCATTGGATAAAGCAATATCCGGCTTAAATTTCCACATGATGGCATCTGTAATTAAATTATCCATAGGAGTTTCCATGACGAAGTAACGCACTAATGGTGTTTTACTAACACCAAGCACTCGTTGCAACTCAACCTTAAAGGGTTCGAATGCTTTATCCACCATGGCCTGTACTTCTTTATTGGCAGGGTATTTCACCGGATCTACATCTAATAACTGATAGGTTGAACTTTCCAGTTTACCGTCTTTAATGATCAGATCTAATTTACCCAGGAAGGAACCAAAGGCACCACATTCAATAACCTTTGTATATTTTGCCTGGATAGGTTCTCTTACGCGCTCGTGCGTATCGGCACCTAAAATAAAATCAACTCCCTGCGAGGCAGGATTATTTGCGAGACCAACCTGTTGTGCTAAACCCATATGTGTTGCCACCAAAATAACGGCACAACCTTCCACCTCTTTCAGATATTTGGTATACTTGGCAATATTTGCATCTGCATGTTCAAATCGTAATCCTTCGCTATAAGCAGGCGATTGGCGTTTAGGAATTAAATGATCTGTATAACCAATGATGCCTATCTTTACACCTCCAATATATTTTACCCAATAAGGCTGATATACCAAACGGTCGTTATCCTCATCGGTGGTTTTGTGATACATGTTGGCGCAGATCTTAGCTGCGTTGGCATGGCCCATATCATACAACATTTTCTTTTTCTTATAAACCACTTCCCAGTTTCCGGGTAACATCAGATCATAATTCAGTTTATTGAAGATCGGAATTAATGCTTCACCTTCGGTTAAGGAAGCTACCGCATGTCCGTGAAAAAAATCACCACCGTCATACAAAATAGTATTGTTAGGATTTTCTTTTCTAAACGTATCGATCATAGTTTTTAGAACTGCCATGCCTCCTCGTTTCTTGTAAACAGCCTGGTCGTTTTCCCAAAAAAATTCGTCGTGCGTGTTTAGCTGCGAATGAATATCAGTGGTAATTAATATTGTTATTTTTTGAGAAGAGGGATCTACAACCGCTTCAGTTTGCTCGTTTTCAATTAAGTTAGTTGAAGCAGCAAAATTCGTAACAGGATTTAATACTGCAGCCAGACCTACCAATGCCGATTTCTTTAAAAAATCGCGGCGGTCGTTTTGATTATTTTCTATTTCGGATTTATTTTTTGCCATGGTTGATACTTGCTAATTTGTCTTTGATTTCTTTATAAGGCCCGTATTTATGCTGTGATTCATTAAAACCATCAGTGTAAGGACCAAAAGGATGATCAAATGGTTTTTCATTGATCTTAGGCCAATCTTTAGAAATATCTTTTTTAGGACGAGATTGAGAATTAACAAAGGCTGCTACATCCCATGCTTCTTCATCAGTTAGTTGAGTATTGTTATGAGAAACACCCTGAGGCATATTGTATTTGACAAACTTTGCGAAATTAGAAAGTCGATAAAGACCTGCACCATCGTTATAACTATGATCGCCCCATAATGGTGGATATATATATTCTGTTTGATCACCGTTCAGTTGTCCTGCACCATTTACCTGATGACAACTTTGACATTTTTCGGAATATACTTGTTGTCCATTCTCAGAACTGGCAGCGCGATCTAAAAAGGCCAGTTCTTTTAATCCTGATCCCACAGGCTTTTGTCCCTTTATTACATCTTTACCTAACCACTTAATATAGGCTACAATAGATCGTATCTCTTTAGAAAGTGTATCAATTGCTTTTCCATTTAAACTCCGTTCAAAACAATCATTCACCCGCTTATAAATGTTTTCCATTCCTCCCGATCTTGCCCTGTATTTAGGATAAGTAGAAGCCACAGCACTGTAATTATTGCCAAATACTTTTGTACCAGCCTCTAAATGACAATTCTGGCAATTCATGCCATTGGTATTATTCTTAGCTATTTTGCCAGCAGGCCCGTAATACAAAGCCGTATGAGCGATCAGATCTTTACCATACAATACAGTTTCTTTGGTTTCGGCAGTGAGTGTTGACTCGTCAGGTGCTTTCCAATAGTGTGTAGTGTCTATTTGTTTTAATGCAGCCAATTTACCTGCTTCGGTAAAATTCCCATTAGAATCGGCTTGCAGAATAGCTCTACTGGCTTTTTCTTGTGGTACATAATCCGGCAAATAGTTGTATAGTAACACTGAGAGTACCACAATAATAAAGATCAAAGCAATGATCACATTGATAAGCTTTGAGATAACCTGTAGAAGGTTATCATTTGCATTATTATTATCTTCTAATTCCATTTTATTTATTTTCTTTTTTCCTTGACGAAAAAAGAAACAAAAAAGTCAAGAACGAACGCCAACCTCCATTTGCCCCGCAGAATCTTTCTGGAATGGTGGTTCGCACCGTTCTTTCACGCCAACCGCACTATTACCAACGTATGCGGTGATTAAAATTAAACTAACTAATGAGGCAACTTATCTTTAAAATACCCATAACACCAGGTTCCTGCCAGGGCACTTAAAAATGTAATAATAATCACTGTAAACCCACTCCCAATTTGAGCAAATAATGGTCCGGGGCAAGCGCCAGTTATCGCCCAGCCCAAACCAAACATAAGACCTCCGATGATCTGCCCTTTGTTAAATGTTTTAGGCGTTAAGATAACCTGTTCGCCATCTTTTGTTTTGATATTGTATTTTTTTATAATGAAAACAGAAATCACTCCAACCACCACAGCAGTTCCAATAACACCATACATGTGAAACGATTCGAAACGAAACATTTCTTGAATGCGGAACCAGCTAACAATTTCTGCTTTTACAAATACGATCCCGAATAAAATTCCCATAAATGCGTACACTAAGTTTGCTGTCCATGGTTTTTTGATCTCTGAATTATTTATACAAGCCTGTGAATCAAATTCATCCTGTATCTTATTTACATCATTCGTTGTCATACTACTCAATTAAAGATTTAATAAATACGGAAGAATTAACCAGGTCATAATAAAACCACCAACCATAAAACAACAGGTAGCAATTAAAGAAGGCAACTGTAAATTAGATAATCCCATAATGGCATGCCCGCTTGTGCAACCACCCGCATAACGAGTTCCGAAGCCAACTAAAAAACCACCTGCTACCATAAAAATAAATCCACGAAGCGTTAACAAACTACTCCAGCTAAAAATATCGGTTGGCAATAAATGTTCGAAGTCTTTTACATTATGGCTTTCCAATGCTTCTTTGGTACTTTCAGCAATAACCATAGGATTTGGATTAGTTAATACATAAGTTGCAATAACACCACCAATGGCAACACCAAATACAAAAAATAAATTCCAGGATTCTTTTTTCCAATCATATTTAAAGAAAGGGATATTGGCAGGTATACAAGCTGCGCAAATATGACGCAGGGAAGAAGAGATACCAAAGGATTTATTACCGATCAATAAAAGTGCCGGCACTGTTAATCCAATAAGTACTCCTGCAACGTACCAGGGCCAGGGTTGTTTTAATAATTCTAACATAGTTTAAAAAATTAGTCCCGCAGATCTCGCCGATCAACGCAAATTAAATCTGCGAAAATCTGTGGGTTAGCGGGAGATTATTAATAAGCAATTTTTTTTAGATTTGCCTTCACTGTATCATTAGGTTCTACCAAAGGCAAACGAACATGCGTACCGGTAATTTTCTTTTGAGCCAATACTACTTTTACTCCGCCTGGATTTCCATCGGCAAATAATTGCTCAGTAATTTCCATTAACTTGTAATGTAATTTTTGAGCTGTTTTGAGATCGTGTACTAAAGCCGATCGCACCATATCACTAAAATCTTTCGGATACGCATTTGCTACTACCGAAATAACACCATCTGCTCCACTTGCGATTAATGGTAAGGTTAAATTATCATCACCGCTTATAATTAAAAAATTATCAGGTCGGTGTTTAATGATCTTCATGCATTGCTCGATATTTCCACTGGCTTCCTTAATGGCAATAATGTTCTTAAAATCATTAGCCAAACGAATAGTAGTGTCCCAGGCAATATTTGAAGCTGTACGCCCCGGTACGTTATATAAAATAATTGGTAAGGGACTTGCTTTTGAAATAGCTTTGTAATGTTGGTAAATTCCTTCCTGTGAAGGTTTGTTATAATAAGGCGATACAGATAAAATGGCATCAAAATCTGACAGATCATCTTTCTTTAATTGTTCAACTAGTTCCGCTGTATTATTACCTCCTACGCCTAAAACCAAAGGAATACGTTTCTTATTTGTCTTTATAATATGAGCAATCACCTGCTTTTTTTCTTCTTTCGATAAAGTAGCCGTTTCACCCGTAGTTCCTAAAACTACAATGTACTCTACCCTCCCCTTTATTAAATGTTCTACTAATTTGGTTAAAGCCGGGAAATCGATGGCTCCTTTTGATGTAAATGGTGTAACGATAGCTACACCTGTTCCTGTAAAATTCAGAGATTGTTTCATTATTAGTTGTTGGTTGTTTTAATCATATTCAAATATACGACTACTTGTTTTAAGTAATCGGCACTGTTCATTGTTATATCGCTGTTTATAGTAATCTCAAAAACCGGATTTTCGAAATTGCCTATTTTACATTTAGCTGGTATTAATTTACTTAAGGCTAAAGATTTTATTTGTCCTTCGGTTCCCAAATTAATTAATATGTCATAGGTTGTATTTAATTTTTGTAAAGCAGTATCGGTTGGTATCTTAAAAAAACTGAATTGTTTCTTATCAAAAATAGTATGCTCAAAGTGTGGTTTTGGGGCCTGTTCAGGCTTTCCGTCATAGATCACTGCTACATGAACAGAGATCTTATCTTTTTGGCAGGTATTGATAAAATCAACAATGCCACTTAATTGATTGTCATAAGCCACGATCAATACTTTTGATAATTTATTCCATGACACAAATTGGTGCGCGGTTTTTACACTTTCTTTTGAAGAAAGTAAATAATTGGATATGTTATTGAGTAGTGACACTTTAACTTTTAAACTTGTTGTTCTGTCATGCTGAACTTGATTCAGCATCTCTTAGAGACCCTGAATCAAGTTCAGGGTGACGTTACTATATTAATTATTTACTCTAATTTCTTTGCTTCATTCCAAAACACATCCATTTCGGTCAAAGAGCTATCAGCTAATGTTTTGCCTTGTTCTTTGATCTTCTTTTCCATGTAATTGAAACGGAACATGAATTTTTTGTTGGTCTTTTCTAAAGCATCTTCGGGATTTATTTTTAAATAGCGGGCGTAGTTGATCAATGAAAATAAGACATCTCCAAATTCTGCTTCCAGTTTCTCTTTATCACCATTATCAACTTCGGTTTTAAACTCGTTCATTTCTTCCTGTACCTTTTCCCACACCTGTTCGGGTCTGTCCCAGTCAAAACCAATGGCTCGGGCTTTATCCTGAATGCGTAAGGCTTTTAACAAAGAAGGCATGCTATTGGGCACACCAGATAATGCGCCTTTATCTCCTTCTTTTTGTTTGAGTTTTTCCCAGTTAGTAGTTACTTCATCAGCATTGGCTACTTTTACATCGCTGTAAATATGCGGGTGACGGAAGATCATTTTTTCGCATAAGGAATTGATCACATCCGTAATATTAAAATCATTGGTCTCACTACCTATTTTTGCGTAAAAGACCAAATGCAATAAAATATCGCCGATCTCTTTTTTAATCTCCTGTTTATCGTTCTTTAAAATAGCATCGCTTAACTCATAAGTTTCTTCAATGGTTAAGTGCCTTAAAGTTTCCATGGTTTGTTTTTGATCCCAGGGACATTTAGCTCTGAGGTCATCCATGATATTGAGCAGGCGTTCAAAGGCAACTAGTCTTTCGTCCATTATAATAATTTTAAGATCGCGTTCTCCACTTCTTCACTATCCCATTTGGTTTCAATGTTAGGTATAGCCATGATCTGATCCATAATTGCCTGTTGCTTGTTTCCTGATACTAATGCTTCACTGTAACGAATGCTTGGTGTGTAAGTTACCATACTGTAAAGCGGAATCCATTTCTCAGGATGCTTTTCATTAAAACGGGCTTCAATTTTCTTTTGAAGTAGGAATACTTTATCAGCGGTTTTATCGCGCATCTCCACAAAGTTGGCAATTGCAAGATCAGCAATGGCATCTCCATCGGGTTTACGCATCGTTTCATATTCGTGTAAACAAGCTGCATTTAAATCGCCATGCTTATCCATTAATTCATTCAGTACTACGCAATCTTCAAAACCACAGTTCATCCCTTGTCCGTAAAAAGGAACAATGGCGTGAGCCGCGTCACCTATCAAAGCAATGCGATCATCAAATACCCAGGGTTTACATTTTACTGTTACCAAACTCGATGTAGGATTAGCAAACCAATCTTCAATAAGCGTTGGCATCAAAGGCACAGCATCAGGAAATTCTTCGGCAAAAAATTTAGAAACTTCATCCTTTGTTTTAATGCTGGCAAATGACAAAGGACCTTCCATCTGAAAGAACAAGGTACATGTAAAACTGCCGTCCATATTAGGTAAGGCGATCATCATAAAACTACCGCGTGGCCAAATATGCAGACAGTTCTTTTCGATTAAATGTTCTCCGTTAGGTCCTGCCGGAATTACTAATTCTTTATAACCACAGTCAATATAAAATTGCTGATAATCAAATCTATCAGAATGTAGTTGCACTTGTGTGCGCACGGCACTGAATGCACCATCCGAACCAAACACAAAATCACTTTTTACTGTATTATCTTTTCCTGTATGGGTATTATGGAAAGTTACTTCATTTGTTTTACGATCTACTTTATCACAACGTTCTTCAAAATGAATGGATACGTTTGGCTGTTGCTCTGCGAGGTCCATTAGTTTCATATTTATCCCGCCTCTCGATACCGAATAGATAGCGTGATTATCTTTACCGTACTGTTGATAGGCAGAGGTACCATCTTTTAAATGAATAGATCGGCCGTACATAGGAATAGCAATCTTGCGAATTTCATCGGCCATGCCCACACCTTCCAAACCTCTCCAACCTCTGTCGCTTAACGCCAGGTTAATTGAACGTCCTGCAACGATATCAGCTTTACGCATGTCCGGCCTGCGTTCAAATATCTGAACTTTATGTCCGCGTTTAGCAAGGTAAATAGATACTAAGGAGCCAACTAATCCTGCGCCTACAACTGTTATGTTTTTTTTAGTACTCATAAATGTGATCTTGTTTGTAACACGGCTAATTTATCCTTTTCTTTTATAAAAAACTTCATATTTCTCTATACTTTTCAACGGTTTTCCCACTTTATGCTGATGTTTAGTATTAGTGCGCGTTCCTGCAAAGAGGCACCAGGAACCGGGCTGACCCGCTTCAATCTTTTGCAAGAGACAGGCAAAAGGATTTCCGCTTGCATCCCTCGCGCGGGGTTTGCGGTAAGAATGAAGTGTAAACTCCGAATGTTGAAACGTGAACTGCGTGAGGGATTGAGGCATTTGTCTGAGCTCTTTTTATTTGTCCAGGAGGGCAAATGAAAAAGCGAGTGCCGAAAGCCCGGCCCGACAGGGACACGCCCCAAAAATTAGAAACATAAAAAAACTACTTCTTATACATATCGTGCATCATTTCTTTGGAAGCAAGCTTTTCTATAGCCTGATTAATTCGTTTAAAGCGCGTTTCCTCTTTTTTCGCATCAGTGATCCACATCATGTATTCTTTGCGATGAGAATAAGCCAGCGATTCGAAATAGGTTAAAACCTTTGCAGTCTTAAAAGCTTTCTTCACGTCATCAGGAATGATAACCGTTTTATCTTTGGCTTCAGTGATCTTAATACCTTTGCGATTATTATCGATTGCTTCAAATAAATATTCTAAAACAATGTCTTCATCGATCTGGCTAACATCTGTATACTTAATATGTCGGTTATGAACGTTTCCCGGATTAGATGCCAATACTTTCTTTTTATCTTTCAGTGAAGAGCCCTGAAAGAAGACCAAAACTGCATGCTTTTTAAATCCCCAAAAACCACAAACCATGCCATTCAGGTAATAGTTCGGTCCCCATTTCCAATCCTCGATCAATTCAGGATCGGCACTCAAAATGAGTTTTCGTAATTTCTTACAGATCTTTTGGGCAAAAGGCTCCATTTGAGAAATTCCCTCATCAATTAAAGCCTGCGCATCAGGATTATGTTTTACTTTTGCGATATTAAATGTAGATTTGGTTGTGCTTAAAAAACTGGAAGTAAACATACATAAAAACGCTTTATTTAGCAAGAACGATAAGCTTTTACTGGCTTTTAGCGGCGGCGTAGATTCTGTTGTACTGGCCGATCTGTTGTATAAAGCAGGTTATCAATTTAACCTGGCACATTGCAATTTTAAGTTGCGCGGAACGGAGGCAGACAATGACACTGAGTTTTGTGAGCATTATGCAAATACAATTGGTTCAAAATGTCATGTAACCTATTTTGATACCAAAGAGTATGCACAACAAAATAAGCTTTCCATTCAAATGGCAGCGCGTGAACTAAGATATAACTGGTTCAATGAACTGATCAAAGAACATGGCTATTCATGCATTTTAACGGCACATCATGCCAATGATAATATTGAAACCGTATTTGTGAATTTAGTGAGAGGTACCGGCATTAAAGGTTTACAGGGAATTCCCGAGAAACAACATGCAATTGTAAGACCTTTATTATTTGCTACCAAAGAAGAGATCAAGCAGCACGCAACCAAACACGAGCTGAAATACCGGGAAGACAGCAGCAACGTAGAAATAAAATACAAGCGCAATTTTATCAGGCATCAAATCATTCCGGAATTAAAAAAACTGAATCCTGCATTGGAAGAAACCTTTGCAACCTCCATTCAGTTCTTTAAACAATCTGCCGAGATCGTAAGTATGTTTTCAAGTGATAAGTTTAAAGTCATTTGTAAAGAAGAGAATCATCAATTACATATTAATATCAATCTTCTACTACAGGAGCCACAAAAAGAAACCTTGTTGTTTGAATGGCTTTATAAAAAGAATTTTAAGACAACACAGATTCAACAATTGACGGAAGTTTTGATCTCTGATAAACAGGTTGGTAAACTATTTTCTTCTTCTACACATCAATTGGTAGTTGATAGATCACATATTATTGTTCAGGCTTTGAATGATACGCATCAAACTGAATCTTTTACCATCAATTCATTTTCTGACACAGATCATTTACCCATTAAGTTAGTGTTTGAAGAAACAACCTCTAAAGAATTTTCAAAAGATAAAAACGAGATAATCATTGCTTATTCAGATCACTTATTTCCTCTAACATTACGCAAATGGAAACAGGGTGATAAATTCAAGCCATTGGGAATGAACGGTTTTAAGAAGCTGAGTGATTTTTTTAAAGATCAAAAGTTCTCAAAGTTTGACAAAGAGGCTGCCTGGATTCTGGAGAATAAAGAACACATCATCTGGATAATGGGACACCGAATGGATGATAGATGTAAGGTTTTAGATGGGACAGAAAGAGTTATTAAGATTAAAATCTAAAGCCAATCACACACACATCATCTACCTGCTCCAGGTTACCTTTCCAATCTTCAAAAGTTAGGTCAAGTTCAACTTTTTGTGCGATTATACTTGTATCACTGATTGAAACCAACTTATTCTTCAACTGACTGTACTTGTATTTCTTACCTTTTTCTCCACCAAACTGATCAGCAAAACCATCGGTAAATGTATAGATCATATCTCCTTTTTGAAGATCAAGTTTAAAAGTTTGGAACGGCACAGCATTTTCCATATAACCTACCGGCATTTTTTGCGGTTTGTATTCTGATAAGATTTGATCTCGTACAATATACAATGGATTATTAGCCGAGGCATATTCCAATGTGTGTTTCTCGGTATCAATTTTACAAAGTACAGCGTCCATACCATCCATTGAATATCCTTCATCAGTTTTTAAAGAGCGGATAATTTCCTCGCGTAACATATTTAAAATAGTTCCAGGATCTTTTATTTTTCGTTCACTGATGATATCACTTAATAAATTAATTCCCAGCATACTCATAAATCCTCCAGGAACGCCATGTCCCGTACTATCGGCAGCTATGTAATACAATATTTTATCAGCTGCGTAAAACCAATAAAAGTCTCCACTCACAATATCCTTGGGTTTAAAAACAATAAAACTTTCTGCATTTAATTTCTTCACCTCTGCTTCAATATAATTATTGGAAGTCAACATAGCATCCTGTATACGTTTGGCATAGGTAATACTATCAATGATCTCCTTATTCTTTTGTTCCAGGCTGAATTTTTGTTGTTCGATGAGTTGTTTTTGCGAACGGGTTGTACGAAGCCTTTTGTTCAATACGATCGCAAAATAAACTACAATCAATAAAACCAAAACTACAGCAACTATAATAAAGGTCTGGCGCTTTTCTTTCTCAGCTACAATTGCTTCACGAGCTTCTTTGATGAGCTTTTGTTTTTGTAGCTGCTTATCGTATTCATACTGACTTTCTTTCTTAAACAATTCACGCTGGCGCTCTTCCCCTATTACCTCCTCCTTAATATGCGTATATGTTTTTAAATAATAGTAAGCACTGTCCTTGTTATTGATCGCTTCAAAACAGTTTGCCAAACGTCGTGCCGATTCATATTGCTCACTGGTGGCGTTAAGTGACTGGGCAATTGCATAAGCTTTCTGAAATTGTGGAATGGCATTGTTATAATCATGTTCTTTTACATATACATCGCCAATACCGTTATAGCCATAAACTAATCCAAATTGATTTCCTACTTTACTATTAATAACGATTGAACCCTGAAAATAGCGTTTAGCAGAATCCATCAAACTTTTTCGAATAGGAGCTTTTGCTTTGTAACCAATGTTGGCAGCCACAATTGATAAGGAATCATCCGATAAAGTTGACATCATATCGAAAATGGTTCCGATATTAATGTGTGCGATCGAAATCCCGATCTGATCACCGCCAAGGCTGTGGTAATCCTTGCTTTTTTCAAAAAATTTCAAAGCTTTTATAAGATCATGATTATCCATGAATAAATTTCCGAGACCGTTGTAAGAAATGGCAACGCCACGGTTATTTTGTAAATGCTGGTGCAGGCTCAATGCTTTGAACAAATATTTTTTTGCTGACTCCTGTTCATTTAATCGGCTATAAACTTTACCTAAATAATTGCAAGCTTCAGCAATACCACTGCTATCTTTTATATTGACATAAATTTTGAGTGATTGCAAAAAATTCTCCAATGATTTAGGGAAGTCACTCAGATCATAAAACACGTTACCTGTTTTTGCATAAGTATCTGCCATTCCTTTTTGATTACCTGTTTCCTGGAACAAACCTAAACTTATGACATGATGAGGCAGGGCATCTTTATATTGACTTTTGTGCCACAGAACAAGCCCCAGTAAATTATGCGCCCTGGCCAGTTCATTTTTAAGATCTGGTGCTTTGGCAATAGCCAGCGTTCTATTTAAATAATGATCGGCACTATCGTAATTACTCTGACTCTCGAAAATATAGCCCAACTGATTATTGGCTGATGCGATGGCTCTTACATTATTATTTTTATAGCTTAAAGCCATTGACTGATAAGCCAATTGAAGTGCTTTAATGGCATTACTTTTTTTTAATACATCGTTACTTTCATTTATCAACGCATAAATTTTTACCGAATCCTGAGCAGAGACAGTATAAATATTTAGTAGACATATGAAATAAAACAGCTTCTTCATTGTGATTCAAACATACGAAGAAGAATTTAAAATTTCAGGATCAGTGCTTCAAAAATCTCGCATCCGTAAGCGACATTAAAAAAGCTTCCAGGTCTTTCTTTTCTCCTTCGGTTAAACCTAAAGGCCTGGCCATAGAGGTGTCTCTGTTTACAGAATTAGCAACAACCTTATCAGGTTCATTGTAATAATCGATCACTTCTTTCAATGTTTTAAACATCCCATTATGCATGTATGGTTTGGTAATGGCTATATTCCTTAATCCGGGAACTTTAAATCGGCCAATATCTTCCGGATCTCTGGTTATCTCAAAACGTCCGCTGTCGTTCAGATCCTTGCCGTTGAACAATCCAATACTCTTAAAATCATCATTGGTAAAATCAGGTCCAAAATGACAATCAAAGCATTTTCCTTTTTCATTAAAGATAATTTGTCCGCGTTTTGCAGAAACTGTGTACTGGGTAGTATCCTTTCCGTTGCTATAATTATCAAAGGCCGAGTCGTTTGTTTCCAGTGTTCTTTCATAGGCGGCTAAAGCAGCCACTAAATTCTCTTTGGTTGCAGGTTCTCCAAATATACTCACAAAAAAAGCGCGATATTGTTTATGGTTATTCAGTTTTCTTACAACTACTGATAAAGGGATATCCATTTCAACCGGGTTTTCCATAGGACCACCAGCCTGATCTTCCAAGGTCTCGCTTCTACCATCATGAAAATAAAAATTGCGAGCCGACATATTCATGGAACTTGGGGTATTTCTGCCGCCCATCACACTATCCACCCCAAAACTAAACGGTATATTGTCGGCAAAGGCAAATTGTGGTTTATGGCAGGATGCACAACTGACCTGGTTCTCGCGGGACAGAATAGAATCATGAAATAACAACTCACCCAATTGATCAATAGTTGCTGGAACTTTTAAAACCTTTTCTTCCTTATCTTGTAAACAGGCGCAAAAAAGTAAAGGAAACAGGATGGCACAATATTTTATAAAACGATCAAACATGGCGTAAATATAACAGGATTAAACCTATCATTTTGTCGCTAAAACCACTTTAAAACCATTTATGTATAATATGGGATAAACTCCATAAAAATGATAATTTTGTGTAGTATGGAATTACAGGATCAGATAGAAGCTAAACCGGTTAACCCCTTTCCTTTTAACAACCTTTTTTTAATTAAAGGTTATGTTACGGGTAAAAACGAAGGCTGGCGTTATGTATTAGGCACTATCGTTGCCTTTATGGGCTATCTTACATTTCAAATGATCATGCTGATACCTTTGATGGCTTTGGCAATAGACAATGGTCTTAGCATGAATGACATTCAGAATAACCCTGCTATACTTTTTAATCCCGAAGCCATAGGCATGAATAAATCATTACTACTGGCACTGATGATGGGTATGTTTGTTTTTACGTTGCTATTCTTATGGCTTGGTATAAAATATATTCAGGGTAAAACACTTGCTTCTATCATTACCGGGTTTGAAAAGATTCGCTGGAACCGTTACTTTTTTGCTTTTACCGTTTGGGGAGTCCTGATAGTTATTTTAACGGTTGTATCATTTCTTGTTTCCCCACAGGATATTGAGATCCGTTTTGATCCGGGGCCATTTTTTATTTTACTGATAGTAGCCGTTATTTTTATTCCTATTCAAACAGCTGCCGAAGAACTCATCTTCAGAGGTTATTTAATGCAGGGGTTTGCATTGGGTTTTAAAAACGGAATAATCCCTTTGATCATTACATCTACGTTATTTGGTTTGATGCATGCACAGAACCCGGAAGCGGCCGCTCATGGTTTATGGATCATGATGCCCTATTATATTTTCTTTGGAGCCTTTTTAGCCATGCTAACTCTTTTGGATGAAGGAGCCGAATTAGCCATGGGAATACACTGCGCCAATAATTTATTTTCGAGTTTATTGGTTTGTTCAAAGAATTCTGTTCTGCAAACAGATGCTATCTTTTATGTTTCTACAGAAGATCCCGGTAGCGAATTTGGAATCTGGATCGTGATGGCCGGAATTTGTTTTTTTATTTTACACAAAAAGTATAAACTCTCTAATTGGAAATTATTAATACGTTAACTCAACATAATTTATGAAGAAAGCTTTTTTATTAATATCAACCCTGTTCTCTATTAACCAGGCTATGGCCGATGGAGATTATCATTATTATGTTGACCTTACTGCTGTTAATAACGACAAACTAACCGTTCGTTTAACACCACCTGATATTTCGGACAATGAGACCGTATTTATGTTTCCAGCAATGGTTCCCGGAACATATGATATATACGACTTTGGACGATACGTTTCTAACTTTAAAGCAGAAGGTAAGAATGGAAAGACAATTACTGTTACCAAACTGGATAAAAATTCCTACAAGTTGTCTCCTGCCAACGAGATCAAAGAGATCTCCTACGAAGTAGAAGACACATGGGATACCAATATTAAAGAAAAAGTAGTGTTTGAACCGGGAGGAAGTAATATTGAAGAAGGAAAGAATTTCTCATTGAACACACATTGCTTTTTTGGTTATTTTAAAAATAAGATCGAAAACAAGTTCACCCTGGAGATCACCAAACCTAAAGGCTTTTATGCATCAACCAGCATGACCGATATTAACAGTGGTGAAACCAAAGATATCCTCTCTATTTTCAATTATCATGCACTGATCGATTCGCCGATCATGTACACCAAACCAGATACAGCCACTATACAAATTGGTAAAGCCCAGGTATTGATCTCTGTCTATTCGCCAAATCGTGTTTTGACTTCTGAATTTATTGCGCGTAATTTAAAAGAATTATTATTTGCCCAGGCCGAATATTTAGGTGGAGAATTACCGATCGATAAATATGCATTCTTATTTTATTTTACCGATAAACCTTCTTTAAGTGGAGCATCGGGAGCATTAGAGCATTCTTACTCTTCGTTCTATTTTTTACCCGAAGCTGATACATTGGTGATTGCTCAGGAAGTAAGAGATGTGTCAGCTCATGAATTCTTTCATATCGTAACTCCTTTGAACATTCACTCTAAAGAAATCGGTGAATTTGATTTCAATAATCCTCAAATGAGTAAACACCTGTGGTTATATGAAGGTCTCACTGAATATGCAGCACACCACATGCAGGTAAAAACCGGTTTAATTGAATACGATGCTTTTTTTGAGACCATGGTTGAAAAAATGCAAAATGCCCGCAGTAATTATAACGACACTTTACCGTTCACAGTGATGAGTAAATATGCTTTGGATAAATACAAAAAGCAATATAATAATGTTTATGAAAAAGGAGCTTTGATTGGAATGTGCCTTGACATTCAGTTACGCTATTACAGCAATGGTAGATATGGTACACAGGAATTAATGAAAGATCTTGCCAAACAGTACGGCAAAACAAAATCATTCAACGATGAAGACCTGTTCAGTGATATTGAAAAATTAACCTTTAAAGAGATCCGTTACTTTTTAGACACTTACGTGGCCGGCAACAAACCATTGCCCTATAAAGAAGTATTTGCTATGGTTGGTTTAAACTATGTCGAAAAACGTGAATCAGAACAAATAACCTTAGGCGGTATCTCAGTAGGGTATAACCCTACAACCAATCACCTGGTAGTAGTGAATACCGATAAACTGGATGCCTTTGGTAAAAAATTGAAATTCAAAGAAGAAGATGAGATCATCACTTTTAATAACCGTAAACTAACATTGGATAATATCAAAGATGTACTAGGTGGTTATATGGAAAATGCAAAAACAGGCGATAAACTGGTGATCGAAGTTTTAAGAAAAGACAAAAAAGGAAACGAATCCATTAAAGAACTAAAAGCAAAAGTAAAACCGGTAAAAGTAGTTGAAACAGATATTATTGACATCAACGAAAAAGCCACCGAGCAACAGATCATAGCCCGTAAAGCATGGTTGGGAATCAACTAAATGATGAGTAAAAAACACAACATATACTGGAACTGCCAATTCATTGGCTGGAGTTTATATGCTGCTATAAATCTTTTTTTCTTTAAGCTTAGTTACAATACAAATCTAAAGGATATTCTTTTATTTTTGATCTGGTTGCCTTTGGGTATTACCATTACTCATGCCTACCGTTTTATTATTGTAAAATACAATATATTAAAAGTGAGCCTGTTCTTCCAGATCCCGTTGATCATTCTATCATCTTTGGTAATGTCGATACTCTTCTTTATCATTAATATCGGGATCGTTAATTTATTCAGTAACACATCCGAATCGATAGATCTGCTTGCTGCTACCTCTAAAATATTAAGTTTGGTATTGATCTTTGTTATATGGTCGGTTATCTATTTTGGATTCCACTTTTTTGATAATTACAAAAAGACTGAGATACAAAATCTGCGATTGGAAGCTAATTCAAAAGAAGTGGAGTTGAATAAATTAAAATCACAACTTAATCCGCATTTCATGTTCAATAGTATGAATAGTATCAGAGCCCTGGTAGATGAAGATCCTAAAAAAGCAAAAGTAGCGATTACACAATTATCCAATATTCTGAGAAATACACTGATGATGCACAAGAACCGTTACATCTCATTGGAAGAAGAGCTTGCTTTAGTAACAGATTATCTGGAGCTAGAACACGTGCGGTTTGAAGAACGCCTATGTTATAAGTTGGATATCGACCCACAAACTTTACACCTCAGTGTTCCGCCAATGATGATACAAACTTTGGTAGAGAATGGCATTAAACATGGCATCAGCAAAGATCCGGATGGCGGAGAAATAAGGATCAAAACTCAAAAAACAAATTCAGAATTTAAAATTGAGATCATCAATACCGGACAGTTAAATGACACAAACAAATCGGATTCAGGTTTTGGGATCGCCAATACAACTAATCGATTAGAATTGTTATTTGGAAAAAAAGCAATCTTCTCGTTGAAGAATTTGGATGCGAAAAATGTGATCAGTGAAATAACCATAAAAATATAAAACAACATATATGAAAGCCATAATCATAGACGATGAGCGTTTAGCACGTCAAGAGCTAAAAAATTTATTAGCCGTTCATAAAGAGATTGAAGTGATCGCAGAATGTAATAACGCACAATCTGCCAAAGAAAAAATTGCGGAGTTAAATCCGGATGTGATCTTTTTAGATATTCAAATGCCAGGTAAAACAGGATTGGAATTGATCGAAGAGGTATCTGCCCTACCCGATGTTGTTTTTGTAACAGCCTACGATGAATATGCCATTAAAGCTTTTGAAGTAAATGCTTATGATTATCTATTAAAGCCAGTATCTCCGGAGCGTTTGGCTGAGACCATCAAAAAATTAACGCTGAAAGAAACTTCTGAGAAAAAAGAAAACACAACGCCGTTAACCGAGAACGACCAGGTATTTATTAAAGACGGCGAAAAAACATGGTTCGTACGCTTAAGCAACATTCGTTTATTTGAAAGTGAAGGAAATTATGT
>JAZKGE010000049.1:22938-27713 GCA_040386075.1 Bacteroidota bacterium
TGTGCGTGTGTATTTTGATAATTTCCGTCCATTAATTTTAAGAAGTTTAAACAGTTTGGAAGAGCGTTTGGATGAAAAAACATTCTTTAGGGCCAGCAGAAAACATATTGTCAACCTGAGTTGGGTTGAAAGCATAGAAACCTGGTTCAATGGTGGTTTAATGGTAAAACTTAAAGGTGGCCAGGAAATTGAGATATCGCGACGCCAGGCCGTTAAATTAAAAGATATGATGAGTCTTTAATTAATGATGAGTGATGAATTATGAGTGAAGAACATAGATTCGTATATTCGTAGCTGATTCGTAACAAAGAAAAAAAATGATAGATGAAATTATTGATCCGGATGATTTACCGGAAGAGTTAAAAGGAGATATTGTACCGGAAATCGATCCGGCTAAATTATTTGATGAGAAAGAATATGCTACCATTATTATAGGCAGCGAAGGTATGAGCAAGAAAGATACCAGCAATGCAGACTATGTAACTGCATTGGTAAGCAGCCGTTCAACCCGTGAAGAAAAGGATGAAGCCTTAATAGCCTTGAAGGAAAATAACGCCCAGGGATTTATGATCAACGCCATAACTAAAACTAAAAATCTCGATCAAAAAGCACTTTTGATCGCTGCCTGTTGGGAAACCGGACTTGATTTCAGTAAAGATTACATGGTATTTATTGATCTGATATGTCACGAAAATTTTATTGTATCTTTTGAAGCTTTTACCGTTATACAGGAGATGGAAGCTGAAATTGACCAATTGACCTTGAAAAAAGCTTTGGAGGTACTTACTAAAAATACCAAAGGCAATGAGAATACAGTTAATGACGCTAAAAAATTGATAACTCAAAAACTAAGCGCTGAATAATTTGAAAAAAACAATACGAAACCTGTCTTTTGTAGCTTTCTTATCTGTTGGCTATTCTTTATTTTCTCAGGAAACTGGAACTGTACAAACCATTAAGGTAAAAAAAGAGAGCTTGTTTGTAAAGGCTGCATTTGATGATACAGAATTTAAGGTCATAGCATTTGACCGCTACGGTAATCCACATGAACAGGCCATCAAATCATTCACTATTTTTTACAAAGAGGACGATAAAGCCTATCAGGCTCCGGTTGAAGGAAATACCTTTCCAAAAAAGACCGTTGATTTTTTGACCAAGAAAAAGAAGTTTGCAACCAAGATATGCTTAACACATATTAAAGCTGAGAATAAAGAAGGTCATTTGGAAGACCTCCCTGATCTTTGCGATATTGTGATATTTCCGGATTGTAAAAAGGCGAAAAAAAATTAGTGCCTTTATCATGCTGAATTTATTTCAGCATGACACAAAAAGATTCTGAATCAAGGTCAGAATGACTTTTACTCTTGTTTGATCACCGTCAATTCTTTGGTAATTCCCAATTCCTTTAATTTTGTTCTAATTGTTGAAATAGTTGCTTCATCAAAACTCTTTTGGCGAGAGATCACATCATATCCTTCGGCTGTAGCTAATGTTTTCTCAAAATGGATCACGGTATATTGGTCTGTTTGATAAAGGATCTCCCATTTGCTTTTAAATAAGAACAGCAAACCTTTTCCTCGCCAGGTAAATTTGGTGGCACTAGTGTTCTCCGGTTTATCGAAACCGACTATCGTTTTTTTCTTTTCATTCTTTATATAACTAACCACATCCTTCAGTCCTGTTATATCTCGTTTGGTTTGCAGAGTATAATTAAATTTAGGATAGAGTTTATTGCCTTTGAGCCACATTTTAAAGTTACTCATATTCACATACCAGGTACCTTCTAATTTGGTCAGGGAATTTTGTGCAGTTGCTGAATTATTGACACTCATTATAAATAACAGGAATAAAATGGTAATACAATTTTTGTACATATATATTAAACCATTAAATACTTAAAAAGTTGTGCCTGAAAAACTATTGTTTTTCGCCCATTTGATAGGTCTCCGATTTGGTAACGTTACCTTTCTCGTCGTAATATGACCAGGGACCATCTTTTTGGTAGTCACCAAGATCTTTTCTAAAGATCATCGAACCTTCTTCTTTGATCCTACCGCTTTCGTAGAATTCTTTTTTAGTGTATTTTTTTGTCTTTTTATCTACGAGTTCAAACAACGAAGCCGGCAAACCATTTTCGTAATAGGAATTACGTTTAAAAAGGAACTCAATATTTTTATCATTTTCTTCAACATATTCAGGACTTCCGTTTCTGAAAAAATCATACTGATTCTGAGCGTTACCATCATAGTAATTGATAGTAGATTTTACTTTACCGTCGTCATAAAATATTTCGAGTTTACTATGCTTTAGATCCGAGCTACTGAATGAGCGTTCAACTTGCCCATTCTCGTAATAATTCTTGAAAACCTTAATGAAACCATCCGCATAAAAACCTTTATGCAATAATTTACCGCTTACATAATAATCCTCTTGCCAGTTTTGAGCGTTATATCCATCCTTTGTATATCTGATGGAATCGCCTCCCATCATAGGTACCAATTTGTTGTAACGGATAATACCGTAATCAGGGTCAACGATTTCGGCAGGTGTGTATCTTTTTAACTGAGCAACCTGGCTATTAAATGACTGCGAAAAACCAACAATTGATGTTACTAATGCTATAATAAAATATGTTAATCTATAAAAAGTCATGGTTGGTCGTAAATACAAATATGGTGCAAAATAGTAATTTTTCTGTAAAAATAAACGTTAAATAATTTAATGTTTTCCCGAAGATGCTAAATAGCGTTCTGCATCCAGAGCACCCATGCAACCACTACCTGCTGCAGTTACTGCCTGGCGATAGGTTTTATCAGCACAATCACCAACAGCAAAAACACCCTCAACATTAGTTTTGGTAGAGCCAGGAATTACATCAATATAACCTAACTCGTCCATATTGATCTGTCCGGCAAAAATATCAGTGTTTGGCTTATGACCAATGGCCACAAAAAAACCTGTTACATTTAAAGTACGTAATTCATTGGTAATGTTATTCTTAACAACAACTCCTTCCACCATTTCTTTACCTAAAATATCATGTGTTTCGCTATTGTAAACCATTTCAATATTTTCGGTATTGGTCACGCGGTGTTGCATGGCTTTACTAGCACGCATTTCGCCACGACGAACGATCATATATACTTTTTTACATAGCTTAGAAAGATATGTAGCTTCTTCGGCTGCGGTATCCCCTGCTCCAACAATCGCAACTTCCTGCCCTTTATAGAAGAAGCCGTCGCAAACTGCGCAAGCCGATACTCCGCCTGCATTCATTCGTAAACGGGTCTCATTATCCAAACCTAACCATTTAGCAGATGCTCCAGTAGAAATGATCACTGTATCAGCAGTAATTTCCGTGGTTTCATCTATCCAGATACGTTTTGGAGAAGCGTTCAGATCGGCTTTGGTAGCCAATCCAAATCGTACCTGAGTGCCAAAACGTTCGGCCTGAGCTTTCAGGTCTTCCATTAATTCGGGGCCGGTAATTCCTTTTGGATAGCCCGGAAAATTATCTACTTCGGTAGTTTCGGTTAATTGTCCGCCTGGTGTTAATCCTGTATATAAAACAGGTTTAAGGTCGGCACGGGCAGCATATATAGCAGCGGTATAACCGGCAGGGCCGGATCCGATAATAAGACATTTGATGTGTTCGGAAGTGGTTGACATAGTTTTGTTTAGTTTTTGCGGGAACAAAATTACTATTAATAACCAAAAAGCTATTTACATTTTACTCACAATATTATTTAAAAAGTTTAGTAATTGGATTCGTAAAAACGAAAGGTTGTTTTAATTAAACCACATAGGCACATAGTTAACATAGAATAGTTCTATAACTATGTGATCCATGTGTTTATGTTGTTAAAATGAGATTAGAAACCTCTTTTTCTGTTTGCTAAAGAACCATAGTCCCATTAAACAGCCAAAACTATTGGCAATAAAATCGAGCCAATCGCCGCTCCGTTGACTAAATACGGTTGCCTGCATTACTTCTAACAAGCCGCCATAACTTACACAACTAATAATAGTAATAACAATCGTTGTAGTTGATAGCTTTCCAGTATTAAACCAAACAATAAGCCATAAAAAGGTTAAAGTAAAAAAAATACCAGCATGAACAAATTTGTCAAAACTCAGTAATTCAAGCCAATTGGCAGTTGGAACAAAACGGCCGGGTGTGCAACACAGCACAAAGATGATAATTGTCCATAAAATGGCAAAAAGTAAGCTGTATCTTAAAAGTAGTTTTATCATAAAAAGGTTTCCCGCTGATAACGCAGAAATTGGCAAATTATTATAAACAAAAAACCTCCTGTGTTGCAGAAGGTTTTTTGAACTAGTTAATGTATTAAATTAAGCTCCGATCAATGATTTATAAGCATCAGCCGATAACAGATCAGCTAATTCAGCTTCGTTATCAATGCTTACTTTGATCATCCAGCCTTTTCCATAAGGATCTGTATTTACAGATTCAGGAGCGCTATCAATATCTTTATTCATTTCCAACACTTTGCCCGAAATAGGCATAAACAGGTCAGATACCGTTTTTACGGCTTCCACAGTTCCAAAGATCTCTTCTCTAGCTACAGTTTCACCTATAGTAGTAACGTCCACATAAACGATATCACCTAATTCTTTTTGAGCAAAGTCAGTGATACCAATCGTTGCAACATTACCTTCTACACGAATCCATTCGTGATCTTTAGTGTACTTTAATTCTGACGGAAAATTCATAGCTGTTTTATATTATTAATTTGGGGTTTAAAAACCGGTTT
>JAZKGE010000050.1:0-55942 GCA_040386075.1 Bacteroidota bacterium
CGGACCTCGACACAGCTACTTTCGGAGCCGGTTGTTTTTGGTGTGTAGAAGCTGTTTACCAACAGCTTAAAGGTGTTGAAACGGTTGAATCCGGCTATGCAGGCGGCAAAATCCCCAAACCTACTTATCTCGTGGTAGTGCTTTTTGTTTGGCAAAGAACACCTTATAGAACGGCATTACTCCAAACACAAAAACACCAATACCAATAAGCTGGATATTGCGTAACAGTTCGGTATATTTTCGGGTCTTCCAGTCGCATTCGAGCTGAAAATAAGCGCTGTCAAAAGCATCGGCCGATGAATAATCATAATTGCATTTTAGCAAGCCTAAAGCTTCGTGACTAAATACACATACAAATAACGGAACAACCGGCAAACATATATAGAACAGGTTAGTTGCAACTGCTCCCACAACACTATAGCGGTCTTTTTTAAAGTAATAAATAAGACTAATGATAGCAGCTGCCAGCCAGGTTAAAAATGCCAGGGTAGGGTATGCATATTTATTGTAAGGGTAACCGGCACCTAACGAAATAATGCCAAGAATAATAGCTAACAATATAAACGAAACAACCGATACTAAATAATGCTGCCATTTGTTGTTTCGGAATATGATAACGAACAGGGAAACAAAAAAGGAGAAATAAAACGCAAACAGTAAGTAACCATCGGTTAAAATGGTTGGCCACAAAAATTTGGCTTTGTAAATGTTACCCATGTAATAAGTCATATTCTCATCGGGTAAATATTTCATGCCGTTGTTTTTATCATCATGGTTCAGGTTGTAAGCTTCCGGAAAATAAGATGTACAGGCTTTATCGATATGATTGTAATTATCCAGGTAATCCTTTGGTGTGTACCGTTCCTGGTATAAAGGTGAGTGGTATTTATTGGCGGTAGCAAAATAATTTTTAATAGCATTTAATTTTGCGGCATCTGTTTTATGTAAGTCATACTCCCGTTCTATTTGCCTGTCGTTCAATAAGGCATTTTTGTATTCCGAACGTTCATCTGTATAATTACGGTTAGGGAATATGAATGAGTAGTCATAGTAATTATTGTAATCGCTGCTGTGTTTTAAAAAGCGGTTGTATTTTTTCAGGTCTTTGAGGCTGCGTCCTTCATTATCATATACCGAATCTTTTTGTAGTTGCTGATAATCTACCACGTCATGCACATCGTAACCACAAAATTGAAAATCTTCCAGATCGGTGGTCACGTATTTATTACCCAGATTAATGGCGTTGTATTGTTGCGCCAGTTCAGCATCAGTAAATACATTGGCCAGCCTGGTTTTAACACGCAGCTGCATAGGGTAGGAGAAAGACATGATCAAATTGATACCAATGATAAAGATCCCCAGAAACTTTACATCGTCCCACATGCTGTATTTACCAAAATGATCCTCGTTATTATAAATGGTGAGGTAATAGATCCATACACAAAATAAGATAATGCCCAGGATGGCAAATACAAATACCCATATATTGCATACATCATCGGGATGATATTCGGAAACATTGATGGGTAATATGCAGCCTATGCCGTAACTCAGCAGCCACATCAGGATGGTGAAGTAAAGGATGTAATGAATTTTGGCAATGTACCAGAAAGGATAGTTCAATAATAATTTTTTATCGAACTCTTTCATGAATTTTGGAGCTAGAAATTGTAGCATAGTATTTTATATTTAAATGTCTTTTTGAAATAACTGACGCGTTGATTTGGAAATATCTCTGAAATAATTGATCGGGATCTGTTGTTGTGTAATCGTCTTTAATAATAAACCGGCATCAACCGATAAAGGTGTATTGATAATGAATACCGTTCCCGAATCAATGATCTTAATACCTTCCAAAGAAGCCAACCGGGTTTCCAGATCGCTTACTGTAAAATGTCCGCCTATCTCAAAAGCATTCATAGCCCTGTCGGCAGCAAAGGTTGATTGCTCTCCGCTATATAATGTTTTACCCTGTTTGATGAAGATGATGTTTTTGCAGTTACGTTCAAGCTCATGTAATTGTTGCGAACTTAAAATAACACCCATGGGGTTTTTTGCCGATTGTGATAAATATTTAAGATCCTGTAATAATAATTGTTGCGCGTTAATATCCAGGTTGGCCAAAGGCTCATCCAGTATCAGTAAACGCGGACGCATCATCAATGCTTTAGCCAGTTCAAAACGCAAGCGGTAGCCGCTTGAGATCTCCGTCCATTTTAAATGGCGGAACTGGAATAAACCCAAACGATGTAAAATGTAATTCACATGGTCTTCGTTCTCATGGCCCATAATTCCGTTAATGCTGCAAAAGAAATTCAGGTTGTCGATGAGTGTTCCATACCAACGGTTAGGGCGTTGCGGTATGTAAGCTATCTTTCCTTTAATGTCATACCACTCCAAGTCCGGTTGTTCAAAGTATGAAACCGTGCCGCTGGTTTTTGCCAGTTCGCCGGCTATTAAACGCAGTAGCGTTGTTTTACCGTTTCCGTTCTCGCCAACTACTGCCGTTAACTCACCTAGTTTTATGTGCAACGAAACCGGTTGTAATTTAAAGTTGCGGGAGCGCGACAGGTATTCCTTACTTAAATTTTCGGCGTGGTAAACTTCCCAGGCAATGGCATCTTCTTTTTCTTCAACAGGTATTTGTGCCGATAGTGCCAGCCATTGTTCGCATTGTTGTTTCAATGATTGCTGATCGATCACATCACTTTGCGATTGTTGCAGATAATTTTTACGTATATCGAAACTCAACGCTTTGAGTTGCTCATGACCGTTCAAATTAGTATCATACAAATAATCGAGTATGCGACGCGAAGCCAGGCTATAATCGCCATGCTGGATACTCGCGGCAATTTCTGTGAGATACCCGCCTGAAGAAATAAACATTGTCATAATGTTATTGGTTTAGAAATGATGAGTAGGGAACTTGTTACTAACGAAAGTAAATAAAAAATAGTGTGTTAAATAGTTAAGTTCACAATTAATGTAAAAATGCTATAGTTGGTTAAAAAGGTTTGGGCGTGTCCCTGCGGGCCGGGCTTTCGGCCCCCGATAGCTATCGGGGCGCTTTTTTATTTGCCTTGCAGGACAAATAAAAAGAGCTCAGACAAATGCCTCTCCCGATAGCTATCGGGACCCTCACGCGAAGCTTACGTTTCAAAAATCGAAGTTTACACTTCGAATGTTGTCGCAAACCCCGCGTGAGGGATGCGAGCGGAAATCCTTTTTGCCGGTCACTGAGCGGAGCCGAAGTGCTGCAAAAAAGATTGGAGCGGGTCAGCCCGACGGCGCCTTGGTTACTGAGCGGAGCCGAAGTACAATGCGCCGGCACGCCCAACCCTTTTTAAACCGCTAACGCGCCCTAATAATGACCTTTGTCCAACATATCACCCAAATATGCAATCTTATGAACATGGATTTGGAAAAGCGGAGATTATTAATAAATTTGTTTAAATGGCAAACTATACCTTAAATAACGATACAATAGCAGCACTGGCAACGCCGCACGGCGCAGGAGCCATTGCAGTGATCCGCTTAAGCGGACCAAAATCTGTTTCGATTGTGGAGGCTGTTTTTAAAACCAAAAGTTTAAAGGCAAAAACATTAAGCAATAAAGCCAGTCATACAGCGCATTTTGGATTGATCGTTGAGAAAGATGTGATCGTTGATGAAGTATTGGTTACTATTTTTAAAACACCTAATACATACACCGGCGAAGAGATCGTGGAGATCAGCTGCCATGGATCGGTATTTATACAACAACAACTATTACAGGTACTGTTCAAACATGGTGCACGTCCCGCTCAACCGGGCGAGTATACCTTACGCGCTTTTTTAAACGGCAAGCTGGACCTAAGCCAGGCAGAAGCCGTAGCGGATCTGATCGCCAGTAACTCGGCTACCTCGCATCAGGTTGCTATGCAACACATGCGCGGCGGTTTTAGTAGTAAAATTGCCGTACTAAGAGAAAACTTATTAAACTTTGCTTCTTTAATTGAACTTGAATTGGATTTTAGTGAAGAGGATGTAGAGTTTGCAGACAGAACAGACCTTAAGAAATTAATTAATACGATACTTTCGATCATCGAAAAACTGATCTCGAGTTTTGAAGTTGGTAATGTTATTAAGAACGGAATTCCAGTAGCAATTGTGGGTAAACCCAATGCCGGCAAATCAACTTTACTGAATGTATTGCTGGATGATGACCGCGCTATTGTAAGTGAGATCCCGGGAACTACACGCGATACCATTGAAGATGAAATGATCATTGATGGTGTGCTGTTTCGCTTTATTGATACAGCAGGAATACGTACAACCACTGATGTGATAGAACAAATTGGAGTGAACAAAGCTTTTGAGGTCATTAAAAAATCGGCCATCATTATTTATTTGTTCGATACGCATGAGTTGAGCCGTGGCGACCTTGAATTGGAAATGAACGTGATCAAAGATCATATTGGTACTTCGCAGTTATTAGTAGTAGGTAACAAAATTGATTTTGAGAATTTAGAAGACCTTAAAAAAGAATTTGCCGATGTACCTGCCATTCAGTTCATCTCGGCCAAAGAACATAAAAACATTGATGTGCTAAAAGCCAAGCTCGTAAGCTTATTTGATACCCGCACCGTAAATACGACGGATACCATTGTAACCAACTCGCGCCACGTAAGTTCATTGAACAACGCACAGGCTGCTTTGATAAAAGTAAATGAAGGTTTAAGTACACAAATACAAAGTGATTTTCTCGCTTTAGATATTCGTTATGCTTTAGAGGCTTTAGGAGAGATCACCGGGCAGGTGACCAATGATGATCTGTTAGGGAATATCTTTAGCAAGTTTTGTATCGGCAAATAATAGTTTACATTGGACATTTCCATAAAGCCACAGGAATATTATTATTTGTATAGTCGCACAAGCGCTTTACCGCAGGAATTGATAAAATATACTTTCCAGAGTCTTATTCTTGAAGGGCATTTGCAGGTTTATTACAAAGAAATTTACATCAACAAAAATGAACGTCGCAAGAGGTTGCGTTTGTTTTTTAAACTGGGTAATAAATATAATGAACAAGCCGTTTACTCAAAGGCTGAAACATTTGTACTCTCATTATTCAAAGCAGGAGAAGAACTTAGGTCATACGAAATTAAAAACCTGGTACGTGATAAATTTGATGATGATATTAAAAAATTCAGATCGGAATATGTTTATGAGGATGTGAAAGCAAAAGGTTTATGTACGTTTAGAATATTTTTAACGACAAAAGGCCGTGCTGCTAAAAAAAATTATAGCGTTTTAATTAAAGCATTAGAAGCCGATACTGATAACCTGTTAAAGAATCCATCTGTTTTGCAAATTCATTTGAAAGAATTGGGAGCGGGAATTATTTTTCTGGATGATGAAGTTGTAAAGAAGTTTGGTTTGAAAATTACTGATATTGATGAGTTGGCTGCATTTTTCGTTCCAACCGGTCCAATGACTTACAGCAGTGGTGGTTATTACGGTGGAGGGTTTAGCGGTGGCGGAGGATTTTCAGGCGGAGGCGGTGGTAGTTTTGGCGGTTTTGGTGGAGGCATGGGTGGTGGCGGTGGTTCGGGCGGATCCTGGTAAAGAACGTTTGAATGTACGCTTAAGTACAGACGTCGTTAGACTTTTGCGTTAATATTTTGCTATTACTTTGATGTCTGCAAGGCTGGAGCAATCTGTGTGTACGCCCAGTTACTCTTTCCAAAATTCCCACCATTTTTTTATGGATTTCGTGACTTGTCCGGTTTGAGTATTTACAGGTAACCATTCGCCAAATTCATTTTTTATAAATTTTTTGTCACCGAGTACAATTTCGTAACCAACACCATTATCAATCATTTCGATAAGTTCTGCGTCAAACCAATAGTCAGCGTCAATGTCATTAAAATATATGTTTAATGCAAAGTCGTCTTTTGTCGAACCTATAACTTTCACGTCTGATATTGAAGGAACTGTATGCCCACGAATTTCTCCGGTTTTTCCAGCAACGTTAATTTTCACAGTGTCTTGCGAGGACTTAATTTTTACTTTATTTCCGAATGTCTCGAACATTTATTTGTCTTTAGGAATAATTGGGCATAACGTTTTGCAGCTAACAGAAGTGCGACTTTAAAACCGTTGTCTACCGAAATGTTTAAATAAAGATAACTGTTGCTATGCAATTGCAAAGAAAAAATTAAAAAAATTTCTACCACTTTTGCAATTGCTTTGTTGTCTGCTAGGCTGGAGCAAGCCGTATGTTAGTACCAAGTAGGGGCACACCCAGATAAATACAGTTTAAGTGTCCGCATATAATAGTGTCTATTTGTCAAAGTGCACCAGCTGTCTGCTGTAAAAACAAATATATGTCCCAAACACTTACAATTATTAAGAAAGCACCGAGAAGTCTATATAAATTGATTTTTGTGAATAAAAGTCCTACGCCAATTAACGGAAGAAAAAATAGGGCCCAAACAAAGTAAGGATGAATTATAGGATATTCGAATGTTGTTATGTCATAGTGGTCTGCGATGTCTGCGATACTAATTAATGAAACTTGTAGAATAGCGAGAAGAAGTACGATTTTTATGGAACGTACCACATAATAACTGATGTCTCTATTTGGTTTGTCTGCGGTTTGTTTGTCAGCCGAAATATTTTTTTGTTCCATGTCAAATTACTTTAATGTCGACGTAAAGTTTTTTGTCGACTGAAACTTTGTCCGCTCCTATTGGTACTAACGTTTTGGAGCTTTGCTTCGGCCGTTTTGGAACCGTTGTCTACCGAAATGTTTAAATAAAGATACAATGTTGCTATGCATTTGCAAAGAAAAAATTAAAACTTTTCTACCGCTTTTGCAAATGCTTTGGTGTCTGCAAGGCTGGAGCAAAGGTGCTGTTAGCTGCTGCCTTAAACAATATATTCACTTATTTCAATTTCTGTGCGAGCTTTGTCAGGTGAGTCTACATAGAAAATTTCTTTTTTATGTTCAAAAGTTGGCTCAACTTTAAATAAAATTTCTCCTTCTTTGTCAAAATCTCTTGCCAGTAAATGCCATTTAACAGTCACTTCTTTTGCATTGAAGTGTGGTATACAATAGGACAGGAAACGTTTTCCCATTTTTTGTATTAGAGGTGCATTGCCTAGTGGTTCACATAATATTTGTTTTGAGTCGTGATATGCCCATGTTGTTCTGTTTTTCAATAACGCGGCTGAACCAAAATTATCTGGAAAATCATCATCTATTTTTTGTACGTCATTAGAGTAAGTTAACCATATCTTCCAATCTTCAATAACAACTCCGCCAATATTAGTTACACTTATAATTACGTCACACCAACTTTTATTAGTTGTGCTAGTGAAAATACTCATTGGTGACATCATGGATAAAGCACGGGGCCCAGGCAATTTCTTTCTGTCCTCCGTTGATTTGTAGACATACTCTTTTGTGGTTTTTAAAAATGTCGGTTTTAGAATTAATGCAGCATCTTCAGTTGGGAAGATAATTTCTACGTCATATGCAGATTTAAATTGCTGTTCATTAACATACCAATTAAATGTTTCTCGATTTTCTTCAATTAGGTCAGCAACATCTTGCCACGAATAAATAGCAATTGCAAACTTTCCGCTTGAGCAACTCTCAGTGTCTTTTAATCGAATATATTCTTCGATTTCAACATCCTTTTGAGCGGTTGTTGCGAAAATAAATGTTTTTAAAGGAGGCTTAAAGTTCAGTGCTTTGGTTATTTCTTCGTCGATCTCTTTTTTTGTAAGTTTACTTTTTGAATAGTTGTCTTTTCCCTTGCACTGTATTCCCCAGTATTCATTTTCGCCCTTTGGCTTACCGTAAACATCTACCCCAGCTTGTAATTGTCCAAGTCGGCCATTTTTCATAATTGTATTGCTACAACCCCATATTTCACCAAAAAGTTTTTTGCAAAGAGTTTCAAAGTCTTGCCAGTTTTCTGGTGGTCTAATAGATTTTTTCATGTCGAATAAGGTTGCAGCTAACTTACTTATACCCGCCATAAAAATTCGTTTATCTACCATACGGTAGCAAGATTGCCGAATGTTTGTGGCGGTTATCTCTTCTATCAAATATACAATTTTTCACCACATATATATTCGCCTAAAAAATAAATTCCTCCCCCTGCCCCCTCCAGAGGGGGATAAGAACCATACAACAAAAAAGCCCCCTGATCTCTCAGAGGGCTTTTTTATTTAGTACGTCATTGCGTCCCGATAGTCATCGGAAACATTACAATATTTCATAGAAGTCAGCTGGAACATGTTTTTCTTTTTGACCCCTTTCATATATTGTATTCGAACCCCGTTTAAGTCTGTATACATAAGTTTTTTCATTTTGCAGCCATTTACTTTCAATCATTTCCAATGGGCAAAGAATACTGATTGAAATTTCTGATCTGTTGTAAGGTCCTTTAATGACTTCAATTACCTGAAACCTGCAATTCCATCGTATTTCAAACCCACCACAGTAAACAACTTTTTCTTTAACGCTGTCTAAATGATCAATAAGTTTAACTTTTAGTTCTAAAATTGTGTCATTGCCTGTGAGAGCCATATGGCCTGCCATTGGATTTGAATAAATGGTGTCTTTCGGCGATTGACTGTTTTCGATATTGTCAGTCTGTCGGCATGAAAATGTAATTGTCAGTAGGGATATTAAGAGAATATAATTCTTCATGATGTCTTTTTAATAGGCGCCTGCGGTAATTGCCGAATGTTTGTGGCGGATATCTCTTCTATCAAATATACAATTTTTCACCACATATATATTCGCCTAAAAAATAAATTCCTCCCCCTGCCCCCTCCAGAGGGGGATAAGAACCATACAACAAAAAAGCCCTCTGATCTCTCAGAGGGCTTTTTTATTTTACGTCTCCCGAATTATCGGCACTCAAACCATGCTCGTTATTCAGTAGCTGAGATCAACGACTTGACTTTTCGTTTAAATGTATTTTTTCAGGGAAGGAAACAGTAATGTAAATTCTGTTTTTAACAGCGTTTGCAGGTCCTCGATAGTGTTGGGTTTTTTTAATGATTTGTATACTCCCGCATCAGCATATTGAGCTTCTTCTATTTCACTAATGCCACCGGTTACAATGATAACAGGTATTTCTTTAATATCGAGTTTGGTTTTTATTTTCTCCAGGCATTCGTGCCCATTTGTGGTATTAAATCTCGAATCGAGCACTATAACATGTGGATCTATTTCCGAGTTCAGTAGTTTCTCAATGGCTAAATTGCAGTCGGTAAAAGCAAGCACTTCAATGGGAAGCGAGAGATTAGAGACAGCCATTTTAAAAAAATCGATATCATCGGCATCATCATCAATTACAAGGCAAACAAGAGGCAGAGAGGTTTTCACATCTCTAGTATGCTAAACCTATGCCATGGTATTGGGAAATTTCAGACCCCACTTAACGAACACAAAAAAGCCCCCTACTTTCGTAAAGGGCTTTTTTATTATTCGTCATTGCGAGCGAGGTACGAGAGAAGCAATCTCATACACTACATTATACTAATTGTGAGATTGCTTCGTCTCACGCCAAGGCGTGATCCTCGCAATGACGAGGCACGATGACGTTTGTTACGATTTCTTCACTACAATACTTGCAATGCTGCTCATCATTCCAACTACATTGTTATCGATCACGTAGCGTGCTTTGTAGTCCCATTCGGCCAACAACACGTTTTGGGGCAGGTCAACAATGTCGATGTAATCAGGCTTGGTTAAGCGGCCGATGAGAACGAAACCTGCACCATCTTTTCTATCTACATACAGGTCGATACCATCTGAGTAACCTTTAGCACATTTGATGTGCGGACGGTCGCCATCGAGGTTTACTTTGAGTTCGGGCTGCATGGCGTTCACATCAAACACCTGCACCGGTGCAATAATACCTAAGTCGTTACCCATGGCTTCGGTATAACTGGCGCTCGCTTTAATACGTTTTACCAGTTTACTGATACGGTCGAAGACACCTTCGGTTACAACAACCGGTGCGGTTGGTAGAGTAGGAGCTACAGGTAAGGCGCCCAGGTGCTGTTGCCCAACGGCATGTTTCAACAGGTTCTTGTAAGAGGTAATATTGTTTACCGTTTGTTTGTACACTTCCAGCATGTTGATCACGTAGGCGTACATAGAGAAATCTTTTTGTACGGCCGTTACCTCGGCAGGTGTTAAGCCAACTAAAGTGGCGTAGGTATTAATTTTGGTTGAAAAGTTATTCAACCATACAGTCCTATCACTATCGGAATTAGGAATGTAACTAATGGATGTATTCATAGTCGTTATTTTTTATGATTTATTTTTTTTCAAAAACCGTATTTCGTTTCGTGAAAAAGTTTTTGTTACAAAACCCGCTTGCTCCATTTCGCCCTGGTACTTTTTTGCAAGAATTTGTAGGTTGCTCTTTTTTGTTTTTCATCATAAGCGTTTTATTTTTTTTGTTGAAGAGGTATTTCCAAGGGCTGTGCCATAATTTAATGAAACAGGTTTTTGAAAAAGACTTTAACAGCGTCCGAAAAAATGTTAAGACATAAAAAAAAATTCTTTTTCCTGTGGATGATGGATGTTTGAGAAAAGAGAATTTTTGAAGAAGCGGAAACAACGACCTCATTTTTAACAGTTCATGTTTATTTTTTTTATCAAAAAGATGATGGAGCAGCATATTTTATTTAGAAAATTGAACTGCTCCATTCAAAAAACGGACGTAAAATTCAAAAAAATGTTCCCGTGGATGAAATAAATGGTCTGCTCCGCCGCGGAGCATAACACTTTTGTGGCGGAGCACTGCTGCTCCATGGCGGAGCAGACCAATTTTTCGGCGGAGCACTGCTGCTCCGCCATGGAGCAGAGCATTTTTATGGCGGAGCAGCAGTGCTCCGTGATGGAGCAGACCAGTTTTATGATGGAGCAGGACTGCTCCGTGATGGAGCAGTCCATTTTTATGGCGGAGCATGAGTGCTCCACGATGGAGCAGTCCGATAAAATGACGGAGCATTGGTGCTCCATAGCAGAGCAGAGCAATTTTATGATGGAACAGAACAAAAAAATGGTGGAGCAGGATTGATCCACGACAAAATGGAGCAAAAAAAGAATCGGGTAGCACTGCTCCGGATTAAATACCGGGAAAAAGATACAGGGGCAGGACTGATCTGAAAAAGAGTTATACATATATATAGTATAGTTGTACGATCTTGTTCCGGAGCAGTGGTGGCTATTTACTATAAGCGGATTGATCGAGCACAATCTCTTGCAGCCCTCATTGAAAATTACCTGAATAAAGATTATTGAAAAATTAATTGTATTTTAGTAATTACAATCCTCAATGCAAAAATAATGTTTCATGAAAAAGTGCACTTGTATTTTAGTCCTGGTAATTATTTTTTTCTGCCAATTCCTCAGGGCCCAAAACTTCATTACGCAATGGAATTTAGCCACCGGTGGCCCAGGTGCTACCGAACTAACTTTTGATATTGTTAAAACCGGTCTGGCTCCGGTTAATTATACCTGGCAGGAATTATCTCCGGGCACAGCCACCGGTTCAGGTGCTGTTATAGCTCCTTTCTCCATTGGAACAGTAAGTATTACCGGTTTGCCCGCCGGAGCCATTATTCGTTTAGAAATAGCACCTTCCAACTTCGAAGCAATTACTATGAACAGTGGGCCCGACTGTGGCAAGCTTACGCATGTAGAACAATGGGGTAGCGCCAACTGGACCAGCATGCAAAATGCATTTGCCGGTTGTTCCAATTTACAGGTAACTGCTACGGATGTACCCGATCTGTCGGGTGTGAGTAGCATGGCAGGTATGTTTCAAAATTGCTTTTCGCTTAACTCTCCTGCTAACATAAATGCCTGGAATACGGCTGCTGTTACCAATATGAAAAGTGTGTTTAAGGGTGCAAGTTTCTTTAACCAAAATATCGGTTCCTGGAATACAGCTGCTGTTACCAATATGGCTTCTATGTTCAACGGAGCAAGTGCCTTTAACCAAAACATCGGTTCATGGAACACAGGCGCTGTTACCAATATGAGTAATATGTTCCGGGGAGCCAGTGCTTTTAACCAAAATATCGGCTCCTGGAATACGGCTGCTGTTACTGATATGAATTCTATGTTTTATATAACAGATGTCTTTAATCAAAATATCGGTTCCTGGAACACAGCTGCTGTTACTGATATGAGTTTTATGTTTTATGCAGCAAGTGTCTTTAACCAAAATATCGGCTCGTGGAATACAGGTGCTGTTACCGATATGAGTTACATGTTTGGTATCGCAAGTGTTTTTAACCAAAACATCGGTTCATGGAACACGACTGCTGTTACCAATATGAGTAATATGTTCAGAAGCGCGCATGCATTTGCACAAAACATCGGCATGTGGAATACGGCCGCTGTTACCGATATGAGTTCGATGTTTTATGCAGCAAGTGCTTTTAACCAAAACATAGGCATGTGGAATACAGCTGCTGTTACAAATATGGCTGGGATGTTTCAGGGGGCAACTATCTTTAACCAAAATATTAGTTCCTGGAATACAGGAGCTGTTACTAATATGTTTGCTATGTTTAATGGAGCGGTTGCTTTTAACCAAAACATCGGTTCCTGGAATACCTCTTCTGTTATTAATACGAGCCAGATGTTTTTTGGAGCAACTGTCTTTAACCAGGATATTGGAGGTTGGAATACTGCTGCTGATACCACTATGAATAATATGTTTCGGAATGCCATTGCCTTTAACCAGGATATCAGCTCGTGGAATACAGGTAATGTTGCCAATATGAATTCTATGTTTTACGGAGCAATTGCTTTTAATCAGGATATAGGTTCCTGGAATACAGCTGCTGTTCATACTATGAATAGCATGTTTCAGGGGTCAAGTGCATTTAACCAGGATATTGGCTCATGGAATACAGCTGCAGTTAAAACTATGAACTCTATGTTTTCATCAGCCTCTGCCTTTAATCAAAACCTTGGTTCCTGGACTTTAAAGCCGGGCGTTCTCATGAGCTCTATGCTCAACAACTGCGGTATGGATTGCAGTAATTATTCGGCAACATTGATAGGCTGGAATACAAATAGCAATACACCTAACGGTCGTAACCTTGGCGCATTAAATTTAAAATACGGTCCGCAGGCATCAGCCGCCAGGGCTAACCTGGTTATGGCAACAGGCTTGGGCGGTAAAGGCTGGAATATTACCGGTGATGCGTTGATTGGCGTTATGCCAACGTTTGCGCCGGTTGCCACAATTTGCTCGGGAGGATCACTGTTGCCATTACCAACAACTTCCGGTAACGGCGTTACCGGAACCTGGTCTCCGGCACTGGATAACACAACAACACAAACTTACACCTTTACACCAACTGCCGGCCAGTGCTCTTTTACGGAAACGTTAACGATCACAGTAAATAATTTGCCGGATGTAACAACTTCAACAAATGCCAATGTTATTACGGTAACCGAAGCGGGTGCTTCGTATCAATGGATAGATTGCAACAATAGTAATACACCTATTGGCGGGGAAACCAGCCAAAGCTATACTGCAACCATCAGCGGAGATTATGCCGTGATTGTTTCAAACGCAGCATGTACGCATACATCTGCCTGTGTAAATATACTGATGACAGGAGTTACAGAACTGCAAAATAGTTTCGCGATCGTAGTTTATCCTAACCCTGTAGCAACTTTATTGAACATAGAAACAAATGCTGTTGTTAAAAATAGTCTGATCTATAATTTATTAGGTGAACTTGTACAAACACACACAGCAACTATTTTTTCTGTAGCTGAACTTGCAAGTGGAGTTTATATTCTTCAGGTAAAAACAGATAAAGGGCCAAAACAGTTACGTTTTATTAAAGAGTAAAAGTAACACAATAGAATTCCTTAATCTGGCTGCGCGATCTTTTCATTGGCGGTTTCCTCATCGTTGAGGGTTAGTTTAAGTTTACCGCTATCATCTTTTTCTGATAATACCACACTCATACTTATCGGAAAATGATCAGAGCCGATATGCTTCTCAACTTTGATATCTACCAGCCTGAAATGGCCACTCACAAAAAGGTGATCAAGGGGCCACCGGAATACAACATATTTTGCATTATATGTATTGTACCATCCGCGCCCTCTTCTTGGATCCAATAAGCCGCTTGTTTTTAAAAACAGCTCAGTAGTATAACTCCAGGCAACATCGTTCAGATCACCTATTACCATGCATGGTCCCTTAATGTGTTTTGCTTTTTTTGCTACCATTAAAATTTCAGCATCTCTGTCTGTACTGTATAAATTTTCTGTTGGCGATGGAGGAGTAGGATGAAGCGCAAATAGTTTTATGGTTTGATCATCAAATTCAATATCCGCTTCTATTGACGGTATTTCAGGATCGACCAGGTATTTTATCTGATGGTGCAAAATTTTAAACCTACTGTAAAACAGCATACCGTATGTATTATCCTTAGGAACCTCAATATAATACGGATATGTTTGTTTAAGTATCTGCAGGCTTTTTTGCCAGTTGTGATCGGTTTCAACCAGGAGTAGCACGTCAGGCTTTCTCAGTTCAATTAGTTGTAAGAGTTTTTTATGATCCTTGTTTTCCTGGTATACATTTGCTACAACTATCTGCAATTTTTTTAGCAGAGGATCTTTGTTTTCGCTTATCATTTTTTTACCCACGATGGTGAAGGGAAGAATTAAATAAGCCAGGTAAACTAGTGAAATAAATACAAGGCACATCAACAACCAATCAATCCATATAAAATCATTTCTAAAAAAAATAAAAAACACGATCATCACAGATGCCAGGATAACAAATTTCTGCATTCGCGGATAATCAAAGATCCTGAACACCCAAAAATCTTTTTTGATAAGCGCCAGCCCAATGCTTATTAAATGCGCCACAGTAATGATATAAATTACAATTCTTAAAATGATCATACTGTTTCAGTTATTATAGGGCTAACATACAATAAAATTATGAGGTTTATGTATTAGTACACAATACAATTTTTGTATATACTGAGCGATTACTTGCCTGTCTTCAACGGGTCTTTATCTTTGATCTCGCGTTGCTCAACTTTTAATTTCCCAAAGTTGTAATTGATGCTAAGGTTTATCCTTCTTGAATCGAATGTTTGTACCCCAAAGCTCCGTTGGTTTTGATAATCAAATGATGTTTGCATTTTTAATCCATTAAATATATCATTGAACGCTAATGCTACTGATAATTTATCCTGCATGAAAGACTTTTTAAATGTAATGTTCACCAGATTTCTTGCTCCATAATAGGTAACACCCTGTAAAAAAGGTGTCAGGTAAAATGAATTTAATTCTATTGAGAAATTTTTTGGGAGGGTAACCCTGCTGTATAGTCCCGGGTTAAAGGCCGTAGTTATCGACGTATAAGGAAGATCGTTTACAAAGCCATAGGCTTTAATGTGAAAAACAGTCGCGTTTAAATTTATCGACCACCACTTGAACACATCTTTTTGTATGAATAAAGTATAACCATAATAATTAGCCCACTTCAAATTGGTGCCTGTTGTTATGGTTGTTTTACTCGAATCATTTTGTATGTTATAATCTATCATTGGCATGGCAGTTCGTGCATAGGAAAGTGTATGGTTAAACCATGAATCGTATGAATAGGTAACATCAATAACATGTACGTATTGAGGTTGCAGGTATGGGTTTCCTTTTTGTGTGGTTAGTAAACTTCTGAATTGACGAAAGGGATTGAATGCATTATAATCGGGCCTGTCAATACGTCTGTTATAAGACAAAGAAAAGTTGTGATCTTTAGCAGCCTCGTAATCTAAAGTCAGTAATGGGAACAAATTAAAATATTGCCTGTGAAAGGTTAAGCCACTGGCTTTACTGCGTGCATCTATCAGCATGTTCTCTCCTCTCACGCCCAACTGAAAAGAAAGCTTATCAAACTCTTTACTGATATTAATGTATCCGGCACTGATGTTTTGCTGATAATCAAATACGTTCGTAAATGCTGTGTCGGTGCTGTAATGTCCTGTGGTATAATCCTGGTATTGTAAATTGTAATCACTTAAGATTTCCATGAAGCCGTGTTTGAGACCTGTTTCGAGTTTGATATCTTTTTTGAATGTTTTCTCAAAATCAAGATTGGCAGCGGCGTAAGTAAACAATAGGGTGTTGGATGTTCGAAAAACCAGAGGTGTTGTTACCTCATTTTGATCACGGTCTAAAAAATGGTTATCAAAATTTGCCGCATAAATGTCCCAGTAGGGATTATAATCAATCGATAAGCGAAGCGCGGTTCCGGTAGTATCAAACAGATGTTCGGCATTGAAATTGGATTCAGGATAGATCCATGGATTTGGTTTTTTTGAATTGTATTGAAGTGCATTGTAACCTAAACTATTATCGCTCATGTAAGTAGTAGCCTGTCGATCAACATTGTCCATACCAAAGTTCGCGTGTAATTTTATTCCGATAGAATTTTTTTTATCAATGAACCAATCCATACCAAGGTTCGCACCTTCTGCCTGGTTATGTTCTTTTTCCTGAAAGGATTGATGAACCGTTGTTTCGATACCATTATAGGTGATGTAATTTTTATAATCCGTAACGCGGTGCATTTGTTCTTTTATCACATTGAAACCGGAAAAAAAATTGACTTTACGTGCTTTGTAGTTTAATGAAAAGCCTCCGGCCGGAGTTCCATAAAAACCCTGGGAATAATTGGCAAACAAGCTGCCGCTAAAACCCACCAGTTTCAATTTATTGGTTTTAATGTTGATCATTCCTGCTGCTCCTGCTGCATCGTATTTAACCGGTGGTTTTTTAAGGATCTCTATTTTTTCTATTTGAGATGCACTCATGCCTTTTAAAACATTAATAAGTTGCTGACCCGATAAGTTCTGGATCTTTCCATCGATCATAACTCTTACACCTTGTTTTCCTTGTATGGAAATGTCGCCATCGTTAACAATAACACCCGGTAATCTTAGCAGGAGATCATAAACAGTGTTGCCCATTGCCAGGGCAGTGCCTTCTACATTCACCGTAATGTTTCCGTTCTTAAATTCTACGGTTTTCTTTTGAGCCGCTACCGATACTTCGTTTAAATTGATGGCGCCGGTTCGTAATTGAATTAATGGGTTTAAAATTGGATGGATACTGTCGTACTCTATTTTACCTGAGAAAAAAGTTTGATAACCGATAGCAGAGATCTTTAAACGGTATACCCCTTTTTGAAGTGATTCAAAGCAGTAGTTACCATCTGCATCTGTCATAGCTCCTTTTACAATACTACTATCGCTATCATTCAGTAAACCGATCGCATTATAGGGAACCGGCGCTTGCAATGTATCAGATAGTTTGCCTTGTATAGCGCATTGCGAAAGTAAAGCAAACCGCGAAGCAAGCAAACAGGTGATTAACCATACGAACTTTAAATTAAGTTTCATATACAGGGGATACTAAATGTAATAATAAAATGCAATACATGATTAGTGTTGTATCTATAATATTAACACTTTTTGGTAACTCCTTGGTTTTGGAACTAAACGATATGTGGCTGTTCATTTTTGATCTGGGAGTTGTTATGTGCCTTTTATGTCCGGTGGCACATAGTTTGAATCTGTATATATAAAGAATACTTATGGAAAAATTTGATTTAAAAAAGATACTGGTGCCGGTTGACTTCTCAACAACGGCTATGCAGGCACTAAAACAAGCGGTTGTTATCGCTAAAACTTCCGGCGCTGCCATTAAGATCATTCATGTTACACAACAGGTCTATTTCCCGGCAGATGAAGTTGCCATTACAAATAACGATTCTATTAATAAAGCTATTTCAAAAAGGTCGGCTACCGAATTGAAAAAAATAGTAAAGACGATACAACTCACAGATGGTATTAAGGTTGACTTTGAGATGCAGTCGGGCAATGTTATCGATGCGATCTGCTACCTGGCTGAAAAAGAGAAATTTGATCTCATCATTATGGGTACACACGGAATATCAGGAGTAAAAGAGTTTTTTGCAGGCAGCAATTCCTATAAAACCGTTCGCCATTCGATTTGTCCGGTTCTCACGATCCAGCAAAATGCCGGTACTGCCAATTTTAAGACGATTGTATTACCCATACGTCTCGAAAGAAGTTCGCGACAAAAAGTGGATTATGTGGTAGAGATGGCTCGCCTTTTTAACTCTACCGTGATCATTGCAGGATACACAGATGATAAAGAGGAGTCGAAGCAATTTAAAGTAAAGCAATATGTTGCACAGGTAGAGAAATACCTGGCAAAACATAGCATAACTTATAAGTCTAAACTGATCTTTGCTCCTGATTTTGCGAAGGAGATACTGAAACTTGCTAAAAAAAGCAATGCCGGACTTATCGTCACCATGAAAGAGCATGACTTTAGCATGGATCAATTGATCAAAGGTTCATATAGTGAACAATTTGTAAATCATTCACCCATCCCTGTATTAAGTATTCCGGTATTTAACAATCCCGATCTCATTACTTATACACCTTATTTAAGTGGCGGAGTGCCGTATTAAACTGATAATTGTAAAGTCAAATAATTATTTGAACAGATCAGTAATATCAACGCCTGTTGCATACAGCTTCAGGCGTTGCTCATCAGGCTCCATAATGGCTATATCTTCCAGCTTATTGGTGTGTGCATTGTAAAATACTTCAACATACGTATCATCCACTATGAACAAGCTGATTTTAAACGCATATTGTTTAATGGAAGATATATAGTCTCCATCACAAAATACAATTGCTGCACGACCGTGCAGATCTGATCTGGAAAATAACTGATGATTCATGCCACAAAGTTAAAGCAAGAGGCAATAGGTTTGTGCTATGTTTTGTAGCAATTTGAATTCAATTAACCGGGTGGTTAAAGGTTTATGTTGTTTTATACCGTTGGGTAGCCATTTCTATATTGTTGTGTGCTTCTACATTACTTAATACAGCAAGTTCATGATTTCCTTCTTCGTAATGTTTCGCTGCTTCTGTATGATTTCTTATAGCAGCTTCCAAATAATAGATAGCTCTTTTGTGGTTTTGGATGCGTTGTGAAGTTTCTTCTCTGAATTTTGCTTTTTCGCTCTTAAGAGGGTTTACAAAAACTGACATAATAGGTTATATTTTTTGTAACAACAGTATTACACAAATAAATAAGGGAAATGTGTGCCAGTTCACTTTGGTAGACGCTCTAAAAGCTTGCCCTATAGTTTTAGAGAAAATCCTTTGTTCTTTATTTCTAAAACTATATTTTTATCGGGTGAAAATAATTCGGTTCATATTCTTTTTGTCGCTGCTTACTGTTTTTCTGCAGGTAAAGGCATCAGCAAAGGGGCAGTTTAAATACCTTGTTTCAGATCAGGTTATAAAAACTTCGGATGGCAAGTACACAAAAGTACTTCAGCTTATTCCAGGAAACGAGCGTTTTTCACGTACCAAAAAGATCAAACAAAGGGGAATGGGTGGTGTAAGCCCTTGTATTTCCAATATCTCATTTGGCCAGGTATTTACATATTGCAAATATTTGTTTATTCCGGTTGAGAATACCTATGCGTCTTTTCTATATTGTGTAGATTGTAAAAGAGGGCCTCCCACAAGGTCATAAATTCGTTTCACCGTTTTTTAATATGAATGATGCATAGATCATTGCTTTAAAGCAGTAACTATCTAAGGCTTGGGTCGTGATTTAAAAGCGGATGGAAAACGTTTTCACTTTTTTATTCATCACCTTATTTAACTACTTATGTCAAGATCAGCAGAAAATTATAAAGAAAATATCATTGAATATATTATAACCAATAACCCCAAAATAAAGCGTACAGGGCTTGAAGAAATGGATATAGAATCGTTGGTTTTAATTAAACTTCAGATCGAATTTGAACTGGCCCGAAAAAACAATAAAAGCAAAAAATAGCATACAAAAGTGATTATAAAAATTGGGGATTTAATTCCACAATGTAATTTGAGTGGTTGATAGCTTTTTAATTATATTTACCTTTCAACTATATGGATTAGATATGATACCACCAAAAGATGTTCAGGTTTATGAAATGCCAACTTCAACGATGTGGTTTGATGAGAACGGCATATTATGTTCTGTTGCCAAAAAGGTTCCACAGCAAACACTGGAACAAGCAAAGGCAACTATGGTAGAATTTTTAAAAATTACGGGCGGTAAAAAATTATGCATGTTATCGGATAATACCAATTCGCCACCTGTAAATAAGGAAATGCGTGATTATGCAGCTGAAGTTATTCCCGATATAGCAAAAGCCGTTGGCGTGATATCGCGTTCGGCTGTAGGGCGTATGGCAGCCAATTTATTTTTTACTTTAAAAAAACAACCTTATCCTGTTAAATTCTTTGATAACGAGGAGGAAGCAAAACAATGGCTGAAGCAATATCTGTAATGGAAGAGGATAAACGTTTAAAGTTAATAACCGAGCAAATTATCCGATTGGCAAATGCCGATTTTGAAACTCCGGGAGAGTTATCAGAAGAAGGCGATGATCTTGATTCTATCGTAGTTGGATTGAATTTATTAGGCGAAGAATTAGAAGCCTATACCCAAGAGCTTAAAGCAAAGGAAGAGAAGATAAAGAACACCCTCATCCAATTGAACGAGGCGCAGCATTTATCGCAGATAGGTAGCTGGGAATGGATAGTATCAACAAATACAGTTACCTGGACAGATGAGTTGTATCGTATTTACGGAAGAGATAAAGAAACCTTCCAATCTACTTTCGAGAATTTTAATCATTGTATTCATCCCGACGAAAAGGAGTATGTGAATTCGGTTATCCAAAGTGCTTATCAAAATAAAACGGCGTTCAAGTTTTCTCATCGCATCATTCGTCCCGATGGAAAAGAAGCTTTTTTAGATTGTAAAGGTAATGTATACCTTGATGAAGATGGAACACTTTTGCGAATGACAGGTACCGCCCAAGATGTAACAGAACTTAAAAAAGCAGAAGAGAAGATCGTTAAACTGGCGTCTATTGTTGAATCATCAAATGATGCGATCATCAGTAAAACAATAGATAGCTATATTACCAGCTGGAACAAACAGGCCCAGGCATTATTTGGATATACTGAACAAGAGGTGTTAGGCAAACATATTTCTTTATTGTTTCCTCCTGATCAGGTAAGCGAAGAAAATGAGATCATTGCAAAAGTTGTGGGCGAAGGAAAGCCTTTGATAAATTACGAATCCATTCGTAGAAAAAAAGATGGAACGTTGGTAAATATTGCCGCTACCATTTCTCCTATTAAAGACCCTTCGGGCAAAGTGATCGCTATCTCAAAAATTGCCCGCGACATCACAGAGAAAAAACAAGCCGAAGAGAAACTGAAAAAGTATACCATTGCCCTGGAGCAAAAAAATAAAGAGTCGGAACAATTTGCATACATTACTTCACATGATCTACAGGAGCCGTTAAGAACCATTACCAATTATATAGGTTTGTTCCATGATGATTATAAAGGCCAACTGGATGAAAGAGCAGATATTTATATCAAATTCATAACTAATGCATCACGCCGTATGCAAACACTCATCAGCGATCTGTTAGAATATACACGTATCGAAAATGATAAGGAAGCAACACAGATAGATTGTACGGCATTAGTGAATGAAATTATGATGGATCTTGAAAGAACGATCAACGAGAATAATGCTACCATTGTGTTTGGTACATTGCCCGTGATAACAGGTTATTTTTCGCGTATCAAGTCTCTTTTTCAAAACTTGATCGTCAATGCCATAAAATTTAAAAGATCAGGTGTAGCTCCGATAATTACCATTACTGCAAAAGATACTGAAACAGACTGGCTGTTTGAAATAAAAGACAATGGTATTGGTATCGAAAAGGCCTATCACGAAAAAATATTCATGATGTTTCAACGACTTCATGCCCGCGAAGAATATAATGGTACCGGCATTGGTCTTGCACATTGCAAAAAAATTGTTGAACTGCGTGGCGGAAATATCTGGGTTGAATCTCAACCTGGCATTGGGAGTTCGTTTTTCTTTACACTACCTAAAAACTTAAACTTATGAGAAAAAAACTGAATTGCATTTTATTAGTAGATGATGATCATGAAGATAATTTTTATCACGAGATCATCATTAAAAAAATGGATATAACACATTCAATTCAGGTTGCAAGAAACGGAATTGAAGCACTGGATTTTTTGAAGAAAGAAAACCAGATAATTCCCGAATTGATTTTCCTGGATGTGAATATGCCCAAAATGAATGGTTGGGAGTTTTTAGACGAGTATAAGCATTTAAGTCCTCATCAAAAAGCTAAAATCACAATTGTCATGTTAACTACGTCTGCTAATCCGGATGATATAAAGAAAGCGGAAGAAATCGCAGATGTGAATGGATACAGAAGCAAGCCTTTATCAGTTGAAATGTTAACTGAGATCCTGAATACCCATTTTCAGGATTATTTATAATTGACACGGTTTTTCAGGTTAGCTCCAGGTCGTAATCAGACTCTACATGAACCACAATCTGGTAGTTAATATAATTGCTTACATCTTCATTAAAACAAGATTCGGGATTATTCAGTGAATAGGTCATTTCTATTCCATCCGTTCTTTTTAAATGTAGCGTTATATTACCTGAATGAAGTAGTAATTTCAATTGATGATGAGGCGCAATAAGTGTCTCTGGAGTTGATTCTTCTGTTTTCATAAAATTTAAATTAATAATAAATCACGGTAGGTATACATTATATACCTACCGTGACTTAAACAGAATCTGTTTATCGTTTCTTTACGAGAAATGCACCACCTATTAATGCAATAGCAAAAAGTGCAATGAACACAATAAATAATACTTTGGCAATACTTGCTGCACCAGCAGCAATGCCTGTAAATCCGAATAGTGCCGCTATTAAAGCAACAACTAAAAAAATAAGTGACCAGCGTAACATAGTTTTAAGTTTTAATGATTAATACTTTGAGTAAATAAAATGTTATGCCAGTAACTTATTACTTAAGTTATATAATAAGTGTATGACTTGCATTTTCTTTTTTTAGTTTCCCTTTTTGAGGCAAAATATTCCAATGTTATTGTGCAATAACTGGCATTAAATTGTAATATGGAAGTAAACTTAAAAACATTTTTTATGAAAAATTCAGGAAATATCATTGGAGCATTATTGTTTGGAATGGCAGCAGGGGCTGTTGTTGGAATTTTATTGGCTCCACGCAAAGGAAGTAAAACAAGAAATATTTTGATCTCAGACGCTAAAAATCTAACGCGTCAGATAAAGAAAAAACTGGAAGGTGAAGATCTGACTGAGTTTTACGGCAATGTTCATTCTGCCTCCAATCCTGTTAAAGAAACAGTTTAACCTGATGTCGAAATTTAAAATATACTTCACAGATCTGTGGACTATCACAAAGGCAACGGCTTCCGATTGGATGAAGGCCGACCCTTTCAGGCAAAGCGCTGTTGTGGCCTATTATGCTATTTTCTCTATGCCTGCACTCCTGGTTATTGTTATAGCCTGCGCGGGTTTTGCTTTTGGTCGTGAAGCTGTTCAGGGAGAAATTTCTGCACAGATAGGCTCAGCAATGGGTCCGGAAACTGCAAAACAGATAGAAGATATTATTGCAAATTCAGCCACAAAAAAAACGTCGGTGATTGCAACTATCATTAGCATAATTACTTTAATACTGGGATCAACCGGTGTATTTGCACAATTACAAACTTCGCTCAATCAGATATGGGAAGTAAAAGTAACAGCTAAAAAGAAATGGTTGAAAACCATGAAGGATCGTTTGTTCTCTTTTGGGTTGGTTATCTCCATTGGTTTTTTAATGCTCATCTCTTTGTTATTAACAGCAGGACTCGAGGCTTTTAGTGGATGGATCAAAAATCACTTGCCGGATTTCATGTTATATATATTTCAGTTGTTGAACTTTTTAATTTCATTCGGTGTTATCAGTGCATTGTTTGCTTTAATGTTTAAAATATTGCCAGATGCAAAAGTACAATGGCGCGATGTATGGATCGGTGCCATGGCAACCACGTTATTGTTTATATTTGGTAAATTTTTACTTGGTATCTATTTTGCAAAAGCTGAACCCGGTTCGGCTTATGGTGCTGCCGGTTCAATAGTGTTGATCATGTTATGGGTTTCCTATTCCTGTATGATCTTGTTCTTTGGCGCCGAATTTACCAAGCAGTATGCGGTACACTTTGGTAGAGAAGTTGTTCCCGCAAAAGACGCCGAACTTATTACCGAAGCTGAAGAAGAAAAAAGAAAATAACTCTTCTTGTATCTCAAGCCTATTATTGTATAAACCAATTACATTTTTACAGGTGTAAAATTTGCATGCTTATATTATAATTAAAAGATCAAGATCATGAAACGTATCCTTGTACCAACCGATTTTTCTGAGATTGCTTTAACTGCAGCAATGTATGCTGTATCATTGGCAGAGATCACGCAAAGCGATGTTATTATTTATCATGCCGATCAACAAAATATAAGCGATCACTTAAAATTGCAGAAGGAAACTGCTCAGGCGGCATTGAACAGGCCTTCAGTAAATGTGAGCTATGTTGCCTCACATAAAAAATTCAGTTCTCTTAATCTTGAGGAAGCGATCAAAGAACATCATATTGATATGATCATTATGGGTACCTCAGGGCAAGATGCTGAGTTTCAGGAAACACTATTCCAAAGGAATGCAACTGATATTGCCGAACACGTTAGTTGCCCGGTTATAGTGGTGCCACCGGAGTTTGTTTTTTCACCGATCAAACATATTGCTTATGCCTCAGATCTGAATTTTATTGATAAAGAAATTTATAGGGTTATTTCATTAGCGAATATGTTTAATGCATCATTAGAGATATTTCACGTGTCGCCGGTGTTCCCTGATCTGGGTGACACGGAAAAAATAAATATGAAGGCAAAGATAGACGGGATAAAGAGCAAGGCTCCAAACCTTCATATTTCTTATTCAGCTATAAAAACAGAAGCTGATAATGAGATCACCGTTGGTATCTCTGAGTTTTTGGAAACGCATGCTACAGATATATTAGTGATGTATCACCATCATCTTTCTGCTTTCGATGAATTCTTTAACGGTAGTAACACATCACAAATAATTAGGCATATAAAAATTCCGGTATTGGTTTATCCTAAATCATAATTTATAAAGTGGGTTAGTTCTGGTGATTTATTTGTATCTTTGAAATAAACCATATTTACTTAATGATCAATACATTTAATAAGTCTATTATTCCCGAAAATGAATCTTTAAGGTTTAAGGCTCTTGAATATTTTGATATATTAAATACCTTGCCAGACCGATATTTTACAAATCTTGCGCGTATTATTGGTGTTACATTTAATGCGCCTATAGCTTTAGTATCTTTGGTAGGTGCTGAGGAAGTTATTTTTAAAGGAAATTTTGGAATGACAGGTGTAGATAAAGTAGACAGAGGGAAGAGTCTCTGTTCATTAGCAGTACTGGATCCTGAACCAACAATTTTCAGAGATGCTTTAAAAGAGCCTTGCTTATTGAAAAATCCTTTAGTGATTGGCGAATTTGGTCTGCGGTTTTATGCAGGCGCACCTATTACAACCAAAGAGGGTTTCATGATTGGAACAGTATGTATTGTAGGTAAAGAACCACGGGATTTTAGTGAAGATGAAACAGAGATTTTAAAATTGTTTGCAGAGAATGCTATGCATGAAATTGACATGCGCGGTATCATTAAATATCACTCTGTTGCAGGTTAACTGCATTGCCCTAAAATAACCCATAGGATAATAAAAATAACAACAGTACCAAGGCAACCGCCTCCTAATTTTTTTGCACCATATCCGGCTAAGAGCCCTCTAAATAGATTGTTCATATTAATAATTTAAAAATTTGTCAGGAAATTATTCCACAATTCCCACAACGGGAAAATGGGGAAATTAATGAACCTGGTGAGTTAAAGCGCTGAGTTGTTTTGATTCTGTTTCGATTCCGGGAACTTCACCGGTCTCTAAATATTTTTTCAGACCTTCTATATCTTTTTTGATTAGCAATTCCAGATCAGGTTTTAATAATTTACCCAGCCCTTCGCCAACTCTTCCTAATGGCGCTTTATATGATATGTCAACATAAATACCTGTACCACCTTCCAGCATATCAATAAATTGTACAACACCGGCATTTTCTATCATCGATCCTTCAATGCTTTTCCAGGCAATGTATTCATTTCTAACATCAGATATGATCTCACTGGTCCAGTTTACACTGGCGATATTACCCGGAACTTTTAGTTCCCAATCGGATGTCATGGAATCTATCATGATCACACTTCTGAGGTGTTTCATAAATACCGGTAAATTATCTAATTGCCGCCAGAACTCATAAACTTCTTGGCGTGGTCGTTCAACTATTACTGAAGTTTTAACGTGGATCTTATTTGTATCGTCTGTTGTTGCAAAAAACTGGTATAACGGACAATAGCCCGTTGCCCCTCTGAAAACCATATAGCCTCCGGTTAAAGCCTCCTTCACGCTTTTTTTACCGGAGATGGCATCTAATAGTAACATTGTTCCCGAAAGTACTGAAAGAAATCTTTCTTCTTTACCAAGGTTTATTTCCATAACCGGAAGTGGCAGTTTGTTTTCCATAATAAAATGATTTTTAATATTTATTGTACAGTTAATTTTATGCCAACTGCTACTGAGTTCGAATTAAAATAAACTGTAAATACTGTAGCCTAGCAATAGAAGAGTCAAGAGTATGCCTGTTATGCTTATTAATGGAATGTTTTTTATATTGATCGGAATTCGAAACGGCCTTATCATTTCTTTTTCGCGAATTCGCAGAACAATAACAGATAGGTTTACGATAATGAAAGTAATGAAAATGAAAATAGTAGCTATACGTGCTATAGTTTCTATTTTACCAATTAACGCAAAAGCAAGCATAATAATAAGAATAAGAACAAGAGCGGCTATAGGTGTTTTGCGTTTAGGAGACACATAGGAAAGTCGTTTAAAAAAGGTTGTTTCCTGTGCCATCGTAAGTAAAACGCGTGAACTACCTAGCATATTGGAAAGTATTGTATTGGAAGTTGCAAACAGGGCGATGATTGAAATAATAATAATGCCTGTTTTGCCGTATGTTTTACCAATCACATCTGCCAACGGACTGTTTGACTTTCCTAACTCAGCATGAGGAATGGCGCTCACGGCACAAATAGCAACCAGTGTATAAATTGAGAAGACAATGATACTGGAAATGAATAATGCTTTGGGTATTGTTTTTTCGGGGTTTTTGGTTTCCTCAGCCAGTTTAACAATGTCTTCGAAACCTATGTATGCAAAAAAAGCAAGAGCAGAAGCCGCTAAGATGCCGTTGATACCAGTGGCCGGCATTTCTAAATAGTTTATTTCTCCAATGGATGGAAAAGCGGCGTATATCATAAAAAATAACCCACTCGCTTCAATAAGGGTAAAAGCAATATTAATTCCGGATGACTGCCTGATGCCTGATATATTTACCAAAAAGATCAATCCGATAATTCCTAAAGATCCAATAAGCATAGGAATATTGACCAATGTTGAAAAGTAACCGGCAAAGCCTATTGCTACAGTTGCGCCACTAATAATGCCATTAAAGGAAATCGTTATACCTAAAAATGTTCCGGTTTTTTTGCCAAACGCTTTTTTAGCATATACGTATTCACCTCCGGCTTTTGGAAAAGCGGCGCTTAGTTCAGCATAAGAAAAGGCCGTACATAAAGCACAAAATGAAGCGATCAGAAAAGAGAGCCATATGAAATTTCCGGATTGACCGGCTACTTTACCAATTAATGTGTAAATACCTGCTCCCAGAATAGAACCAACACCAAAAAAAATACATTCAGTAAGCCCAAGGGTTCTTTTTAGTTCAGCCATAATTTTTATTCCATTTACATGAAGCTTTAGTTTATGCAAACAAAAGGCCACCCCTTGAGATATCTTTTAGGAGTTATCATGCTTTTTAAAATAAATTATTTGGTTTTCTTCTTAACTGTTTTTGCCGCCGCTACTTTTGGAGTTTTAACATCCTTAATCACTTTTGCAACCTTTGACGTTTTGGCGGTCATATTCGCTTTACAATATTCACAACTTTTATTCACTACACAATCCTCATGTTTTGGATTGGTTGGTCTGCAGATCTCACGGCCCAGAAAGGAAATAGCCATGCCGATTTCGCCCCATGTTTTCTCGGGCATAGCTTCCATCAATTGTGTTTCAATTTTTTTTGGATCGGTTCCTTTAGCAATTCCTAAACGCGGCGCTACACGAACAACATGTAGATCAACAATAATTCCTTCCGCTTTTATGCCCGATTCGCGCATGATCACATTGGCAGATTTTCGGCCAATACCGGGAAGCGCAGTTAAGCCTTCCATCGTTAAAGGAATATGCTTGTCAAGCTTGATTGTTTGTGCTATCTGCATCAGCCATTTGCTTTTGTTGCCAAAATTGCGAACGGATGAAATGTAAGGGACCAGAGAATCGGGATTTGAATTTGCTAATACTTTTAAGTTAGGGAAAGCTTTAAATAAAGCAGGGGCCAGGGCATTAATGTGTTTGTCGGAATCCTGTGCCGATAACACAACCATAACTAAAAGCTGGTAGGTGTTCTTATATTCTAAAGGATGTTTTTTTCCTTTGTATTGTTCCAGTAAAGGTTTCAGGGCAACAGGCCAGTTGGTTTTACTCATATACTTGAATTTAGTATGCTAAATATAAAAAATTATGTCTTATAAAATAGATGCTGATTGAAACAGTTTCTTTGTATCTTTAATCAGATAAACATTTTGTTATACAGGTTTGTTTATTTAATATATACTATTAAAAATATACTATGAATACATACGGCATAGCCATACACGGGGGAGCAGGAACAATATTGAAAAGTACCATGACCCCAGAAAAAGAACATGCTTACACGCAGGCGTTGCAGGATGCTATCGACAAAGGCGACGCTATATTGAACATTGGCGGTGATGCCATTGATGCTGTTGAAGTAGCTATCCGTTCGTTAGAAAACAATCCTTTATTCAATGCAGGTAAAGGTGCCGTATTTACCAATACGGGAAAGCACGAAATGGATGCCTGCATCATGAACGGGAAAGACCTTACAACAGGTGCGGTAGCAGGTGTAAGTAACATTAAAAACCCAATCAGCTTATCACGTGCGGTAATGGAAAGATCTGAACATGTATTACTGGCCGGGTTAGGCGCTATGGAATTTGCTGAAAAAATAAATGCAGAGTTTGAAGGGGATGATTATTTTTTTGTACAAATGCGTTACGACCAGTTATTACAAGCACGTGAAAGTGATACGATGATCCTGGATCACACCGTTAATAAATTTGAGAACGGAGAGAAAAAATTTGGTACCGTAGGAGCTGTAGCTATTGATATTAAAGGTAACCTGGCTGCGGGTACAAGTACGGGCGGTATGACCAATAAAAAATATGGAAGAGTAGGGGATAGTCCGATGGTTGGAGCGGGTACTTATGCTAACAACAATACCTGTGCTATTAGCTGTACAGGCCATGGAGAATTATTTATTCGCTCTGTAGTTGCTTATGATATTTCCTGTTTAATGGAATATAAAGGCTTGACTTTAAAAGAAGCCTGCGATATTGTTGTGATGGATAAACTGGTTAAGATAGGTGGCGAAGGAGGATTAATTGCCATAGATAAAAAAGGCAATATCGAATTGCCTTTTAATTCAGAAGGAATGTACCGTGCCAAAAAATCAAGCAATAGTGATACGTTTATTGGAATTTATAAGTAGTGATGAATTATGAGTTATGGATGAATCTCATTTATAACTCATAATTACTCCGCAACTGCTTTGTGAGGAAAGATCGTCAGTTTTCTCAATCTTAGATCGTAATGATCTCCCAATGCCATTACATGTACAACTAAATTATCGATAGAAACAGGTGCACCCATTTCCACGTCGCTCATGCTTGTGTGTCGCATTTGAGTAGCATCTACCAACATAATTAAGCCTGAACCAATTGCCTCCATGTTATAGCCATTAGTAATTAACAGGCCTGCATCTTCTCCCAAACCAATTCCTAAATTAACAGGGTTGCTTGCACAAGCATATAATAAACGACCAATACGGCCACGTTGAACAAAATGTGTATCAATAATAACATTATTAATAAACCCTAAACCTCCTGTGATCTTTACTTCGCCTTTATGTAAAGCTTCACTGCTACTTCCCTGATAGATCATATTATTTGAGCTGGCAGCTGCTCCTGCAGATGTGCCGGAGATAATAAAATCTTCTTCCTCATAACGCTGCAATAACAACTGGTGAAACTGCGTGCCGCCATAAATGGATGTTAAACGCAACTGATCTCCGCCACTGAACATCACAACATCGGCTTTTTTCAATCGATCAATGGCTTCAGCTGAATTAGCTTCTTCGCGTGTTTTGATATTTAGCACGCCAACATCAGATACGTTCAATTGTGCAAACGCCTTGATGTATTCATCACCCACTTCTTCTGGAATGCTGGAAGCTGTAGTAATGATCTCAACCCTGGATAAATTGTTTTTAGCCGATTCGGTAGTGATACGTTTTAAGATACCTTTTTCAAAGAATTTTAATTGCTTTTGTATATCGGGTACATTTTCTGTAAAACTGCCTCTGTCAACCGAGCCACCAATGATGACTAATTTTCCTTTTGGATTATTCATTTTCTAGGTTTAATTAAACAAATTTAACCTTATAGCTTCATTAAATTTACCCTGCTCGTCGATTTTATCACTTTATTTTAAACAGAATTTTGTTTATATAAATAACAAAGGGTATATTGATGAAAATTCTCAGTGCTGATAGTAGCCCTGAGCGATCCTTATAAAACAGAGCGTATGAAAATTGTTGAAATAAAAACTCTTCGCGGACCTAATTACTGGTCTAATTACCGTAAAAAATTAATTGTGATGAAGCTTGACCTGGAGCAGTTGGAAGAGCAACCTACTAATAAAATTGAGGGCTTTTCAGAACGATTGGAAGCCTTAATTCCATCCATGCAAAAACATCGTTGCTCAAAGGATCACGCGGGTGGTTTTTTTGAGCGTGTGAAAGAAGGGACCTGGATGGGTCATGTGATCGAACATATTGCCTTGGAGATACAGTCTTTAGCAGGTATGGAATGTGGTTTTGGCCGCACCAGGGGTACAGGAACTCCCGGAGTTTACAATGTGGTATTTTCCTATATGGAAGAAAAAGTTGGTGTGTATGCGGCAAAGACCTCTGTGAAAATTGCAGAAGCTTTAGTGGCAAGTGAAGTATATGACCTGGACGCTGATATTACAGCCATGCGTCAGATGCGCGAACGTGAGCGTTTTGGGCCAAGTACCGGAAGTATCGTGGATGAAGCGGTAGCACGTGACATTCCTTTTATTCGTTTAAACAGTGAGTCTTTGGTGCAGTTAGGGTATGGTAAAAACCAGGTACGCTTCAGGGCAACCATGACAGATAAGACAAGTTCTATAGCCGTTGATCTGGCCAGTAATAAAGATGAGACCAAAAAAATGCTCGAAGCTAATGCCATTCCTGTTGCAAAAGGGATGTGTATCATGCGTGAAGAAGAAGTGGAGGAAGTGATCGCTAAGGTTGGTTTTCCGTTAGTGTTTAAACCACTGGATGGCAATCATGGAAAAGGTGCTTCTATTAACGTAAAAACACTGGATGAAGCTAAAGCAGCTTTCGCGCATGCTAAAAAATATTCACGTAAGATAATTGTAGAGCGTTTTATAACAGGATATGATTTCAGGATCCTGGTGATCAATAACCGTTTTATTGCTGCTGCCTTGCGAGAGCCTGCTCATGTTATTGGCGACGGGAAATCTACCATCCAACAACTAATCGATACAGAAAATAAAGATCCCCGACGTGGTTATGGCCATGAGAATGTATTAACAGAGATCAGCATCGACCGTGAAACCGAAGAACAATTATCAAAATCGAATTACACATTGAATACGGTTTTGAAAAAAGATGAACTGTGTTATTTAAAAGGTACTGCTAACTTAAGTACAGGCGGTACGTCAACAGATGTAACCGATATTGTGCATCCACATAATATTTTTATTTGTGAGCGTATTTCACGTGTTATTGGTTTGGATATTTGTGGTATCGATATCATGGCAACTAATTTAAGCGAACCCTTGGAAACAACAGGTGGCGTTGTTTTGGAAGTAAATGCGGCCCCTGGTTTCAGAATGCATTTGGCACCAGCTAAAGGTTTGCCGAGAAATGTAGCAGCTCCTGTTATTGATATGTTATATCCGGCCGGCAAATCATGCCGCATTCCTATTATTGCTGTTACAGGTACAAACGGAAAAACAACCACCACACGTTTAATTGCACACATCGTAAAAAATAATGGTTACAGAGTTGGGTTCACTACTTCGGATGGCATCTATGTACAAAACTCTATGTTAACCAAAGGCGATACAACCGGGCCGGTAAGTGCAGAATTTATTTTGAAAGATCCTACGGTAGATTTTGCTGTGCTGGAAACAGCTCGTGGTGGCATTTTACGTTCGGGTTTGGGTTTTGGTAAATGTGATGTGGCTGTTATTACCAATATTCAGGAAGATCACATGGGATTGTCCGATATCAATACGCTGAAAGACATGGCAAATGTAAAAGGCGTTGTGGCAAGAGCTGTAAAACGTGATGGATACGCCGTTTTAAATGCCGATAATAAATATTGTGTTTCTGTTTCCAAAACAACAGATTGTAAAATTGCGTATTTCAGTATAGATGAAAATAATCCCGTTATTGTAGAGCATTGTAAAACAGGCGGAATAGCCGCTATTTACGAAAATGGTTATATCACCATTAAAAAAGGCGATTGGAAATTCAGAGTCGAAAAAGCGTCTCATATTCCGTTAACCTTTGGTGGTAAAGTTACGTTTATGATCTATAACGTTCTGGCAGCTACCTTAGCATCTTATGTTTATGGGTTTACGATCGAAGATATCAGAACCAATCTGGCAACCTTTATCCCTTCGGCGGCACAAACTCCCGGACGTATGAATATCTTTGACTTTAAAGAGTATAAAGTGATGATCGATTTTGCTCATAATCCGGATGGATTTAACGGTATCAAAGAATTTTTAACTACAGTTGATTCACCTTACAAAATAGGTATTATAACAGGTACAGGTGATAGAAGGGACGAAGATATTCGTGAAATGGGTAGGATCTCGGCTCAAATGTTCGATCATATCATCATTCGTCAGGATAAATTTTTAAGAGGACGTTTAGCGGAAGATATTGTAAGTCTTTTAGTAGAGGGGATCAAACAGGCTAACCCAAATCAGTCTTACGAATACATTCCTAAAGAGGTTGAGGCATTGGAGCATGCATTTTCTTTAGCTAAACCTGGCGCATTTATTACAGCACTCAGCGATGTGATCGATAATGCTATTACTGTTGTTCAGTCTTATTTGGATAAAGAAAGAGGAGTTTAATTTTCCGCGCTTTTTTCTTTTAATTTATTTATTTCTTGCTGTGCGGTCACAAGGATCTCATTGTATCTTTGTTTTTCGTGATCCTCCAGTCGTTCTGAGTTTTGGGCAACAAAGACCAGTGTTTCATTAATAAGTTGTTGGCAGTAAGCGATGCGTTCATTAACCGGCATGTGTTCTTTTACTTCATTATATATCTGGTCTACGTATTTATCTTTTTTCATGATCATTCAGGGCCGGGGATTATGTTGTTATTCTCGATCTTTCGAATAATTTTTACTAATTACTCTTTTTGTATTTTAATAAAATAAACTTTTCAGCCGTAGAAAGTATTTCTCATATCGGGTATCACTATCGGCCATTGCTCCATTCGTTAACAATAACTTTTATTTTGAGTGTTAGTTCTGTTAATATTTTTTTAATTCATACACTTCTTGTGCCAGCAGTTTTTTTACACACTAAAAAGGTTATCATTACTTCAATCCAGATTTTTGGTAATGATTCTGGAACTCAGAAAACATTCTTCTTTGATCTCATGTTCGTCAACAGGGTTTGCTCTACAAGGGTTTAAAGTGTTCTATGTTAAGAGGGGTTTCTTCTCCTAGTTCTTTACTAATTTGCTTGATCGTTTTTTTTCATATTTCAAGTTGCTTAATAGGGTACCATGAAATGGGATTTCGTTCCATATGTATGGAAATTTTTCCCAGAAACTATTAAGGATGGCCGCCTGCAAAACATGGTTGCTGGTGATGCACACGTATCAATAAATTGATTGCCTCTATAATACAAAAGAAAGATTGATAATTAATTTCTCTTTAACCAACCGGTAACACTCATGCGACGGGCATTAGTAACCAGTACCTCATGTTGAAGTTCATTGCTTTTAAAGAAAACGGTCTTACCCTGAGTAGGTGTGATCTTTTGATCATTGTAATTTTGGTATACCATTAACTGCCCGCCGTCACTTTCCTGCCAGTCCTCATTCAAATAACTGATCATGGAATATTTCCGACTGGGATTATTTTTAAACTGATCCAAATGCTTTTTGTAAAAACTACCTGTTTCATATAAGGAATAATGAAATTCATAATCAGTTATTCCAGCAAAACAACTCCTGTTTAGGTATTTTATAAAATCATCGATTTGATCAAAGAATTCGTTCTCATATTCATTGTTGTGCTCGCGGTCTAACCAATATATAGAGTCGCTTCTTGTGGCAGTGTCATGCAAAACGGCATCGTTATTTCCTGTTCCGGCGGCAAATAGTAATTCTTTTTGAACGAGAGACAGCAAATTCTGCCGGAGGTGTCCGGAAAGTTCATTACTTAAAAAATGATTGGAGATGCCAATATTGTCGTTTATAAAACCGGTAATAAGCGTTTCAAAGTCTTTTTCCATGGCTTTTAAAGCCTGATTAGACAGACAGATACTAAAGGTAGTTTAATTAACGGATAATAGCCTTATTATATTTAAAACACTGATTTAGCATCAAAATAGCATTCGTTTTTGTAAATATCTTACATGTGTATGGAGAAAATGTCTTTGGTATTGACTATGGATATTCTCACCATTATATTTACTCCGAAATTTTAATTGAAATAGGTCGGACGCGATCAAAAGATGTTTTCAATAATTATTCCAAAAAACGGTAAACGGATAAATGATAGTTTAGTTTAGTTGTAGTTTTTGTTTTGTAAGTTTAGAAGTGGAATAACAGTTCGAGAAAGTTATTCAGTATCATTGCAAGCTGCTTCTATTTAAAGCCCTCACCCTAAAAGTGAGGGCTTTTTCATGGCAGCAATTATAATTTTGAATATCAGATAATTTAGCGATATTTAATGATCAATCCGTGTTTTTTGAGGAAAAGCTTCTTTATAGGAATTTGCATTTTGACAAACTATTTAACGTTTGCCCAGAATATCGATTCTCTTATAACTGCTCTCAAAAATGCCAAAGAAGACACGATTAAGGTCAATATTTTGTTGGAACTGGTCGAAAACATCAGTGATGACGATGTATGGCCCCAGTATAATGAGCAAATGCTCAAACTTTCCGAAAAATTAGTACAAAGCAAAGATCCTTCCAGGATTCGAAAAGGCAAAAAAGGCTTAGCAGATGCTTATAATAATGTTGGGTTTATGTACAATAATCAGGGCGATATTCCAAATGCGCTCGATTTTTTCGCTAAGAGTTTAAAAATGCAGGAAGCTCTTGGCGACAAAGAAGGCGTGGCGGAGTCGCTAAGCAACATTGGAGTTATTTATTATTTTCAGAACGACCTTCCAAGAGCGTTGGATTATTATTTAAAAAGTTTAAAGATCAGGGAACAATTAGGAAATAAGAATGCAATTGCTAATTCTCTCAATAATATTGGCAACTTGTTCTATACTCAAAAGAATATGCAACGAGCACTGTATTATAGCAGTAGAAGCTTGAAGTTGCAGGAAGAAGTTGGCGATAAAGAAGGCATGGCTTATTCTTTGAATAATCTGGGCGGCATATATTATAATAAGGGCGATATTGATAAAGCACTTGAATATTACAGTAGAAGTAAGAGTATAAGGGAAGAAATAGGAGATCAACAAGGCATTGCAGCCTCCACGCATAATATAGCTACGATCTATTTAAAACGGGCATTGGATCAACCCACAAATAAGCAGAAGAATTTAGCTATAGGTCAGGCTTATACAGATAGCTCGTTAATTCTTTCTAAAAAATTAGGATTTCCTGCCAGTATAAGAAATGCAGAGCGATTGCTTTCAAAGATCGATTCGGCTAAAGGCAAGTATGCTGCTGCCTGGGAGCATTATAAGCAATTTGTTTTTTATAAGGATAGCATTAATAATGAAGCCAATCATCAGGCCAGCATTAAAAGTCAGTTAAAGTATGTGTTCGAGAAAAAAGAGGCTATTATAAAAGAGCAACAGGATAAAGAAAGAGCTGTTGTAAAAGAAAAAAACAGGTTTCAACAGATCGTTATCTGGTCGGTAGTTGGAGGATTGGTATTGGTAAGTGTTTTTTCATTCTTTATTTTCAGAAGTTTATTACAGAACCGGAGGGCCAACAAGATCATTTCGAGCCAGAAGAAGCTGGTAGAAGATAAAAATCAGATCATTGAGGAAAAACAGAAAGAGATCATCGATTCCATTAATTATGCAAAGCGTATTCAGTATTCTTTATTGACACATGAAGACTTTTTTAAAGCCAATATCCCGGAGCATTTTGTTTATTTTAATCCGAAAGACATTGTTAGTGGCGATTTTTACTGGGCTACAAAAAAAGAAAATAAATTTTATCTGGCAGTTTGCGATAGCACGGGTCATGGTGTTCCTGGTGCTTTTATGAGCTTGTTGAATATCGGATATTTGAGTGAAGCTATCAATGAAAAGAACCTTGAAGCACCAAATGAAGTGTTTAATTATGTACGCCAGAGGCTAATAGATAACATCAGTAAGGATGGCCAAAAGGATGGTTTTGATGGCATTTTAATTTGCATGGAGATGAACACTCATGGGATCATGACTCTAACTTATTCAGCTGCTAATAATAAACCGCTACTGATCAGCAAACACACTATTTGCGAGTTGCCAACAGATAGAATGCCGGTTGGTATTGGTGAAAAGAAGGATGCTTTTAAATTGTATCATATCGATGTTAAAAAAGGAGATACACTGTATTTATATACAGATGGCTATGCGGATCAGTTTGGGGGTGAGAAAGGAAAAAAATTCAAGTATAAAACGCTTAATGAACTTATTTTAACTAATCATACAAAGTCATTAAATGAACAACAAATTATCTTAAGAGCAACCTTTGACAAGTGGCGGGGCCAATTAGAGCAGGTAGACGATGTTTGTATTATAGCGGTAAAGATATAGTTCTGCAGAGTGTTTCAAATTTATTTGTCGGTTTAGTTTTTCTGTCATTGTTTCAATGACAAGACAATCATATAGCCAACTATTTTGGTTGCAATGTGATGTATCTACATTTGTAATACAAACACATTATAATATCAACTATTAAAAACAAGCACATGAAAAAAATTAACTTATACGTCTTAATGGTATTATTAAATACTATCGTATTTACAGGGTTCTCTCAAAAGAGAATTAAAAAAAATCCTTTAGAAATTACTGGGGCAGCTTTATTAAATGACGCCAGGACAAAAAATTACTCGATTTCGATTTATTTAGATGGAAGTAAAGTAGACTCGATATACACTAAATCAAAAAGCTCTCTTAGTTTTTTTGTCGATTACAATCATGTTTACACCTTTTTATTTCAAAAACAAGATTGCAAGGATAAAATTGTGATTGTAAACACTACTATTCCTGAAGGGTTGAAAGGTATGAAAGATGATATTTTTGATTTTGAGATTGAAATGTCTCAATCTTTAGCAAAAAACACCAATGAAACAGAAGATTATCCAGTGGCAGTTCTTAGTATTAATAAAGAAGAAGAACAATTAATGGCCAGCGAAGCTTACTATAAATTTACTCATCAGGAATGGGAGGTTACTACACTAAATGTGACTGAAAATTCTTTAATAAAAGAAAGCAAGAAAATTAAAAATAAGGCTGATTAAAACGCTACCCTGTAATCACATCCTTCTTTATACCGATTGCAACCATAGGCAGTTTTCCCTTTCAGGATACTGCCTTGTTTGCATTTAGGACACGGTTGGTTCTCTGATACAGCCGGTGTTAATGTTTTAGGTGCAATTGCAATTTCCTCTTTAAATTCAATTCCCAGATCTTTATTTAAGATCAAATAGCCATTTGTTTTTTTACCATGTATGACCCATCCTTTGATGGAAGGTGTTTTCTTTTTTTGGATCAATAAGTGCATCTGTTTTTCAGTTAAACTTTTTCCTCCAAACTCAAAACCTATTTTAAAATCACAACCATCTTTAAAACGCGCACAGCCATACGCGGCTTTGCCTTTCATTATAACGCCCTGGTTACATTTTGGACATTTTATGTCTGCTTCTTTTTTTGCCTTTGGTTCTTTCTTTTTTTCTGTAGAAACTATATCACTCTTTGTGACGTTGCTTTCGACGGTTATAGTACCTGGAGTTACTTTTTTAACTTCTCCTTCGATAGTGATCAAATTTCCGTTTTCGTATTTTACTTCTTTCGTGAGATCACTCACCATATCCTTCATCTCGGTTAAAAACAGATGGGGATCATATTCTCCTTTTTCGATCTGGCGTAGCTTCTTTTCCCACATGCCCGTCAGTTCTACCGATTTTAATAATTCATTGTTAATGGTCTTTATCAGTTGAATACCGGTAATGGTTGGAATTAAATTTTTACGTTGTCGTACCACATAATTACGTTTGAACAAGGTTTCAATAATATTGGCACGGGTGGATGGGCGGCCGATCCCGTTCTCTTTCATCAATTCTCTTAGCTCAGGATCGTCTACTTGTTTGCCGGCTGTTTCCATAGCTCTTAGTAAAGATGCCTCCGTATGCATTTTAGGTGGTTGTGTTTGTTTTTCCTGAAGATCAGGAAGGTGTTCTCCTTTTTCACCTTTTACGAATAATGGCATGAGTTGTTCTTCGTCTTCTTTGTCTTCTGAATTGGCGGAGTCTTTTTTAGGAAATAAAACCCGCCAGCCTTCTTCTAAAATTACTTTACCTGTTGCAGAGAATTCATTGCCTCCAACATCGCCTAACACTACTGTATTGCTTACCACGCAATCCGGATAGAAAGCAGCAATAAATCTCCTGGCGATAATATCGTATATCTGTTTTTCTGGCAGGTACATTCCTGAAGGTGGAACAACGCCTGTTGGAATGATGGCATGGTGATCCGTTATTTTCTTATCGTCGAATACTTTTTTACTTTTTCTGATCGGTTTATCTAAAATGGCTTTTGTGAACTGAGCATAGGGCTGCATGTTTTCCAATATGCCTTTTATTTTGGGATACATATTCTCGGGAAGATAAGTAGTATCAACCCTTGGATACGTTACCAGTTTTGATTCGTATAGTTTTTGCAAATGTTTTAGTGTATCATCTGCCGAAAAATTTAGTTTTTTATTGCATTCAACCTGAAGAGATGTTAAATCAAATAATGGCAAGGGGCTTTCATTTGCATTTTTCTTAGTACTCGAAACAATTTCAAATAAATTATTCTTTATTTCCTCCAGTATTTTATTGGCATCTTCTTTTGCGGTAAATTTTCGTTTGGTGGAATTAAATATAACAGCCCGATAAGTTGTTTTTAATTCCCAGTAAATTTCAGGTTTAAAATTTTGGATCTCGTTATAACGATTTACGATCAGGGCAAGAGTAGGGGTTTGCACTCTTCCGATCGAGAGTACGCCTTTGCCATTTGCATATTTAACCGTGTAAAGTCTGCTCGCATTCATTCCTAAAAGCCAATCGCCAATGGCGCGTGCATTACCCGCGGCATATAAAAGATCATATTCTTTACTGTCTTTTAAGTTGTTAAATCCTTCCTGTATGGCCTCATCAGTCATCGACGATATCCACAAGCGTTTTACCGGTTTTGTATTGGATGCCTTGGATAATACCCAGCGTTGGATCAATTCCCCTTCGATACCCGCATCACCACAGTTCACTACTTCGGTGCATTGCTCTATCAATGAGCGTAAGGTGTTAAATTGTTTGGTGACCCCACTATTATCAATTACTTTTAATTGAAATTTGGGCGGGATCATCGGTAAAAAATTCAGGTCCCATCGTTTCCAATCGTCACTGTAATCGTCGGGCGATTTTAATGTGCAAAGGTGACCAAAGGTCCAACTGATAAGATACCCATTGCCTTCATAAAAACCATCACGGCGGTTAGTAGCGCCCATGATGCGGGCAATTTCTTTACCAACACTTGGTTTTTCGGCAATACAGAGGATCACGGTTCGTAAGATCTTTTAAATTTCAATGCCTTAAATTATAGTTTAATTTCAAAATGAATAAAAAAAGTTATCCGCAATTATTGATACAAATCAAAAATAAATTTGTGTAAAGTGGTATATTTAGCCTATTAAAAAGCTGTTTTCATACGCATCCAAATTCCCGTCGGTAGTTGTTATTTTAGCGGCCTGCCTTACTATTATCCAGGTTCATTTAAACCTTACCCGATACAGGAATAATGATGTTTTAAAATGGGATGTATTAAGCTATTACAGCTATTTGCCTGCTACTTTTATCGACAAAGACTTAACTCTGAAGTTTGTTACGCCCGAAAATAACACACGGGACGAAGGAATTAAGTATTGGTATCAGTCCGACGAAAAAGGAAACAGGATCTTGAAATATTCGATGGGCATGTCGGTATTGTATGCGCCTTTCTTTTTTGTAGCACATGTTTTGGCAGGTCCGTTAGGATATCAACCGGATGGATTTTCGGATATCTATGAATTTTTTATTGAATTCTCGGGTTTGTTTTATTTGTTGTTTGGCCTGATCTATCTGCGAAAGTTGTTATTGAAGTTTTATGGTGAAAAGATCGTTGCATTTACATTAGTGCTTATCTTTTTTGGAACCAATGTTCTATACTATGCAACGGCTGACGCAGCCATGTCGCATACTTACACCTTTTCTCTGTTTTCTGTTTTTTTGTATTATGTATTTAGTTTTTATGAAAAAGCCACAGTTAAAAATACCCTGATATTGGCTCTTTGTTTTGGTTTGATCATTTTGGTGCGACCAGTGAATATATTACTCATACTCCCGTTTTTATTCTTTGGGATCGATCATGTTAAAGATGTGAGCTCTTGTTTAAATTTTGTTCTTGGTCACTATAAGTATGCTCTGCTTTTTATAATTATTACAGTTCTTTTGGTATTACCGCAATTGATCTATTACAAATATGTAACCGGCCATTACCTTGTGTTTTCTTATGGTAAAGAGGGTTTTTTCTTTAACAGGTTTCATCTCTGGGATGTATTATTCAGTTTTAGAAAAGGATGGTTGATCTATACACCTATTATGTTATTTGCCTTTTGTGGTTTTTGGTACATGAGATCACAGGTGTCTAAAGTATTCAGTACAGGACTTTTTATTTTATTTCCTGTTTATATGTATGTAGTTTCCAGTTGGTGGTGTTGGTGGTACGGAGGTTCGTTCAGTCAACGATCCTTTATAGATATTTACCCTTTATTAGCACTTCCTTTGGCAGCTTTTTTATTTAAATTACAAAGTTTTGATAACGGAAGGAAAATCATAATATATATTGTTGTGATGTTTATGCTGCTATTAAATATCTTTCAAACGTTTCAGTATAAATACAATATCATTGATTATGACGGTATGACCGCCAAAGAATATGTACAGGTATTTGGAACATTGGATGAGAAAAAGATTGACACGACCTTGCTTGATAAACCTAATTACGAGAGAGCCCTGCAAGGTTTGGAAGAATAATTATATAAAGTGCTTTCTGTGCTATATAAACGGTAAAGATAGTTTATCTTAATTACGTACTTTTACTCTATGGCATTACTGCTAAAAGAAAATATTAAAGTTGCAACCGATTCCATTAAGGGGAATAAGTTGAGGGCCTTTTTGACCATGCTTATTATTTTTTTTGGTATTACTGCTCTTGTCGGTATTTCATCGGCCATTGACGCGATGAAAGGTTCCATCAACAGTAATTTTACCAGTATGGGAGCCAATTCATTTACTATTCGTAATAAAGAAACTTCGGTAAGGATCGGCAGAAAAGGAAAAAAATCAAAACGATACCAAACAATTACCTATAAAGATGCTATGCGTTTTAAGAACGAATTTGCTTTTCCGGTTACTACTGGCGTATCAACGATGGCTTCTTTTAATGCCCGTTTAAAATTTGAATCAGAGAAAACCAATCCAAATATCCAGGTTTTTGGTGGTGATGAAAATTATTTGGCAACCAGTGGCTATGAACTTGAAAAGGGCAGGAATTTTTCTCCACAAGAGATCATCAGCGGATCACATGATGTGATCATTGGTAAGGATGTGGAGTTTGCTTTGTTCAAAGGGAAACAAAAGGCCTTAAATAAATTCATTACAATTAACGGAGGAAAATATAAGGTGGTAGGTGTGTTAGCCAGTAAAGGAAACAGTATGGGCTTTGGTGGAGATAAAATATGTGTTATTCCTTTAACTGCTGCGCGACAATATTTTGGAAGTCCGGATATGAGTTTTACGATTAGTGTATTGGCTAAAAATGCGGCATGGCTTGATCTGGCATTAGGAGAAGCCAATGGCTTGTTCAGAAAAATAAGAGGAGTGCCATTGGGAGAAGATGAAAATTTTGAAATTACAAGAGCCGATAGTCTGGCCAGCATGTTAATTGGTCTTACCAGTAAAGCATCCATGGGTGCATTGATCATTGGTATAATCACATTAATTGGCGCTTCTATTGGTTTAATGAATATCATGCTGGTATCTGTTACCGAGCGTACCAAAGAGATCGGTATCCGAAAAGCATTAGGAGCAACAGCTGAGACCATCAAAATTCAGTTCCTGATAGAAAGTATTGTGATCTGTGTTTGCGGCGGATTCTTTGGGATCTTAATGGGAATTATTACGGCAAATTTGATCTCCTTTAATTTAAGTTCCGATTTCTTTATGCCCTGGTTCTGGATCATTACAGGTTTCCTCGTATGTTTAGTGGTTGGATTGATCAGTGGTTATTTGCCTGCTAAACGTGCTTCTCAATTAGATCCTATTGAGAGTTTGAGGTTTGAGTAAAATCAACACAGAGTAAAAAAAGATAAGAAGAGTTTAACGAAGTTTGCTTAGATGATTTTTTAGAAAAATAACTCAGTCAAATCTGATAACCCAAAATTCTGTATTGAAAGGAGTATTAATATTCTACTTCCTTTGTAAACCGTAATAAAATCCAAAGCCAAGAGTGATCATGCTCATGTTCCAGTTATTTTTTACTTGCTTATAATCAAACCATCTGTCAAAGCCGGGATAAGTTGGATCATATTTTGAAAAATTATAATTATAGGATAGATGTGCACCTATGGCGAAATTAGGGTCAACTATAAAATAAATACCTACTACGGGTTCAACAAATGCACTGACAAATTCAGTTGGGTATTTTCCTATCAATGTATCGCTCCTGTATCTAAGGCCTTTATACTGATTGAAATTATAACCCATGTTCACAGAGAATGTAGCAAAACCGGTACTGCTAAAAAACTTATCATAGCCCAATTTTAAATAACCGTTTTGCGACTGCATATTAGTGTTTACGCCTTGGTCTCTGAAAACTTTTTGAGGTTTATAATAGGTGTAAGAATAACCAAACCCGAAAAAGAAGTCAGATACAAGCTTGCAGGTAACATTTGCATTTCCTTCTATAACACCTGAAAAGGAATTCCGAAAAGATTGACTGGATACTACTTTTGGTATGCCAATATTGCCGCGTACAGCAAATCGGGGTAATGCAGGGGCATTTTCAGGCCCATTGTTTTTATCCTGAGCAAAACAAACAAGGTTAACCGTTAAAATTATGCATGATAAAATATACTTCATAAAATTTAAACGGGTAGTATCGTTAATTATTGTTTTTAGGAAAAGGATTAAGCAAATTTTGCCTCAAATGCTTTCATCACATCTACTAATACCTGCACACTATCAATAGGCATGGCATTGTAAATAGAGGCTCTGTATCCACCTACATCTCTATGCCCACGGATCCCGTCAATACCGGCAGCTTTCCAGAACTTATCGAACTCAGGCTCCAGTTCCGGTTTATGCATTAAAAAGCACACGTTCATATTACTTCTGTCTTCTTTGGCCGTAGTTCCATAAAACAATGAGTTACGGTCAATTTCTCCGTATATCAAATCTGCCTTTTGTTGGTTTCCTTTTTCTATCCAGCTAATGCCACCATTTTGCTTTAACCAGCGTAATGTTAACATCGTTACATACACAGGGAATACCGGTGGTGTATTGTACATTGATTCGCCTTTGATGTGAACCTGGTAATCCAGCATAGATAACATTTTGCGGCCGGTTTTTCCCAGCGCATCTTTTTTTACCATAACCATGGTGCTGCCTGCGGGGCCAATATTTTTTTGTGCACCGGCATAGATCAGTGCAAAATCTTTTGCATTAACTTTTCTGCTGAACAGATCAGAACTCATGTCGCAAACCAACGGAACTTCACATTTAGGAAACTCTTTTATTTGAGTTCCATAAATGGTATTGTTTGATGTAATATGAAAATAATCTGCATCTTTTGGCACTTCATAACCTTTAGGAATATAGCTAAAGTTCTTGTCTTCAGAAGAAGCAATCACTTTGGTATTGCCAATAATTTTAGATTCTTTAATGGCTTTGCTAGCCCAAACACCAGTATTTAAATAAGCCGCGTATCCATTATCGCTTAATAAATTATAAGGAACCATGGCAAATTGAGTACTTGCACCCCCACCTAAATACATTACTTCATATTCGTCGCCTACTTCAAATAATTCTTTGATCAATGCGCGCGCTTCGTCCATTACGGCTACATAATTCTTACTACGATGCGAGATCTCCAGTAAAGAAAGATTCATGTTGTCGAAATTGATGCATGCATCAGAAGCTTGTTTTAAAACATCTAATGGTAAAATACCCGGGCCTGCGCTAAAATTGTGAACTTTTGACATAAAAGAGTTTGTTTGGTTTTAGGATACCAAAATTACTAATTATTACTATAGTATAAAATATTCTTTAATGATAAAATGAGGACATAAAAAAGCCTGATCGGGATACGATCAGGCGTAGTAGCTCTCTTATTTTACAACCAGCCTCCCATGGCTGTTTTAGTAGTCTTTTTCCTTCCTTTACAATCCCGGTGCGTTCTGCAACTAAAACAAGATAATAGGATCACCGTTATCAGAAGGTAGCTTATATATCTTAATGGTTTCATGATGATTATTTTGATAGTTTTTTGTGCAAGCTTTATACCAATAAATATAAAAGGGCCGTTATTTAATGTTAATAACGGCCCTTTATTAATAAAGATACTTTTTACTCTTTAATGAATTTTTTAACTGTTGAGTTTTTTCCTTGTTGAATTTTAATAAAATACACGCCATTTGCTAATTCATTAACAGGAATAACAATGGTATTACCTTCATTCAATTCGTTTTTTGAAATGATCTTTCCTAAAACATCTGTCACAATAAATTCAGTTCTCACATTCTGTGTGTTTGAAAAATAAACTTGTAGCTCTGTCTTGGCCGGATTTGGTGCTAAATTTACGATTGAATTTAATTCAGATACGTTAATAGCTGTAAATCCACCACCCGGAACATTAAAGTTGTTTTTTACATTCGATTTTGATTTATTGAATTGCTGTGTGGTTTTGGTTGTTGGGTTACAGTTGAAACCAAGTCCGTCAATTCGCCATAATGCACTAGGAAAAGCTGCAAATGCCGGATCACTGATGTTATTCTGAGTTCCCGCACAACTTCCAACTACGGTCCAGGTATTTGTTCCAAGATTATCTCTCAACAAATTACAGGTTGTAACCGGTGTTAATGGAAGGCCTTCAACTTCATAAGGCGTCCAGATAAAATTTCCGGTATTATTAATAGATGTAAAATAAAATGTATTATGATATGGGCTTAAGGCGCTATAGTTGCCGCAGCTGTCTCTTAACTGTAATTTGTATCTGTATGATGTAATGTTCGGATCTCCGTTAGCAGGGCCAATACTACGAACCGTATCAATAAAACGACTCAATGTTGCATAAGGCTGAGCTCCTATACGTTTATACAAACCTGTACTCACCTCCCTGTAAATAATAAAACTATCTACTTTGCTGGTTATTGTTTTATCCCAAAATACAATGTTATTTACAAATAAACTGTCGGTAGTTACCATGCAAATATCCGGGATAGTTGTGGCAGGCACAAGTACCGAAGAAACAGCAGTGTTCGAGCACCCGTTGGTTTCACCGGTTACAGTGTAGTTTGTAGACGTAGCAGGCGATACTGTAATAGTAGCTGTATTTTGGCCTGAGGTCCATGTGTAATTTGTTGCGCCGCCCGCAACCAGTGTAGCAGTTGATCCGCCACAAATGGTTTGAGATGTTGCGTTAACCGACGGAACAGGATAAACGTTGATAGTTCTTGAAAAAGCAGCGCTGGTATTTGTTTGGCCGATAAAATTTGTAGCGTAAAGTGTGATAGTTTTGGTACCTGCACTTGCATAGGTTACAGTTGGGTTTTGTAAAACGGAACTTGAAGGACTTCCACCAGCCATGATCCAGTTCCAGCCATTTGCCATATTTGCAGAATGATCAGTTAATTGAATGGGTTGACCAATACAACCGTTAGCCGGCATAGAGAAATTAGCAACCGGTATTTTTTGCGATTTAAAATACATGTTATCAATTTTCAGATCCGAGCCGATATAAGAGTTAGGAATAGGATAAGTAGAGTAGGTAGATGATGCTATATTTATGATCAAAGAATCCGGGGCAGAAACAGGATTATTAAACGGTATCTGAACCATTTGGTAACCGCCTGATAAATGTAAAAATTTTTGAATACCCCAATTATTTATACCGTTCAACTTAAAAGATAGATTGACGCAGGCGCTGTCGTTAGGATCGGCCGGTAAGTATTTGTAATAAAAAACCAGAGTGTCAATTTGTTGGGTATATGGTAAACCTCCTTTTGGTGGGCCATTGTTACTGAATTGTCCTGAAGTTGCTATTGCTGATGTAACACCACCACCACCAAAGGATGGAGTTTGAGTTTGTAATTCAAGAGCATAAGTTCCACTGTAAGAATTAGTGGTTTGAAAGTTACCTCCCTGATTATGTCCGTTTACACTCCATCCATTAACCTGAGAGTGACTAATAGTTTGCCACGATTCCATACTACTATTAAGTGCGGAAGGTTGAGAGCTTACACCTGTAAATCTAATAGAATCTACCTGAAGCATATTGCCCGGAATACCTTTACTGTTTCCAAAGGGAAAGCTTGATGCCATGCCTATAATAACAGAATCCGGGGCAACGGATAATGCCGGACTAAATGTTTTTGAAAATGCGAAGTAAGATGTATGAGTTGCATTTATTGCATAGATATACTGACCAATGACTGCCCCTAATTTTTTGAAAATAACAATAACAAATGCAGAATCTCCGGCCATAATATTACTCTTATAACCAAAGAACATACCTGTTGGCATTTGAGTATATGGGAAACCGCCTTGCGGAGGGTTTTTTCCCGGATCGCCGTTACAAAAATAAGCTAAACAGGTATCATTACCCGATAGCATAGTAGTAAGCCTCAAAGCATAACTACCCGTAGCGGGGTCATTTACTTTAGTAACATTAACAGGTCCAACAGTGCCGTTATCAATTCTTAGATTAGATGTTTGATAACCGGTAGGATTTTCATAAGTTATAGTATTCCAACTTTCAAATCCTCCGTTTGGGATCGATTGTGCGAATAAAAATGAGGTGAATAAAGTCGTTAAAATTGTAAATAGATGTTTTTTCATGGCTAAATAATTTGTAACAAAAATAACATTTATTTTGACCTAACAACTACACCGTCTTGTTAAAATCACATTAAATCGTATTATTTTGGCAGTTCGTCGAATATAAAATATGCATTTTTAAGATTATTAATTTTATATTTACTTAGTGAAAAATTGATCAGATCATTGTTATCCCGACTCCTAAATATTTGCCTCCTTTTATGTGTTCTTTCCATAAATCCAACTTTTGCTCAACGCGGCAGTGGTTTCATAAATAACTTTTCACCGGCAATTTATAAAGGAAGCGATCAAAATTGGTGTGCCGTTCAGGACACAATGGGGAAACTCTTTTTTGCCAATCTTAATGGTGTTTTGGTATACGATGGCAGGTTCTGGAAAACCATATTGTTACCCAATATTGTCAGTGTTTTTTCATTGGATAAAGATCGGCGCGATAAAATATATGTGGGTGCCGACAATGAGTTTGGTTACCTGGATAAAGAAGCCTCAGGTTCTTTTAAATATGTGTCTTTATCAAAAGATCTTTCCAAGTCAGATAAAGAGTTTACGTCTACATGGGCAACTCATTGCATTGGTGAAGATGTGTTCTTCTGTAGTAACGAAAAATTATTCTGGTTCGATCAAAAGAAAATAAGCTCTTTTTCCCCTGAGGGATCTGCTTTTCATACCTTTTTTAAAGTTGGAAAGCATTTGTTTGTAAGAGAGTTCGAAAAAGGATTTAAGGTGTTTGAAAACGGCACCCTTAATTTAATTAAGGGTAGCGAAGAATTTGCCGATAAAAAAGTATATGCCATTTTGCAGGTTGAAGGTAATAGCTATATGGTTGCAACCCGTAATGATGGTATTTATATGTTATACTATAACGAAAAGCAACCAACAAGATCTGTGTTTGTAAAGCGCCCTTCTGCTATTGATAATTGGCTTAAAGATAAAGAGCTTTACTGCGGATTAAAAACAGGAGAAAACCGTTATGCTTTTGGGAGTTTAAAGGATGGGATCATTATTACTGATAGATCGTTCAAGATCATTACAAAGTTAAATTCAGGTAATGGTTTGCAGGATGATGCTGTAAAGAATATGTATGAAGATTCAAACGACAATCTTTGGTTATCGCTGAACTTTGGTATCGATTTTTACGAGAACAATACACCAATTACCTTCTGGAAAAAGAACGAAGGAATAAAAGGTGTTGTAGAAAATGTCATTATTTTTAAAGGAAGCACCTTTGTAGCAACTGACAAAGGTCTTTTAAAACTAAACCAGAGCACCTCTAAATTTGAAGAAACAGAGATCACAACCAACTGTTATTCTCTGGCATCATCCAATGATCATTTATTTATAGCATCAGCCGATGGATTGTATTTATTTGATGGAAAACAATACAAATTGATACTGGAAGAATACGCCTATTCAGTATTTTGTGATACGATTAAAAATGATCTGTACATAGGTACCGACTATAATTTTTATAAAGGTAAACTAGACTTGGGTAAACTCACTATTTTGAACAGGCTAGAGGAGGTAGGAGCAGTAAGAAGTATTGCAGCAGATAAGTTGGGCAATATTGCATTTGCAACGGCTAATAATGGCGTTTTTATTTTAACCGAAAAATTAAAAAAGATACAGATCACAACTAAAGAAGGACTGCCAGTGATGAGTGAAAATCATGTATTTTCTTATGACCAGAATATCTATGTATCTACAGATAAGGGAATTTATGAATGGGACAAAAAAAATGAGAAGGTAATACGATCTGTAGATCTGAATCCTTATTCCGAATCGGTTTATGTTTCATCTGCCGGCCAGGTAAAAGATGAGATCTGGTTTCAATCAACACAGGAAGATAAACTTAAATTCAGCAGGGAAGAGATCGTGAGCATAGCGCCTGATAAGGATAAAAAATTTCATATCAAGTATTCTTTTTTAAACAGGATCCAAGGAGCTAATGCAAAACATTTTTTTTATGACAACAATAAAGTTTTCATTGGCACTAACCAGGGTTTATTTTGTTACGACCTTAATCAGTCATTAACTCCTTCTGATTTTAAAGTTATTATTTCCAGGGCATTTTTCAGTAATAAAACAAAGGCTGCATTCCTTGAGAATTATTCCGGTCAGTTTGTGGTTCCAAACATACAGGTGCCATACAAAGAGAATCAGTTGTATGTATATCCTGCGGCCACCACTTTTTTCGGTCCCGAATTTGTAAAGTTTGCTTATTACCTCGAAGGTGCCGATGAAGGTTATAGCGACTGGGATGAGCGTAAAGCTATTGAGATCCTTAATATCTACGATGGAACTTATACATTCCATTTAAAGGCAAAGAATTTATTGGGTACCGAATCCAAAGAAATAAGTTTTTCCTTTACCATTTTGCCGCCCTGGTACCGCACAACCTGGGCTTATATTTTATACGCATTGGTGTTGATCGGTTCGGTGTTTTTATTTGTACGAATCTATACCAAAAGGCTGAAAGAAAAAAATATCAGTCTCGAAAACACCATTTCTCTCAGAACAAAAACCATTGTTGATCAAAAGCATGAGCTGGAACATAAGAATAAGGAGATCGTAGATAGTATCAATTACGCGCAACGTATTCAACGCTCCTTGCTAGCCAGTGAGCAATTACTTCAAAAAAATCTGAAGAACTATTTTGTGTTCTTTCAACCCAAGGATATTGTAAGTGGTGATTTTTACTGGGGAGCAGAGTTGTCAAATAACCGGTTTGTATTGGTAACAGCAGATAGTACAGGGCACGGTGTGCCGGGAGCCATTATGAGTATGTTAAATATCTCCTGTTTGAACGAAGCTATTGAAGGTCAAAAATTAAAGCAGCCGGCCGAGATATTGAATTTCACCAGAAGCAAGATCATTAAACATTTATCAAACGATGGAAGTGAAGCAGGAGGAAAAGATGGGATGGATTGCAGTTTGATATGCTTTGAGTTTCCCTCTCTGGAGGAGAGGGACGGAAGTGTGAGGATGACCTACGCCGCCGCCAATAATCCTATCTGGATAGTTCGTAATAATGAGCTCATCGACCTTAAGCCCGATAAAATGCCGGTTGGTAAGCACGACAGAGATTCTGAATCTTTTACCCAACATGAATTTGAATTGAAAAAAAATGATGTGGTATATGCTTTAACCGATGGGATGCCCGATCAGTTTGGCGGCCCGAAAGGAAAAAAATTCATGTACAAGCAATTGAAAGAATTGCTGGTTAGCATCAGTAATTTACCAATGGAGCAACAAAAGGAAACCCTTCAAACCGAATTCACGAAGTGGAAGCATGACATGGAACAGGTAGATGATGTGTTACTGATTGGGGTACGGATATAATTATAATCTCTAGCTTTGTCATGCTGAACTTGATTCAGCATCTCTAACATATATATTCAGAAGAATATGAGATCGTGAATCAAGTTCAGGATGACAGTACTTCCCAAGAGAACTAAAGATTTTAACAAAAAAGGCAACCTTATTCAGATTGCCTTTTCAGTTATTTCAATTAAAATTATACTTCCACCAAAGTCCCAACTTTATTTCCGTTGATCAGGCTTTGTAAATTGCCTGCTTTGTTCATGTCAAATACAATGATCGGTAAGTTGTTTTCTTTACATAATGTAAAAGCTGTCAAATCCATAACTTCTAGTCCTTTACTGTAAACTTCTTCAAAAGAAATTTTCTCATATTTGGTAGCCGTTTTATCTTTCTCAGGATCTGCGGTATAGATGCCATCTACACGGGTTCCTTTTAAAATAACATCAGCTTCAATTTCAATAGCTCTTAAAGCTGCAGCCGAATCGGTTGTAAAATAAGGATTTCCTGAACCTGCACCAAAAATAACCACACGTCCTTTTTCTAAATGGCGTACTGCTTTGCGGCGAATGTAAGGCTCACAGATCTGTTCCATTTTAATGGCACTTTGTAAACGCGTTTGCACACCTAATCCTTCCAGGGCTGATTGTATAGCCATTGAATTGATCACTGTAGCCAGCATTCCCATATAATCGCCATGTACGCGATCCATACCACCTTGTTCGGCCTGAATACCTCTGAAGATGTTTCCGCCGCCAATAACAATAGCAACCTGGCATCCCGAGTCGTAAGCTGTTTTTATTTCTTTGGCATATTCCATTAACCGAACCTGATCAATTCCAAATCCTTTGTTTCCCATTAAGGCTTCGCCCGATAATTTTAAGAGTATACGTTTATACTTCATAGTTTAGTTTATATACACTTGCGTGCAGTTTGTTTAGTGGTTGTAAAAAAAGAACAAAAAAAATCCCGATTAAAAAATCGGGATTTAATAAAATTAAGATAATGCGTAGCGTTTGAAAGCTGTTGCTGTTAAACCTTTATCAATACTTTGTAAGTATTGTAAAACGTTCATTTTGTTATCTTTAATATATTCCTGGTTCAATAAAGTTGACTCTTTGTAGAATTTAGCAATTTTACCTTGAGCAATTTTCTCAACCATATCTTCAGGTTTACCTTCAGCACGAATTACTTCACGGGCAATTTCCAATTCTCTGTCTAACATATCCTGAGTAACACCTTCTTTATCTAGTGCAACCGGAGCCATTGCAGCTGCCTGCATTGCTACGTTACGCCCAACTTCATCAGAAACCTCTTGATTGAAACCAACGATCACTGATACACGGTTACCCGGGTGAATATAAGCAGATACTTTTTCGGCAGTAATTACTTCAAAATATCCAATTTCAATTTTCTCACCAATTTTACCAACTTGTTCCATGAATTTATCACCTACGGTGATATCTCCGTTATATGGTAAAGTCAAGATCTCTTCTTTTGTTTTTGCATTTTTCTCTAAAGCAATAGTTGCGATAGAATCAGCAAAAGCAATAAAGTCTGCGTTGATAGCTACGAAATCAGTTTCGCAGTTAACCCAGATCAAAATACCTCTTTTGTTATCAGCAGATGTTTTAGCTAAAACAACTCCTTCTTTAGAATCTCTGTCGCCACGGTTAGCTGCTACTTTAGCACCTTTTTTACGTAGGTAATCGATCGCTTGTTCAAAATCACCATTATTTTCTTCTAATGCTTTTTTACAATCCATCATACCTGCTCCGGTTTGTTGGCGTAATTTGTTTACTTCTTGTGCTGTAATTGCCATTGTATTATTTTTTATTAATTATTTATGTTTTAAAAAAAACGGCCTTCCCTTTAAAAGGAACGGCCGTTAAAATTATTTAGAGAAAAAATTATTTTTTCGCTGTAGTTCTTTTACGAGCCGCTGGTTTACGAGCACCACCTTCTTCATCATCAGATTTAGCGCCTTTAACATTTAAACCTGCTGCTAATTCTTCTGCTTCTTCTTTAGAATTTTTACCTTCTTTTTCGTCAGCAGCGATAGCTTCTTTATCCATTTTACGATCGCCTAAACCTTCGTTGATTGCTTTACACATTAACTCAACGATATATGCTACTGAAGTAGAAGCATCGTCGTTAGCCGGGATAGCGTAATCAACAAAATTAGGGTTAGAGTTTGTATCAACAATAGCAAATGTTGGAATGTTCAAACGTTTTGCTTCTGCAACTGCGATATGTTCTTTAGTGATATCAACAATAAATAAAGCTGATGGTAAACGAGTTAAATCAGCAACCGAACCTAAGTTGATCTCTAATTTAGCACGCTCACGGGAGATCTGTAATTTCTCTTTTTTAGAGATATTATCAAATGTTCCGTCAGTAGCCATTTTATCAATTTGCGACATCTTACGAACTGCTTTACGGATAGTTGCAAAGTTAGTTAACATACCACCTGGCCAACGCTCAGTTACATATGGCATCCCAACTGCTTTTACTTTTTCGGCAACGATATCTTTAGCTTGTTTTTTAGTAGCTACAAATAATATTTTTTTACCTGAACGTGCAATTTGTTTTAACGCTGCAGCTGCTTCATCAATTTTAGCAACTGTTTTGTTTAAATCAATAATATGAATACCGTTTTTCTCGGCATAGATATACGGAGCCATTGCTGGGTTCCATTTTCTTTTCAAGTGACCAAAATGTGCACCTGACTCTAATAATTCGTTGAATGTATTTGACATGTCTGTATAAATGTATTGTAAATAAATATTAACGTTTGCTGAATTGGAAACGAGCACGAGCTTTTTTCTGACCGAATTTCTTACGTTCAACCATACGTGGATCACGTGTAACTAAACCTTCTGCACGTAAGTCTTTTTTTAACTCAGGATTGATCTCTACTAATGCTTTAGCAATTGCCAAACGCACAGCCTGAGCTTGTCCTGTTGTTCCACCACCATTTACGTTTACTTTTACATCATATAAACCAACAGATTTTGCGTTGTTTAATGATTGTAATACGTAGTATTGTAAAGTTGGAGTTTTAAAGTATTCTTTATAATCTCTTTTGTTGATAAGTATGATTCCTGTACCTGCTGATACATAAGCACGAGCTACCGAACATTTTCTGCGACCTGATGTGTTTATTACTTCCATTTGATTATGCAATAATTGTTGTTAAATCTACTTTTTTTGGTTGTTGTGCAGCATGATCATGCTCAGCACCTGCAAATACAAATAAATTTGTATTGATAGCTCTTCCTAAACGTCCTTTAGGTAACATCCCATGCACTGCATGTTTAATTACTTCTTCAGGCTTTTTAGCTAACATCTCTTTTGGAGTAGCAAAACGTTGTCCACCCGGGTGACCAGTGTAACGAACATATTCCTTATCATCCATTTTAGCACCAGTAAAACGAACTTTCTCAGCGTTGATAACAACGATGTTAGCACCACAATCAGTATGAGGTGTGAAGTTAGTTTTATGTTTGCCGCGTATTAAATACGCAAGTTTAGAGGCCAAACGACCTACAACTTCATTTTCAGCGTCAACTAACAACCACTCTTTTTCCGAGTTGGCTTTATTGACAAATTTTGTTTTGTAACTTAATGCGTCCACGTTTTATTGTTTTAATTTTTCTAAATAGGGCTGCAAATATAGGCTATTTTTATCTACTGTCAAGTAAAATATACATCTTTCTCAAAATATTTTTAGTTTTTGCGCTATTTGTGCAAAAATATGTAATTTTGATCTTTCAAGTAGGTAAAGATATAAAAAAATCATGGACCATTTTATTTTAATGTCAGCCGTCAGGCATTTGGGTTCGAGCAGCCACACGAGCATTGAAAACGAACTGCAAAATGTGATCGGGGTTATTAATAGGATCCATAAGAAACATTTTATCACCTCGTTAGATCTTTTACCTCCCGACGAATTTCAGGGAATTACCGGTAGTTTGCAGGCAACTTTAGAGATGATCTTTGATATTGAAGAGTGTATCATTGAAAATAACCTCGATTTCAAGTTAAAGCACGTTATTTACCATGACACTATTAAAACAGTACAAAGTAAATACACTGCTTTTGAGCGTTTGGGCTTTGCTTTAATTGATGCACGCGAGAGGCTACAGTCCATTAAAAAGACCGATAGCCGGTTTTTAATAGCTACCAGCGACGAAAAAGCAAGTTTATATTTGAATAACCTCTTTTTGATCTACGAAGATTATCTCGATTCCTGGAAAAAGAATGATTATGAGTTTGTAAAAGCCTTTTTAAACAGTATGAGCTATAAAGAAGTTGCAGACATGTTCAGTATTAATGTTTCAAGCGGGTGGAGGAGAGAGAAGAGTTTAAAGATGAAACAGTATTATACTATTAAGGAAATGATATTATCTGGAATTTAATTAGCCCGTACGGGTCCCGATAGCTATCGGGACGAACCTCATTTAAACGAAAAATCCTGATAATTTCTTACCAGGATTTTGCGGTCCGGACGGGACTCGAACCCGCGACCTCCGCCGTGACAGGGCGGCAT
>JAZKGE010000051.1:0-49866 GCA_040386075.1 Bacteroidota bacterium
GGTGATCTTTCTTTGTTACTTTCTTTGCATGGCAGGCAAAGAAAGTAAGTTCTAGCTTTTCTTCAAGGAAAAAGAAAAAGAGAAGATCGCTCTTGGATACTCGGCTCCTGAGCGGAGTCGAAGTCCAAAAGTATCAAGAGAAAGTCTCGTTTCCGTTAAAAATTTTAACAACTCGGAATTTCTGTCATATCGCAAAGTGTTTTCTCGCTACTGCAAGTAGTTTTCTTGCTACTGTGAGTAGTATTCATGTGACTGTGAGTAGTATTCTTGTCGCTGCAAGTAGTTTTCTCGTGACTGTGAGTAGTATTCTTGTGACTGTGAGTAGTATTCTTGTCGCTGCAAGTAGTTTTCTTGCTACTGTGAGTAGTATTCTCGTGACTGTGAGTAGCATTCTTGTCGCTGCAAGTAGTTTTCTTGCTACTGTGAGTAGTTTTCTCGTGACTGTGAGTAGTTTTCTTGTCACTGCGAATAGTATTCTTGTCATTGCGAGGGTTTACCCGAAGCAATCTCATACAATACAAACTGTGTATGAGATTGCATCGCTCCGCTCGCAATGACGAGAAATCTGCTGTAGGTTCTATTATTAAAAAAATATTATCTTTACTTCACAAACCAAAAAACAAAAAACATGAGGAAACTTATACTATTTTTTTCTGCTTTAACCATATTAGCGGCAACGCAAACAACAAAAGCCCAGATCATTAACCCCGGATTTGAAACCTGGACAAATGATGCCATAGTGCCAACAGCTATGAACCCTAACAGCGGTAATGCCAGCAGTGGATGGTGGGATTTTAACTATTTCAATAGTTCGTTTTTGGGTAGCAGCCCAATATCTGTAACACGTGTGTCAGATACCGTTCATTCAGGAACTTATGCGGCGCGTGTTCAAACCAGGGCTTATTCGGCTACATCGTGGAATTATTATAACAGCTGGGGCATTCCTTTCATTGGCCATGCATATAATGATACATTGGGTATCTTGTTTAATGGTAACGTGAATGTGAATACTCAAAAATATTACCCTGGAACTCCTTTCACTCAAAAAATAACAGAATTCAAATTTTATTATCAATACAAACCAACTGGGAATGACACTGCCACTTGTCGTGTTTTATTAGTTAACCAAAGAATTCCTATTGCAGGTGGTATATTCAAAACCAATGTGGCTACAGGTAATTCCGGCTGGCAACAGGCTACTATCAACTTAACCTATATCAATTCATTAACGCCTGATACTATCTGGGTATTAATGAGTTCATCATCTTTGGATAAAAACCCGAAAGCAGGAAGTATTTTGTGGGTAGATGATGTAAGCGTAACATTGCCTACAGGTGTTAATGAATTATTTGGAGCCGAAAATAACATCGAGATCTTCCCGAACCCATCTAATGGTGTTTTTACGGTTCATTCTCAAACATTGAACAACGAAGAGCAATTTATTGAAGTGTATAATATGTTGGGTGCAAATATTCACTCTTCCGCAAAAAGTAAACTATCGGCTTACACGGTCGATCTGTCGCATCAGTCCAAAGGCATTTATTTTGTAAAAGTTTACAGGGGAGATAAGTGTACAACCCGAAAGATCATTGTGCAATAATTTTAATTTCTGATTATTATTATGGGAGAACTGAAATGGTATAAGAGCAAAAGGAAACTGGATGAATTTTTAACCATGATCCTTATTGATGATATCAAGGATTATTACGCTAAAGAAAGTACAACAGATCAAACCAAATTATACTCGGCTTTAGGCAACTATTATATCAAAACAACTGATTATAACAGATTATTGCCGTATTTGGGCGGGACTGTTTTTGAAGAATGTGAAAAGCCTGCACGAAAGAATTTATCGCCGCTTTAGTAAGTGGTTGCAATATAAATTAGTGTAAAATAAAAGACCCCGTCATTTGGCGAGGTCTTTTATTTTGTGGCCAAGAATAATAGAGCTTATTTTATAACTTTAATGGTTTGATGATCACCATTGTTAGTTGTAATAGATACAAAATATACACCTTTTGTTAAGTTTGATGTATTCCAGTTAACAAGAGTAGTGTTGCCCACTACATCTGTTGTGATTTGTATGTCAATTATTTGTCCCGTAACGTCGTAAGCTTTTACTTCCATTTTTGAAATACCTTTGATAGAAATGGTTGCCTTATCATTTAAAGGATTTGGATAAATGGTTGCGAAATTAGTGTCTGAATTCTTTGATTCAGCAATGCCTGTAGTAAATGGAGTGATTTCAATAGCTATATCTTTTACAGGAATGCCAAAACCTATTTTGCCAATTAAAGATGTTGCACCTGTTGTTAGATTTACAGAATACAGGTGATCAACAGCGGCAGTGTTAGTATTTGCACTCAGGAAAGCTATATTAGTCATAGTGAAAGGATCGTAGTAAATATCCATGTCAACTGTTGGATCCGAAGGATTAATCATTATACCTGAATTGCCGATAGTATTAAGTGTTCCATTATTAGGAGGAGTTTGAGTTGTTAGTATATTAAGAGACTCATCGTAATTATAAAGTGTAGTGGTAGTAGCTGTACTGAAACTATTAATGTAAGCTACTGTTCCGGCATTTGGATTTGTTCCAAAATTAACATCGCTTGCACCAAAATTTATATTCATATCCGTAGCAGAAACTGTTCCTGTTATAGGCTCTAAGCGGTAGTTCATGTCGTTATTTGAAACAACTCTGATTCTGTCAACAGTTGGATTAAAATCAAAACCAACACTAACAGAACCTAAAGTTACAGCGATTGCAGTTGTATTAACCGGTGTAGCTGCTGCGGTTGTTTTATTGATAGTATATAACTGGGCATCATTGTTACTTGAATTATAGCCTAAAGCGTATAGCATACTGTTAGCAGGCCTAAAATCCATACCTACAATGGCTTGTCCGGATGTAATACCGGTTAGAACATTAATATTTCTGATATAATTTGGGTTTTGTGTATCAAATGAAATTAAATTATTTCCTGAAATTGCAAATGCTAATTGGCCCATTAATGCAGGCAATGTTCTGTCGATAAAAACTGCGATGTTAGAAACAGGACTTGTTGCACCAATTACACCTACTAAGGAAACAGAACCGGTTACTGTACTTAGTGTATAAAATTCACTTGAAGTTACAGTACTTGAATTATTTGCTAATAAATAGGCTTTATTTACAGAGGCTGTATTATCATAAAATATATCCATATCAACCATTGGCGTCATTGTATTACTAGTAATACCCGAAGCTCCAATTGTGTTTAAAGTTCCGTTGTTGGGAGGATTTTGCAAAGTGATCAGATTTAAAACATGGTCATAGTTGTAAAGCGCTGTGGTAGCTGCACCGATATAACTGTTGCTGTAAGCTGCGGCTACAATGTTTGGAATAACCCCAAAATTAGGATCTCCTGTAGCGTAAGCTAAATTCAGATCAGTAAATGCTATTAAACCAGTTGCCGGATGAAGCCGAAAGTTTCCTCCATTGGCAGAAACAACTCGTATCCTATCAACCGTAGGGTTAAAGTCGAAACCAATGGGGCCGTTGCCCAGTGCTATTGTGGTAGGAGTATTAATAGCAATGGCTATACCTGAAGTGATGTTAATGGTATAGACCTGATAAATATTGGTTGTTTTGTTGTAACCAAATGCATATAGCTCACCTGTGTTTGGTCTGAAATCCAACCCTTCAATGGTTTGACCTGCGGTGATGCCAGTTATGGGTAGGCTTGAATTAATTATACCCGGTGTAGAGGCGTTAAACGACACTAGCAGTGTATTACTGGCTGTTGCGTAAACGATTTGAGAGTTTGAAGATAAGGTAAACAGCGATAATAGAAATAGCGCGCCGTATGCTTTTGCTCTAAACGCTAAGTTAGAGAATAAATTGGTAAATGTTTTTTTCATATGATTGATTTTAAATGATTTTCATCATATACGAATCAATCGTATGAAATGGATTACTTTTTTGGGTCTTTTTTAATAATTGTTTAATCCAAAATGATAAACCCATTTTTCAGGCTTAGATATTCTGGCACAAATTTTTCGGCATTAAAGTGTTATTCATTAAAAAACTACTGCCATGAAAAAAGGAATTCCTCACAACTACCACAGTTTAGTTACCTATTTAACTATTAAAAATGCCGATAAGGCCATAGAGTTTTATAAAAAAGCTTTCGGAGCTACCGAGATCGGAAGAATAACCATGTATGATAAGGTTGGACATGCTGAACTTAAAATTGGGGATTCTATATTAATGGTCGCAGAGGAAATGCCTCAGTGGGGAAATAAAGGTCCGGAAACGCTTGGCGGTTCGCCCATGTGCGTTTGCTTATATGTGGATGATGTGGATACGGTTTTTAAACGTGCCCTGGATGCCGGAGCAAAAGTAGACGGAGAAATGGAAGTTAAAGACCAGTTCTATGGCGATCGTTCAGGTAATCTTATTGACCCTTTTGGACATAAATGGGTAATAGCCACACATATTGAAGATCTTAGCTGGGAAGAAATGCAAAAACGTTCTGACGAAATGATGGCAGAAGCTAAAAAAGAAAATTAAATTCCTGCAGCAATTACTTCTTTATATAATTTCTCGTACATCGGTAAGATGTTTTCGATATCAAAGTTCTTAGCTTGCTCAAATGCATTATTCCTGAATTGCTGAAACTTTTTATCGTCGGATAATAAAGCAATGGTGTTTTTTGCCATATCTTCATAATCACCAACTTTACTCATAAAACCTGTCTTGCCATTGATATTCAATTCTGGGATACCTCCGGTGTTAGTAGAGATGACAGGCACTTTCATAGCCATGGCTTCTAAGGCAGATAAACCAAAACTTTCGGTTTCTGATGGTAAAATAAATACATCGGAGATTGCTAATACTTCTTTTGGGTTAGCTATTTTTCCTACTGAGATGATATCATTACAGGTATCCAGTTCCCGGCATAGCTTATCAATAGCAGGCCTTTCCGGTCCGTCGCCAACCAAAATTAATTTACAGGGAACAGTTTTTCTAACGATATTAAATACACGCAATACATCTTCCACACGTTTTACTTTTCTGAAATTGGAAATGTGGATCAGTATTTTTTCGTTTGGTAAAGCAAAATTCTTACGGTGACAGGATGCAGTGTTGCTTTCATAGTCTGCTATTTTAATAAAGTTAGGAATTACCTTTACATCATTAGCGATCTTAAATGTTTTCAAAGTATCTTTTCTCAAGCTTTCAGAAACGGATGTAATGGCATTACTATTATTTAGCGAGAAAAAGATCACCGGTTCAAAGGAAGGGTCTTGCCCAACTAAAGTAATATCTGTACCATGCAGGGTTGTAATGTATGGTAATTTTATTTTACGTGATTTAAGGATCTGTTGGGCTAAATAAGCTACAGATGCATGCGGAATAGCATAGTGCACATGTAACACATCCAGGCGCTCATAAATAGCAACATCCACAATTTTGCTGGCCAGCACGCTTTCGTATGGCTGGTAATCAAATAAAGGGTAATCGTTCACATTTACTTCATGATAGAACAAATTTTCGTTGAACTGGTTCAACCTGAAAGGCTGTGAGTAAGTGATGAAATGTACTTTATGTCCTTTATCTGCTAAAGCTATTCCGAGTTCTGTTGCTACAACACCGCTACCACCAAAAGTTGGGTAGCATACAATTCCTATATTCATTTATCTTTAATACTTTATTGTCAGTTCAATCAGTCAAATCAAGCGAAGTCGGGATGATATTGTTCTCGACTTCGCTCGAACTGACAAACTATTTAGATCAATTAATTAACTTTATTTCCATTCACATCCAGCTCGATCATTTCGTAACCAAGCTTGGATAGCTTATCATAATTAGTGGCTTTATCACCAACCACTAAGATGATCATATTTTTATATGGTAAATTCTTTTTTGCTAAAGCATCAATATCAGCTTTAGTGATGGTTTTTAAAATGGCACCTTGTTTGGCAACGTAAGTTTTATCTAAGTTAAAATCAATAATACGTTTTACGAAGCCTAATTTTTGTTGAGGCGATTCATATTTCAAAGCATCTGCCTGTGCCATGGCATTTTTTGTAAAGGTTAATTCGTCATCATTAATGCCGCCTTCACTGTATTTCTTTAATTCATCCATGATGATCACAACTGAACTATCTGTAGTGTTTGCTTTAACACCGGCACCAATAGTGTATGGACCAACAAATTTATTACCGCCAAAACCACCACGGGCTCCGTAAGTAAATCCTTTAACTTCGCGTAACAGATAATTAACACGACTGTTGAATGCACCTGCAAAAGAGTAGTTCATGATCGTAGACTTGAAAAATTCATCTGTAGCATCATACGCCAACGATAAATTACCAACTCTGATCTCTGATTGCGGAGCTCCTTTTTTGTCTACAAAATAGATACGTGTTTTATCGATCTCAGGTAATTTATAACGTGCCTGAGGCATTGTATTTACTGATTGTAATTTATTAAGGAATGCTAATTTTTTCAAAGCAGATGCCTGGTCTATATCTCCACTCACAGCTAATACGGAGTTAAAGGCAGAAAAATTAGCGTAGTAACTTTTTACATCATCCAGTTTAATGGACGCTACTGTTTCGGCATTACCAATTGCTGGAATTGATAAATTGAATTCAGAGCCGTATAACAATTTTGAATACACATTGTTGGCAATGGATGTTGCCTGTGTTAATGAGTTAGCAATATTATCCAGTTGTTCTTTTTTAACCAGATCAAAATCTTCCTGATCGAATTTAGGCATGAATAACATTTCCTGTGCTATCTTTAAAGTAGAATCCAGGTTTTGTTTTAAACAGGAAATGCTCATGTTAATTTCATTATCACCTGCGTAAAATGAAACATCACTTCCCAGTTTCTCAAGAATATTGCCAACTTCTTCGGCAGTATGTTTTTGAGTTGATTCTTCCAGTAATGAAGTTAATAAAACAGCTAAGCCTGCTTTTGGTTCATAACGGTGACCAATTGGCATGCTGAATAAGATGTTAATTTTTGGAATATCTGTATTAGTGATACCAATTGTTTTAACACCATTGGTCATGCTCGATGTCCAGTAGTTTGGCAAAGGTACCAGTTTTGCAGCCTGCGCTGCAGGAACGTTCTTACGAGCGAAATTATCTTTTGGTTCAGTGTACGATAAATTTTTGTACTCAGCACTTTCCTGTTCAATGGTTCTTTCATACATTTTCCATGTATCAGCTTTTGCAGCAAGGTCGGTTTTCCCTTTAGGAACACAACTTAAAACAACTGCAAATTTTCCTTTGATATAAGTATTGTAAACACGCATGATATCTTCCTTAGTAACTTTTAAATTACTGGCCATTTCAATTTTTAAGTAATTTGGATTATTAGCATATGTTTGGTAAGCGGCTAATTGTCTTCCTTTTCCTTGTACAGTGGTCAGCCCATCATATAAACTGCTTTGGTAATTTATTTTATACTTTTTAATATCAACATCTGTTGCTCCTGTTTTTTCCCAATCGGCTAACGATTGGTTTAACATAGTTTCAATGTCGGATAATTTTGTGCCGGCATTTGCACGGATCTGTATCTCAAATTGTCCTGCCAATTCTCTTCCGTAGTTATAAGCATTTGCCGAAACTGCTTTTTGAGATTTAATAAATGTGTTATACAGTGGCGAACTTTTTGAAGAAGCCAGGATCTCGCCTAAAGCCGTTAATGCTGCTTCATCAGCATGCATAGATGGTACAGTTGGATAAGTTACTTTATACATCGGAAATTTCACATTATCTTCATAAGAGATGTATTTATTCTCGGTTAAAACAACAGGTTGTTTGTCCATATTCTTAACTTCTGGTCCGCGGGGAATAGAACCAAAATATTTTTCAGCCAATTTCACTACCTGGTCAGTACTCACATCACCTGCTACTGTTAAAACGGCATTGTTAGGCCCGTACCAACGCATGTAAAAACGCTTCAGGTCATTTACGTCAACTCGGTTTAAGTCTTCAATATAACCAATAGTTGTCCAGGAGTATGGATGTCCTTTTGGAAACAACGCTTCTCCTGTTTTTTCGCCAACCAATCCGTAAGGACGGTTGTCGTAATTTTGTCCACGCTCATTTTTTACAGTAGCACGCTGCACTTCAAATTTCTTTTGAGTAACGGAGTCTAATAAAAAGCCCATGCGGTCAGCTTCAAGCCAAAGCATTTTTTCCATTTGATTAGAAGGAACGGTTTCAAAGTAATTTGTTCTATCAGAGTTGGTTGAACCATTCAAAGTTCCACCCGCTTCGGTAATAATCTTAAAGTGTTGTTCATCCGCTACGTTCTTTGAACCCTGGAACATCATGTGTTCAAAAAAGTGAGCAAAGCCCGAACGACCTTGTTGTTCACGGTTTGAACCCACGTGGTAGGTTACGTCAACATAAGCAATTGGGTCGCTGTGATCTTCGTGAACCACAACGGTTAAGCCATTGGCTAAAACATATTTTTTATAAGGAATCGAAATTTCTTTACCGATTTTTGCAACGGTCTCTACTAATTTGGGAGCTGTTCCTGTAGGTTTAGCTGCAGGTTTGGCACCTGTTTTAGCAGTTGCAGTTTGACCTTGCGTTGGCATAGCTATTGCCATTGATGCTACGGTAAGAATAGATAGAATGGATTTGTTCATAGTGTATGTATTTGAATATCTAAATATATTAAATAGAATGTGAAATACAGCTAAAAAAGTATAAATGGCAAAATAGCTTTACGTGGATTATTCGTCGAAAAAGCCTGTTCTTTTGAAGTAATCTATCAGTGCGTCATTCATCAGTTTGTTCTGCTGTTTGGCATCCAAATGAGGCAGGTTTTCCTTAAGTTCCCAGTGTGGCCAGTCATCATCATCACGACCTTTATATTCGTAAAAACCATAAGGTTGCAAAACCGTGCAAACACCAATATGCATGACTTCCAGTTTCTCGTCCTTTTTATAGGTTTTGTAAGGTTTGTCTAATTCCTGTAATCCTATCATGAATAAAATCGCATCGTGTTCCATTTCCGAACCGAAACGCTCTTTTAATTTATCCTGCAATTGTTGCCACTCAGATATCATTGCCATTACAGATCGTTTTCAAAATCTAAATTATCTTCATCTTCTTCATCCTCTTCAAATTTAGCGCCTTTTGGAGGAGGAACGAAATATTGGAAATTATCTTCGATATAGGCAAGGATAGCTTCTTTGCCTTGCTTTTTTTCGGCGCTGGTCTCAAATACCTGTGGTAGTTCGCCCCAGTAATCCATTAAACGTTTTTTATATTTGGCAAAATTACTGGCCCATTGATTTTTTCCTAGTTTATCAATTTTAGTAAAAGCCAAACAAAACGGAATTTCATGTTCTGTACACCAATCCATAAATTGTCCGTCGATGGGTTGTAATTCCAAACGACTGTCAATTAAAATGATCACACAAATTAAATTTTTACGTTTGGTAATATAGTTACTAATGAGCTCTTCAAATTTATCTAAGTTGGTTTTGCTTGTTTTAGCATAACCGTATCCGGGAAGATCGACAAGGTACCATTTATCATCAATGATAAAATGATTGATCAATTGTGTTTTTCCGGGTTTTGACGATGTTTTGGCAAGATTATTCTGACCGCAAAGCATATTGATAAGTGATGACTTACCAACATTACTTCGTCCGATAAAAGCAAACTCAGGCTTATCGGGCGGGGGACAATGTTTATTGTTAGAACTGCTTTTTAAGAACCTTGCGTTTTTTATTTCCATTTTTTGTTTTTGTATTTAACCGCAATGACGCAAAGGGTGTACGCAAAGCTTGCTAAGTTTGTGTGATTAAACTCGTTCTCTTAATTCTTTATGATAGGTTTCAATATGCCTGTCGGATTTACTTTTGTAAATATCTGCTATCGTTACCAGAATCCCTGTTTCTTCAACACCGCCAAAAGTAGGATTAATAGCTGTACCAAAAGAGAGCATGGTGATCGATAAGTTACTGTATGCATTTACCATGGGAGGAATATTTTCACCCAAAGCCCTTACATGCTTATTTAAAATGGCATGCCCAGCTTTATAATCTTTGCCTTCAATTTCTTTTAAAAATTCTGATACATCCGTTTTAATTTCAACACTGTGAATGGGAGTTACCAGTTTTTTTGGATCAGGGAAATAATATTTCAGGAACGATAAAATATAGTCACGGGCTACTATATTAAAATCTGTATACATGGTAACCTTACCATAATAATATTTCATGTCGGGATTATCTACTACGATCGCACCTAATCCGTCCCACAAATTATCCAAACTGAACAAACCTTTTCTGAACTGTTCGGAAGGTTGGTATTGTGGTTGGATAAAAGAACGACCTAATTCAATGGTGTATGGTAGATAGTCTCTGTAAAACTCAGGTGAAAAATCAAATAACTCTGTAGTTGCCAATAATACTTTTCCATCTTTGTACTCAGCATCTCTGCATAAAATAAACCGATAGGCGCCAACAATTTCCTGTTCAATCGGATCCCAAACTAACAATTGCTGATAGGGGTGAGGTCCGGTATCAAATTCATCCAAATCGCAGGCTAATCCGGTTCCTCCGCCAGCATGCCTGAAACTAACTTCCCGTAAGCGCCCTATTTCCTGCATAGTGTTTGGCGAATTGTGATGGGTTATAATGTATATTTCATTATCACCATTATTTGTTTTACGTATGTAGCGATCCTTAGTTAACTCGCTTAATAAAGCTTCGCGAGGGATTTTAGCTATGATGTCTTGCATAAATAATTTTATGGCTACAAGGTAACAAAAAATGCAGATTTAGGGACACCGTTCGGTATTTTGGCTGTTAAAAGATATTAACGGTTGAATATTTAAAATAAGGTTGTTTTAATGCAAAATTAACCTCAGAAAATACTTCCTCTATCTTTAAGATAATTTTGGATCAATAAATTACCACTACTTTTCCTGATTTGGAAAGTGTACTACCCTTTACTCCTTTAATGATCGGCTGGTAGGTGATCTGGTATACATAAACTCCCAGTTGAACAAACTCATTTTTAGTTGTGCCGTTCCAGCTGGTTTCAATATCATTTGTTCGAAATATCAAATGACCCCAGCGGTCAAATATTTCCAGGCTGTAATTCTGCAGATCACAATCGTATATGGGTTTAAACTCATCATTTAAGCCATCATTATTTGGAGTAAAAGCATCTGGCATGTAGAGCGTGCACTCACATTTTGAGTTTTCTACGTTAATGCTATCAGTGTACTGGCACCCATTATTGTTATCAACTTTTAACCAATAAATTCCTTTTTTTGTGATTTCAATAGAACTCAGGTTGCTCCCCGTACTCCAGGTGTAGGAACAGGCGCTGCAATTAGCGCCATTCAATACTAAAGGTACATCTTCGCATTTAATGACATCGACTCCAAGATCTACTGTAACAGCAGGTTTAATGGTTATTTTAACAGTGTCTGTTAATGACGAAGGGTCACAATAATCTAATGCAATGAGCCAGTAAGTTCCGGGATGTGAGATATGGATGCTCGAAGTTGTATCGCCTGTTGACCAAAGGTAGTGATCAAATGTATCGCCAGTATGATTTTTTAGCTGAAGTATTTGCCCCTGACAAATAAGCGTGTCTTTTCCAATGTTTATTTTTTTTATGGTGTTGCAAATACTGGATTCGGAAAGCGGAAAAGGAACCGCGGTAATATTTACTGTGGAAGTATTAAGTGTGTTAGAGATCGCATTTGTATTAATGAAAGGTTGGGTTAACACATTCAGTGAAAATTGAGGTGCTGCAGCTACATTGTCACAATCTGATCTATAGAGTTGATCAGATTTAATATAAAAGGGATATAACGTTGTATTTGAAAGACCTGTGATAACAGGTGTTCCATTATTTAAAAAACACATATCCTTTCCCAAAAGGTTGTTTCCCGACATATACATGTTTTTGTTGATCACATTTAGATCTTTGTCAAATTCAATAATAATCGGATCTGTATTTCCTGCAGAGGTTATATTAAATATGCCAGTAATATTTCCGTTAGTTTTTTTTCTGAGTAAAGGTGGTTGCCCTGTGTAGTTTGATTTTCTTTCACCACCCCATAACAGGTTACCCATAAGATCCATTTTATAAAATCCAATATTTTGTGTTCCTGATGAGGCACCGGTAAATATATAACCATCACTTACTTCAATAGGCGCATAATAATAGGCTGACGTGGTGTTAAACTTAGAGGTCCATTGCACATTGCCCAATTGGTCGGTTTTAATAAATGTCTGTCCGGTCCTTATCAGTGTTCCATTATCAGAAGTGGTAATGGCACCTCCCCATATTCCGCCATGATCATAAAATTTTGTCCAGATCGTATTTCCATTAACATCTACTTTACAAATCATATTATACAGGGTATTGCCCGAAATAGATGAAACATTACTATAAAATACAAAGTTGCCCTGTGCATCTAAATTAATAGTATAGGGATATTGCGAATAGAGTGGATCATCAAACACTTTGCTCCAGATCACATTTCCTGAAGCGTCGAAGGTTGTGATGAGTGAAGAATATTTACTACCATTGATCAATGAACTTAGCAGCGCAAAACCACCCGATTGTGTTTTTATAAAATCACCATGATACAGGCAGCTGGGTAAGGTGTAGTTTCTATTCCATTCAATGCCCCCACAATTATTGAACTTGGTAAGTTTTAAACTGTCAAGTGAAAAAATAACCCATCCCATATCTGAGGTTGGCAGGATCCTTAATAAACGACCATAAGCTGGGTCATCTAGTGTTTTGATGAATTTATGCTGAGCAAATGTTTCAGTAGATAAAAGGAATATTAAAACAACCAGGATCTTTTTCATTAATTACAAAGTAGTATACTACTTTGTAAAAATAGCCATTTTAATCTCATTGCTTATTATCAATGAGTATAGAGGGTTTTATAATTCGCAAAATGCATGAACCCGCAGGTGAATAAAACGAGAGCAAAGTACAAAAAGAGCATTGACCATACGGAGATCTTCTTTGAGAAAAGATATTAACGATTCTGTACTTAAAATATGATTTTTTTGCTTAAAAACGAGCGTCATATTCCTTCTATCTTTAAAATATGTCACCAACCCTCATCATTTCATGTATCGGTTTATATTTTGGCGGATTGCTATTAATTGCCTGGATAACCTCTAAAAATTCTACAGCCGAAAGTTATTTTTCAGGTAATCATGCTTCGCCCTGGTATGCCGTTGCTTTTGGGATGATCGGCGATTCTTTAAGTGGTGTGACCTATATTTCTGTTCCCGGTAAAGTAGGGGGAGCCAATTTTTCTTATCTGCAATTAGTATTGGGATATTTTGTGGGATATTTTATCATTTCTAAAGTATTGTTGCCTATTTATTATAAAATGAATCTGGTTTCTATTTACACCTATTTAGAAACACGCTTTGGAAAGCATACTCAAAAAACAGGGGCTTTCTTTTTTATTTTGTCGCGTATTTTGGGCGCAGCCGGAAGATTGTATTTAGCAGCCGGCGTTATTCAGTTCTTTGTGTTCGATAGAATAGAAAGTGTGCATGTGCCTTTTTGGTTGAGCGTTTCGGTTATTTTAGCTTTAATGCTATTGTACACGTACAAAGGCGGGATTAAAACACTGGTTTGGACAGATACTTTTCAGTCATTATTTTTAGTATTAGGTGTTGTGGTTTCCATCGCCATTATTATTCATAAAATGGACATTGGATTTGGACAAGCTGTATCCAATATTGCAAATTCAGAATACTCTAAAACATTTTTTTGGGATTGGCACAAGTCTAATTTTTTTGTAAAGGAGTTCATTGGCGGGATCTTTATTGCTGTTGCTATGACCGGCCTTGATCAGAACATGATGCAGAAAAACCTAAGTTGTAAATCCTTAGGGGATGCACAAAAAAATATTTTCTGGTTCAGTATTGTGATGGTGATCGTGAATGTATTCTTTTTATCGCTTGGTGTTCTGTTATATCAGTATTATGCGCATGCAGCTATCGATCTGCCTATGAATGCAGAGACGGGAAAAGTAATTACCGATAAAGTGTTTCCGAATTTAGCATTGAACCATTTAGGAATGTTTGCAGGACTGATCTTTATCATTGGCTTAACAGCAGCTACATTCAGCAGTGCGGATAGTGTTCTCACAACTTTAACTACTTCAACCTATATTGATATGTTGGAGTATGACAGGAATACCAGTTTAACCGAAGCTCAAAAATCAAAACGCCGTACCTATATCCATATTGGTTTTGCTATATTAATGTGGTTGGTAATAATTGTCTTTGATGTTTTAAATCAACGGGCCATTATTGATACTATTTTAATGCTGGCGGGTTATACGTATGGCCCTTTGTTGGGTTTATTTACCATAGGCTTATTTACTAAACACAATTTAAATGATAAGCTGGTTCCGGTTGTTTGCATTATTGCTCCGATCGTTACTTATATACTCGCTAATTATGTAGTGAAAACAATGACCAGCTACGAAATAGGAAATGAGTTGATATTGATCAACGCAGGGATTACAATCCTGGGATTGATGTTTTTGAGGGAGAAAGAAGCTTTGTCCGTTTAGATCTTTTCGATCTCAACCGTACAAAATAAACCCAATTGTTTACTGAAAGGTTTACAGATCCATTCCATACCCTTAGCTACATTGTACATAAAATACGGTAACATTGCACTTCGGGAAACACCACCACTGACAACATACATAAAAGGTGAGTGATATGTGATCTTGTTTATTTTTAGTTTCGGAAAATCTTTGGCAAATAATTCAAGATCTCTTTCAAAATAAATATGAGGCAATGCCTGGTTGGAATTACTTAAAGGATTTCCGGGTTTTATTTCACGCGGGCCGGTTTCTTCAAAAGGTTCATGATGAAAGCGCTTATAAATGAATCTGCCTAAATTAGAATTGGCAGGCTCTATCATCACAATTTTCCCTCCGGACAGTAATGTCCTTTCAGCTTCTTTTAAAAATAAATAAGGGCGGGGAATGTGGTGAAATACATTCAGCATCATAATACAACCCAATTCATTTTCTTTATACGGCATTTCTTCGGCACTAAATACTTTGTCCACCACAGGCAGATCTAAAATATCCGACGTTACCACTTCAGGGAATTCATCTTTTAAAAATCCGCCACCTGAGCCTATCTCTAAATAAATGCCTTTTCCAACGCTCTTACTTGTTTCAATGAATATCTTATACCAATCCTGGTATAAGCGTTTTAAGAATGGCTTTTGTAAAATAATGTCTCTGTGCGCCAAAGTTGCCCTTGGATCATCCAGATCAAATGCTATGGTATATTTTTTAAACACGGTCTTTACTGGCAAAAATATTCATGTAAGTTGTTTCAGGCAGATCTAAAAATGTTTTTACTTTTTCTTCGGACAACTCTATTAACTGCCCATGATCAATTAAGTAAATATGAAAATTATATTGTTTTAAAAAATGAAAATAATCCAGTACACTGGTTCCTGCTTTCCGCATGCCATATGGCCAAAACTCAGATAGCATTTTTAAACCAGGACATTGCAAAGTTTTGGTCATGCCTTTTACGGCACTCATTTCAAAACCCTGTATATCCATTTTAATGAAATTTATGGAAGATGTATCGGACCCTAAATATTCATCAATAGCCACTGCATGGATATCAATTTCCTGATCATAATCGTCAGGTTTATAGGTACGGTGATCTACATTTAACTGCTTTGAAGTATAAATTTTAATCGTCTCTGTTTTATCAGAAACAGCCTTGTTATTTACGGCAACGTTTTTAAATGTTGCGCATCTGTTTTGTAAATGCTTATAGTTGGTTATATCCGGTTCAAAACAATGTACTTTTCCTTTTTCTCCCACTATACCCGAAAGTATTTCAGCATAAAAACCAATGTTGGCGCCAATATCCAAAACGGTATCTCCAGCCTTGATATATTTTTTCATTAAAGAGATTTCAAAGGCATCCTGTTTTTCCTTGAAAGACTTATAGGTCAATTTATAGATCGGGAAACAATTTTTGTAAAGGAAATTACCGAGCGCTATACTAAATGAAGAAGCCATTATTTTGTGATTTCAAATAAATACGTTTGTTCAGAAAGCCCCTCAGTATGGATCAATTTTAATTTGTTGGGATACTTCTGCATAATGGGCTGAGCAATATTGTGTACTGTATTAATAATGTCGCCTGAATTTATTTTTGGATTGATCCTTAAGCTGGCCAGCATAATGTGCGTTACACCTTTCTCCGCAAAAAATGCTAACGCACTATCCGGATTTGATTGCTGGGTCAAAGAATCTCTTTTGATAATACTATAAATAGGGAAGAATTTTTTTCCTTTTCCGTATACAAAACTCATAGGCGCTTTTCTGCTGGCCACTAAGGTTTTTTGAGGTAAGCTATCAGCACACCATTCGCTGCATTTTAAAAAGTTTTGCCAATCCGGTGTATAACCGTAATATATGTTTCCTGAAAGATTCTTTTTTACGATAGGTAAATTTTCGGAACCTCTTTTGAAGGAGGATATCAATACAGACACACTTAGTATGCCAACAATAACCATATAAATGCCCTGACCCATACTTGATCTTTTTACTGTATTATAAAATAACAGGTACATTAAGATGAGCATCACTGGCATGCAAATTAATACGATCCGTGGCTGATCCCAACGAACCTGAAGAATAACAAAGGATAATAATAATTGCGCTCCTGTGAACAAACCAAAAAACATGAGAGGCTTGTTCTTTTGTTTGAATACCTGAAACAAAGCAATTAGTAAAACAACAACCACAAAAAAGGCAAGATAAGTGTATTCTTTATGTAATTTATCTGCTTCTAATTGTGATTCAAGGGGCTTTGTAAATTCTTCTCTTAATCCGAGTAATTCGTAGAATCGTTTACCGAGGTATATACCGCAGTTGTCAAAAAAACGACCTATGAAACCTGCCAGGTCATCATTACCCTGAGATTGGTCATAAGGGTCTTTTAATAATAAGATCTTACTTTGTCCACTGAATTGATTTTGTGAACCCCAGATCAATTTAACGATCAATTCGTAAGGAATTTTAAACACAAGGTAAGCGCCCAAAGCAAAGCCTGCATTCTTCCATTGTTTTTCCAATAAAAAATAAAAAATCAAAACCGGAACAGCTACAATGGCCACACTTTTACAGGTTGCCAATAAAAAGGTAAACAGCCCAAGCATTACCCATATTTTATAATGTTTGTTGGCATTAGGTTCGGTTTGTAATGCATCGTACAGTTTAAAAAATGAAAAGAAGAATAGGGATTGAAGGAATAAATAAAAGGCTTCCGTAAATGTCATGCTGGCGTAGTATTGTATCAGATGATTACAGCTAACAAACAGCATAACCGGGATCAGCACAATAACTGGTATTCTTTTGTAAAAAGACCTGAAGAAGAAATAAACTGCAAAAAAATTAAAGGCAACATTAAATAGTTTAAACACCAATAATTTGAAACCGAATACTTTTGTGAGCAAACCCAGAAATAAAACATATAAGGGAGCATTTTGCGTATAAAAATAATTAGGAAATTCATGTACATAACGCCAGCCGCCCTCAAGGTATAAGGCATCGTCATGTGCCTCGCTGATACGGGCGTTAAAAAGCATAAAGGAGAAGAAAAGGGAAAGTCCCAAAAATGTAAAAAGCAGCTTTTTATCATTATTTATGCCCCATGATTCTATTCTGTCAAACAACATTTTTGTGTTTGATAACGATGACGCAGTATTTTTTGAGGTTGTAGTTTTAGCCATAGTATGATTTTACTCGGTGCACAAAAATAACAAATAAAATAAGCCTTGCTAATCTAAAAATGCCATCTATTTTGCTTAATTTTAAGAACTTTTTAGCTTTTTTGTATCCTAGTATTTATAAAAACCGACAATCATTATATAATTAACTAAATGTTTCATTTCATATTACGCACTGTTCCCCGTCCTATATTGATCAAGTTAAGTTTGATCTTCAGTAAAATAGCGCCACTCTTATATTACGGGAACCGGTTCGAGGATCCCATCAGCGGTAAAACCTATCGCAAATTTTTACCTTATGGCTACAGTAATAATGTAAAAAGAGATAACGCTCTTTGTCCGGGAAGTCTTTCCTTAGAAAGGCACCGTTTATTGTGGCTATACCTTAAGAATAAGACCAATTTTTTTACGGCTAAACACAAATTATTGCATATTGCTCCTGAACAGTGCTTTTATAAGCTGTTTAAAAAGATGCCCAATATTGAGTATGTAACCGGTGATTATAATTCACCAATTGCCGACCATCATTTCGATCTGCATCATGCACCATTTACCGACAACACTTTTGATGTGATATTTTGCCACCATGTGCTTGAGCATGTGGAAGATGCAGATCAATGTATGCGTGAGTTATACCGTATGATGAAACCCGGAGGATTTGGCATCTTTCAGATTCCACAGGATGTAAATCGCTACAAAACCTATGAAGATAAGACCATTACGAGTGAAAAAGACAGAGAAATTCACTTTTGGCAAAAAGACCATGTACGGTTATTTGGTCTTGATTATAAGGATAAACTGGAGGCGGCAGGCTTTCATGTAACGGTTGAGGATTATACTAAAGAGATCAGTCCTGAATTGGTAGAGCGATACAGGTTGCCGAAAGGAGAACTACTGTATATGTGCCGAAAACTTTAAAATTCTATAAAGTATCTTAAATATAGAATAAATTAAAGATGAAATAACTTTGAATATTAAATAAAAATAATAATTTTACTGAAAAATAATTTTCTTATGATATTAAAAACAATAACCACAACCTGCTTAGTAGCTTTAAGCAGCTTAGCCTTCTCGCAGGTAGCTATGACCAATGGCCCTGAGCTTGATAATGATAAAGAAAACAAAATGAATCGTATGCTTGGCGGTGACGACAACAGTTTTTACTCTTACAGGGTAAGAAGTAAAGGAAAAGGTACATCATTTTTTATTGAAAAATATGATAAAAAAACGCTTAAGCCAGTATTTTCAAAAGAAGTGAACTTAAGCGAGGAAAACAAAACAAAAATTGAAGACGTTGAATACGCACAGGGAAATGTGTTTGTATTTAGAAGAGAATATGATAAAGCTGCAGATAAAATGACATTGTTTTTTCAGACAATCTCATCTGCCGGTGTAGTTTCAACCCAATTAAAAGAGATAATCACGATTAACTCGGATCATTATGAATTTGTAGACTTTGATATTTATCCGAATAAAAGCCAGACCAAATTTGTGATCAAAGCTTCTCACAAAGCTAACAAAGCAGATACCTATAAAACGGATTTGATCTTAATGGACGCTGCAGGTCAGAAAAAAATATGGACAAAAACAGTTCCACAAAATCTTAACTCAAGCGGCTCGTGGGGTGCAGGTTTTGCAGCAGCTTTATTTGGGTTAGATGCAACAAAATTTGATAGCTATGGTTACATTGGTTTACACCTTGATGAAAAAGACAATATCTACTATTGCGTTACTGAATTGGTAAAATCATCTACTGATAAAGAAAAAAAATACAAATTGAAGGTATTTACTTTAAATGCAGCCGATCAGAGTCCAAAACAATTAGATCTTGGGTTTGATGACGATTATTATGTGAGGGATATTGAATTCTCTAAAGCAAATGAGGGAGAATTAGTAATTGGAGGATTTTTAAAAGATGTGGTTGAAAGAAAAGGAAGAGATCTGGTAAAATGCGGAGTATTTAGTTTTAAAGTAAACACTAATACAAATGCCATTGCTGCTAAAACAGTTAAGTTTTTTGATGACGCTTTATTAGCAGCTCTGGAGTCGAACCCTCGCCGTTCAAAATATTTTAAATATAAACTGGATTATATTTTACCTGTTGGTGACGCTGTTTATTATATCGGAGAACAATACAGCGAAGAATATCGTCAAAACAGTAATAACAGCATGGGTATGATGGGCGCAGCTATGGGCTCCAGTAATGGCTATTATGCTTATGAATACATGGATGTAATCGTTGCTAAATTAAATTCCAAAGGGGAATTTGAATGGATCAAAAACTCACCTCTTAGGAATGTAATGACTGTTCAGGGCAATGCTCACGTATTTAAGCAATACATTGCTGTAGCAACATCTAAAAATTTATATATTTTGAATGATGATCATCCGAAAAACATAGAGCGTTATTCAAAAGCTGATTTTGAACCTAAAGATCTGAAAGCAGTTCAGGGAATTCACGGTTCTAATTTTGTATGTAACACTATGTCTTTAAAAGACGGAAATGTCACCAACCGTACCGTACTCATGAAAAACGAAGATTTTTGTTTTGCTCCTATCCAGGAACGTAACCCACAATTTATGCCACCTTCAGATTGTGAGATCTTTGTTCCAAGTGCAAATAATGAAATCTTTATTTACACAGAAGATAGAGGTCAGGATCGTTTTGCTAAAATCAAATTTGAATAGAAAAAACAGCATTTTGTCTAAAAACCCCTTCAGTTTAATAACTGAAGGGGTTTTTTTATTATATTTATATCTTACTTATAAAAATGAAAAAATACCTTCTACCTTTAGTCCTGTTTGCAGGATATTCTTTTTCTCAACAAAATTTAAAGGATAATTATACGCCGCTAAAATCCTCAGGACAATTACCGGATGTATTTACGCAGAACATTCGTAATGTCATTCAGAATGATATCAGCGAGTTAAATAAAAATGGCGAGAAAGACAGGTCACTTAAAAGTACTTATTTGCTGGAAGCTAATTACGAAATTGAAAAGATCGTAAAAAGCGGTAATGCTTTAATTAATGATGAGGTCACAAATTATTTAAATAAGTTAGCTGATGTTATCCTTAAAAATAATCCTGCTCTTAGAAACGAGCTTCATATTTATACATTAAAATCTCCGGTAGTTAATGCTTACAGTTACGACAAAGGTTATATTTTTATTGATGTTGGATTAATTGCCCAGGTTGAAACAGAAGCTCAACTAGCTTATATTTTATGCCACGAAATTTCGCATTATACGAAAAAGCATCACATTAATGGATATGTACAAAATAAAAAACTTGACAGAAAAAATTATGACCGCAACAGTGAGGAAAAGCTAATTGAAAAGTGTCAGTATTCTAAAGAAAGTGAAAGTGAGGCAGATGTAGAAGGATTTAGAATGTTTGAACAAACAGATTATAATTTGAAGCAGGCCGAAAAAGCATTTGACGTTCTTCAATATGCACATTTACCATTTGAGTTGGTTGAGTTTAAGAAAACATTTTTTGAATTAGAGAAATACAAGTTACCTAACGGGTATTTTTTAAAGGACGTGTCTTCTATTAAAAACAATTCAAATGAAGATGATACAAAACTTACACATCCCAATACTGCCAAACGAAAGCAAGCCATCGGCGACCTGATAGCAAATAGAAGCAATTCGGGTAAGGTAAATGCAGTTGTAGGACAAACTCAGTTTGAATACATTCGTGATATTTCGCGTTTGGAACTTTGCAGGCTTTATTTAAAGAGAAGGGATTATCCTAATGCATTATATGCTGCTTATATATTACAGACCAAATATCCAAATAATCAGTACGTTGTTGAAACAATTGCAAAATGTATGTATGCATTATCGTTGTATGGTAAAGGTAAAGTACGTTATAACAGCGATTCTTATTTAGAAAACGGGATTCCTTCACATTCAGATGTGGAAAGCTACCCTCAACAACTTTACCATTTAGTAAACAAAATGCCTGCAAACGAGTGGACGATCATGTCGCTTAATTATGTTTATCGTGCACATAAAAAATTTCCATCAAGTCAGATCCTGACTGCATATTCTGACAGTTTATTTAAAATGATGGGACAAATTAACTGGGGAATTAAAGATTTTGTTAGGTTAGAGAAAAAAGAAGAAGTAGTTAAAAAAGTACAGGATTCGATTATTGTAAAAGATGAAGGCTCGTCGAAAACAGATATGATTGCTACTATTCAAAAAGAAAACAATTTTAAGAATTATGATACAGCATATTACAAGGAAGCATACGTTGATCTGTTTGTAAACGATAAAGAATTTGTAGGTAAGTTTCCAGCATCCGGTATAGATGACGGAACGGTTACCAGCAGTGGATTTTCTTCGTATTCATCAGGTAATTCTCCAAAGAACACGGAAGTGAAAAAGAAGAAAAAGAAAAAAAGTAAACACGGAGAATACATTAACTCTGAAAATAAGATACAAAAAGTATTACTGCTAGAACCCTTTTATTTTAAAATTGATGAATCGAAGGAAGATGAGTATCAATATTTGACTTCTGATAAAAAACAGGAGAACTACATTGTAACTGTAAATAAATGTGCTGAAAAACAAAATTTTGCTCTGGTTACGCTTGATCCGGGTTTAATATCTCCGGGTGAGGTAGATAAATTAAATGATTATTCTACTATCAACGATTGGTTCTCCGAAAAGTTTGACTCAGATAACGGAGAGGCCCCTATCTTTAATACCAATGAAATTAATGCATTAATAGCGAAGTATGGAACTCAGTACGTATTAAAAACCGGTATTGTAAATTACAAATCCAAAAGGGGAAGAAAGCGTACCTATTTTTATGCTTTCGTTTATGACATTAAGAATAATGAAATGGTGTATAAAAAATTCGAAACATTTAGAGACAAGGATGCGAAGGATCTTGTACATGCAAAAATATATCAATCTCTTTACGAATTAAAGCATGCAAAATAACATAAATATGAAATTGTATGTTTTTTTTATAGCTATCTTGCTTATAGCTACAGGTAATTTAAATGCCCAGTCAACAGGTTATATGGGTAAGCGTTTTGTGCTTAACTATGGCTTTCACACAAGTCCTATAACATTTGGTTCTAGTGCTAATAACAAAACATTGATAGGTGATGGCGGTAGTGCAGAGTCAGGCGTATTTGCTCTGAATATGATCCATGAAGGTAGTTTAGAATTTGCTATGTCAAGCAAATGGATGATGAATTTTTCGGTACGTTATTATAAAACCACATACGATAATCCTATAAGTGTTGATGTAAATACATCTGATTTTTACGGAACATATTCATATAGAGGATATCCTACCGGATATTATGACATAAGAGGGCTTAGTTATACACTATATTTTAAATATTTCGGTTCCCGCTACGTTGCTCCCTGGGGCAGATATGTGATGTTTGGTCCCGTAATCAATACGGTTAAAACAAGTTACGATCCATCTGTTATGTACATAAAAGATGGCGTTTACAATTCTTCCGGCACCGGTACTACAAATATGAGTAATTTCGGTGCAACCGAACAAAACTTTAAGGGCTTCAATTTTATGTTAGGGTGGGGGCGAAGCAGAATAATTGCCAATAGGGTTGTTGTTGATTATGGCTGCAATTTTCAACTATTATCTGTTGTTACCGGGGTTTTAAATGTGGCGCTTGATGGGGCTATAGATGATGCTTTGCAAGGCACAACAACAAATCTAAATTACATAGAAAATACAAATAAACAACGCGTAAGGGGTGTAAACAGGTTTAATGTTTTTATAAAAATTGGGGTCCTGTTGTTTTAAAAATGCGGCTTCTTTTATTCATAATAACTTTTAGTTTATCTTTTGTTTGTTTCTCTCAGGCAGGCTACATGGGCAAACGCTTCTCTGCCGGTTATGGTCTTTATTTTAGCCCGGCATTGTTTAATCCAAATGCACAAGGCAATACTATTTTTGGCAGAGGAGGGAACTCTAATGATCTATCATTGGCATTTAATAGCCAGCATGAGGTTTATGGTGAATTTGTTTTAAGTAACCGGTTTTCACTTGGACTTTCTGCTAGATTTTTTAAAACTGCTTACGATAATAAGAAAGAGATCTATGCTCAAAAAAATGTAGTTGATGCGAACGGATATACGGATCAAATTTATTATGAAGGTGCGCCTGAAGGATTGTATTATATAAAGGGAGCAAATTACTCATTGTATTCAAAAATGTTCAATCGTAGGTATGTTGCGCCCTGGGGCAGATATACTATGTTTGGCGTAACAGTAAGACGTTATAGTTGTTATTATGATCCTTCAGAGATGTATGTGAAGTATAACAAATCATACGGTTATTATAATAATGCGGGCTATGCTAATTTTGCTGATTTCGGACCTCAAAAACAAAGTTTTACAAAATTTGATTTCCTTTTTGGATTTGGAAGAACAAGGGTTATAGCAAACCGTGTTATAATGGATTATGGTTTCAATGTGAATTTCTTTGCATTCATGACCGGTTTTTTCGATACAGTTGATCTGAGTAATGACGGTGCTTTTTTCGATCGATATCCTAAAGCAGAACAGTATATGGAAAAAACTAATCCCTGGCGCCTGCGAGGATTCAATCGCTTTAATGCATTCTTAAAGGTAGGAGTACTTTTATTTTAATATGATGTTATCTATGAAAAAATATATTTATCCGATCGTATTAATTTTTGTCTGTAGCACTTTATTTTCACAATCTACCGGCTATATGGGTAAAAGGTTTGTGTTAGGATATGGACTTAATGTGAGTCCTGCTGTATTTGGCGCCACTGCAAATAACCGAACGCTTATTGGAAACAATGGTAGTGCAGAAACCGGTGTACTGGCCTTTAATGCTATTCATGAAGGTTTTTTGGAATTTGCTGCATCCAGCAAATGGATGATCAGTTTTTCGACACGTTATTATAAAACAAATTACGATAATGGCAGACTCATAGATAATTTTAATAATACTAATAACTTTTCAATTATTGATGATAAGCCAAATGGTTATTATACTTTAAGAGGCTTGACTTACACCTTGTATTTTAAATATTTTGGTTCAAGGTATGTAGCTCCATGGGGTCGTTATGTAATGTTTGGCCCAACTTTAAATACAGTCAAAACTACTTACGATCCTTCGGTGATGAATATGACAGCAAGAAGTTATGATGAGTTTTATAATTTCAGGAAAGATACACTCTTCTCAAGCTTTGGCCCAAAAGAGCAGGAATTTAAAGGTTTTAATCTGATGTTTGGATTTGGGAGAACCAGGATCATAGCTAACAGAATAACTCTTGACTACGGCTGTAATATTCATTTTTTCTCTGTACTATCCGCCATGTCGGATCTGGTATTCGACGGGCCGGTATATTCTACTGAAGCTGTAAACTCCCAAAATTATATTGAAAGTACTGTGAAAAGCAGAGTACGTGGTATTAATCGTTTTAATGTATTTTTAAAAGTAGGCGTTTTATTATTTTAAGTATGCGCATAAAATTTATCATCCTACTGATACTGATCACAAACCATATTGTTTCGCAAAGTTCGGGATATATGGGAAAGAGATTAGTTGCAGGATATGGTTTTTATGCTAGTCCATACCTTTTTGGACCAGATGATGAATTGTCGCTTAATACATTGCATGAAGGATTTGTAGACTATGCTTTTTGGAAGAGCGTATCCTTTGGCGCTTCCATACGCTATTATCATTCGATCTCTCCTAACAGATGTCATGCAAATGGCGCTTTATCTACTACATTGGATTATACAGTGAAAGACTATCAGATACCTACCGGAGAAATTGATATTTATGGATTGAATTATTGTTTGTACTTTAAAATCTTTCAAAGTGGTTACTCTGCCCCCTGGGGTCGGTATTTTATTTTTGGACCTACATTGTATACTTATAGCGCAACATATGATCCTAATCAAATGTATATTTATGAAGAATCAAAGAATTACAGCGGTAATGTAGTAGGCCGGAGAAAGATCTCTGATTTTGGCCCAACAAGACAATCATTCATTCGAGGAGATCTGATGATCGGTTTTGGTAGATGCAGGGTTATTTCTGATCGCATTACATTAGACTATGGATGTAACGCAAATCTTTTGGCAATAACAGCTACTATATTTGATGTGGCCCCGGGTAATGGGTTGGAGTTTGTTTCACCTGCAAATATCCCTATTGGTTCGTACGTTGAACGAACTGCGGCATCAAGAGTTAGAGGCACAAGTAGATTTAATGTGTTTCTTAAACTAGGCGTGCTATTTTAATTTGTTAACTACAGGATTAGCGTAAAGCGTTAAGAACAGATTTTTTAGAACGTCTGTTTCTCCGGTCATGTTTTGTATTTTAGAATCTATATAATTTAAAAAAGATGTTTTTTCTGATTTTGAATAATTATTCTCAAATACATTTTTTTGATTCAACAGGTCGTATGCAATATAGTTTACAGGATTAAGCTTGTAGCTTTGATGGATCTGCTTATCAATATGAGCTGCCAATAGTTTTATCTTCTCATTTTCATTGCTGGCTTTATCGATCTCGATCAGTTCTTCCTTTAATGGTTTTCCAAATGCAACATGTATTTTTCCTTTAGGTTGGGTAATGCCTGTTAAGATGCTATTCAGATCTTCTCCCGGTGCTTTTACATATTTGGTATGAAGTGATGATAAGTATAGTTCCTGTGTTTTTAGTACATCACAAGGCTCGTATTCAAAGCTGATTGTTAAAGGAACGATATTTAATGCTTCGAAGCTGCTTACAAAATCATTGTTCCCACTCATGTTCAGCATTTTTAATAAGCCGGTTTGAGTAGTGTCATTCCCATCTTTTGTTCTGCCGTTTCTTTGCGCGATCCAAACACTGGTGTTCTTATCAATAATTACATGGCGAATATATGCACTCAACTGTCTTGAAATATCATATAGCTCTTTCACATTACCTTCACGCTTTACAGTGAACATTCGGTTCATGCGCCCAAAATCGGTGATAAATCCCTGATCCATTAAATTTGAACCGAAAGTAATTTCAGATGTTTCAAATTCTTCTTTATCCAATATGATCTGAAGAATAGCACTGTCTAATAAAATATCTCGGTGATTGGCAATGTATAAATATGCTTTGTCCCTGTCCAGGTTTTCGAGTCCGCTCCAGGTTAATCCTGTAGAAGTTGAATTCACTATTTTCCAGATAGCTTCACTCATATAACCGGTTTGAAACTCGTAAGGTGATTTGGTATTCAAAGCCTTTTCGATCATTGCTTCTTTACTCATATCGGGCCATAAATAAGCCATAGCTTTATGATACGAATCATATTGAGCAATACGTTTCATAACACCTTCTGATTCGTTATCATAATATGGTCTTAAAAGTTCAAAATTGAACTCTTTAGCAAAATCGCTGTATTTTTTTGGTGGTTGTGACTTGTAATATTTCATTAATTCTTTCTTCTGTCGATAAAGGTAATTGGTTTTCTGCTCATTTCAGGATTTTGTCGTTTGCTGATAACTTCCGGTGTTTCTAAAACAATAGTGGGTGCTACCCTGAGTTTTGCCCTAAAATGATCTTTCAGATCTTTGTCAAAATTTTCAGGGGCATCAACAGCTCCTATATTGATTACTATTTCATCTGTGCCAATATCATTAGTATAAACTTCGATGATAAAATTTTTAATATATGGCACAGTGTTTAAAATATCATATAGTGCAGGCGGATACAAACTTGTTCCTTTGAATTTGATCATTTGTTGCTTGCGACCTAAAATAGGGCTTACACGCAAACTTGTCTTTCCGCAACTGCAAACCTCATAATGTGCTTTGCAAATATCTCCGGTTTTAAAACGAATTAATGGCATACCTTCCACGCCCAATGTTGTAACCGTTAATTCACCTGCCTCGCCCTGTTTAACGGGGTTATTATCATCGTCTAAAAATTCAACTATTAATAATTCGGGATGGTGGTGACCACCTTTTCCTGCTTCGCACTCCGTAAATGCTGCACTCATCTCGGTGGAGGCATAGGTGCTGAATAGTTGTAAAGGCCATTTGTCGGTAATACGTTTGCCTAAAGTGTTGTATGAAAAATCTTCGTTGCGGATAGGTTCACCGATACATACCACTTTTTTGACGCTGCAGTTTTTATAATCAATATCATTTTGTTCAGCAAATTCAATAAGTTTTAAAAGGAACGATGGTACTGCAATTGCAATGGTTGGTTTCAATCGTTTGATAGTATCCCATTGAAACTCCGGCATGCCATTCCCAACTCTTACAACGCCTGCGCCCATTTGTTTTAATCCAAGAAAATAAGCCATGCCAGCCATAAACCGACGGTCCATGGTGGTCATTAATTGATATATATCGTTTTTTGTACCACCTGCACAGGCTAAGGAAATGTGTTCATTGTAAGCTAATCTTTCAAGGTCTTTATCTGTCAATACAAAAGTTAAAGGATCGCCTAATGTTCCGCTGGTAGTTACATAGTCAATAATTTTATCGGGTGTTACACAAATAAAATCGTTATTATTGTTATACAGATCATCTTTTGTTGTAACCGGAATTTTTTGAAGATCATTTAAGGTTTTAATAGTTGAGATATCAATTTTATTTTCTTTGAAACGGGCCTGATAAAACTTTGAATGTGTATTGACGTATAATAATAAGTCAGACAATTTTTCTTCCTGAAATTGTTTGACTTCCTGTGGTAATTTTGTTTCTAACAGTGGCAATAAGGCACTCATAAATTTATTTAGTAAATTTATACGAGTTTACATATAATTTAATAAAACACAAAGCTATTTTTGTATTTAGTGGTTTATTTTAATTCAAAAAACGAGGATGTTTAAACGAATCTATGAAAACGGCAAAAATTAATATCAAAGAGGAACTGATGGCTGATATCAGAGCTTTTAAGGCACCTGATCTAGCCAAAAAAATTTTAAACGATAACCAGATCGCTGGATTGATTGATCTATGTTTTGAAAAAAAGGATCTGTTGCGTAGCAGGGCAATGTGGGTAGTAGGTCACTGCAGTGATCTGGATTATGATAGTATCAAACCTTACCATGTGAAATTAATAGGTCAATTAAAAAGTAAAAATCTTCATAATGGTGTTATTAGAAATACATTGCGTTTGTTTCAAAATCATTCGGTGCCTAAGAAAACAGAATCTTTTATGCTGGACAAATGTTTTGGCTATATCAAAAGTCCTTCGGAGGCAATAGCAGTGAGAGCTTTTGCTATGACTGTTGCATTCAATACCTGCAAGCCATATCCCGAACTCATAGAAGAGTTGAAAATGTTATTGGATCATATTAACGAAAATGAAACAGGTGCGAGTGCCGGTTTACGGGGCCGAACAAAAAATACATTGAAGGCCATTAACAAACTTAAACTTGCAAAACAATAATGGGGAATTATTTTTTACAAATGATTCAGAATCGAAAGACGATCTATTTGTTGCTGCTACTTATTGCAATTACCCCAACTTACTTCATCCATACAACGGTTTATCCCGACTGGGGTGATGATTTTGCGCAGTATGTTTACCAAGGGCAACAGATCCATTCTCCCTCGGATGTTTATAAGCAAGTATTGAATGTGCAAGAATACAGCAGTCCAAAACGGAGTGTATTCTTTTCTGTTATTTTAAGTGTGGTAGCTCCAACAGTTATTATTCAAAATTACGTTAATCTCATTTCGGTGTTATATATACTTGCAGCCATCTGTTTTTTTCTATTTCTCTCAAAGCATTATAGTTTATCAGTATGTTTTGTTGCAAGTTTAGCTGTGTTTTATAATTTTTTATTTCTGAGATTAAAATCGGAAGTAGTTCCTGAGTTTTTATTCATTTCATTATTCTGTTTTATTTTATACTTAACCTATAGTAAAAAGCAATGGGTCAAATACATCATTCCTGTTTTACTGGGTTTATTAGTATCCGTAAGGTTTGTAGGTCTCTCTTTGCTGATAGCCTATCTTGTTAATTTATTTCTTTCAAAAGAATTGGATCTTAAAGTGAAAATAAAAAAAGCGCTCAGTTGTTTAATTATCTTTTGCGCAGTTGTTCTGTTTGTTAATCGCTTTTTTATTCATAACATCAATAACGACGAAGTTAAATTGTATGGAAATATTGTGCTGGACGGTTATCAATGGCACATGTTCACAGATAATGTTGCTGTTTATGCACGCTATATTCTCTATTTTTTTGAACAGGAAATTCCATATTGGATAAATACAGTGATCACTGTTGTTGTATTTTTGTTGTTTGCCATTGGTTTTTCAAGCTCTGTCAAAAGCAAGCTGAATATCCTTCATTTTGCTTTTGTATTCTATTTATTGTTTTTGTTTTTTTATCCATACAATGGTGACACTATCAAGTATTTAATTCCTATCGTTCCTTTGTTGTTTTATTTTATGGTGTATGGAGCTGATCTTGTTTTTGAAAAAGTAGTTTTAAGACATAAAAATGCCTGTATGGTTGCCTGTATTTTTGTTGTTCTATTGACTAATTCTAAAACAATATGGTTAGCTATACATAACCCTGATCATAAGATCGGTCCTTATAATGCTTCTGTGCTGGCTGATCTAAGTAGGGTAACGCAAATAGTTGGACCTGATAAAAGTATTGCTTCCGGGAAACCATTTGTGATCAATTTACTGTGTGATCGCAACAGTTATTTTATAGGCGAAAAAAATTATAAGGATGTGCTGTCTAAAGCTGATTATTATTTAGCACCTAAATCAAGTGTTGAAGAATTGTATCCCAGAAGTAAAAATGTAAGAGTTGCAAGTGGCGATACAATTTCGCTTACGCATTTTTATTTAATAAAATTGTAATTGCATCGCTCCGAACTTGATTCAGGGTATCATGAGATACTGAACCAAGTTCAGGATAACAAATTCCAAATGGAGTTATAAATAACTTCCTTCCAGTTTTTTGATAACAGTATTATAATCAGCGATCATTTCATCCATCACTTCTTTTACTGTTTCAATTTTTTCGATGGTTCCGGATACCTGGCCAATTTCCAGTTCACCTTCGGTCATATCGCCTTCAAACATTCCTTTTTTTGCTCTGCCTCTTCCTAATACATTAGTCAGTTCTTCAACTGAAGCACCTTTTTTCTCCATTTCATCCACCTTTTGATAAAATGGATTTTTCAATAACCTAACCGGGGTCAATTGTTTCAGGGATAATTGTGTATCGCCTTCTTTGGCTTGTACAATAGCATTTTTAAAATTTATATGAGCCGAAGATTCTACAGTTGCAGCAAATCTGCTTCCCACTTGCACGCCTTGTGCACCTAACGAAAATGCCGCTGCCATGGCTTTTCCGGAGCCAATCCCGCCTGCCGCCATTACCGGGATCGCAACCGCTTTCCTCACTTGGGGAATTAATACCATAGTAGTTGTTTCCTCTCTTCCGTTATGTCCGCCTGCCTCAAACCCTTCGGCAACAATGGCATCAACGCCAGCTTCCTGGCATTTAATGGCAAATTTAACATTTGATACTACGTGAACCACAGTAATACCATGCTGTTTGAGATGGCTGGTCCATGTTTTAGGATTTCCGGCTGAGGTAAAAACGATTTTAACATTTTCCTCAATAATTATCTTTATGTGATCCTCAATATTGGGGTAGAGTAGAGGGACATTAACACCAAATGGATTATTTGTAGCTTGTTTACATTTTTTGATATGATCTCTAAAAATCTCAGGATACATTGAGCCGGAGCCTATAAGTCCCAGCCCACCGGCATTAGAAACAGCCGCAGCCAGTTCCCATCCACTGCACCAGATCATGCCGCCCTGTATAATGGGGTACTTTATGTTAAATAATCGCTTAATTGTATCCATTATGGTATTATTTTTGGTGTAAAGTTAAAGATTTTATTATTTTTGTATACTTTAATACGTTTTATACGATGAAAAACATTTTTATTTTCTTGTTTGTTTTATGCATTTCTACTGTTTCCAAGGCACAATGGCTTTGGGATTATGGAGTTTCAGTGGGTGTTTCCAATTATTTGGGAGATATCGGCGGTAAAGAAAAAACCCGTAGAGATTTCATAGCTGATATGAAAATGGCTAAAACCCGTTGGAATGTGGGTGGTTTCGCCCGTTATAAAGTTCACCAAAAAGTTTCTGCAAAATTAGCATTGGATTATATTCGTATTGAAGGGGATGATAAATTATCAACTAACCCCGCACGTAATGCCCGTAATTTAAATTTCAGAAATGATATGTTTACCCTGGAGCTTACAGGGCAGGTGTTCTTTTTTGAAGATAATGACTTAGGAAATACATACAGATATAAAAACGGTTTCAGAGCTTATTTCTTTGCAGGTATAGGTGGTTTTTACAACAATCCTAAAGGAAACATAACCGGAGAATGGGTAAAGCTACGCCCTTTACAAACAGAAGGAAGAGCCTATTCACCAGTAGGATTCTCTATTCCTGCAGGTCTTGGTTTTTACTTCACTATTCACAAAAAACACCGTATTGGATATGAGTTAAACTACAGAACTACTTTTACAGATTATTTGGATGATATCAGCAGAGATTATGTAGACCCATCTACTCAAAGCCCTGAGGCGGCTGCTTTTGCAAACCGTACCCCAGAATTAACTGATCTTGATCCTGAATTCGCAAAAAACTTTGGGTATGACAGTGAATTAGGAGTTGGACAAAAGCGTGGAGATGTTTCTCATAAAGATGGATTTATGACCATGAGCTTAAGCTACAGTTATGTATTAAGAGGTAAATCAAGTTTTTACAGAGGCCGTTACGGCCACTTCTTTAACCACAGAAGAAGAGGTAAAATTCGTAAGATCAGAGCGAAGTTCTAATACGAAATAAAAGAGATATTAAAAAAGCATCCACTCATTAGTGGATGCTTTTTTTGTTTTAGTTTATATTTTTATCACTAATTATTTTTACAAGTTTTTCTAATATACCATCAATTTCATCACATCTATCGTCATTAAAAAAAACTGTATTATTAGGAGAACTTAATGTAAATTTTTTCTTAGTGGTACAGCTGCCTTCTTGTATTTTGAGTCCATATAAAAATAGTTCATGAATTGATTGCAAGGTGCTTTGACCCATTTTTAAAACCTGCTGATGTGAAGTTTCAGGAGGATTACTAAGTTTCGTTACTGAATAGGTTCCCACATAATGACTCCCTTTTTTAGTTAACAAGTAGTCGTAAACTACATTGTGATTAAAACAGCCCGATCTGGTAACAACGATATGAATAGTATCTGAAAGAAATATCTTATTAATTAGTTTTGCTTTCTGCCTTGCGACAGACTCATTGTATTCAACCGGGCCTTTTATGTTCTGCCCTAAAAGAAACAAAGGGAGAATGCAGATAATTAGCGATTTGTTCATGATAAATTAGTTCATTGTTATTTAGTGATGAAACTATACGTCTATTTTTTTGTTCCAACAGCAACAAATAATTTGCCACCAACTTTACTTTCTTTTACCGGCAAATATTCCTGGTTGAAATTGTCGGTTTTCGTCTGAAGTGTCTGCCATATTTTTCTGTCTAAGTCAGCCTTAGCAATTTTTTCAACCAACCAGGTATTGAAGGTCCTTTTTTCGGCGTATACATCAACAATTACGATCTTCCCATTTTCGTTTAAAAGCCCAATTAAATTATCAATGATCAGTTCCCATTCGGGGATAACTGATAATCCGAGAACACACAATATTCTATCAAATTTCATTTTTTTGTTTATGTGTTTTTCAATTGTTGATTCTGATAATGTTCTGGCATCTGCCTGAAATAAATGTATATCGTCCCAATTATTTTTTTTGGTTAGATCTTTCGCTTTATTCAGCATTCCAATGGAATAGTCAGTGCCATAAACTATAATTCTTTGATCTCCGGCTTTGATATGTTTAAAGTTTGCACCGGTTCCACAAGCTACATCCAAAACAGTGTGATTGTCTTTTATATCTAATAACTCAACTGCTCTTTTACGACTGCTGAAATATAATTTCTCTAAAGATGTGTCGTAGAAATTTGAGAAAACGTCATACCATTTCATATAGTGTTTTTGTTGATGGTTTTATAATGAAAAAAAATCCCGCTTTTTTGTAGCGGGATCTTATGTTTATTTCTTTAAAAATTTAAAGTTCTTTCCAATATAGCGGGCATTATCTCCCAGTTGTTCTTCAATACGTAATAATTGATTGTATTTCGCTATCCGGTCGCTACGGGATGCAGAACCTGTTTTAATTTGTCCGCAGCTTAAAGCAACTGCTAAGTCAGCAATCGTAGTATCTTCTGTTTCTCCGCTACGGTGACTCATTACAGATGTGTAGCTGTTTGTATGTGCTAATGAAACGGCGTTAATAGTTTCGGTTAAAGTTCCGATCTGGTTTACTTTTACTAAGATAGAGTTCGCAACACCCATGTCAATTCCTTTTTTTAAGTAATCAACATTGGTTACAAACAAATCGTCGCCGACTAGTTGTGTAGAAGCGCCTAATTTATCGGTCATTAATTTCCAGCCATCCCAGTCTTCTTCAGCAAACCCATCTTCAATAGAAATGATCGGATATTTTTTTCTCCAATCTGCCCAAAAATCAACCATTTGAGAAGAGGTTAATTTATCGCCGGTAGATTTTTTAAAGTGATATACTTTTTCATCGTTGTTATAAAATTCAGATGAAGCAGCATCCATGGCAATGTAAATATCTTCGCCGGCTTTGTAACCTGCTTTGTCTATTGCCTGCATTACGGCCTTAATAGCCTCTTCGTTATTTTTGAAGTTAGGGGCAAAACCGCCTTCATCACCAACATTGGTTGCCAGACCCTGTGATTTTAAAACGGCTTTTAAATGATGAAAAATTTCGGTTCCCATTCTCAAACCTTCGCTGAAACTTTCAGCACCAATTGGCATGATCATGAATTCCTGGAAATCAATTCCATTATCAGCATGAGAACCACCATTTAGGATGTTCATCATTGGGATAGGTAAAATATTTGAATTAACGCCACCTACATAACGGTAAAGCGGTTGTCTGCAATCTTCTGAAGCTGCTCTTGCAACTGCCAGGGAAACGCCTAAAATAGCGTTGGCCCCTAAAGTTCCTTTATTATTGCTGCCATCCAGTTCGATCATGGCTGCATCAATAGCACTTTGATCAAAAATATACATGCCTCTCAAACGTTCTGCAATAGCCGTATTTACATTATTCACGGCTTTTAAAACACCTTTCCCTAAATACTGTGATTTATCATTATCGCGTAATTCAACAGCTTCGTGAATTCCGGTTGATGCGCCTGAAGGAACGGCCGCTCTTCCTAAAATACCTGAATCTGTAACTACATCAACTTCGATGGTTGGGTTTCCACGTGAATCTAATATCTGACGTGCTGTGATGGTGTGAATAAATGACATATATGGTTTTTGTTTGTTAGTTTAGTGAGTTAAAAATAATATTTATTTATAATTGAGGTCGATATTTTTTTCATTTAAAATTAAGAATGTTAATGTCTTTTATCGATACCCCATAGAAGTTTATTACGAAGGGTTTCGAAAAAGTGCTGACCTTCGAGATTGATCATATTAAAACGGAAATCAGCTTTTTTAATAATGAGTTCCGATTGATTTTTGATGGTTTGTGAACGGGAATCTAGCGACACATTAAAGCTCTCGCTCCGGCCGCTTACTTTAAAACTTAATGTTTTATTATTGGAGATCACAATAGGCCTTACATTTAAATTATGTGGTGCAATAGGCGTAATGATAAAATTATCAGAATCCGGTACCATAATTGGTCCGCCGCAGCTCAATGAATAAGCTGTAGAACCAGTTGGTGTAGAAACGATCAAGCCATCGGCAAAATATGAATTTAAAAAAATGCCATCCACATAGGTATCGATATTGATCATTGCACTCGATTCCTTTTTATGGATCGTAAATTCATTTAGCGCATAATTCACTTCATTAAAGCAGGTGGTTTTATCCAGCTCAATTAACTCACGCTTATCTAATGTGAATTTTTCTTTGATCAATAGTTGAAGTGCTTTTCCGAAATCTTCTTTATAAACGGTTGCTAAAAAACCTAAGCGTCCGGTGTTAACTCCTAAAACCGGAATGCCCGAACGTCGCACATATTCTAATGTTTCCAGCATAGTACCATCACCACCTAAAGATATCACATAGTCTGCTTTGGCAATCAGTTCTTCGGAAGTAGAGTAAGTATCGTTGGTAAATGCTTTATTTGAATCTGAATTTAAAAAATTGAGGTAAGGCTTGAAAACAATAACCTTGAAATTTTCCTTACCAGATAAGGCCAATAGCTGCTCTAAATAATCAGGATAATTTTCTTTCGTATTTCTTGCATATACAGCTATTGTCATTATATCTTTTTTTTCGCTTCTTCAACTACGCTTGAAGTAATATGATTTTAAATGTTCAAGAAATGTAAAAATTCATCCAGTTTATTTTTCATGCCGCCTTCAAAATCGCTATTCTGGAAAGAAGCTTTTACAACATAATTGTATCTGTAAAATGTTTGTAGTATACGGGAAAGGTCTTCCTTATTTATTTTCAGGGTCACTTCCACTTTTGTACTATCGGGTATTGATGAAACGTGTGCACTCAGGATCTTGGCTTCGTTTCCTTCAATAATACTGGCAATTTGGGTTAATGAATAATCAGCTTGATTTACTTCCAAAACAATTACACCGCCCAGGTTTTGTACCGAAGCCATGGTAGATATATTTTGCAATAACCCTTTCAATGTAATACAACCTTTATAATGTTCTTTGTCATCCAACACAGCAATAAGTGTAAGGTTGAATGACATCATTAATTTTAAAAGATCGTAAGTGTGTTGGTAATTATGAATAATGGGTTTTAATAAAGGCGCTTTGAGCTCATCTATTTTTTCTTCAGGATGGTTATAATCCATCAGATCATGTTCAGAAACCAACCCAATAAGTTCTCTGTCTTTTACAACCGCTAAATGTGATACTTTAAATTGTTCCATCCAATCCAAAGCCATTTCAACTGTATCTGTGTGTTTTAACGGCGGTATTTCGTCGGTAATTAAGTCGGCTACTAGCATAGGCAAAAATACTATTTTATTTATTCATTTTACTCATTTTTATCAATCCAATCTTCCAAAACTTTCCTTAAATTCGAGCCTTGTAATAGCAGATATGATCTCTTTTGATAATACCGAAAATGCTTTTAAAGCAAAGTCTGATAGTGATTTAAATCGTTCCTATTGGTTGTTTAAAATGGTTGGTAATCCGGCAATGGTAAAGTTTGGAGCAAAAACCGCACCAATTGGTTTGGCAATCGGCTTTAAAGGGCTGATCAAGAATACTATTTTTAAGCAGTTTGTTGGAGGAGAAAACATTCATGAATGTGATCGAACGATTGCAGAGCTTGGCAAATTTAACATTGGAACTATTTTAGACTATAGTGTTGAAGGAAAAGAAAGTGAAACTGATTTTGATGCCTGTTGTAAAGAAACTATTGAAACCATTCACAAGGCTAAGAACGATAAATTGATCCCGTTTTGTGTATTCAAAGTAACCGGTTTGGCAAGATTTGATCTGCTGGAAAAAGTAAGTTCTAAAGTTCAGTTAACAGAGGCAGAAACAAAGGAGTACGATAAAGTAAAGCAACGCGTTCATCAGATCTGTAAAGAAGCATTTGATGCTGACCAACCTATTTTTATTGATGCAGAGGAGAGCTGGATACAACCTGCTATTGATGCATTAGCCGATGAGAACATGGCTAGATTTAACAAAGCAAAGGCTATTGTTTACAACACATATCAGCTGTACAGAAAGGATCGTTTGGCTTTTTTAAAAGAAACCATTGCACAAGCAAAGCAACAAGGTTTTAGGGTAGGCGCAAAATTAGTACGAGGTGCTTATATGGAAAAAGAAAGAGCGCGTGCTACTGCAAAAAATTATCCGTCGCCTATTCAAAATAATAAAGAGGACTCGGATAAAGATTATAACCTGGCACTTGAAGAATGCGTGAAGCATATTGATATGATGGGATTATGTGCAGGAACCCACAACGAAAGCAGTAGTTTATATCTGGTTGAATTGATGGCAAAGCACTCTATATCACCATCAGATAAACGGATTTATTTTTCACAGCTATTGGGCATGAGCGACCACATTAGTTATAATTTAGCTTTATCGGGTTATAATGTAGCTAAGTATGTTCCTTACGGTCCGGTAAAAGAAGTGCTTCCGTATTTAATGAGAAGAGCTCAGGAGAATACATCAGTTAAAGGACAAACAGGACGCGAGTTAAGTTTGATCATCAAAGAAAAAGAGAGAAGGAGTAAATTGAAGTAGAAAATAGTATTCAAAAAAAATCCCCGCTGAAGTAGTGGGGATTTTTTTGTTTTTATTCAACCGGTTTAGGCGTTTCTGCTTCTTTATTCTGATCCTTGAAAGCATCAAAGTCAAACGTTAAAGTAAAACGTAAAGTATTTTGCAATGGGTTACGTTGTGTAATAGGAATTAAGTAAGCCATATCAATACCAAACACATTATATCTTAAACCAATACCGGCAGTAAAATATTTACGGTTACCTTTTGTTTTTGCTTCATTAAAATAACCTGCTCTGATGGCTAATGTTTTGGCGTACCAGTATTCAAATCCTACGCTCCAGTTAACTTCTTTTAATTCTTCTTTTCCTCCGCCTGGCGCATCGTTAAACGATTGGAATAAACCTTTTGCAACCGGTACATCAGGGTTTTTTCCGGCAACGATATATTTTTCACCAGTAGAATTATTAATAGAATCTGTTCCTGTAGAAGTTTTTAAATATACAGGTTGTGTTGGTACTAATAATTTATTGATGTCGCCATAAATACCGAAGGTATTGTAATCATCAATTTGTGTTTTTAATCCGGCACCTAAACGTAAGTTCATTGGAATGAAATCTTTTTTAACCGAATAAGAAACTTTTTGTCCGATGTTACTTACCACTAATCCTACACTGGCAGTAGCTTTTTTATCGTTTATCTTTAATTTTTGCGACTGGTAATACAAACCAACATCTACTGCAACAGAGGTTCCAGGTTTTGTAGCTTGTCCGTTACTTAACGTATAATTACCGGTTAAGTTCGAACGGATGTAACGTGCGGCTAATCCTGCTGAAAATGTTTTTGATAATTTTTGAGAGTAGGCCAGATCTAAGGCAAATTCATTTGGTCTGAATTGCCCGGTTGTATTTCCAACGATATCTGTGAATGTAATATTTCCTAAAGAAAAATAACGAAGGGAAGCGCCAATAGTTTGTGTTTTACTGATCTTACCATAACCAGCAACGTAGTATAAGTAAATATCGGGTACCAGTTGTTTAAGCCATGGTGTTACAGAAATGGCGGCTCCGCCTTTTTTTTCTGCAAAAGCTAATTTAGCAACATTCCAATGAATACTATTTCCATCAGCAGGCGTTGCAGCTCCAACTTCGCCCATACCTCCTTGTCTGGAGTCGGGTGCGATCATTAAAAAAGGTACAGCAGTAGTAATTGTATTTACGCGGCCACTTAATTCCTGTGTTGTTAAATTTGATGAACTTTTTGTTTGTGCGTTTGCATGTTGAGCAAATAACATCACTCCTGTTCCAACAGTTCCTATAATTCGTTTTTGCATTGTATTTAATCTTTTTTATTAAAAAGAGAGCTTCAAAGATATAATTAATTTAGAATTACCAGCTTTTCTATTTTATCAGCTTTTTTCTTCGCGCCATCAGTTACTGAAACTTTATAAATGTATACGCCTCTGGCCAATTTATCGCCAAATTCATCTTTTCCGTCCCATTCTATTCCGTCAAAACGGAAACCTTCATTATTTATTGTTTGATTGATGGATTTTACCACTTTGCCGCTAATTGTGTAGATCTGGATCAAAACTTTGAGGCTTACGCAACATTGGTTATGTTCTATGAAAAATTTGGTTTTACTGGTAAATGGATTTGGATAATTTAAAATATGACTTAATGCAAGATCAGCCTCAGCAGAAACCACAAAATCAGTATAAGAAGAAGAGGAATTATTTTGTACATCCCAAATTTTTAGGCTTAAGGTGTGGTTACCTTCCGATAAAGAATTCAATGGATACCTGATCTTACCTGATTGAAATGTGTTTAGATCGGATACGTAATAATCATTTAGAATGATGGCGTGTTTTGTGTTTTCGTCAAGAATTGCAACAATGTCATGGCCAATACCAGTACCGATGGTATTGATCCCGCTTTGATCTGTAATTTTGGCGTATACTTTTGGATTTTCATTTGTTGTTCCTCCGGCAACAAATTTTTCATCGTTCATATACAAACTAATGCTTGGGCCTTCATTATCGCTTACTGCGTTGGGATTGGAACCGCCTATTACAACCTTATCGTAATAACCATTAGCATCATGTATACCGTTATGAGCGTAATAACTGATCTTACCTTTTCCAAAGTTATACGAGATATCTTTAGGCACTAAAAAAGAAAATGTGAAATCTCCGTTTTTAACTTCAGATTTTCCTTTATAAATAATATTTTTTTGCTGTAAAAATGACGTAACATTAGAACCAGGGTCATTTCCAAGCGTTTTTATTGTAGCTTCTTTATCAAATACGGTTGGATAAACAACGCCATTAAAATTACTCAGTTTATTGCCAGCTGCATCTCCCACAAACCCAGCTACGGTTATAAGTGATAATGCTTTTAGTGTGTCGCTGGAAGTTGGGGTTATTACTTGTGAGTTAATAGTAGATGTAAAAACTCTTTGCTCAGGATATGATAATTTTAATGCCGGATCCCCTAAAATAACGAAATTCATATACTGATGACTAAAACCAATATCACGTTTAGTAAGGCGGTACAGATCTCCAATATGAGGCATTTTTCCATTTGTCATTGGATTAAGAGCATGATTATAAAAGGCATCGTTTAGTATATAGTTCAATCCTGAAAAGGCAAGTCTAACGGTTGTCATTAAACCTATTGCACCACCATTTTCATTTAATAAGCAATATTCACCTGCAGATATCCTATCGGGATCATCAAATCGGCTAAATTCACATGTGGCGGTTACAAACAGTGGCATGTTATTTTTATTTTTCCAGTTAAGGATCTGTGAAACTTCTACGATACGTTCTTCAGCCAAACCTAATTCTCCGCCATGTCCGGTATAGTTCACTATCAGCGCTCCTTTTTCTATTCGTCTGTTCAGGTCATTTACAGCATCTGGATATCTGTCTCCTCCCGGAGTTGACACCTGAATATAGGCATCTAAAAATATTTTATCAACGTTATAATACTTATTGCCTAAGTATACTTTGTTTGCTAAAGCATTTGCCTGGTTAAAATGTTCGTTATTATCTTCATCATCACCAACAAAACAAACCCAGTTTCTCCAGTCGCCTTGCGGGTAGTCATTCTCGGCCGTAACACAGGATGATTCAACTGCATTAACATTGAAACCAAAGTTTCGTTTGTAATAATGTTCTATTTTATTGGTTATGGCAATTGCCTCTGCCTTGTTTCTCACAGGAAAACGTCCAACGCCAATATCAACAAGATCGTTAGCAATAAGATCACCTTCATTGTTGTCCATCATTGCAAAATAATCATCCGTAATAAAAGAGTTGGTGTATGAGGTAGAAACAGATGTTTCATAAGAAGGTATAAGTGCACTATTACTGCTCACATTGATCTCTTTGTTTCTGTAAGAGCCATCGCCCAGCAATAATAAATATTTAGTAGCAAGATTTGGATCTGAGGGACGGCTGTAAAGCATTTTTACAAAATCTCTTATTCCTCCAATATCTGGTGTTCCGGATGAAAACTCGTTATAAATTTCTTGTGTAGTTGCAATAGCATACGACAATGTATCATAGGTCTGATGAATATTTGCGATCCTTTGGGCTTCAGCTAAAAAAGAAGGATGCGTAACAATTACAAAATCGGCCTGTTGTATAGCGTGTAAATTTTGATTTAGAATAGTGCCATATGATTTTGGAACATGTGCCTGTGCGCTGGTAAATACAGCAAATTGTTTTAATGAATCAGAGTTGGTTGTGAAATCTAAAATCGTTGCAGTAGTGTTATATTGTTGCTCTTTTACATTGGAAGGACTCGTTATATCCCAGATAGTAGGAGGATTTGCGTTATTATTTGTAAGGATGTATTTTGCAAATGTGTTGGCCCCTAAAACTGTTTTTCTGTCTCTGAATGTGAATTGAGATTGATTGAAAACAAGGTTCCTGCGGCAATTAAAAACAACATTGTCTAACCATCCTGTTGCCTGTGAAGTTAGTTTTGAAACGCTTACAGATAAATAAGTTGAACTCAGTAATCCACCTTTCGAACCTCCTCCTACATATCCAACATCGGCTAAATAGGAGTTAACATTTGTTGCAGCACAGGTAAATGTAAATGAACCAGTATTGAAATTCACTGCATAAGTAGATGCACCAACAGATGCATAATCACTTCTGGATAAAACTTTGGAAAGGACATATACGCTATCTCCAATAGCTGCATCCGGAATCAAGAATGAAAAAGAATAATTGGTTGTAATGTCATATTTTTCTCCATAAAATTCACGCCCGCTTTTCACTACATTAACACTATTTAGCTCGTGATAACCGTAATAGTCCTGTTTGGATGTAGTGGTATTGGGTGTGTTTGAAAGTGAACTTTGAGTTGATACTCTTTTTCCAGCGCCAAGATCAACAGTGATAAAGTAAAATGAAGTATCGCTGAAATAATGGATCTGATGATCAAAAGGCATTTTTGAACCGGCAACATGATTCCATGAATCGGTGCTTTGTCCATAAAAAAGAACGTAATCCGTATTATCAAAAACACCATCACTTTCGCCAACAACTTTAACTGCATTTTCTATCAGATCATCATATCTAAATACCGAATTTTTTTCCGGCATCAATTTCCCTCCATTTCCATAAATTCTGATATTTCGCGGGTCAGTATTGGTAACATCGATACCTAAGTTGGTTAAAAATGTTTTATCCAATTTATAGATACCATCTTGTGTTAAACCAATTTTGTACCATTTACCTGTTGCCAGAACAGATGAATTGGCGGTAGCTGTTTTTTTATTTCTTTTAAATTGATCTGTAGAGATAGCTGTATTTATAATTTGGTTATCCCATGTGGGAGTATAGGCCTGTAAGAATTCGTATTTGTTGGTGGCAGCATTTAAACGTACAGGAATGATTTTAGCGTATACAATACGTTCATTTCTTGCATTGCCTGTGGAGTATGATAACTCAAATTCTGATGTGATATGTTTTTTAAAGTCAGAGATCTCTTCCTGTTCTTTTGAAGATAATTCTCTTATTACCGGGTTGTCGATCTTAAAGGAAGGTGCATTGTTATTTTGAAGAAGGGTGTGATCTAAATAATATGGTAAATTTTCTTTTTGAGCGTCACGATGAATACGATCTAAAAACGAAACTGCTTTTTTTTCTGCATCCAACTCTGTATTTTCAATTATAGAGCTATTGTTTAACGTTTGATTTGTTATCTGAGAATAACTGGAAAAACAGCTAGAAAATAATAAAACTAAAATTATTAGGTTAGATTTAGTCATAGAAAGCATTTGCTCAGGTTTTTTGATGGTCATAAACATTAAAACGACAAAGAAAATGAAATATTGTTGTATAAAAGTTTTTATTTTTAAAATTAGACTGTTATATTTGTGATTAGGAATAGATTAAGTAAACTAACTTACATGGCGAAGAAACTGATATTATTACTCACAATTGTTTGTGCTACTGGCGTTTGGCAAGATGTATATGCTCAAGATCCTCAATTCACGCAATTCTATGCGAATCCATTATATCTGAATCCAGCATTTGCAGGTACTGCAAGATGCCCACGTATATGTATGAATTACAGAAATCAATGGCCTAATTTATCAGGTACTTACGTTACTTACAGCGCTTCCTATGATCAACACATTGACGCAATTAGCGGTGGTTTAGGCTTAATTGTTACTCAGGATGACCAAGCGCACGGAACTTTAAAATCAACAAACGCTTCATTAGTATACTCTTATTTATTGCCAGTTACCCGTGAATTCTCAATTAAGGCAGGTCTACAGGCAGGCTTTTTTCAAAAATCATTAGATAGAACCAAATTAAATTTTGGTGATATGATCGATGCGAGAAGAGGTTTTGTTTGGAATACGAACGAGATCATCCCTGCTCAAACTAAAACAAATTTGGATTTCTCTGCAGGGTTATTGGGATATAGCAAGCGTTATTTCGTTGGATTTGCAGCACATCATATTACTCAGCCTGATGAAGGTTTGCAGGGGCCGTCTAAATTGCCGTTGAAAATTACAGGTCACGCAGGGGCCATTATTCCATTGGAAAAAGGAAATGAGTCTTTCATATCTCCAAATGTATTATTCCAACAACAGCAAAATTTCACCCAGTTAAATTTAGGGTTGTATTTTGTTAAAGGGAATTTCGTAGGTGGTTTATGGTATAGAAACTCAGATGCTTTTATCGTATTAGTGGGTGTTCAAACAGATCATTTAAAAGTTGGATATAGTTATGATGTTACGATATCCAGATTATCCAGTAATACTGCGGGTTCACACGAGGTTTCTTTACAGATCCAGTTCGAATGTCGCCCTAAGAAAAAGAAATATAGAACAATTAGCTGCCCTTCTTTCTAAAAAAAATTGTAACCTTTTTATAAAACTTTCGTTATAGCCTTACATTAAATAATAAAAACCATGAAGTTTAATTTCATTAAAAGTCCAAAATCACTAGCAATAATCCTATCGATTGTTGCTGTATCTTGTGGTACAGAACGCTCACCGGTTACCGGCTGGTCATACAATGACCCTGATAACGGTGGTTTTGAAAAAATGCCTTATGAAGAACAAGAAACCGGACCGGGTTTGGTTTTAATTGAAGGTGGTTCCTTTTCTATGGGTAGAAATGAACAAGATGTAACTTACGAATGGAATAACGTGCCTCGTCGTGTAACCGTTTCTTCTTTCTATATGGATGAAACTGAGGTAAGTAATTTCTCTTATTTGGAATATTTATGGTGGACAAATCGTGTATTTGGACCGACTTTCCCCGATATTTTCTACAAAGCTCTTCCTGATACATTAGTGTGGAGAGAAAAATTAGCATATAATGAACCTTACGTAGAATATTATTTGCGTCACCCTTCATTCAGAGATTATCCTGTTGTTGGTATCAACTGGTTACAAGCCAATGAGTTCTGCGCATGGAGAACTGATCGTGTAAATGAGTTTATCTTGATTCGTGAAGGTTTATTGGATCATGTACCAAACCCTTCAGATCAGGATTATTTCAGTACAGAAGCTTATTTGTCAGGAAAATGGCAAGGGCAATTAAAACAAAAATTACCTTCTTTTGATGATCAAAACCCTGAAAGAGATGTTAAAATGGAAGATGGTATCTTTTTACCAAAATACAGACTACCAACAGAGGCTGAGTGGGAGTATGCTGCTTATGGTTTAATTGGTAATACAATTGGTGAGCGTATCACTGACCGTAGAATTTATCCTTGGAATGGACATGGTGTTCGTAACTCTGATGAGAAATATATTGGTCAGATCGCAGCTAACTTTGTACGTGGTAGTGGTGATATGATGGGAACTGCAGGTTTCTTAAATGATAACGCTGATGTAACAGCCCCTGTTTATTCATACTGGCCAAACGATTACGGTTTATATAATATGGCCGGCAACGTTTCTGAATGGGTAATGGATGTTTACAGAGCAAGTACAGCACAGGATGCAGATGAATTCAGACCTTTCCGTGGTAACGTTTTTGTTACACAGGTTAAAGATAGTACAGATGGTACTATCGCAACTAACATCGACGGGCCTGTATTTCAAAAATTCGTGCACAAAGTTAACCCTCCTACAGCTCATGGTGTATCAGGCGAAACAACTGAAATTACGGATAGTGTATTAACGATCTTAACTGCAGATGCGCAACAGTATAAAAATGCTCCTTCTGATGGAAAATCTGATATCCCTGGCCGTGTAAAATGGAGAGAAGTTACTTCTGCTGTTGCTTCAGATAACTTGGATGAGCGTAGAAACTACAAAACATCTGATTACATCAGTTATTTAGATGGCGATGTTAACTCCAGTTTATATTATACAGAAGGGGAAGAGGCATACGGAGAAAGAGCAAACAGTTTAATGTATGAATACGCAAAAACATCTTTAATTAACGATAAAGCGCGTGTTTACAAAGGCGGTAGCTGGAGAGACAGAGCATACTGGTTAAACCCTGGTACACGTCGTTATTTAGATCAAAGACAATCTACTGCATACATTGGATTTAGATGTGCAATGGTAAGGGTAGGTAGCCCTGTTGGATTAGGAAAATAAATTGTTGAAAACTATATAGGAAGCCCCTTATCAATCGATAAGGGGCTTTTTAATTTTATAGCATGAATAAATTTATCAGTACTGAAGAATTATATAGTTTGTTTATTGTTTGCGAACAAAAAATAACAACAGATACCAGGAAATTAGAGAACGGAGCGATCTTTTTTGCATTGAAAGGAGATAATTTTGATGCTAATTCATTTGCCCAAAAAGCAATAGATGGCGGCTGTAGATACGCTATAGTTGATTCGGAAGAAGTTTGTAACAGTAAAAACATCTTACTGGTAGCTGATGTTTTGGCTGCATTACAACAGCTTGCCAAATATCACCGAAAGCAATTAAAATGTCCTGTGATAGGGATCACAGGCAGTAATGGAAAAACTACCAATAAAGAATTAATGCATGCTGTGTTATCAAAAAAATATAATACCTATGCTACCAAAGGAAATTTAAACAATCATATAGGAGTTCCTTTAACGCTATTAGCCTTAACGCATAAACACGAAATGGCTATTGTTGAAATGGGAGCAAACCACCAGGGCGAGATCGCGATGTTAAGCGATTTGTGCGATCCTGATTTTGGATTGATAACCAACATAGGAAAGGCACATTTAGAGGGTTTTGGAGGGATCGAAGGGGTTAAAAAAGGTAAAGGCGAGTTGTTTACTTATTTGAAAAAAAAGAATGGAAAGGTCTTTATTAATGGGAACGATAAAATTTTAAATGAGCTAAGTAGTGATCTTGAAAAGATTTATTATGGTGAAAATATTGAGTTTGACGTATATGGTAAATTATTTATTAATTCAGAGTATGTTGAGTTCAAATGGAATGTCAAGAACAATGGACTGGTTAGCCAGCCTTTGGTAAAAACCCATATGTTTGGACAGTATAATTTTATAAATACATTATGCGCTGCCTGTATTGGAAATTATTTTGGTGTAATTGAAACCGACATTAACAATGCCTTGGAGTCATATATGCCTGAAATGAATAGGTCACAGGTAATGAGAACAGAATTGAACACCTTAATACTTGATGCTTATAATGCAAATCCAAGTAGCATGAGCCTGGCTATAGATAATTTTGAGAAACAAAATTTCAAGAACAAAGTTATAATATTAGGAGATATGCTTGAATTAGGAGAATATAGCGACTCTGAGCATCAAAAAATAATGGATCAATTATCTAAGAACTCTGTAAATAATGTAATGCTGGTAGGAGTACAATTTTTTAAATTAAAAAAGATGTTCCCACACTACCATTTTTTTACAAATGTGCAAGAATTAAGTGAGTATATCACAGAGTATAAAATCGCTGATTCTACTGTATTAATTAAAGGTTCGAGAGGTATACAACTGGAGAAAACTGTAAATTCTTTGTAGTTATTTTTTTGTTAAATCATTAGCTAATCATTTAATATTTTTTTAAATTTGTGTTAATGTTGTTTAATTAAATCCAAAAAAAATCATGAAAAAACAGTTACTATTTACCACGGGTATTCTCGTTTCGGGACTACTTAGTGCACAGGTTGCGAACAAGGCAACAAAAATACCCGCACATCTTACAAAGATCGCAGTTAAAAAATCTGCTGTAGATCAGGATAAAATGTATACAGGTATTCCTTTTCAGGCAAGTGCAAAACAAACTATAAATAATAATAGCGCTGCCCGTACAAATTCAATTACTGAAGCTGTTCTGGGAAAAACTATTTATGATCTTCAGTCAAACTCTAGTGTTGGCGACAGGATCGTTGTAAACGCAGATGGTACCATAGCTACCTGCTGGACATTTGAACCAACAGACGTTACCGGGGCTTATGCAAACAGAGGAACAGGATATAATTACTATAACGGTGCGGTTTGGTCGCCTACGCCTAGTGTAAGAATTGAACCAGTAAGAGTAGGTTGGGGTAATGTAGTAAATACGCGTTCGGGAAAAGAGTTGATATTTTCTCATGGAGCAGGAAATGCAGCATCAAACCTTGCGTCAAGAGCAACAAAAGGGTCAGGTACATGGTCGCACAGTACATCTGTACCATTAAATATAACCGGAGGTAACTGGTGGCCAAGAATGGTAAGCTCGTCTCCTAGTGGTGGTGATACGGTATATGCAATTTCAATTTCATATCCTGTTGCAAACGGTGGAGCCATGTATAATGGTTTAGATGGCGCGCTTTTATTTTCTCGTTCTGTTGATGCAGGCCTTAGCTGGGATATTCAAAATCAACAACCAACAGGATTTACAGCTGCTAATTATTTAGGATTTGGTGGAGATGCTTATGCTATTACTGCAAAAGGAAGCACTGTAGCTATTGTAGCAGGTGATTCTGATAGTGATATCGGTTTAGCAAAATCTACAGACGGTGGACTTACCTGGACCTATAAAAGAATTTACAAATTCCCAATAACTTTATGGGATGCAACTACAACAATATCTGATGTGGATGGTGATGCAGTTGCAGATACTATTGAAACAAACGATGGTAGTTTTGCCATTGCATTAGATAACAGCGGTGTTGCTTATGTTTCTTATGGAGCATACAAAATTTTAGGCGATGATCCAGCTGCAGGAACAAGCTATTTTCCATACTGGGATGGTTTATACTTATGGAATGAGAATATGGCTCAGGACCTAGGTGGTAATATCGTTGCCGGTGTTGAGGATTTAGGTGGTGATAATACTATTAGTTTCCCGCCCGTTACTTCTCCTGCTTTGGCTTTTGGAAGATGGGGATGTTCTTTAACCTCTTTCCCAAGCATGGCATTTGACGCTAACAATGACTTATTTCTATCTTATTCATCAATTGTTGATGGTTTAGCTTCAGCAACTAATTCTGATAAATTGGTAAGACATCAATATGTAGTTAAATCCTGCGTGTTAACTCCAGGTATGGAAGTGTTTACTAACCCAATGGATATTGTTGGTTATTTTCCAGGTTCAGAATATGAAGGAGTTTTTGGGTCAATGGCAAAAAATATTGATGGAAACGTTCACATAGTTTACCAAAGAGATTTTTATCCTGGTAACGGTATTCCTGCTACATCAGGAACTAATCCGGATGCTGATAATTTAACTGATGGAGGTGGAGATAATGATATCGTTTACGCTAAGATTCCTGTTGGTGATTTCGTTTGTGTAACTGGAGTTAAAGAATCTATTTCTAATACAGTTGCAGATATGAATTTCTATCCAAACCCGGCTTCTACAAGCGCAACTTTGGATATTAAATTAACTGAGGGTGCTAAATTAGATATTTCAATCATTAATACAGTTGGTCAAACCGTTTATTCAACTTCTGTTATCGGAAATGTTGGAGCTAACAAAGTTGACTTTAACTTAAATAACTTAAGTTCAGGTTTATATTTCTACCAGGTAAAAGTTGGTAATAGTAAAGCTATTACTAAGAAATTTGCTGTTGAGAAATAATTATTGACTCTCTTAATATTAAAAAGAGCTGCTATTATTGGCAGCTCTTTTTTTTATGAAAAAAAACGCTTTTTTCTTTTTTACATTAGAAAAATGTATATCTTTGCATCCTGATTTTTTATAGAAGTGTTAAATACTTCATAAAAAAGCGGGGTGTAGCGTAGCCCGGTATCGCGCCACGTTTGGGACGTGGAGGCCGTCAGT
>JAZKGE010000052.1:0-47986 GCA_040386075.1 Bacteroidota bacterium
TAAGATCAATAGAATTATTACTCCTAAAATACAAAGTGCAAAACCAACCTGCCAATCAGATAAGCCTTCATGTGAGTAATGAGGCGAATTTATATATTTTGTTCCCTGAGGCCTGTTGGTTGGCATGTTAGTTAACGATCAGTTTCCTGGTAATTTCTTTTCCTTTAGAAAATAGCCTGATAAAATAGATGCCTTTACTCAATTGTAATTGTTCAACGTTTATTTCCAGTGTATTTATTCCTGAGTGTATTTCCAGGTTCTTTTGTTCAATTAATTTTCCCTGTACATCAAATAAGCTATAACTTATTTTCTCTTCTGATGAACTGAGCAAACTAATGGTTGCTTTTTCGTTGGTCGGATTTGGGTAAATGGATAATTCATTCAATACATTGTTTTGGTTTATTCCAGTCGACATTAAATAGATCACACCATCACTCACTATACTGTCGCTTACTAAACCTGCGCCATTGATGGCCTTTACCATGATGAAATATTTTTGATTGTTAACTAAACTTAAGCTGGTTTTGGTTGCAGATAAATTCAAATTGTTCAATGTCCAGGGTGTGATATTTTGCGATCCTGCAACCGTGCCAATAGCGTAATAGTATAACGCAACACCTGAGTTAGTATCTTTAGCTGCTGAGTAGTTTAGATCCAATTGTGTTCCAATATACGTTGTGTCAATATCGTTTGCTATACCATCTTTGATAACCGTCGAGACAATAGCTTTTGTCCAGTCGATATTTAATGAATTGGAAATGATGCCTGATAGATTATTTGCATAATCTTTTGTGATACTGCTGATCTTTCCTGCAGCAGTAGTTGGCACAGGATTTTCGTTTCTTAGATCATTGGTATTTGCTCCCCCAACTAAAATTGTATGTGAAGCTGCTCTTGAACGAAATACTTTAAAGTCATCTATTTTAAAGGTACTGTTACCACTTCTAAAAGAAACAGCTGTACCGGTTGCATGAGGACTCGTATCGGTCCATGATGCTATAAATACATCATTTTGCCATACTTTTATTTCGCCGGTAATTCTATCGTAGGATATTTTATAATCATATGTTGTTCCGGGAATAATATTGATACCTGCCGAATAAGTAGGCAAGCCAATTGTATTAGCAACTGATTTATAGAATTCAACAGAACTTTGGTCGGGTCTGAACCAGATCATATAACTGTTGCCGCGTTGCGTTTGCGATGGATTATCACACGCGATATAAATACCGGCTCGTCGGTTTGTGTTAGCACCTGTAATGGTTCCTTTAAAGCAATATAAGTAGCGATTTGATAAACTTTGAGTTACAGTTGCATATAAGTTAGTATTGGCGTTTGTTTCATCTGTTTGTATCAATGCGCCTGATGAAATGCTCCATGTCCCTGAAGAGTTTGTCCAGTCAGGGTGTATAGAAGTTCCTGTAAAATCATCATTAAAGAATCCTCTGTTGCCGTTCGCTCTCCATTCAACACCATTGTAATAGCTGGGTTGGTAAAAACTTTTTTCAATGCCTGTTCCCCCAGCATTATCTGTATCTGTATAATTTGTTGTGAAATTTTGGGTGATCCAACCGCTTGGTGTTGTAATTTGTGTTGTTGGGTTTATATTATCCTGAACACAAGACCAGACAGCTTTAAATCCGGATTGCACAGTTCCTCCGTCCGATTTAAAACGGATGGTTACAGAAGGTGAAGTGGAGGTCAATGTAAATGTGGAATTTAATGTTCCGGTATATACACCCAGTGTTGGCGATGCAATAGAATTGCCATCGTAAACAAATAATGTATCGTAGTTTGCTTCCGTAATAGCGTAACTGAAATTTAGTTTTACTGAATTGGCACCTGTTGGAGCAATGGTGTAGATATAATTTTCATTGTCATAATAATTTCTTCCGGGTCCACCCATATCAAAAATGCTATCAGTGCAGGCAACTGTAGCGCAATCCGAGAATTTATCTTTTATTAAGTCCCATAGATCAGAATAACCATCATCATAACCTAATGCCCAAATGCCAATACCACCAATGCCACGTTGGTTTACAAGATCAAATTTTCTGCTGTAGCTATACTGATCATCTATCCAGCATTGGCGCCAAAGTCCGGCACTTTGATAAGAAAAATAATTATCAAAACTATTGCTTTCAAAATGCTTGTTAGCGACGGAGTAGGTTGCGGCATTGTTTTTTACATAGGCATATGTTCTGGATGATGTAAATCCACCGGTTGTACCAGAAGGAGCAGTGCTTCCGGCTGTTTCCCACTCACGGCCATACCATGGCAAACCTAATAATAGTTTGCTTTTTGTGGCACCTTTATTTAAATAATGAGTGATAGATTTTGCTAAGGTATAATTATAGGTTGTTTGAAAATTATACAAAGGTGCTTCGGGGCCGGCTGTTGTGGAACCTGAATAATAATAATCGTAACCCATGATAATAAAATTATCTACTATAGGGTTAAGCGCCGCAATATCAAAAGTATTATTTCCCCATTCAACGGCATATAACGCCATGGTTACTTTATAGTTTGGATTAGCAGCGTGAACCTGGTTGCAAAGACTGGTCATAAAAGCAGTAAAAGGTATTTTATCACTTGATCCCATGCCTTCAAAATCAATATTGATGCCATTACCACCACGGCTTTGTAATAAATTGATGGCATTGGTAATAAAGGTTTGTTGGGCTGTTGAACTGGCCCAAAATGTAGAATGACTACCAAATAAAGTAGCACAAAAATGAACGTTGACGCTATTGCTTAAGGCCGCTGTTACAGCAGCACTTGTACTCCATGCAAAAGATCCGTTTGTGTTATTGCCCGTGGTTGGACTTACAGAATAATCAAAATAGCAAAAATCGCTCAGCATGTTCCAATCGTAGTTTGTGTATACGGATCCAACCCAGTATGGATGCCAGCCATATACTTTTTTGGTTAAGTTGCAGGCCGCTGAGGTTTTTGACTGATTAGTGCTTAGTTCGTAAACAGAGCCATTTTCAACGGTATTTAGGCTATCCCATTGAGTATCTTTAGTAAAGCTGTAATTCTTGTAATGCTGGCTCTGTTCCTGTACGGTTGATTGTTGTTGAGCAAATAAAGAAAAGGGTATTAAAAAGGCTGGAAGTAGCTTTTGGATCATGTTTCAGTGTTTAGGCGACCTAAGATAATAAAAAAGCCGCCCGTGAATACAGGCAGCTTTGTTAAAAAAGGGCTAAATTGCTTTAGAAAAGCTATTATTTATGAGTTTTTTCGCTCGATACAGTTAATTTCTTACGACCTTTAGCTCTGCGGGAAGCTAAAACTCTGCGTCCATTTGCAGAAGCCATACGCTCACGAAAACCGTGTTTGTTTCTTCTTTTACGTTGCGATGGTTGGAAAGTGCGTTTCATGGTATTACTATTTAAATGTTATAAGTTTTTCAAAATTGGACTGCAAATATAATAGATTTTTATTATGTGACAAATTTTTTGTGAAATTTAACCCTAAAATTACCCATTTTTTAGATAAAACCTCTGTAAAAACAGTACATTTGCACACAAATTTACTGTAAAAAATGGCAAAAGCTACCGGCGTTAAACATAAGGCCAAAGACGATATCCCCAAAGCAAAATTATCCAGAGAAAACTTTAAAAAATCGTTTCGTTTGTTCAATTACCTGGGAAAAAGCAAATGGATCTTTGTTGTAGGGATGTTCTTTGTATTGGGAACAGCTATTGTTGGGTTATATTTTCCTATTATGGCCGGTAAGATGTTTGGTTATTTAGGTCAGACAACAATGGCTCCAAGTGTGTTTAAAGATGCAGTATCAGGTACCGGAATGGAACTTCTTATTCTCTTGGTTATCCAGGGGCTGGTGTCTTTTGGAAGGGTATATACATTTTCTTTGGTTACTGAGAATATGTTGAAGGGGTTACGAATGGATATATTCGGAAAACTGGTAAAAATGCCTATGAGTTTTTATTCAAAAAATCAGGTGGCTGATTTGAGTAGCCGTGTTGCAACCGATATCAATGTTATTTCTGAAGCATTTACGCTTAATATTGCTGAGGTTATCCGTCAAACTATTGTTGGTGTTGGCGGTCTTATTTTGTTAGTGAATTATACCGGATGGGAAGTGGCGAAATGGTTTTTAGCTATTATTCCGCCCATTACCTTAATTGCTATTGTATATGGAAGAAGAATCCGTAAATATTCAAAAGGTTTTCAGGATAAAATAGCTGAATCAAGTGTGATCGTGTCAGAAGCGTTAACCGGTATTACCAGTGTAAAGGCATTCACAAATGAACATGTTGAGATAAGCAAATACAATAAAGTTACAAATGATATCAGGCAGTTTGGAATAAAATATGGTATTATGCGTGGAGCCTTTTTTGCCTTTATTATTATGTGTGTTTTTGGCTCTATCTTTTTTATTTTATATCAAATGTTATTGTTGCTTAATCAGGTTGGACCGGATGGTAAGCCTTTATTGTCATCGGAAAATTTTGGTATTTTTATGATGTTATCATTTTTTGTGGCCGCTTCTTTGGGAGGTTTGCCGGAACAATTGGCCTCTATTCAGCGTGCATTGGGTGCAACCGACCGTGTATTTGAAATCATTGATGATACACACGAAGAAATAAATTTAGAATTTGCCGTTAATGGCAATATCAAACGAGTAAAAGGAGATCTGGAGTTTAAAAATATTCAATTTACTTATCCAACCCGCCCAGATTTTATTGTTTTAAAAAACATTTCATTCGCTGCGAAAGCCGGGGAAACAGTTGCTTTAGTAGGGAGCAGCGGCAGTGGGAAATCAACTTTAGCATCTTTGGCATTACGCTTTTATGAGCCAACAAGCGGGGAGTATATTATTGATGGTAAAAAATCGACAGATTATGAGTTGACCGAATTACGTGATCAGATGGCCATTGTACCACAAGATGTATTATTATTTGGTGGAACCATCAGAGAAAATATCCTATATGGAAAACCAAATGCTACTGAAGAAGAAGTTATAGAAGCCGCAAAACAAGCCAATGCTTATGATTTTATCATGAGCTTTCCTGATAAGTTTGAAACGTTGGTTGGCGACAGAGGTATTCAATTATCAGGCGGTCAGCGCCAACGTGTGGCAATCGCCAGAGCTGTATTAAAAAATCCTTCTATTTTAATTTTAGATGAAGCAACCAGTAGTTTAGATAGTGAAAGCGAACGTTTAGTTCAGGATGCTTTAGATAAATTAATGATCGGCAGAACTTCTATTGTTATTGCGCATCGTTTATCAACCATTAGAAAGGCTGATAAAATTGTGGTATTGCAAAAAGGCGAAGTGATTGAAATGGGAACTCATCAGGAATTAATGACCAATGATTCAGGTTTATATCAAAAGTTAAGTAAGCTGCAGTTTGAGTTAAACTAGTAGGAAGACTAATCTTTATGTGCTGTATTTGTAATAATAAAGCATAAAAGGCTTATAAATAATTCAAGTTCGTTGCCTTCAATATTTCCTTTTACTGTAATTTTCGGATCAGATAAAAAGCTTTTTTGTTCTGTTAATTCAAACAGTTTAATCCCATCTTTCTTGCAGATTAATTCTTGTGATCGAAAACCTTCATACTCTACAATTTTAAGGTTTGATTTTTCACCGGACTGCTTGTCACATATTATTTTATCTTCTGTCCAGCTATCATTAAAATGAATACTTGTAAGATATTTTTCCTGGTTACAATCCTCATAAATATCCATGGGAAATACTTTGTCATTTGATGCGTAGTAATTTAGTTTGTCACACTTGAAAAAGTACATCAAATAATTAGAATGTAATTTGAAGATCTTGAGATATGTGCGTCTATTTATAGGGTAGAGATAGTATTCATCATACTCTCTATAAAAAATATCAAACAACTTCATTCAAATAATTTATTTGAATAATTTCAAGGCCCAATTTTCTTTCTTTCTCATCAACTCTGCATCTGCTTTTGATTTGTCTTTGTAACCGCATAAATGCAAAATGCCGTGGATCATTACGCGGTGAAATTCTTCGTCAAATGTTACTTTAAATTTTTGCGCATTTTCTAAAACCCTTTCAATGCTGATGAAAATATCACTATTGATGATTTTTCCTTCTGTATAATCAAAAGTAATAATATCGGTAAGGGTATTATGATTTAAATGCCTGAGATTGATCTCAAGCAATTCTTCGTCTGAACAGAAAATGTAATTGATGGTGCCGACTTTGTGTTTTTCTTTTTCAGTAATGGTTTTAATCCATTGCTTTAACTTTGTTTTTTCTTTAAACTTAAAAGCAATTGATTGATTGTGAAAGGAAATCATTAATTCACATTAAACGTCAGGAGCACTTCCTGACCGTTATTGTTAAACTCTACTTTATCGGCTAAATTTTTCATTAAAAAAACACCGCGCCCGTTTGGTTTATCTATATTCATTGGATCTGTAGGATCCGGCAAATTATCGTAATCAAAACCACGACCTTCGTCGGCTACTGAAAATTTAATGTTCTTATCGTCCGATTCAAATCCTATTTTGATGTGCTTGTTTGGATTTCCTTTATTTCCGTGATAGATGGCATTATTTACAGCTTCAGTTACCGCAATTAAAATGTTACCGAAATTATCTTCATTCACATTAAATACATCACATACATCTTCTACCAAACGTTCCACTAACCTTATATTATCAGACGTGGAGGTTATATCTAGTTTTTCTCCTTTTGCTGGTATCATTTGTTTACGCTATTAAAATATTCATTAACTTTTTGCTTGTAATAAGGTGTTAAACTTGGTGAAACCGTATTTAACAACTCCAATTCTTTTTCTCTAAGTCTTTTATACTCTAAAAATTGCGTAGGGTTACTTAAAACCTGATTTTTTGCCTCATTACTTTTCCTTTGCTCGTCCTGCTCACGTTCCCGCTCTGCTTTTTCGCTTTCTAAAAGTTTAGTAATGATATCCTGCTGGCGTTTCATGGTTTCCTGACTAATTTGACGGTTAACTATATCTTTTTCAGTTTGTTCCATCATATCCGCAATATTTCCACCCGGGTTAGACCCACCTTCTTTTTTGATTTTATCCATCATTTGTTGCATCTGGCGACGTAAAGCTTCCTGTTGAGCCGCCATTTTGGCCAATTGTTCACTCATTCCCTGACCTTGTTGCCCAGGCATTCCAGGTTGACCCTGTTGGCCCATTCCCTGACCACCAGGTTTTTGTCCCCCGGGTTTCTGATCCGGCTTATCTCCGGGTTTTTGTCCACCCGGTTTCTGACCTTGTTCCAGTTGCTTTTTAAGTTCAGCCAGTTGTTCATTTAGTTTTTGCTGCATTTGCTTCATGCTTTGCATGCTTGGCTTTCCTTCCCCTGGTTTGGAAGATGAACTTGGCTTTTTGCCTTTACCCGGTTTTTTACAACTGCCGTTCCCAGGCTTACTTTCCTTTGATTCTTTAGCTTGTTTTTGCATTTGCTCTAAAGATTCATTTAATAATAAGGCAAGGTTATTAATAGAGGTCATAGAATATTGCATACGTATTTGGGCATCCGCTTGCATGCGTTCGGCAAGAGAACTCACTGCTTTACCCATATTCATGTGTATGGCAGATATTTCACGGTTTACAGTGGCGCTAATGGCAGGTTGTCTTTTGCTAATAGCTAATAAACTATCTTCAATGATCTTAGAATCATCCTGTAATTTTTTTTGTGTTTGCGTGATCTTTAAGTATTGAGGATTATCAGCCTTTAATTTTGAGAGTTGCCCCATCAGATCTTCCTGAGCAAAAGACAGGTTTAGTAAATTTTCCAGGATCTGGCGAACAGCCTGCATGTCTTCTTCCTGTTCTTCCTTCTCCATTTTTTCCATCGCCTGTTGCATTTGCTGTTTCATCTCTTCCATTTTGTCAGAGGCTTCTTTCTGTGATTTTGAGGCGTTCTTTTTATTGTTCTGATTTAATTGCTCAGAACTTTTTTCCATCTCTTTACTGATTTCGTTTTGTTTTTCTTCTGTTTTTGGAATGTCATTCGGACTTTCAAGGGCCGCATTTTTTTCCTGCATTTCTTTAAGGTCTTTTTTCAGATCCTCAAATTGCTTGTTTAATTCATCCTGTTTTTTCTCAAGTTCCTTATTGCTTGTTTCTTTTTTGTCTTTAGGATCAGTTTTATCTTTATTGTCCTTGTTGTCTTTACTATCGTTCTTTGGATCTTTATTTTCAGATTTGTTTTCGTCCTTTTTAGTCGGGTCATCTGTTTTATTATCCTTATTATCTTTCGCTTTATCGTCCGGTTTTTTATTGCCGTCAGTTTCCTGTTTTAAAGCATCTTCTTTATTTTTAAGTTCATCCAGTTTGTCAATGGCTTGTTGAAGTTTTTGTTCTACTTCCATTTGCTTAAATGCTTCTAAAGTTCTGTCAAGTTCTTTCTCCATGTCTTTGTTAGAGAGTTTCAGTTCTTCCAGCTTTTGCTGCACCTGATTTTTGTCGAGTTTATCCAACATCTTGTTTAACTCGTCAAATAATTTTTTCATTTCAGGAGTCATGATGTTCTCAAACAACTGTTCTAATTGTTTTTGTTTTTCCAACAGTGATTCATCCATTTGTTGGTTTTCCTGTTGTTGTTGATTATTGAGTTGATTCTCCTGTTTGCTTTCTTCGATCTTATTTTTTAACTCATTTTGTTTCTTTAAGATATCTTCCAGTTTTTTCTTCTCTTCATAACCCATTTGTTTTTTCTCCGTCAGTTTTTTGCTGAGGTCATTGATCTCTTTTTGCAGATCTTTTGCTTTTTTAGCACCGTCTTCCAGATCTTTTTTGATCTCCGAATTATTTTTATCGGTCATCTCATTCATTTCGTCCAGGGTAGGAGCTTTAAACAACATGGTTTGTGTTTTTGCAGATTTAGACCCTATTACACCATCGTTATCCCATACTTCAAAATAGTATTCTATTTTGTCGCCTGGTAATAATTCAAACTTTGACGCGTCTAAAAAGTAATAATAAGGCTGCGTGATTTTTTGCTTATCAACACCCATTATTTGTTCGCCATTTTTCACAATAGTTTTGCCGGTTGAATCCTGTGTGTAATGAGTGTATTTAAAAGCTAAACGGGTAAAGCCGTAATCATCTTTTACTGTACCCGAAAAATAAATATTTTTAGGATTCAGCGAATCTGTTTTTTCACTCACATCAATTGCCGGACTTTGATCAGGTACAACGTTGATCGTATAATTTACTGAATCAGGATTTTGCTTTAAAAAATGATTCATGGTCTTGATGCTGTAAGGCATACTCTGCATCATACGTTTTGAGAATGCAAATTCATTTTCGGAGGATCTGGAAATATCCACTAATGTATCTGTGAAATTTAAAAATATCTGATCAGTGTTTTTTGTATGAAATACCCACTGCATTTTTGTGCCTTGTGGGATTTGCATATCACCCATGTTTGATACCGTTTCGTTTTTCTTGTTGAGGTAAGCAGGATAGCTTAGTTGAATGTCGAACTTCATCAACATGGGTTTTGGTAATACTTTTAGTTCGTAGGATTTAGAATTATAGCCGGCCGCTGTAAATACAAAGTCCTGATCGATTTGAACATTTTTAAAGGTGTAGGTGTAATTGATATTATCAACCTTCTCCATTTTATGTTCAACACCGTCTACTAAAACAAAAACTTCATTGGGGATCTCGTTGCCATTTAGTTTCAATTCCAATACATAGTCCTGCTGCTGAATGGCTTCAAGCGATTTGTTATTAAGCGCGAATTGAAATGGTGCAGTTTTTTCGAAATAGGTCTGGTGAAACACAATGCGTTCTGTTCCGTTTTTAATAATGTCTGGCTTGATGGCAAATATCAATAGCATCAATACAACCGGTGGGACAGCAAATTTCAGATACTGTTTATTTTCATTTATATTAATAGCTGAGGTAAAAGGAATAGGCTTTAACTCTTCCATTTTTTGATTGATACTAGCAGTCAAAAGTTCGGGTGACAAAATAGAACCTGAGTTACGCTGTAATTGAAGTGTGTTTAATAATTTATCGTTGATGTTGCTGAAGTGAGTGCCAACAATATTAGCTGCTTCATCATAAGAAATAATTACACCCAGTTTATTTAATTTTAAAACAGGAATGATAATGAAGCGGGTCATTACAAAACCGCTCACTAACAAAAACAAATAAAATAGAATAGTGCGGGTGGTTGTTCCAAATTCTGCAAAGTATTCGGCAACTACTAAAAATAAAAAAGCGGCTACTAGTAATCCGCTGGTATAGAGTAACCCTTTTACCAATTGATTTTTATAATACTTACGAATGAATTCGTCGAGTTTTAAGATCAGTATATTTTGTTCAGAAGCCAAGGAATAGGTGTTTACACAAATTTAGCGAAAACAAAGGAGATTAAAATGAAAAATCTGTTAAAATAGAAATGCGGCTTAATGGTAATTTAAGCCGCATTTATGAGGTTTAGAAGGTTTTATCCAACCTTAACTTTTTTCTTTTCTTTTAAGATCTCTAAGACTTCGTTGTGAATTTGTGCTACAGAAAAACCGCATTCTTCATACAGTTCATTTGGTTCACCATGTTCAATAAATTTATCAGGAATACCTAAACGTTTTACTTGCGCTGTATAGCCATTATCACCCATGAATTCTAAAATTGCACTTCCTACACCGCCAACAATGGTTCCATCTTCGATGGTAATGATTTTTTTGTAACGGGAGAATACTTCGTGTAACATGGCTTCGTCCAGAGGTTTGGCAAAACGAAGATCATAATGAGCAACGATTACACCTTCCTGTTCCAGTTTTTCAATAGCTTTAGTTGCAAAATTTCCCGGGTGACCAAGAGATAAAATAGCTACGTCTTTCCCATCTTTTAACTTACGGCCTTTTCCGACCTCAATTTTTTTGAAAGGTGTTTTCCAGTCAACCATCACACCATTACCACGTGGGTAGCGGATACTGAATGGACCTGTAACTTCATCTAATTGCGAAGTGTACATCAAGTTACGAAGTTCCTCTTCGTTCATTGGTGCACTCACGATCATATTTGGAATACAACGGAAATAAGAAATGTCAAATGCTCCATGGTGTGTAGGTCCATCTGCGCCGGCAATACCGCCACGATCCAAACAAAACACCACTTTTAAATTTTGCAAAGCTACATCATGCACAACCTGATCGTAGGCGCGTTGCATAAACGAAGAATAAATATTACAGAAAGGGATCATTCCCTGAGTTGCTAAACCGGCACTGAATGTAACGGCATGCTGTTCGGCAATACCTACGTCAAATGCTCTGTCGGGCATAGCTTTCATCATGATATTCAATGAACAGCCTGATGGCATGGCAGGTGTAATACCCATGATCTTTTTATTTTGTTCGGCCAGCTCAACAATAGTATGTCCAAAAACATCCTGGTATTTTGGCGGCTGAGGTTCTTTGGGAACCACTTTAATGATCTCGCCTGTGTCTTTATTGAATAATCCCGGTGAATGCCAAACGGTTTCGTTTCCTTCTTCCGAAAATTTATAACCTTTACCTTTTTTAGTAATGACATGTAATATTTTCGGACCGGGAATATCTTTCAGATCGGCCATTATCTTGGTCAAACGAACCACATCATGCCCGTCAACCGGACCAAAATAACGGAATTTTAAAGACTCAAATAAGTTACTTTGTTTTAATAAGGAGGTTTTAACCGCATTCTCCAATTTAGAAGCTATTTCCTGGGCGTTTGGTCCAAATTTGCTGATCTTACCTAATAATTCCCAAACTTTATCTTTGGTTTTATTGTAGGTGTGAGAAGTAGTAATATCTGTTAAATAATCGCGTAAAGCACCAACGTTAGGGTCGATGCTCATGCAGTTATCATTTAAAACAACCAATAAATTGCTGTTTGAAATGCCGGCATGATTTAATGCTTCAAAAGCCTGGCCGGCAGTCATCGAGCCATCTCCTATTACTGCAATATGTTGTTTGTCTTTTAATCCTTTATAATGACTGGCAACTGCCATACCCAAAGCTCCACCAATGGAAGTGGAAGAGTGGCCAACGCCAAACGTATCATACTCACTTTCTGAACGTTTTGGAAAACCGCTGATACCTTTATAAACACGGTTTGTATGAAAAATATCTCTGCGGCCGGTAATGATCTTATGTCCATATGCCTGGTGGCCAACGTCCCAAACCAATTGATCGTATGGCGTGTTAAATACATAATGTAAAGCGGTAGTTAATTCCACAACGCCTAAAGAAGCGCCAAAGTGTCCCCCTTTTACAGAGACGATATCAATAATGAACTGACGTAATTCTCCGCAGAACTGCTCTAATTCATCTTCTTTTAATTTTTTAAGATCGGCCGGGGAGTTAACCTTTGCCAATAATTTTCCGGGAATTACACCTGAACCTTTAACGATTTCCATTACAACAAAGATAAACTATTTTATTAATTGTAAAAACGCCATTTTCCTTTTGTTATTATAAATCAGGTAGTTAACAAACGTTAAACAATAGGGTAGAATAATAGTTTAAGAATAGGTAATATTACGGTTATCTATGCCCTTATTAAATCAACACACTCAAATTATTCAATTTATAAAAGATATAAGAGTCTTTTCGGAAAATGACGATTTAGAATTTAATGAAAAACTTCAGGAACTGGTTTTACAGAAATCAGTAGATGAGGGATTTAAGGCAGAATTTACAGAGTTTTGTTACTTCACGTTAGATCACGCCTTTTTTGTAAATGCTTTTGCAGATTATGGGATCTTGTCTGACAGAGGTTTTTTTCCGGAAATTTATTTGCGATTTAAACATAAGATCCTGCCTGTTAATTCAGATAAGGACGAACTTAATCACTTTTTAAATTTTCTGTTTTCTAAACTATCCGATCACCTTTGGTTGGAGCGAATTACTTATTCGAGTTGGGAAATGATCACAAAACTAATTGATACAGATCAGCTTGCCGCACATTCCGAAAAATTAACTCATCAGATACATAATGCGATCATAATTTTATGCCACCGATTAACCTCCATTGGTATTGATCCATACCTGGTTAACAAATTGCCAAAATTTGATGATAGTGATTCTCCGTTTTTTGAGTTAAATCACCAGGTATCGCTATTTGTAAAAAAGCATATGGAAGATCAGGTTTTGGATGTTGATGCAGATGAATTGACCAGTGTGTTAAATAGTATCGATCGGGCTGAAAATTTATTTAATGAAATTCAGAACAAAAAAGACGAAATAGGTACAAGTTTGCATTTAACTTTTTTATTGATCAGAGCAAGGCAGCATATTGGCAGAATACGATTATTACTGAATTTATTTATAACCAAAGAAGAAAGTAATAAAGTATTAACAGTTTCGCATTTGGTAACTCATCTTGTAAAGGCAGAGCAAACTAAAAACAGCATCAGGAGTTTAATTAAAGAAAATACCAATTTATTGGCTTACCGAATTGTTAGTCATACTTCCGAAAAAGGAGAAAACTACATCGGTTTTTCAAAGTCTGAAAACCAAAAATTATTTCGCTCCGCCATGGGTGGCGGTTTGGTGGTCGTATTTTTGGTTTATATTAAACATTACATCCATGCATTAGAACTGTCGCTATTTTTCGAAGGGATTTTATTTGGATTGAATTATGGTTTAGGATTTGTATTGATGCACTTAATGCATTTAGCGCTTGCTACCAAACAGCCGGCGATGACAGCTTCCTATATTGCTGAGAGTATTGATAATTCTAGCGATTCGAGTAAAAGGCCTTGGATGATGTTTAAACAGATCATTCGAAGTCAGTTTGTGTCTCTAGTAGGAAATTTAGTGATCGTATTGCCTTTGTGTTTTTTGTTAGCCTTTACACTCAATCATTATTTCCAGTATCCGGTGTTTAATGAGGAAGGTGCTCAAAAACAATTGTATTCAAATCATCCTTTATATAGTGCATCTTTAATTTATGCCTGCATTACAGGTGTGTTTTTGTCTTTGTCAGGAATTGTAATTGGGTACATTGATAATAAAGTAGTTTATTCTGAAATAGCTGAACGTATTATAAAGCATCCAAAATTGAAAGAGTACGATCATGCGAAAAGACAAAAAATAGCAGCGTTTACTCAAAGAAACCTTGGCGGTATCTTGGGGAACTTATTTTTAGGTTTTTGTTTGGGAATGGCTGGTAACATAGGAAAATTTATTGGTATTCCTTTTGACATCAGGCACATTACCATTTCCGCAGGTAACTTTGGGATCTCTCTGGGAAGTGGTCATACGTTCGAACTGGATCTGGTAATAACCGTTTTTGCTGGAGTGATACTGATAGGTTTGATCAATATCGCTTCCAGTTTTTTGATCTCCTTTATTTTAGCTTGCCGTTCAAGGAGCTTATCATTAAAGCAATCATTAAAGATCTTATTTGGGGTTTATTAAGCAAAATTAATTTTTGTTTCTTGCTTGGAAGTGATCATTCCAACTTTAGCAAAGAACTGATTTTTTGAATTTAAGAAGTCATCCATTTTATTCTCATAGGAAGGCTCAACGCTGAATAATAGTCCGCCGGAAGTTTGAGGGTCGCAATAAAAAATAAAATCAAGATCGGTCATGCCAGCAATATGTTTTGACTGATCATTATAATTACGAGTGGTGTTATCCGGGAACACAAATTGTTTAGCGTATTCTTTTGCAGCTTCCATAATGGGAAGAGCTTCTTTTTTTATCTCTGAAGATAAATTTGAGCCTTCCAACATTTCCAATAGATGTCCTGCAAAACCAAAACCGGTGATGTCGGTCATCGCGTTCACATAAGGTAAATTCCCCAAATGTTCGCCAACAGAATTTAAAGCCGTAGTTTGCTCCAGTAATAATTTATAATCATCATCTTTGAGCAATCCTCTTTTTAAGGCAGTACTCAAAACACCTATGCCTAAAGGCTTTGTAATATATAGGATATCATTTTCTTTAACTGAATTATTTTTTTTAATGTTTTGTTTTTTAACGATTCCTGTAACAGCCAGCCCAAATAAGGGTTCCTGTGTATCAACACTATGCCCGCCTGCCAGAGGTATTCCGGCTTTTGTACATATTTGCTGAGCACCTTTAATGACTTGTTGGGCAATAGCTGTCGGAATTTTATCTACAGGCCAACCCAAAATAGCCACAGCTATTAAGGGTTTCCCACCCATCGCATAAATGTCGCTGATGGCATTGCTGGCGGAGATCTTTCCAAAATCAAAAGCATCATCAACAATAGGTGTAAAAAAATCGGTAGTACTGATAATGCAGTTGCCGTCTTCCAATTCGTAAACAGCGGCGTCATCTTTGGTTTCGTTACCAACCAGTAAATTTTTAAAGACGATATCCTGTTTGCAGCCATTTAAAATTTCTTCGAGCACTGCCGGAGCAATTTTGCATCCGCAGCCCGAGGCTTTACTGAATTGTGTAAGTTTTACTGACATTTTATTTCAAAGTATCTATGATCTGTTTTACTTTTAAAGCATTAATCGTTGCATCAATCGTATCAGATGCTAAATGAATAATGGGTTGATCTTTCTTTTTATAGCTGAATTCGTACGCTTTGTCATAATATAATAAGGACAAACGCGCAACATCAGCCAGATTTCCTTCATCTAAATATTGTAAACATAATTTTGTATTTAAAGTTCCTAATTGTTGCGAGATCTTTACAACACAGGCTTTTAAAGCTTCAATATCAATAGTAGAATAATCTGCTACCAGTTTTTGAACACGCAATTCGAAAGGGATTTCAAGTTTTATAATGGGGGCCAGCTTCATTTGTTGCCACAAGCCATAAGGTATTTTATTGAAACCTATAGCCTGCGATTCGTCCTCCAAAATAATTTTACGATTCTCATCTAAAGCTGTCAATTGCTTATATAACTCATGTTCAAATACCTGTTGTGGGTTTTGTTTTTGTTCATTTATCGAACCAAATGCAGAGCCCTTATGATGGGCAATTTTTTCCAGGTCAACTGTTTGAACAGATAAAGCATGTAATCTTTTTAGAATATCGGTTTTCCCGCTCCCTGTTTTTCCACCCAATAAAACCAGTTGCTTTTCTTTTGTAAAATAGTTCAAAACGTGATTCCTGAAAGCTTTATATCCACCTTTCATAATGCAGGCATTTAAGCCTGACGTATTCATGAGCCAGGCAAAACTATTACTTCGCATTCCACCTCTAAAACAATAAATAAATACCTTTTTATCTTTTGATAATTCTTTTACATTATTAACAAAGGAGGTCATTTTGGGAGAAACTATTTCTAAACCCCGACTTACGGCAGTATCTTTTCCCTGTTGTTTAAATAATGTTCCTATTTCGGCCCGTTCACTGTCATCAAATATGGGAATATTTGTGGCGCCGGGCACATGACCTTTAAAGAATTCTATAGGAGCCCTTACGTCAACGATAAGGTCGTTTTTACTTTTGTCTAAAAAACTCTCAACATCAATTGCACTTACTGTCATTGATACGAAACTACATTATTTATTGAAAAGACGAAGATTTTAATTCTGAATATTTCTTGTAATAATCTGTTTTCAGTCTTCAATTGTTAAAATCTTGTGTGTTTATTCGACAAATAAACAAAAAAGCATAACTTTTTGTGGTTTTTTTTGTATAATATTGTAATAATGAAACTATCTAAACTTTTCGCCCTGGTATTTTTGCTTTTAGCTATAGGAGTTACAACACCTATGATCGCACAGGTAAAAGGGGGGCGTAAGAAGGAACATCGTAATCAACGTGGCGGCGGTAAAAAACTATTTGGGGGAAAAAGTAGGGGTAATGCCAGTGCTTTTGCAAAAGGTGGTCGTAAAAAAGGATTTATAGCGAGAATATTTAAGGGTAATAAAAGCGGAAGTGCTTGGGTATACCATAAAACAAAACCCGGCATTAAGCAAAAAAGAGAGCAACCCAAGCTGTTTACACGTAACCGTACCAAAGGAAAACGATTTACAGACGGTATCATTGCTCAACAAAACAGACAGCGTAGTTTGAGACGCGTAAGAGGAAACTCAAGCTTTAGCAAAAAGAAACACTAAATAGTTTTTAAAACTTTTTAATCAATCCCATCTAATAAGGTGGGATTTTTTATTTTTATGCCTTTAATCAGAATCTATGAACGTATTAATATTAGGATCAGGTGGGCGTGAACATGCTTTTGCATGGAAACTGGCTCAAAGCAAACAGTTAGAGAATTTATACATTGCGCCGGGAAACGCCGGAACCGCTCAATGCGGCACTAATGTCAATATTTTAGCTACTGATTTTGATGCAATCAAAAATCTGGTTTGGGAAAAAAGTATTGACATGGTTTTGGTTGGCCCTGAAGATCCATTAGTTAAAGGAGTCCACGACTATTTTTTAGCAGATGAGGTGTTGAAAGAGATACCTGTGATTGGCCCAAAGAAGGATGGTGCTCAGTTAGAGGGCAGTAAAGATTTTAGCAAGCAATTCATGTTTAAACATGGTATTCCTACAGCAAAATACAAAAGTTTCACAAAAGAAAACATCAATGAAGGCACCGCCTTTATAGATAGTTTAACGTCACCCTATGTATTAAAAGCGGATGGTTTAGCTGCAGGAAAGGGCGTGTTGATCATTGACGACGCTTCAGAAGCAAAACAGGAATTGCAAAATATGATCCTGAATGCCAAGTTTGGGAATGCAGGAAATACGGTGGTGATCGAAGAATTTTTGAAAGGTATTGAGTTATCTGTATTTGTTTTAACGGATGGAAAATCTTACAAGATTTTGCCTGCCGCTAAAGATTATAAACGCATTGGAGTGGGAGATAAAGGTTTAAATACAGGTGGGATGGGAGCGGTGAGTCCGGTGCCGTTTGCCGACGAAGCGTTCATTAAAAAAGTAGAAGAGAAAATTGTAAAACCAACTATTAATGGTTTGCTAAATGACGGTATTGATTACCGGGGTTTTATTTTTATAGGCTTAATGAATTGTGATGGAGAGCCAAGCGTTATTGAATACAATTGTCGTATGGGAGATCCGGAAACCGAAGTAGTCATACCTCGTATCGAATCAGATTTGTTGGATCTGTTACAAGGTGTTGCCACACAAACTTTACATGAAAAACAATTCAGCACTACTTCAGACATTGCTACTACTGTTGTATTAGTGAGTGGCGGATACCCTGAAGATTATGAAAAAAATAAAGTTGTAACGGGATTACAAAATTCAAAAGACAGTCATATTTTTCATTCAGGTACCGCATTAAAAAATGATGAGGTGGTTACCAATGGTGGACGCGTATTTGCTGTAACATCCTTTGGTAAAACCATTGAAGAAGCCATCGCAAAAAGTTTTAAAACAGCTGAAACGGTTAAATACGATGGAAAATATTACAGATCAGATATTGGAAAAGATCTGATCAATTGGAAAGGGTAGTTTGATCATTTAAAAAATGAAAGTACCCATTCATCTTCTGATTTAGAAAGTTCTTCGTAGGTCCCTTCAGCAACCGTAGTTCCGTCTTTGATCATGATAATACGGTTAGCAGCTATTCTTGCGCATTCTATATCATGAGTAATAATAATGGAAGCCGTATTGTATTTTTTTTGAATGTCAAGAATTAATTCGCTGATTTCTTTGGCAGTGATCGGGTCTAAACCTGTTGTAGGCTCGTCATATAAAATGATCTCTGGTTTTAGGATAAGAGTTCTTGCCAAGCCAACGCGCTTGCGCATACCACCCGAAAGTTCAGAAGGCATTTTGTCGACTGCATCCTCTAGCCCCACATTTTTTAAAGCCTCTATTACCAATTTATCTATTTCTTCTTTAGATTTATCTTTATCATCCCGTAATGGAAACTCCAAATTTTCTCTTACCGTCATTGAATCATATAAGGCTGCACTTTGAAACAGGAACCCTATCTTTTTTCGCAAGCTGTTAAGTTCTTCATTATTCAATTCGGAAACACTAGAATTAAGAAGAACAACTTTGCCTTCATCGGGAGGAATAAGGCCAACCAGACATTTAATAAGCACAGATTTGCCGCTGCCTGATTTTCCAAATACAGCCAGGTTCTCACCTTTGTTAATCTTAAAACTGATGTCTTTTAACACTTCGTTATCGCCAAAAGCTTTTTTTAAATGTGATATTTCTGCAACTGCTGTTTCCATAATTAAATTGATAAGATAAAAAGAAACCTGTTTAACTTAAAACAGGTTTCTTTTTAGTAATCAGTGTTAGCTCATTTGAGATCTTGCATCTCTTTTAAGATCTTCTGCTTTGCTTTTACCTTTTTCGTACAAGCTATTTGCTTCTTCTTTAGCCGCATCTATTTTTTCGTTCAAGCTTGATAAAAGATCATCTACCTTGCATTTCAGATCATCAATTGTATCTGTTCCTTTTTTAGCAATTTTTTTTCGCGTTTCTGTTCCTTTGTCAGGTGCAAATAAAACACCTATGAGTGCACCAACGGCTACGCCTGCTAATACACCTACTGCTACTTTTCCTACGTTCATGATTTCTTGGTTTTTTGATTAGTGATTATGTAAATTAAACTGGTTTTTTACCCTGAATAAGTCTTAGTACGACCGAAATAAGAGCGATTACTAATAAAATGTGGATAATTCCACCGGCATGATAGCCTAAAAAACCAATTGCCCAGCCTATAATTAAAATGACTGCAATAACGTATAATAAATTTCCCATGTTTTTTGTTTTTTAATGATTAATATTATTTTAAAGTATATGTTGATATTCTATATTACAAAACTATGCCATTAAAAAGAGCACAATGATGCTATTCGGTGAGAACTGATTTTAAATAGCCAAAAAGGGCGAACATAGCTTTAGCAGGGTAATAAAAAAGCCATATTCTGTGAAAGAATATGGCTGCCGACTTTAGAATTCATATTTAAAAGGGATGTTCTACCTCATATTTTTTTAACAGGTCGGTTAATGAATCTGAATATTCCTTTAAGGCTTTCAGGTTTAAATGCGGATCTTTTTCATTAGGGATCGTTACAGGCATTTCATCAAGGAATTGCACTAGCTCAGGATGTTTTTCTTTAATAAGTGCTGTAATTGCTATTATTCGTTCTATTAATACTTTTTCTGCTTCCATAATAATTGTTTTATAATGTTTGTGGTTTTAACTCATCAAAGGCTTTGTCGCAAGTTATTTTTACGTTTACAAACAGGGTTTTAATGATCTCAATCCCTGTTTTTTCTTCTGCTAGCTTTTCTATATCTGTCAGGTCTTTTCCTATCAAAATATCAAGCCCTACAAATGGAATGGTTGATTTCATGTGATGCGACATGGATCTGATGACTTCATAATCTTCTTCTTTTATACCTGTTTCTAACACCTTTACTTCTTCGGGGTTTTCGATTAAAAAAATGTTAACCATCTCATTGATGAATGCCGGATCGCCTTTTGACAATTCGTTTAAATATTCCAAATTTGTTACTCTATCAGATGATGTCATGGGCTTTAGGAGTTAGTTGAAGTAAAGTCAACATTCATATATTTACTGATCAAATTTCTCAGATCAGCTTCTTTAATGGGTTTTGAAATATAGTCGGTCATGCCAAAGCTTAGGCATTTTTCTCTTTCTCCCGGTAGTGCATGAGCGGTCATAGCAAGCACTGGTATTGTTAAGTTTAATTGCTTTCTAATATACTCAGTAGCCTCGTATCCATTCATTTCCGGCATTTGAATATCCATCAGGATAATATCGTATGTATGCGTTTTTAATTTTTCTGTTGCCAGTTTCCCGTTATTGCAAATGTCATATTCAAAACCCCAATCGTTCAATATAAATCCTGCGAGTTTTTGATTTAATATGTTATCTTCTACTACCAATACTTTCATATTGGTTTCAATCATGGTTTTCTCAATTTTGTCAGATTTTACATTGGGTTCAGGTTTTATTGCTACGGCAATTTTGTACGGAATTTTAAACGTAAATACTGAACCTATGCCTTTTGTGCTTTCTACCTGAATTGATCCCGATTGCAATTCAACCAGTTTTTTTGCAATGGATAATCCTAAACCTGTGCCGCCAAATATGCGTGATGTATCTGATTTTGCCTGAGTAAAACGTTCAAATATCTCAGCGATCTTTTCTTCTGAAATGCCTATACCGGTGTCTTTTACACTGAATTTAAGATCTGCATTTTTTTCATTGGCCTGTATCACATCTACTATTAAATTCACCGAGCCTTGTTCGGTAAATTTTAATGCATTACCTATGAGGTTGATCAATATTTGTGTTAAACGCGTTGGATCTCCTTCAACCCACTGCGGAACATCAGTTGCTATTTTTATTTCTAGTCCTACCTTTTTTTCTTTGGCCTGACCCGTAAACATGGTTACAACAGATTGAAGAAGATCAATAACATTAAAACGGATCTCTTCTATTTTCACCATCCCGGCTTCTATTTTCGAAAAGTCTAAAATGTCGTTAACAATGGCTAATAAATTTTCGCCTGAGCTTTGCACAGCTGCTGCGTATTCTTTTTGCTCAATATTCAGGTTAGTATTACTTAATCTGTTATTAAATCCAATAATGGCATTAAGAGGTGTTCTTATTTCATGACTCATGTTTGCCATGAATTGTTCTTTGATGGTAGCTGCTTCTTCTGCTTTTTTTTGAGTAATGATCAACTCTTTTTCTAGTCTTTCCCGTTTATTGATATCTCTAAACAATATCCATACGCACAGTACTACCAGCAAAAAAGCAAACACATAGGCAGATGCATCCATTTGTTTTACCAGAGCACTGTCTTCTTTATTGCGGGACAATATCTCATTATATTTTTCTTCCTCCAGTTTATGTACTTTGTCAAACTCCTTAAGGATCTGACTCATTAATAGACTTCCTTTTCCGGTTTTGATCAGCGAAATAGATTTATAAGGATTGATCTGATACTGGAACATGACTTCGTCTGTAAACTTGATCTCTTCGTTCAGTAGGTCCACCAGTTTGTCCATGGCCACAATTTGCTGTCGGTTTGGTGATAGATCTTTGAGATCACTGAATTTGGAAACGATATCGGTCAGATACCGTTCGTTATTCTTCAACAAGCTGTCGTTACCGGTTAATACATAACCTTTTACTCTGCTTTCAAAAAAACAAACTGATGATTTTATAGACTCAATTTCTGTAGATAGTTTAGTGCTTGTTAAAAGTTCTTCCTGTGAAGCAATAACATTAGTGATACTACGGTTAAGACCATATTGAACACCGATTAGTACAATTAAAATAAAAGTAAAGCCTATGCTGATCTTTAATTTGATCCCTATATCCCAGATGTTTTTCATTTTAGTATCAATACCCGGTTATTTTACAAGAGTAAACTCTCTTAAATGTAAATTTTATTTTAATAGGATGCAAGTCCGATAATATAACAAACAGCTAAGGTGCAAATCTGTTTAGGTTATGTTTTGCAAAACGGCAACTACTACAATTGCCATTATGACAAATGTAAGAAGAAAAATGGCTGTGAATTTAGTCACTCCAAATTCTCTGACGATTATCCTTACCGGCTCTGAAATAATGTTATAGATCAGTTCGGTTATTTTTTTCCAAGAACTTGGCCCTTTTACTACGTAATCTTTGGCTCCTGCTCTAAAAGATTCAATTGCTGTAGCCACATCTTCGTGACTGGTTAGCATAATCACCTCTGTTTGAGGGTTTTTTTCTTTGATGAGCTTCAATACTTCTAATCCATTCTTTCCATTTAAAAAATGATCCAGTATAACCATGTGTGTATCACGATTAACTTCTTCAAGGCAGCTTTCGCCATCACTAAATGTGGATATAATGATATTAGCACCAAATTTATTTTGTAAGTATTGTTTCAGTACAGCAACCATTGACGTATTATCATCAACAATAAACAGGTTTAATTTTTGCGTTTCCATTGTGTCCTCCTTTTTTAACTCGTTTAATTTAATACTTATCTCAAAGTTAAACGGGTAGTTCAGGTATGATCCTTAAAATCGGTAGAAGGAACTAAATAGTCGCTGTAGTTAGGTAAAGAATAGATAGGGTTAGATAAGATTGATCTTTTTGAGCAGCTCTTTTTTATATTGTTCGCCAATAGGCACAGGATGTTTGCCAATAAAAGCAGTGCCTTCCTCTACTTTATCTATGTGATTTAGCGCTATTAAAAAGGAACGGTGAAGACGGTAGAATTTTTCTCCTGATAATTTTTCTTCCATACCTTTTAAAGTAATGTGTACTGTATAGCGATTATCATTCGTATAAATATTTACATAATCGCCCAACGCCTGAATATAGGTAATGTCGTTGATCTTGATTTTGGTAAGTACAGAATTTGAACGAACAAAAATATAATCTTTGTCTTTTTCACTTACTTCTACCTTTTGACCTTTGCTCTCTATCAATTCCTTTGCTTTTGAAACCGCCAGCATAAAGCGGGGCAAAGTAACAGGTTTAATGATATAATCAGCTACATTTAATTCGAAGGCTTCTACGGCATAATCTGTTTTAGAGGTAATTAAAATGATTACCGGACGTTTTTCCAGGTTTTTGATGAGTTCAATACCAGTCATTCCAGGCATTTCCACATCGAGAAATACAAGGTCAACACTTTCTTTCAGTAAGTAATTGTATGCATCCATCGGACTGGAGCATTCTTCTTTTAATACGAGAGAATTTACCTGTTCAACTAATTTTTTAAGCGCAGTACGCGCCATTTTATTATCATCAACTATAATACAATTCATAAATTCTATTGATTACTTATAAAAACAATTGGAGTAAACATATGTTTACGCTATACAAAATTAAATAATACCTGGGTTTATCTAACGGGCATTAAATAACCAACCACTCGGATCCATTGTTTTTTGGCCTTTCCAGATCTGTAAATTCATGCTGGTTTTTCCGTCTTCATCGATGATCGTGCCTATAGCTTGTTTAATAGCTACTTTATCTCCTTGTTTCACAAATACATCTCCCAGATTGCTATATACGCTCAAATATTCTCCATGGCGTATAATAACCAGTTTCCCGCCCGTTGGAGATATGGCGATGCTTGTTACTTCGCCCTCGAATACAGAACGTGCCTGCGTACCTTTATTGGCACATATTTCAACGCCGTTATTATTCATCATAAAACCCTTGATGGCAGGGTGTTCATATTCGCCATAAGGCTGGCATATAACACCTTTGGTTACCGGCCATGGCAGTTTACCTCTGCTGCTCGAAAAATCAGCACCAACAGCCTCAGCCTCCTCTGTAAGTTCAGGAGCTGTTGGTTTTGCTTCAACCGTTTTTGTTTCAGTTTTCGTTTTAGTCTTTGTTTTCGCGGTTTTGTTTTTTTCCGCTTTTTCGGCCTTCGCAGCTTTTTCAGCAGCTATTTTAGCCGATTCTTCCAACTTACGTTTTATCTCAGCTTCAATTAATCGTTTAATAGCTATTTGTAAATTCTCGGCATCACGTTTTTTCTTTTCCAGCTCTTCTTTTAATTCTTTTTCCTGTTGTTGTAGTTCGCTCAATACAATTTCCTGTTGCTGCTTTTCTCCATCCAACTGTAGCTTTTCTTCTTTTTCATTCCCCAGCAGCACGTTTTTTTGGTGACGTTGTCCTTCCAGCTCTTTTAATTTTGCGCCCAACACTAATTGAGTAGCCATTATTTCATCTGCCTGTTTTTTTCTGAAAGTGGCATATTGCTGAAAATATTTGATGCGCATATATGCCTGGTTAAAATCGCCGGCCGAGAACAGGAACATGATCTTAGTATACGAATCCTGGTTGCGTTGTGCGAAGTAGATCATTTTGGCATACTCACCTTTTAGTTTTTCGAGGCTGGCTTTTAGCGCATTGACCTCGGTCACATTTTTTTTGATCCTTGAATTGATCTGTGCTAACTCACTATTAATAGTGCCGATCAATTCTTCCCTCACCTTAATTTTGGTGTTGATCACTACAATAGTATTGATCTGTGATTTTTTATTGGCTTTGGTTTGGCTTAGTTGGGAATTCAGTTGTTTGATATCATCATTCAACTTGTTTTTTTTATTTAAAAGATCTTTTTGAGAAGGCTGGCCCTTTTGGGAAAACGCATTGTTTGAAAAGCAGATAAAAAAGAATAGTAAGCATATGAGAATGCTAACGTTGTTCTTTTTTGATCGGTATAGGGTCATAGCTTTTTGGTATGTTCAGCGTTAATTTTTGCGGCTGATTTATCTCTATGCGAACATAGTTAATTTTAAGGTCTATTTTCTTCTCTGCCTTTATCTCAATATTAACATGGTGTGGTGCAAAAATAGAGTCGGAAGAACGGAATTTATCATATTTTGCATGGAAACTTCTGTTTGTAGATGCATCTTCAAAATTGTTATTAATGATCCTGAAGTTCTCAGGGTTTAATCTCATGGTTTGTAAAGAACGCTTTAATGAGTCCTGGCCGCTGTTTATACGGCGTAGTTTTCTTTTACGAACAGTACTTAACAAATATTGACAGTTTTCCCTGTCAATAAAAGGCTTCATTTTGCTGTCATCATCATCAAAATCTGCACTGTTCCCAACCAGTGCAGCTTGTATCAGGTCAAAATCAAGATCGGCATTCAACAACTGATTAATGTAATTAAAATCCCCTTTGAAGTATTGTTTCTTAATATATACTACCATTTTAACAGAATCCCTGGTAATAAGCAGTTTGGCAATATCAATTAATCCAACTGCCTGTATCGAGATCCAGATAGCGCTGTCTTTTCTTACTTTAACTCTAACATCTAAATTATGATCTTCCCCATCAATATTAACTTCCACATCCGATTTGGCGCTTAACCAGGAGTATTTAAGTTCGTTTTCCCTGATATGCTTGGATAATGATTTAGCTGTTTTAAACAGTAAATGGCATCTGCCGGTAGTGTCTTCTGTTTGAGTTTGAGTTACTTGTTGTGCATGTTTTTTTGTTTTACATGAAAGCATAACGAAGAAAGTGCTTATAAGACACAGGCAAAAAAAAGATATATGTTTTTTTTTAATCATTTAATTTTTTGTCTGCTATCTTTTTATCTAAAAATTCTGAACCTGCACCTGCTTCTTTGGCTTCGATCCAATATTTTAAAGCTTCTTCTTTTTTATCGAGTTTATAAAGCACATCGCCGTAATGTTCTGAAATAGCGCTTTTATTTCCCATTTTTACTGCCCTTGCCAGCCATACTTCTGCTTCCTTATATTTCCCCTGTTGGTATAATATCCATCCATAAGTATCCAAATAAGAGCGATTGTTAGGAGCCAATTCGTTACTTCTTCTCGAAAATTTTTCTGCCTTTTCCAGTTTCTCTTTTCTTAATGACAAAAAGTAGGCGTAATTGTTTAATATATCCGCATCATCCGGATCAACTTTTAGCGCATCATCATAGGCCTTATCCGATTTTTCATATTCTTTGGTCGCATTATAAGTTTCGCCCAGGCTCGAATAAAAATCTTTTAGCAAAGGGTTGTTATTGTATACAAACTCTAATCCATCATTCAATGATTCGATGGCTTTTTTGTGATTTTTGAGCGTAATGTTTGTGATACCGTTAAAGAAATAAGGGAATGGTTGATTAGGAAATAACTCAATAGCTTCTGAACTATGAGCTTCCAAAGAAACATATTCTCCTAGTTCGGCTTCAACCCTCATTAATTCATGCCATATACTGTAATTACTTTTATCAAGCTTAACGGCTTGCTCATATTCACTTCGCGTTTCTTTTAACTTATTATCTTTATATAGGAACGCGGCATATATAGCGTGGATATCTGCAGAAGTTGGATGTAATTTAATAGCAATGTCGCAAAGCTCATTAGCCTGTTGTTTATATTCATTGCTGATCTCTGTAAGTTCAAAATAAGATCTAAGTATCTTTACTTTTATATCCGGATCCAGATCAGGACTTTGAAATGCTATTTTAATTTCTTTATAAAAATTTTCCTTATCATTTAGCGATTTATAATAATCGGCTAAAGCCAAATGGATGATAGGATTATTTGGATCGTTCTTTAAAACACTCTGATAAGTGTTCAATGCTTTTTCATTTTGATTCGTTTCCTGGTAAAATTCGGCCAGATAAGTATGGTAGCGTATCTCATTTGGATTTGCCTGAATTAATTTTTTGAATTCTGCTTCTGCTTCGGTTGTTTTTTTTAATTGCTTTAGCAGTTTGATCTTATTAAGTGTAAATGTTTCATTTTGCCCGAATTTTTTTTCAAGTTCGTCATATGCCTTGAATGATTTTTCATAGTTGCCACTATACATATATTCAGCAGCTAATCCTTCGTAAAAATCAGAACGGCTGGGATAATTTTTTATTAGCCTGGCATAAACGTCGGCAGCCTGTGTAAACTGGCGTTTATTATGAAGGCATTCAATATAAAGTAACTGGTACCATTCATTTTTCGGATCTTCGTTAGCACATTCTTTTCCATACTTTAAAGCATTATCATACAAGCCATTGAATCTGTAAATATTTCCTAATTCGTATTTTACTGCAGAGGAAGAAGGATCTATTTTAAGGCATTCTTTAAATGAATTTTCAGCTACTTCAATGTTGCCTTTCATTCTTTCTTTGCAGCCTTCTACAAAGTAAAATGCAAATTTTCCCTGAGCTTCTTCCGAGATCCCTTTTTTAGGATCCGTCGTTTCAGATTTAGCCGAAGAAGCTTGTTTGGTAGATTTACAGGAAACAATAACAACCGTGAAACACAGTTGCAGAATTAAAGTGATATAAGTTAGTGATCTCAAATTTTTGTCTTTCGTCCTCTATCTTCCGATATCAAAAACCTTCTATAAAGAAGATGAATTAAAAAGTAATGGTTGTGTAATCGCTCATGCTCAGATCCAAAGCTTTTCCTTTTACTTCTGCTCCTTCACCGATCATGCTGTTTGTAATTACCGTATGGCTCAGTTTTGTATTTGATTGTATAATACTGTTTTTTACAATAGCATCACAAATACTGCTGCCTGCTCCAATGGAAACATGCGGCCCAACTATCGCATCTTTGATGACCACATTGTCGCCAATAAAACATGGTTCAATAATTATGCTGTTTTCAGTAACTAAATTTTTTCCTTTTAGGGTTGTCTTTCCTTTTTCAAACTCCAGTACGCGTTGATTAGTGTATACTGTTGCATCTTTATTTCCACAATCTAACCATTCGGTTACTTTACCGGGTGTAAATGCAATACCTTTTTGTTTCATGTTCTCAAGTGCGTTGGTCAGTTGGTATTCACCCTTTTCCTTGATGTCATTATCCAATAAATATTGTAGTTCCTTTTTTAGGTTATCGCCATCTTTAAAATAATAGATGCCAATGATAGCCAGGTTACTGACAAAGGTTTCTGGTTTTTCTATAAAGTCAGTAATTACGCCTGCGTCATTTAATTTAACTACACCAAACTGACGTGGGTCTTCAATGCCTTGTACCCAGATCACGCCTTCCTGGTTAGTATCCATTACAAAATCAGCTTTAAACAAGGTGTCGGCAAAAGCCACAACGGTTTTGCCGGTAATGCTTTCCTTAGCACACATAATGGCATGCGCTGTACCCAATGCTTTTTCCTGGTAGCAAATAGTGCCTTTTGCACCTTGCGATTCGGCAATTTTTATCAGATTTTCCTCTACTTCTTTTCCAAAATCAGATCCAATAATAAAAGCGATCTCATCTACTTTTTCGCCGCATACTTTGGTAATATCTTCTACAAGTCTTTGTACAATTGGTTTTCCTGCAACATTAATTAAAGGTTTTGGAACTGTAAGTGTGTGTGGACGCATACGCTTACCTTTGCCTGCCATTGGTATGATGATCTTCATAAATTGGGTATAAATACGGTATTAAACAAAACAAATATAATATTAAAAAGTTGAGATTTTGCCAAATATTTCGGGCAAATAGCGTTAATTTAATAGAAATAATTAACCTCAAAAAGTTAATAGCAGTGACCAAAAACGAGCTTATAAATTGCCCGTCCTTCCGCCGTCAACCGGCAAATTAATGCCGTTGATGTATGAAGCAGCGGGTGATGCTAAAAATGCAACAGCATTTGCAATTTCTGATGCTTCACCAAAACGTCCCATTGGAATTTCTGAGATCATCTCATTGGTTACAGCATCCAATGCGTGGCCTGTTTTTGTAGATTTATTTTCGATGATCGTTTTTAAGCGAACAGTTGATGTAGCACCAGGCAAAACATTATTTACAGTAATGTTGAATTTCCCTAATTCGTTAGCTAATGTTTTTGCCCAATTGGCTACAGCGGCTCTGATCGTATTTGATACGCCTAAATTTGCCAAAGGTGCTTTTACCGAAGTTGAAATGATATTAATGATACGCCCATATTTAGCATGTTTCATGCCTTCCATACAGGCAGTTGCCAAAATATGATTACATATCAAATGATTATTAAAGGCCGATAAAAATTCTTCGGTTTTTGCCAAATGTGCAGGGCCCGCAGCCGGACCACCGGTATTATTCACTAAAATATGAACGGTTGGCTGGCGTTGTAAATAAGCATCAATGATCTGTTTTAATTCTTCGGGTTTGCTAAAATCCACACACAGATATGAATGGAGTTGTCCGGAATCAGTACTTAGCTCCTGCTTTACGGTTTTCAACGCCTCTTCGTTGCGGGCAATTAAAGTAACTGCTGCTCCTAAGTTTGCTAATTCCAGGGCAATGGCCTTTCCAATTCCTTGCGTACTTCCGCAAACAATAGCTTGTTTATTTTTCAGATCTAAATTCATAATGTTAGTTTTTTCTTTTTGATACAAAAAAATCTTTTAATAAAGTAGAACATTCATGTTCTAGTATTCCTTTTGTGACAATGGTTTTAGGGTGCAATACCATTTGATTGATTTTTGTAAATCCCTTTTTTTCATCTGTTGCACCATAAACTATTTTTGTAATGTGTGTCCAGTGTAAAGCGCCGGCACACATTAAACAAGGTTCAAGGGTTACATATAACGCGCAATCATTTAAATATTTTCCTCCAATAGAATTGGCTGCTGATGTAATGGCCTGCATTTCGGCATGAGCTGTTACATCGTTCAATCGTTCAGTATAATTATGTGCTCTGGCTATTATTTTATTATCGGCTACAATTACTGCGCCCACCGGAACTTCATCTGCGTCAAAAGCTTTACGGGCTTCCTTTAGCGCTTCGTTCATAAAATAATCATCCGAGTATAATTCCATTTATTTACTCAGTTTAAATTCAGGATTATAAATAAAACCGATGATGTTTTCCCAGGGATCTTTTACAGTTGCCACTACAATTTCACCACCAACATTTTGTGGTTTTTCATGTTCTGTAGCCCCTAATTTTAATAAATGTTTAAATGCTTCCTCTACATCATTAACTCCCCAGTAGGATAAAACGCTATCTCCCTTTTCAACAATTTGTTCTTCGGGTTGAAGACCTAATTCATAACCTCCAATGTTAAATCCAACATAAAATGGTTCATCAAAATAAGGAGCTACTCCAAAAGCCTTGCTGTACCATTCTTTGGCATTGTCTATATTTCCTACTTTATAAATTGTAGTTCGCAGCCCAAGTATATTAGTGGATTTCATTTAAGTTAGAATTAATATAATTATTACAATTTCGCTAATGCATTTTGTAGTCTTGCAATTACTTCTTCCTTTCCTAATAAGGCAAGCATATCAAATAATTGAGCACCACCGGCTACGCCAGTAGTTAGTACGCGCACCAATTGCATATCAATTTTTCCTAACTCAGGTTCAACTGCAGCAAACAGATCATGAATAGAAGTAATAGTCCATGGCTCTAGTATAACTAATTTATCAGTTAGTTTAGCATAAGTTGCTTTTGAGTTCTCGTTCCATTTTTTTGCCATTACTTTTTCGTCAAAACTTGTTGGCGCTATAAAAAAGTAAGAACCCAGGTCATAAAACTCAGTAACAAAATGTGCTTTCTCTTTTATCAAACGACAAAATTCAGTCACAAATGCTTTGTCTTTTTTAATACCCTTTGCTTCTAATAAAGGTGCTACAGAATCTGCCAGTTGTTCATCTGTTTGCATGCGCAGATACTGTTGATTGAACCATTTTGTTTTTTCAGGATCAAATTTTGCACCTGATTTATTCACTCGTTCAAAAGAAAAATTAGCTATTAACTCTTCCTTACTCATGATCTCGCGGTTATCTCCCGGATTCCAGCCTAATAACGCTAACATATTAATAAAGGCGTTCGGTGTAAATCCTGATTCTTTGTAACCAACATAATCCATTTTATCTCTCGGATCATGCCAGTTTAAAGGGAACATTGGTAAACCCGATTTATCACGCTTGGATAATTTGCCATTTCCATCAGGTTTTAATATCAATGGTAAGTGTGCAAGTTGTGGCATATCTGCTTCCAAACCTAAGTAACGGTATATTAAAATGTGCGATGGGGCACTTGGCAACCACTCTTCACCACGAACAGCATGAGTGATCTTCATTTCGATATCATCTACGATATGTGCCAAATGATAGGTTGGCATTCCATCTGATTTTAATAAGACTTTATCATCAACCTGGCTCGAGTTTACGGTGACCCAACCACGAATAATGTCATGAAAACGGATCTCTTCGTTACGCGGTACTTTTAAACGTACTACATATGGTGCCCGGCTTTCCATTAGTTTTTTTACTTCATCTTCCGGTAAGGTCAATGAGTTGCGCATGTTCTGACGTGTAATCGCATTATATTGGGGAGCTACTACTTTCGCTGCCTCCAGACGCTTACGCATTTCATCCAATTCTTCGGATGTATCAAAAGCAATATAAGCATGGCCTGATGCAATTAACTGATCAGAATATTTTTTGTAAATACCTAATTCTTTTCTTTCGCTTTGACGGTACGGTGCATAAGGCCCATCACCAAAACCAACACCTTCGTTTGGTTCAATGCCACACCATTTTAGTGCATTGATGATATATTCTTCAGCACCATTTACATAACGCGTTTGATCGGTATCTTCAATACGCAATACAAAATCACCACCATGTTTCTTGGCATATAAATAACTAAATAAGGCTGTGCGCACACCACCCATATGTAAACCACCGGTTGGACTCGGTGCAAAACGTAAACGAACTCTTTTTTCCATAGACGGCAAAGATAAATATAAAATTTAAACTGTTTTTAATAAAAAATGGGTAGCTTTAAATCAATGAAAATTGGACTTGCCCGATATTTAGTGGTTTTGTACTGCTTTGTGTTTTCACACGTAGGTTTGGGCCAATTTATGAATATTGATTCGGCAGTTGCGGTTTTAAAAACACTGAAGGAAGATACTAATAAGGTTATTTTGCTGGATCATATAGCCTGGGACATCAGTTATCAGAATTTGCAAAAGGGCATTGAGTATTCCGACCAAAGTTTGAAGCTGGCAAAGAAGCTTAAATTCGAAGAATTTTACTCTAAGATATTTAATACACAAGGTGCTATTTATGATGATATGGCTGAAAGGGCCAAAGCACTCAATTTTTATCTGGAGGGCTTAAAGTATGCAAAAAAATATAATCAAATTCAGGAGATGGGCATTATCCATAACTCCATGGGAAATTTATATTCCAAAAGAGATGAGTTCCAAAAAGCACTGTCGCATTATATTAAAAGTGTTGAAATAGCCAGCCAGTTTAAAAAAGATATGTATCTCGTTTATGGTAATATCGCCAGTATTTATGTGCATGATAAAAAATTGGATAGTGCTGTTTATTATCTCAATATATGCATGGCTTATCACTTAAAAACTAATAACGAACTACGATTGATGAATAACTACATGCTGATGTCAGAAATTCTGTATGAACAAAAGGATGCAAAAAACAGTTTAATTTCTGCAAAAAAATCGATCGAACTTGGTGAAAAACTAAATGACAGATATACGCTGGCGCATGCCTATTTACAACTGGGACTTGCTTATGCCTTAAACGATAATATGCGTGAAGGCGTAGATGCTTTAAACAAATCTATTATAATAGCAACTGAAACGGGCGACATACCAACCTTAGAAAAAACGTCTGAATTTTTAAGTGAATTTTATGAGCAACTAGGTGATTATAAGAATAGTTTAATTCATTTTAAGAAATTTGGCATATATAAGGATAGCTCGCTAAATAAAGAAAGTATAAGGCAGGTAAAGAATGCAGAGGCGAAATTTGAAAATGAGAAAAAACAAAAGGAAATAGAATTATTAGGGGAAAAACAAAAATTAAACGAAACAGAAAATCAAAAGAAGAAGATTTATTTGTATGCTGCAGTATTTGGAATACTCATCCTTGGTTATGTACTGGTTATTCTTTACAGGAATAACGTTTTAAAGCAAAAGACCAATAAAAATCTGGAAGCTTTTAATAAAGAGGTGAACCATCAAAAAGAACAGGTTGATGTTAAGAATAAGGAAATTACAGATAGTATAAATTACGCCAAACGTATCCAGCAAAGTATACTAACAAGTGATCATTATTTTCAAAAACATACCGCTGACTTTTTTATTTTATTTAAGCCAAAGGATATTGTAAGCGGAGACTTTTATTGGGCCCTAGATCATGAAGATAGATTTATTGTGATGACGGCTGATTGTACAGGACATGGCGTTCCCGGCGCGATGATGAGTATGATGGGCATTAATTTTTTGAATGAGATCGTAAATGAAAAAAAGATCTCAGGCCCTTCTGCTATCTTAAATCAGTTAAGGAACGATATCATCAAAGCATTAAACCCCGAAGGAAGTACTGTTGAAACTAAAGATGGTATGGATTGTTGTTTATGTAGTTTTGATTTTAAAAACATGAAACTAACATATGCCAACGCAAACAATAATTTTTATATTATTCGTAATGGTCAATTGATAGTTACGCATTCAAATAAAATGCCTGTTGGGGCTGGCCATGGCGTAAGTAAACAATTTGAAGAACATGTAGTTGATATCCTGAAAAATGATCTGGTAATAACACTCACCGATGGTTATGCTGATCAGTTTGGTGGACAAAAGGGAAAGAAATATAAATATAAGCAATTGGAAGAAGTATTACTGGCAAATGCAGATAAATCATTAAGTGAAATTAAAAAAGTATTAGACGAGAGAATAGAGATCTGGAAAGGTGACCTGGAACAGGTAGATGATATATGTATAGTAGGAATTAAAGTTTAGTAGAATTAAAAATGAAAATTTGGTTTTTAAAATATATTTTTATTTTATTTTGTTTTACAAAATGTGGAAATCTCCTGTCGCAGGATCTCAATATTGATTCCTGTCTTCAGGTTTTAAAAACTTCCAGGGAAGACACAAATAAAGTCATACTTCTGAATCATATCGCATGGAATATTTCTTATACCAATCTAAGAAAAGGACTTGAATATTCTAATCAAAGTTTGGAGCTTGCCAAAAAACTCAACTATGAGCGTATATATGCGCGTTTGTATAACACAAAAGGCGCTGTATATGGCGATATGGCAGAAGTTCCACTGGCACTGGATCAATATCTTGAAGGCTTAAGGTATGCTAAAAAATATAACCAATGGGGCTCGGCTGCAGCATTATATAACTCTTTAGGAAATATGTATGGCACAAACGAAGAGCCTCGTAAAGCTTTGGCAAATTATTTGTTGGCCATTGATGCTTTGGCAAAAAGCCAGCCTGAAAAAATTGCTTACCCTATTTATAGTAATTTGATTGGTGTTTATACGGTACTGCAGAAATACGATAGCGCTATGTATTATGCTGATGTTTGTATCGAACATAATGAAAAAACTAATGATAGAGTTGCTTTGACAAGTAATTATATTGCTCTTTCCGAGATCTACTCTGCTTTAAAAAACAAAGAACAGTGTTTAATTGCTGCTAATAAAGGAGTTATACTGGCAAAAGAAATGGGCGATGAGTATACAATGTCACATGGCTACATTCAATTAGGCAACGCTCTTTCTTTAAACGGAAAGTATCAGGATGCATATGTGGCGATCAATGAAGCGATATTTTACGCAAAAAAAACAGGGGATATGCCAGCTTTGGAATTAGCAACTCTATATTTAAGCCAGATCTATGAAAATAGCGGGGATTATAGGAACAGTTTAAAATCCTATAAAGAGTATACAGTTTACAAAGACAGTGCATTAAATAACGAAAGCATTCAGCAGGTAAAAAACGCCGAAGCGAAATTTGAAAATGAGAAAAAACAAAAAGAGATAGAACTTTTAGGTGAGAAGCAGAAGCTAAATGAAGCAGAGAACCAAAAGAAAAAAATATACTTATATGGGGCCGTATTTGGAATAGTTATACTTGGCTTCGTTTTGTTGATCCTCTACAGGAACAATGTATTGAAACAAAAGACCAATAAAAATTTACAGGCTTATAATAAAGAGATCAATCTTCAAAAGGAACTGGTAGAACTAAAGAATAAAGAAATAACCGATAGTATCAATTATGCCAAGCGAATTCAGCAAAGTATCTTAACCAGCGATCAGTATTTTAAGAAAAATACGACCGATTTTTTTATTTTGTTTAAGCCAAAAGATATTGTGAGTGGTGATTTTTATTGGGCACTTAATCACGAGAACAGATTTATAGTAATGACAGCAGATTGTACTGGTCATGGCGTTCCTGGGGCTATGATGAGTATGATGGGGATCAATTTTTTAAATGAGATCGTTAATGAGAAAAGGATACTGAGCCCGGCCGGGATCTTAAATCAGTTAAGAAAAGATATAATTAAGGCTCTTAACCCCGAAGGAAGTCTTATTGAAACTAAAGATGGATTAGATTGTTGTTTATGCAGTTTTGATTTCGCTGGCATGAAATTAACATACTCTAATGCAAATAATAGTTTTTATATCATTCGTAACAATGAGGTCATTGTATCGAAATCCAATAAAATGCCTGTAGGTGCCGGACATAACATTGATAATTTATTTCAGGAATTTGAAATGGATATTCAAAAGAATGACCTTGTTATTACATTAACAGATGGTTATGCAGACCAATTTGGAGGCCCGAAAGGAAAAAAGTTCAAATACAAGCAGTTAGAGGAATTGCTCTTTAACAACGCTCATTTGCCTTTAAATGATATTAAAGAATTGTTGAATGAGAAGATCGAATTCTGGAAAGGCGGATTGGAACAGGTGGATGATATTTGTGTAATAGGTATTAAAATTTAAATTATGGCGTCAAAAGAGATTAACCCGTTTTTGTTCTATAGCAAGCAATTGCAGACATTATTGACCAAAGCTGCTAAGCAAGATAATCCTGCTATGTGGCTTTACCAAAATGGGGCCCGTACACCATTATTTATGCTTGAGGCATTAACCCGTTTGCATAGCAAAGCATTCGATGAAAAAATATTTGATAAATGGAACAAACGTTTTAAAAAAATGGAGGATCTGTTTGGAGAGATGGATCTGTACATCGTTTTTGAGAAAGAATTTAGAGCAAACAAAAAAATACCAACTGAAACGCTCAAATATTTTAAAGTGAATGCAGATAAGTATACCGAAAAATGTAATCAACGATTATATGAGAAAGACTGGCTGAATAATAAACTCGAATCTTTTGAAAGTAAGTTAAGCGAATTCACCGTTGATTATAATCAGGAATACATTGATGAACTACAATTCTCTATTGTTGATGAGGTTGATGCCATACTGAATTTTGTTTTAAAGTATGATTATCAATTTACTAAATTGGAAGAACAGGTACATGAGGTGCGCCGCAAATTACGCTGGTTAAGCATTTATGGACAAGCGCTTCAGGGATTGATACAGCTTAAAAAGCCTGCTAAAAAACATAAGCCGCATATAAATTATTTCACAAAAAGTGTTTTAAATTCTTCCTTTAATAAATTGCCGGCTAAGCCAAAATATACAGCGCTTATATATTTCGATGCCGATTCTTTTTATGCTTTAAGCTGGCTTATTGATGAATTGGGTAAATTGAAGGATAATGGGTTAAGAATCCAGGAATTAAAAAATGCGCTTTATATTTCAGACGAGATAACAGAAGTTCATGCCAGGGAAAAAGCGATCTCAATGTTAGGATTTAAGAAAACGGTTGAGGCTGACATTTTAAAGGAAGCATCTCGCATCATTCAAACCGCTATTTCAAAAGATAAGATCCTGGATAAACTGGTTATCTCATAATTACCATTTTACCTACTCCTTTTTTAAAGAAAGAGTCAGCATCAGTTGCACGTTTTTCAACAGCGTCTCCTTTGCTGCGGGTAATTACACGGTATAAATAAACGCCGTTGGCCAGCTTATCTCCAAATTCATCTTTTCCGTCCCAGGCATACTCCGTAATATTACGGCCAATGTGCAAGTTGCCCATTTCATTTTTATTGATCTCACGCACAACTTTCCCTGTAATGGTCATCACCTGTATCGTAAAAATATCAGGGATCTCGCTACCTGTTAAAGTAAATACAAAACGGGTTGACGTACTGAACGGATTTGGATAATTCAACACCTCGGTAATGGTTTGTTTATTTACAATTTCAAACTGGATGTTATAATCTGTTGAGCCTGATACATTGCTACTTCTATCGGTAGCCTGCACGATCATTTTGTATTTACCATCTTCGGCAAACTCCGGTCTCCATTCTATTTTACAGGAGTTACTAGGTAATTGAGCTGGTGTAAATTGCAACGCATTGGCAAAGTAGATCCGCTTTTCGCCTCCCTGATTTGGGTATTTGATGAACACTTTAAAATTTGAGGTATCGTTCAAAGCCAGGTATCTGTTCTCGTCTTTAAGTGTTACCAGCACGTGAGGTTTGGATGAAACAATATCTCCATTCAATATATGTGTGCCATCAAATGTTACATCCAATAAAGGATTAGTATTATCTTTTGTGATGTTAAAACCAATTCGAATGATATTATTGAAATGGTATTGTTCCAACTGGTGTCTTGCATGTGTTTCGGGGTTTACATCAACCCATAAATAATTGTAACCGCTAAAATGGTTAATGCCATTCTCATCAAATGTATCAAACCTGATGGTATCAATTAAAACCTGGTTAGGAACAAACGGCTTGGCTTTTAATTTATGTGGCAAAGGATGAATGATCCTTTGTGCATCTTCAACCCAATAGGTTACTACCAAACTATCGGTAAATGGCACAACGCCAATATTTTCGATAGGCAAACGCACTACCAGGTTTTGGCCTTCCTGTATGGCCTGAACTGTGGAACTATTATAAAAACCAAGTTGCGGATTGATTGCACATTCAGGAATAGGATCAAAAAATACCTGCCATTTTTTTAACTGCGGCGGTGTTTTTAAAACATCATCACGCATGAACGCAACTAACTGCATTTTAGGATAAACCGCTGCGTCAATATAATGAGCAAGATCATATACATCCGTACTATCTTTAGGAAATACAACCGACATGGTATCTCTTATGCCGTTTGCCCGTATACCAACTATTTTTAGTTTGATGCTATCATGGGATGGAAATTCGATAGACTCCTGTCTCCAGTGTAAGCTGTTCCATTTTGATGAAGGCCCTATGATCTCGGAGGCTATATAACCATGGTTCCAATTGGTTTCAATAGAATCCTGAAGGTAGATGATACTGTTGATGGAAGAGCCAACCACTTCGTGTGCCTGAGTAGGGGTCATTCCTTTTTTTCCGAAAATGATAATAGGGATACTGTCACTTATATTCCCATTATATATAAAATTACTGCCAATACTGCCAAACGCATTTCTTAACTGTGTCGAAAATGTGGACGACGCATGATTTTGGTTACTATAAGCCAAAACTTTTGTTCCTACCGGTATAGTATCCAGCAAATTAAAAAGATCATTTTGCCAGGTAGAAGACTGACCACAAAAAGTGTTTTCGCCATAATCAAAGGCATTTAACGGGTGAGGGTAACAATGGCAATTATTCATGCTGGTGGTTCCCGTTCCGGTGGCTGTTGGTAGCGGTAAACTCTGGCGTGGCTGAGCCGAAATTGAATCAAAGAGTGCAATGGTCCACCCATCAAAAGCCACACACGGATGGAGGTGCATCACATATCCGTTCAAAGAATAGTTAATGGAGGTCCATGGAATTATAGTACTTAAATTTGCATCTCTATGGAACCCATTCCGGCAGGTTATTGAGCTCTTATCATTTTCAAAATCAAACCGGCGTGTAGCGCGTTTGAATTTAACGAACTGGTACTTGTCGGATTTAAATTGGTGAAAATGAGATTGACCCCAGCCATTTTTGTTGTGATATACCTGGAAGGAACTTTCCCGCCACAGGAAACTACTATCTGCTGGCGAAAGAGAATCCCTTCTTATTCTCCAAAAGTAGACAGTACTATCTGTATAGGGCAAATTTACATTCCAGTTGATAACACCACCCGGGCTATTGATCACAGTAGAGGTAAATGCAGGACTTGTAAAGGTATCATTGGTATCTAACTGTATCCTATAATTAACGGCCAGTGCAAAAGGATCGGCAGTAGTTGCCTTTAATGTAATTTGAGTAGTGTTTGGTATGATGGCATATTTGTATGGAAAAACAGGAACCACGTCGCCTCCCGGAATAAACAGATCAACAAAACCTAATGTAGTATTATTGGCCTCAGATAATTCGGTGATCTCATAGTAAGAATCAATTTGAATATTGAAATGATTTAATCCTACATGTTTTGAATAATCTTTTTCTATAAAAAAGCTCAGAGTATCTTTATTCTTCGGAGCTTGAATTTCTTTGAAATAAGTCACTGAATCGCCGTTTGGTAAATAATGTTGGATCCTTACTATAAAAGTATCATTAATGGCTTTTGCGTTATTTTTTATTACAATGTTAATTCCAATAGAATCTAAATGGGCGGTTGTGTTAAAATACACACTTGAATTTGTTATTTCATAATCAGGTTTTGCAAATGCATTGAGCCTGATCGAAGGATCACCTTCCAATGTCATTTCCAGGTTGGTGATCTCCTGAATTTGACTTCCAATGAAAGAACTCTTATAAGCAGTACTTTTTATAGCATCCCCAACGCCCTTGTAATAATTTTCATGCGCCAACGTAGTATAAAAATCGTTTGAAAAAGTGTAAAGTGTATTTACAACGCCCGCCGATGACGAAGCTAAAAAGCCAATACTCCCTTTTTTATCTATTAATGTAAATACTTCGCTGGTACTATTGGCATCCGGTAAATGGATGTTTCCCGAATAGCAAGAGTTAGCTAAGAATAATGGATATTTTCCCTGGTTATCATATGCAGCAGGATTATCAATGGCCTGATCAAAACCGGTTGTAGAACCATGTCCGAAAAAAGTGATCAATGAACATCCATAATCTATCAATTGTTTGATTGAGTCACTTACTGTAATTTGAATAGGAGCAGTGGTTGTTTTTTGAAAAGGAAAAATGCGTGCGCCATACAATGTGTCTTGTATATGTGCTCCAAAAATTTGAAGGTATGTTTTAAAATCATGCTGTTGTAAACCGTTTTCTCCACCACTAAAATGCAGAACCCTTTTGTGCCAGTCTTTAGGCGGAAATGGCGATGCTAATCCATCAGGCAAAGTGCCTTCATGCTCTATCACTTTATCAAGATAATGTGTGAGATCTGAATTACTTCTTACAGATATTCGTCCCACCGGAATAAAAGGTGTAACGGAATTAGCGCCATGTAAACCTGCGGTTAATGAGTTATCAGATGCCGGATTTCCCAGTGTTGGAATCTTACAGTTGTTCCAATTGCCACCAGGTATTCTTACCATATCATTTTGAATGGACTTGCCAATTAAAAATAAATATTTTGGTGGAGCCGGTAAACTATCGCTTAAGTATTTACAAAAGTTTTTAATAGCTAATGGATTTTTTATATTTCCATAAGCAAATTGATCGTATAGATCATCGATATCTGCCATGATCACATGGTGTGAGCCTCCTGCCGGGCTTTGTCGGTATGTTTTATAATTAACGGCATTGGTAATACTCTTGTGTGTAACAATTAAAAATGCAGAATCAGGATTGGTAGTTTTATAATTTACGAAAAAGCCTGTTTGGTTTACAGGACTAAGAGCAGTAACTGTATTGATATTAGCGGTTGTTGTTAAAAAACATTCTTTTTGTGACGCCGAATTTGGGATCAACGCTTTTACATTACCACCAGAAACAACCGTTGTGATATATTTGTGAGTGGTGAGATCATACAATATAACCTGAGAAGAACCAACATTTACATTTTGAATATCCAAATAAGTTTTTGGGAACATGCCATTATCAATAAAAAATGATTGTTCTGATGAACCTAAAAAATCCGGATTTTGAGGATACTTTAAATAGATATAATGAATATTGGTTGAATGCAACTGGTTTGGGACCATTGAAAATAAAAAATTATTCTCACTCGATACATATAATTGAGAGGTGTTTTGAAGTTTATCAGATGTAATGTGTTTTTCAACTAATAATTGGCTAATGCCAAGAAAAAACGTGTCGGCAAGGGTTACGGTATTTCCTAAGTTATCGTAATAGCTCAGTTTTACTTCATGATCATAAGTAATGCCAGGTAAGTACTGTTGGGAGGCGCCCGAAAAACTTGTTTTGATGTAAACAGGCAAACTTGCCGACTGATAAACATTTAAATTACTGAAAGCAGTTTGTTGTACGGTGCCTTTGTGAATATTGTTACCGAAGCCTTCTCCAACAACATATCTTGGGTCTGAAATGATGTCTAAAATAACCGGACCCAGAGAATAGCTTGATTTATAAGCTTCAATTTTTTCTGAATAAAAATGGCTAGCTGCAGTATAACCGGTGAAGTTAACATCCGTTTCTACCTGCATACGTTTATTACTTAACAATGAGTTCCATGTTAAATAAGCATAGTTGGTATCGTTAAATAAGGCAATGTATGGATTAGGTAATCGTGTAATGCCTGTATATGCTAATGAATCAAAAGAGGCGTCGTTCTTTTTTGCGAAAAACTCAATATAGTCCGTTGGGTTAAATACATTATCACTTTCACCATTGATGGTGATGTATTGTTCGTTGCCTTTAATGAATAGCTGAAAATTTTTAGGATTGATCGTTGAAAGCGGAATACCTGATGCAAGTAGTGTATTATAATCTATGCGGTATAATCCGGTTTTAGGAATACTGATCCGGTAATGTTTCTGTCCATAGTTTATCCATTCATTCCCATATTTCTGAGCAGTTAAATTAACTGTCAGGCAAATTAGAGAACATAAAATGAGTAAACGTTTTATCATTTAATGAGTTTTTTATTTATATCGATCTTAACCGTAAAAATATGTGAGTAAAGAGATGTGGATACATTACCAATATTGGTCATAGCATAATCCAAGGCAAATACTTTATATTTTATACCAACGCCAATATTTGGTTGAACTGTAGTTATATCAGAACCGGTTACATTTTTAGCTTTTTGTATGTTACCGAGCCCGCCTCTTAAATAAATAAAACCTTTGTAGCCAACTTCTAATCCCAGTGCAGGTTCCATACTCCAGGCACTTGTTTTTACAACCGTATTTCGTTTTCCATCAAATGTATTAATGAAGTTCAATTCACCACCGATCGATATTCTTTCTTTCCAAACGAACCAGGTACGGGTTACACCCAAAATTAATTTCGGAACAGTTACTTCAATAGAGTTGCTTGGAATGTCGTTGCCTGTAACAGCATAAGTTTGTTTTAATTCGTCTGTAAGATTATATGACCAGGCATTGAACGTTCCGGTAACATCTCTGGCCATTGCTGCAAAACGCCAGTTTTTATGATCGTACATGGCGCCCGCATCTAATCCAAAACCCCATGCACCGCCAAACTCTCCCAGTTTACGGCGTATGATCTTGGCGTTAGCGCCTATTTTTAAACCTTTTACTTTTACCATATTTCTGGCATACGATAGCAGTACAGCCGCATCAACTGCGTTAAATGATTTTAAACGCGAGTAATCTACATTGCCGTTAGCATCAATAAGCTCCGTTGTATTTGGTATGTTATCCACTCCAAAGCGAATAAAGGTAAGTCCCACAACGCTATTACTATCAACGCGTTTTGATGCCCCAATGAAATCATATTTGGCGATGCCGGCAAAATATTCGGCATGCATTAAGCCAATTTGCATATTACTTTGTTGCAATTGTAAGCCTGCAGGGTTCCAATATCCGGCTGTTACATCATTTACAGAAGCTACATTGGCATTAGCCATCGAAAGAGCTCTTGCTCCAACGCCAACACTTAAAAACTCGTTACTATATTTTGCTATTTGGGCAAAACTTAAGGAAGAGACAGAAATAAACACTAAAACAACTAAGTTCTTCATAATCAGCTTAAAATTACGTAAATTTTTTAAAATGGACAATATATCGGCTTAACGGATTTATGGAAGATTTATTGCCTGGAATTAATGAAAATAGGGGTTTTGAACTGAAATTTCGAGCTTATATGTATCAAATACCCTGTTTTTTAACATATCGTTTCCAGAGAGATGCGATAGCGTATGAGGCTAGTAGGATGATATATGGGAATACATGCAACGTGTGCCGTTCACTCCATTCGTTAAAGATAAGACCTATCATAAATGCATTCAGAAGAATAACAGTTAAAAAAGGGATCAAAAAGCTGTAAACCGTTCTTTGTTTTTTATAAGAGATAAAGAGGGCAGCTATTGAAAAAACATAGAACGCCTGGTGACTTTGATTAATGTAATTATGAAGATCAGAATAATAGGGGCGGGTTGTGAGAAAGAAAGAATTCAGTTTTTGAATAAATAATACCAGAAAAGGTTTTATCCCTTTATGGTCGATGATAAATTGATAGCAATCTATTAATGTATAATTACCGGGAGGTAACTCGGGAGAAGTCCAGCCAGGGAAACCATAATACACAGAACCATTGGCTATGTATTTCGAAAAGTCATGATAAGGCAACTGAAAGAAAAATAGTATGCCGACGAACAGGATTAATAAAGTGACTGAACCCGCAAGTAAAGCCTGTTTTTTTGTGAAAACTTTGTTTTTATAGAACATAAAAAGCAAAACACAAATAATTGTGAAAATACCCGACGGCCTTGAAAATATAGTGATCAGTGCAAGCGCAGCTATTTTAAAAGTTCTGTTCTTTAATTCAGGAATTAAGCATACATAAGCAAATAGCAAGCTCATTGCTATAAAAAATGTTTCGGAAAATAAATTGAACTGCCAGTATTGTATCAACGGACTCAGGCATATAAATATCAACCACAGTTTTGCAGTTTCAGTATTAATGTAAGCTGAAATGAGTTGGTGAAATTTATAATAGGCAAATAAGCTAATGCAGTACGTACTTAAAAATATCAGTAAAACCGGCGTTTTTAAAAATACAAAAACCGACAAATAAACAACATAACCAATGTAAAAGGTTTGGTATTGTGTTGCATTCACAAGATCACCACCGGCAAAAAGTGTAGCCCTGCTTAAGTATTTATCGCCTTCGTTTAAGGTGTTGAAACCAAATTTAAAATACAATAATGCAAGCACTATAAAGTGACAACATAGCAAGCCTGTCCAGAATAGTTTTTGAGAAAAGGGTTTATTGGTTGCTATGAATTTATTTTCGCTTGTTGGCACAACTAAAAATACAATTTTTTTGGATACTAATAATCTCAGCATTTTTATATCTTTACTGCATTAATTATGAGTATTAAAAGACATATTCCCAATGCCATTACCTGCTGTAATTTATTATGCGGTTGTTTGGCTATAGTTCAATCTTTTGAGGGGAATTTAGTTAACGCGGCTTATTTAGTGAGTTTAGCACTCATATTCGATTTTTTTGATGGTTTTGCCGCGCGTATGCTGAGAGTGGCTTCTCCAATTGGGAAAGATCTGGATAGTTTGGCTGACATGGCAACCTTTGGGGTAGTTCCTGGAGTAGTAATGTTTAAATTATTGAAATTATCTATTATTTCAAAAAATTATCCGGATTTATTTTTATTTGGAATAAATAAAAATGCTTCTCAATTTGATTTATCAGAGAGCTTTTCTAAAACAGATGGTAACACAATGTTATTGCCGTATGCCGCATTTTTTATTACAATCTTTTCTGCAATCAGATTAGCGAAATTTAATAATGATTTGCGTCAATCAGATTCTTTTATTGGAGTTCCAACGCCTGCTAATGCTATTCTTATCTGTTCACTACCACTCGTTATAAATGCTGTTGGACCAGTTTGGTTCAATCCTTACGTCTTAGTAATAATCTCGGTCATTATGAGTCTTTTACTTATTTCCGAAATACCACTATTTGCTCTGAAATTCAAATTTTTTGGGTGGAGAGGAAACAGAATTCGTTACACATTTTTAGGATTAAGCGCACTACTTCTTATTACCTTGCAATTTGTAGGAATTCCTCTAATCATCATTCTTTATATTTTAATGAGTGTGATTACTAATTTCTACATGAAGAGAAGAACGGTTTAATTTTTTATAAACTTCCTTGTTACTTTCGCTTTTTCGGTTTCAATAATTGCACAGTAAACCCCACTTGCTAAGTCTTCAACATTAATTTTTTGTTGGGTTGTTTTAATAACTACTTTGCCTTGTTGGTCAAGTATATTTATTGTTTTTATTTTCTCGTTTGCCTTAACTGTTATTTCATTTACAGCCGGGTTTGGAAAAATAGAAATATTAGTTTGAATTAATGTTGTGTTTTTTATACCAACACTTGTCATTAAATTCGTAACATCAATAGTTTGTAAGCCTCGCGCATAAGTTCCTGCTATTAATTTACTGGTGTTTGGATTATATTCCAAATCCCAAATAACCATCGCTGGCATATTGTTTCCTAATCTCAGCCAGTTTGTTCCACTATTAATGGTATAATACACGCCAATATCGGTAGCTACAAATAAAACGTTTTCATAGCCCGGTAAAATTAACATGTCGTTTATGCCGGCTTGAGGCAAATCGCCACTAATATCAATCCAATTGGTTCCGTTATTAATTGATCTATGAATATGTGGAATGTATTGGTTATAACGATATCCGCTATGTGTTACATACACATTGTTTGTAACATTAGGTGATGCGTGAACTGATGTGACATATCTGTAAGGTAAAGTCATTTGCAAACTATCCCATGTAGTGCCATCATTTAAACTTCTCCATACATTTCCATCGCTTGTGCCTGCATAAATAAAATTAGAGTTCATTGTGGAGTTATCTACGCAACTTATGTTATGAAACCTTTCCTCATAAATTATTCCATCTGTTAAATCGCCACTAATAGGAGTCCAGTCTTCAAATGGATTTTGAGTGTTTTTATATACTCGATAGGTTCCGGTATACATAATTGAATTTGAGTTTCCACCAAAAACATAAGGCATATCCCAGTTTCTTCTATCGCTTCCATCAATTAGGTTCGAAAAACTGCTAAAACTATTTCCCGCATCCATGCTTACATAAAGATCTCCATTTTGAGTTTCAGTATACATAATTTGGTTGTCTGTATTGTCAATGCGGGGTTGAAAACCATCTCCGCCAAATATTCTGTTCCAGAAATTAATACCACTTACAAGTCCACCAACCATTGTTCCATTATCCTGCGCACCACCTAAGTATTCATCATTGTTAAATGGATTATAATTTACTTTATAAAATTGTGTGTTAGGTATGTCATCTATTTTATACCAATTCGCCCCATCATCAAAGGTTTCATATAAACCTCCATCAGTAGCAATAATATAATCAGAACTAGTTTTAAATTGTACATCATGTATATCCGCATGTGGGTTGTAGTTCCACCATGGTGGTTGATTTAAATTAAATGAATTGCCACCATCTGTACTTTTAAAATGTTCTACTCCTGTAATAAATATTTCATTGTCGTTAGTTGGGTTAACGGCAATTTTTCCAAAATACCAACCAAAACCGTTGTATAATCCATAAGCATCTGCGCTACCAGGTAAAGCTGTAAATAATGCACCACCATTGTTGCTTACATACATGTTTTCTAAATTATAAGTAGAATCGCAAACTGATACATAAATTTTATTGGCATTTTGCTTACTCATACATATTCCAAATCGGGCTAATTTTGTATTTGGTAAGCCGTTTGATAAAATATTCCAGTTAGTACCAGCATTAATGGTTTTATAAATTCTACTGGTATTGCTATAGCCAAACGATTCCGTATTTGTTCTTATTCTGCTCCAACTACATGCATAGATAATATTCGGATTTGTAAAGTCCATCATCATATCGCTAACTCCGGTTTGGTTATCAATACTTAAAATTTGTGACCAACTTGCACCACCTGTTGTTGTTTTGTAAATACCGCGGTTAAAATCTCTTACCATTGGAGTTCCCATTGCCGATACGTATAACATGTTGGTGTTACTTGGATTTACTAATATTTGAGTGATAATGCCTTGTTGGTTAAGACCAATATTACTCCACGATAGACCATCATCCGTACTTTTATAAATACCATTTCCTATAAATGATGTAAAAGGAATATCCGGATCGCCGGTTCCAACATAAATAATTGAAGGATTTATAGGATCAAACGTAATACATGAAATAGATAAAAATGGTTGAGCATCAAAAACCGGTACCCAGGTTACACCCGCATCAATAGTTTTAAATAAGCCGCCGCCCGGACAACCTGCAAACATTACATTTTGGTTGGTGGGATGAATTTTTAAACAGGTAATTCTACCGCCAATATTTGTTGGCCCTTCCTGTTGCCAAGTTAAAGATGAAGAAGATTTTGCATGATTAAAATCAAGCGCGGCATTAGTTAGCATTTGATTATATGCTGCCATATCAAGTGATGCATCAGGAAAAGACCTCATAGAGGCAAAGTATTCAAATGGAGCGCTATGATCTTCGTGCTCAGAATTTTTAATATGTTTTATGAATAATTTTGGAATTGTACATAAAAGTACACTCAAAATTAAAACGATTAAAAGATGTCTTTTAGTCATAGTGTTTTTTTAATGAATAGAAAGATACATAATAATGACTA
>JAZKGE010000053.1:0-1148 GCA_040386075.1 Bacteroidota bacterium
CGGGGTGTAGCGTAGCCCGGTATCGCGCCACGTTTGGGACGTGGAGGCCGTCAGTTCGAATCTGGCCACCCCGACTAAAAGGCCTGTAAGACATTACAGGCCTTTTTTATTTTAAAAATCCTGCGTGTTTTAGGTTCTGATTTTTTGAATATTCTGAATGTTCAATAAAAAATCTTCTCGTTTTATTGAAAAATCAAGCTTGTTGAGGCAGTGATCCAAATATTTAATTAAGTCCAGAAAACTTCCCGGCTTTTGAATATAAGCACTTGCTCCAAGCTCATAACTAAGATTGATGTCTTTTTCGGCAATAGAAGTGGAGAGAATGATCGTATGATAGGCATTTGCAGGATACAACTCTTTAATAGATCTAAGGCATTCAAATCCATTTTTAAAAGGCATGTTAATATCTAAAAATATAAAATCCGGCATCATTTTGGTCGTTTTAAAATATTTTATTGCTTTATCTCCATTATCAACCATCTTTAGATCACTATTTACATTTAAGGTTATAATAGCTTCCTGAAAAAAACCACGATCATCTTCGTCATCATCAGCTAAAAAAATATTTATTTTTCTGTCTTTCAATATCTGCTATATTTACCGTGAATGTAATTCATATTAACTAACCATAATTGTCAAATACATAGGGTAAAACCCTGATATTTAGTGCCAAGATATTTGTTAGTTTTGCATGCTAGCTGAGCCAATTTATGAATGATAAAATAAAAGTTACTTGTATCGATGACCACAAAATAATTAAGGAAGGAGTAAATTTTTTATTATCTCAATATCCTTTTATCGAAATTGTCCATAATGACCATGATGAGATAAAGAACGACGATCTTATTTTTAGAAATAAAATCGATGTTGTAGTACTTGATCTACAATTGGAGATTTTTAAAGGAAAAAAAGTACTGAATGGCTATGATATTTGTGAAGCAATTCTGACAAAATATCCTGATATAAAAATAATTGCTCATACAATGTATGATAATGTTGAAAGCGTTAACAAGATATTCTATAAAGGCGCAATGGGATTTGTTTCCAAAAAATCGGGTCATGAAGAACTAGCAAACGCTATTAAACAGGTATACAGTGGAAATATATATATATGTAAAGAGATAATCAAAAAAACAAAAAATAAATCA
>JAZKGE010000053.1:1158-22407 GCA_040386075.1 Bacteroidota bacterium
TCCGTCTTACCAGTTATGATTTTTTCCACTGGCCAAAAAAAACAAAAAATCACACAAAGTTTATTGAACAAACCGACGACGTTTTAAAAGCTATTATAGAGCCATTTACCAAGTCTGAAAGAAGTGTATTGGAGAAAATAACCAAAGGCTTTTCAACGAAGCAAATAGCCCAGCAGCTGGATATATCTGAAAAGACTGTGGAAACACATAGAAAGCATCTTTTTGATAAAACAGGTGTTAAGAATGTTGCTGAACTTATTTCTTATATTTACTCCAGAAGAATTTTTATTGATTAAGTATGGAGAGACAAGATTATAGTTTCATAAAAAAGATAGGTGAGTTAACGGATGATGGAATAATAGTATATGATCTGGAATCCAAAAAATTCATTTATGTAAATGATAATTTTTTAAAGATATTTGAGATCGATCCTACTGCTATTTTAAACGACAGTAAGCTGGTAATGCAGTTTATTTTAGCAGAAGATAAGCAATACCTTAATTCACGGTTTGAAGAATTGATTGCTACCGGGCATGTAAATACAACTGAATTTAGATTGCAATTCCCCGATAAACCCATTAAACACCTTGTATGTGATGTATTGATGTTGGATAATGGCAACATGATCACCGCATTTGTAAAAGATATAAGCATGGCTAAACGCCATGAGGATTATTTGATCAAGTATACGGCACAAAAAGATACATTATTGGATATGCTTACTCATAATTTAAGCGGCCCTTTGTTATTGTCAAAAGAAATCATAAACTTTATTCAAAAGGGTTATAGTGAGAATAATATGGCTGATATCAATAAATTAATTGCTATCATGCAGGAAAATACGCAACAATGCATAGATATTGTAAATGATTTTCTTTTGGAAGAGCACATGGAGTCTGCAAGCACTTACGTTAAAAAGACGAGATTTGATGTGATCGAAAAAATAAATGTGACACTTGACAAGTTGAAAGTGATGAACAAAGACAAAAAATTCACATTAACCACGTCGCTTACTAATTTGAACATAACTTCTGATGCTGTGAAGTTTTTTCAGATCATTCATAACCTATTGTCAAATGCGATCAAATATACACATGATGGCGGATCGATTAATATTAATGTAAAAGAAGACGGACCATGCTATATCATTTGCATATCAGATAATGGTATAGGTATACCGGAGCAAATAAAGCCTTTATTATTTAATGGACGCGTTATAGGAAAACAAGGTACTAAAGGCGAAAAGTCGTCGGGACTTGGATTATCAATGGCTAAGAAGCTGATCGATCTTATGGATGGAAAGATCTGGTTTGAAAGCGAAGAAGGTAAAGGTACCATGTTCTGCGTTCAATTGCCTAAAGAATAGTTAAATTTTCGACATATTCTTTTGCTCTTTGTTCGGCTACCAGATCTAAGCTAAGCATAACACCTGCCTGTATCATTAATGCTAACCCAAAACCTTTCCAGAAACTTTGAGCAGAGTTATAGAAGCCGATAAAGATAGTGGCTCCGGCTACAAGCAAAGCGATTTCTAGCCATTTATAGGCCATGAAATTTTTCATTACCTTTTCCATTCTGGGTAGTTCTTCTGTTTTAAGTTTACTGCGTTCGTTGATACGCATCTGATTAACATGATACATGCCTTCCGCAGAACGATTATAAACAATTATTCCTACGGTTAACTGAATAATGCCTATTAGTAACAGAGGAATTGCCATGCCTTTAAAAAAGGAATATTTAATGATGCCTAAAAAAAGTAATGCTAAAATAATAGCTATTGATCCCAGAATGATAAAAAATAAACTTTCTATTCGTTCTTCAGTAAAATAAATTTCAATATGATCAAACGCAAAGCTCATTAAACAAGCGGAACATCAATAATAACTGTTGTTCCTCTGCCAATAGAAGAATCAAAATGAACAGATCCGTTTAAAAATTCGATACGGGTTTGTATGCCTTTTAAACCGATGCCTTCAAATAAATCCAGTTTGCCTGTATCAAACCCAACACCGTTATCTTCTATCATAATATTTAATTCAGCATCATGACGAATTAACTGCATGCTTATCTGAGAAGCTTTAGCATGTTTGATAATGTTATTCACGATCTCCTGAATAACGCGGTATAATACAGTTTCGATCTGATTATCCAAACGTGTATCCAAACCAACAATCTCCAGATCAACTTTAAGGGTAGGGGCATTGCCCAGTTTTGTGATAAATTCTCTTACAGCGCTTGCCAGACCTAATTTGATCAGTGTATTTGGCATCATGTTATGTGACACAGCCCTTACTTCTTTTACAGAATCATCAACCAAACTCAATGCGTTTTGCATGGCCAGTTTTTGCTCATCATTTTGCGCAACTAATTTCGAATCCAAATTGCTTAAATTCAATTTGGCTGCGCTTAATAATTGTCCAACGCCATCATGCAGGTCTTGAGCGATACGGCGACGTTCTTTTTCCTCTGCCTCCAATATTGCTTTAGTACGTATTTCTTTCTGATCAGCAATTTCAGCATCTAATTTTGCTTGTTGTTCAATGCGTTTTTTTCTATAAAATAAAAGCCCTACAATAAATAAAAGAACAGACAATGCAATGACAGAAGCAATGATGATATTCTTAATAAAGCTTTGTTTTTCCTTTGCTTCTATTTCTGCTTTGTTCTTTGCCAGTTCAAGGTCTTTTTTCTCAACATCAAATTTAGTTTGTGCTTCAGAGAATTGTGAAGCTGTTTGTGTCGAGAAAATTGAATCTTTTTGTGCACGGTATTTGTCAAAATAAAAGTCAGCTTTTTTCGGGTCTTTTTTCTGAATATATAAACCAGTTAGGCTTTGATAAATTTTCAATGTATTCTCGCCAACTCCTAGTTTCTTTGAAATTTCAAGCGAGTTTAATAACATTTTTTCAGCTTCATCGAATTTTTTTTCATCAATTAATATATTAGCTAAATTATTTTCAAATAATGCCATGCTGGCCGAGTCGCCAATTTGCCGGCTAACCTCAATAGCTTCGTTGTAGTTTTCTTTACCTTTTTCGTTTTCCTTAAGTTTTCTATATAGTAAGCCTATATTATTACATGCTATAGCATAAGACGCATACTCTTTAATATCTTTGAATAATCTTTTTGCTTCACTCAAATATTTTAATGCAGAGTCTGCTATCTGAAGGTCGTTATAGTTACTCCCAATTACAGCCAGAGTAATTGGCATTCCCTGTACATCACCAATTTCTTTTTCGATATGGAAAGCTCTCATTAGATAGGTGTTACTTAATGAAAATTCGTTGATGGTATTGTAAAGTTGTCCTATATTATTACAGGTATAGGCGATATATGGCTTGATATTTAATTCTTCATAGATCTTTAAGGTTTTTAGTTGTAATTCGATGGCTTTGCCATATTCACCATTCTCTGTCTTTATATTGGCTATTTTGCTTAAACTTGACGCCACATCTTTTTTATCGCCTAGTTTTTCTCTGATTGCTAACGATTTTTCAAGGTTATATAACGATTTTTTATAATCACCAGCTTTTAAATAAATGATAGCAATATCGTTGAATCCCTGTGCTATCCATTTTTGCTTTGAGGCCTTTTGAGCTTCTGTTAAGAGGTTATTGGCATAAGTTAAAGCTTCAGCCTTGTTTGTTTCTTTTAACACCCACACCAGTTCACTATAAGCCGAAAAACGGACCGTATCGATCTTTGATTTAGTCAGGTTTTTTACGCTGTCAATATAACGTTTGTCTTGTGCAGTACACAAACAGGATATAGCTAAGAGTAAAAATAAAAGTGTTTTTTTCATTACCTTAAAGATACATGATATTTATGAATTGCTAAAATGCGATCCCAATAACGCACACATCATCTACTTGTTCCAGATTGCCTTTCCAGCCCTCAAATTGCCCGTCCAGACGCTCTTTTTGGGAATTAAGGTCTAAAGCAGAATTTTGTATCAAAAGATCTTCCAGTTGTTTGTATTTGAATTTCTTGCCTTTTGGACCGCCAAACTGGTCAGGATATCCATCTGTAAACATGTATAGATGGTCTTTTTCTCTACGATCAAGCGTAAAGGTTTCAAAGGAATCTGTTCTAATTCCTTTTCCGACAGGCATTTTATTGCATTTTAAATGAATGAGCTCCTTATTTCTAACGATCATAGGTGCATTATTTGCAGCAGCGTATTTAATAATATTGGTACTTAGATCGATGCAAAGTAATATCCCATCAAACCCATCCTGCTGCTCATCTTTACCAATAGTTTCAATCAGTCGGTCTCTTACATAATTAAATATCTCGCCTGGTTCATTGATATGTCTTTCCTTCACTGCCTCACTTAAAAAACCAATATTCAAAAGGCTCATAAATGCGCCCGGTACGCCATGTCCTGTGCTATCACAGCAGGCCAGGTATAGTAAATTGTCATTCTTTGTAGCCCAGGTAAAATCCCCACTCACAATATCTTTTGGCTTAAATAAGATAAAATGTTTTATGGAATTATCCAAAAGCATTTCTTCACTTGCCAGTAACGCGGTTTGGATTTTTTTTGCATAATTAATTGAGTCAACTATTTCTTTTTGTTTTTCGCTCAACTGTTCTTTTTGATAAGAAATTTCATGGTTAGCATTTTCCAACTCACTATTTTTTGTTTCTAATAACCTGCTTGTTTTTCGTTTCTGATTAAATGCCCAAATAGCGATGATAAAAAGTACTACAAAAAACAGCAGTGCTGATATAATGAAGTTACGTTGCGCTTTTTCTTTTTCAATTTCTTTTTGGTTGGCCAGTAATTGAAGATCTTTTTTCTCTACATCATAAATGGTTTGCATTTCGGCAATGCTATTGTCTAATTTACTGCCATATAAAGAATCCTTCAAATGAATTAATGAATCTGAATACCTGAAAGCCGTTTTAATATCTCCCGTCCTGTCGTAATAAACAGATAAGTTTCCATAAAGGTTTTCCAGATTATCCGGGTTATTGGTTTTGATATAGAGCTTTCTCGAATAACTGAAATATTCTAACGCTTTTTTATAGTTGCCCGCAGTAAGGTATAATTCTCCTAAATTATTTGCAACGGATGTTTGTCCATCAAAATTTTCATTTTGCTCAAATTTGGCAAGCGCTTTTTCTAAAAAAATAATAGCTTCTTTAGGTCTTTCCAACATCACATAAATTCCCCCCAAATTATTGTAATTCCATGCTAAAGCTGTATTATCTTCCAATAATTCGCGAATTTGAGTAGATAATAAAAAGAATTTTTCGGCAGAGTCCAGTTGTCCGTTTTCGGCATATAAGATACCCATGGTGTTGTACACATTTCCTAAAGATCTCTTTACGCGTAGTTTCGATGCAATTTTTTGCGCACCTCTCAGGTATTTATCCGACTGTTTAAAATTTCTTTTTTGCTGGTAGATATTAGCAATATTTACCATGGCATTGGATATGTTAGCGCTATCCCTGATCAGTTCATAATTTTTTAATGCTTCCAGGCTATGCCTTAATCCCATTTCAAGTTCCATTAACATCACATAGCCCGAACTTAATTTGTGATTGAGCGCAGCTTTGTAATAAACAGGTACATTGGCAGGTAATTTTTCGAGAATAGGAACGATGAGTTTAACAACCGAATCCCCCAGATCTTTTTGATAATAAGCATTGCTTAAACAGAGAACCGACTCAAAATAATATTTTGTGTTTGGACATTCTTTTGAATTATTAAATGCTTCTAATGCCAGCTTGTATGATCTGTGAATATCTTTGGATAACTGCTCATGTGATTCGGTAGTTATTTTTCTTAAAAAGATGGTATCACAATTTTGAGAAACCCCCAGAACAGATACTATTGATAAAATAAAAGGGTAAAACAAACGAAACTTCATGTCATAAAAATACGATTTTCATATTAAAATCAAGGTTTAAAGTGGTATCTTTGCCCAATAATGAAGACAAAAACACTTAAAAAGAACAAGGTCAATGTAGTGACCCTGGGTTGTAGTAAAAACATAGTAGATAGCGAAGTTTTAATGGGCCAGTTAAAAGCTAATAACTTTAATGTGGAACATGAGAGCGAAGACGATGACCATAATATTGTTATCATTAATACCTGCGGTTTTGTTGAGAACGCCAAGCAGGAAAGTATTGATACCATCCTGCGTTATGTGGAGGCGAAAAAAGAAGGCAGTATCGAAAAATTATATGTTACGGGTTGTTTAAGCGAGCGTTATAAAGCAGATCTTGAAAAAGAAATACCTGATGTAGATGCCTATTTTGGTACCCGGGAATTACCAAAAATATTAAAGACCCTAAAAGCAGATTATAAAAAGGAGTTGGTTGGAGAACGTTTATTGACTACGCCTAATCATTTTGCATATTTCAAGATCAGTGAAGGTTGCGACAGACCATGCAGCTTTTGCGCTATTCCTTTAATGCGTGGCGGCCACGTTTCTGAACCTATTGAAGCTTTGGTAAGCAGAGCAAAATTACTGGCAAGTAAAGGTACACGTGAATTATTATTAATTGCGCAGGATCTTACGTATTACGGGCTGGATATTTATAAGAAACGTGAACTCGCAAATTTGGTTGATCAGTTGAGTGATGTAGAAGGAATAGACTGGATACGATTGCATTATGCTTTCCCAAGTGGTTTTCCGATGGACGTATTGGATGTGATGAATAAAAAAAGTAATGTATGCAATTACCTGGATATGCCTTTACAACACATTACAGATAATATGTTAAAGAGTATGCGTCGAGGCATTACCAAACAAAAAACCATAGATACGGTTAATCAGATCAGAGATAAAGTTCCGGGTATTGCTATTCGTACTACACTGATCGCGGGTTATCCGGGCGAAACGCAACAGGATCATGAAGAAATGTTGCAATGGGTTTCTGATACAAAATTTGAGCGCTTAGGTATCTTTACTTACTCGCATGAAGAAAATACGCACGCCCATTTATTGAAAGATGATGTAAAAGAAAAAGTGAAGAAAGAACGTGCAGATGCTGTGATGAAAGTTCAGCAGGAAATTTCATATAATCTGAATCAGGAAAAGATCGGGAACACCTATAAAGTTTTATTTGATAGAAAAGAGAATGATTATTTTATTGGACGCACCGAATTTGATAGTCCGGATGTGGATAATGAAGTGCTTGTAAAGGCTACAGATACGAACTATGTGCGCATAGGTGATTTTGCAAATGTTAAGATCAATGAGGCCAGCGATTTTGATCTGTATGGCGATCTTGTATAAATATGTTTTCCTTTTTAAAGAAGCCATATCCCTATAATTCCTTTTCTTTAAAAGAGATCCTTACTGATTTTTATATTGGCTGCTTTGTGGCATTGTTCTTAATCATTTTTCAGCCTTTTGATATTTCGTTATGGCAAACAGAATTTAAAACACTAAAGTTAGTGGGTTTTGGTTTTGTCTCTTTTATTTGTCCGCTTGTGTTCAGGATCATTTCTACTCAGGTTTTAAATGCACAAAAGCCCGAAGAAACCTGGATGGTTTGGAAAGAAACACTATCCTTGTTGTTGGTATTAATGTTTATTGCTTTTGGTAATTTATGTTACAGTAATTTGATCAGGATCAGTCATTTTAATATCCAGGAGTTGTTGCTTACATCTGTTGCCACATTTTTACTGGCTATTTTTCCAATAACAGCTAATGTTGTATTGAAATATAATCGTTTTATTACATTAAATAAAAAAGATGCAGAATTAATGGAAACAGAAATTCTGAAATTTCAGCATCGATCGGAAGTAAATACGGGTGAAGAAAATGCGACACAAAATCAAAAGACATTATTATTAATTGCGGAGAATGAAAAAGATAGTTTAGAATTGAAGCCCGAAGAATTACTTTACATCGAATCGGCAGACAATTATTCAAATGTAGTTTTTATTAAAGATAAGTATGTCACAAAACAGCTGATTAGAAGTAGTTTAAAAAGATTGGAATCACAAATTACTTTTCCTTTTATATTGAGATGTCATCGAAGTTATATCGTTAATTTAAAGCAGGTCAATCATATCAAAGGAAATGCCCAGGGTTATAGAATTAGTTTTAAAACCGGCTCAGACGATACTATTCCGGTATCCCGAAATTACAGTAAGGCATTATTTGAAAGGCTTGAGACTTTGAAATAGGATCGTTTAGGGTTCGATGATAGCTTCAATAAAATTATTGATGATGACCTTATCACCAGGCTTTGCTTTTTTAAAGAACAAATAAATGTCAATTTGCTTATTATAGGCTATCAAAAATTTTTTCGCTTTAAAATTTGCGCCTAAAAATTTATTGTCATTGCCGATACCAATCATTATTGGAGCTTGTGAAGTATGGCTAATCGCATTGATCAACACAATATTTTTTAATTTATTTTCAATTTTCAGATGCTGTTTTCCATTACCTGTCAGGGTTAATAGTACACAGGTAACCTCGCTAGTATATACTGTCGCGCAATTTATATGGTCATAATCCGATACATCACAGTCAATGGTGTAATTAAAAGGCTGTGTATTAGTGATAGTGCAAAAATCGTTAGGCTGCCATATTTTGCAGGTTTTTGGGCTTGTGATCTTCGACAGTGTTTGTTTTGTATTATTGATACATGATGTGTATGTACTCATAATTCGAGTTTCAACTACAGTGTCAATGGTAGCCTCTTTTGTAACACTAATTACTGAAACTATTGAAGGAGTTGTTTTTATGGAAATTGTATTTGCTTTAATTGTGTCAACTAAAGAGGCTGTTTTTGTTGGTTGTATAATGCTTTTGATTTCTTTAGCTTCAGGTTTAAGTGAATCTATATGATTCGCTTCCGTATTTGCACTTTTTTGAGGTGTTTCTGATGCTTTACTAATAGGATCAACCAATGTTACTGTATTATTCATTACAGGGCTTGTGTAATGTTTATAGATCAACAGTCCTGAAGTAATGATCACAGAACTAAGAAATACTTTAAAAACAATAATTTTTAGTGAAATCATTTTTGCAGCAGCTACCTGTGTTTTGATATTTGCAAAATCCATTCCTTCGGTAAGCTCTTTTGAACTTAACTCCGGACGATCTTCTAGTATTTTATAATTTTTCATGTTCTTAATGAGTTAATTTATCAGGCTATTTTGGCATAAACTTCTTTTAATTTATCAATGATCCTGTAGGTTTTCACTTTTGCATTATTTTCGGTAATGCCAAGTATCTGCGAAACTTCAGCAAAAGGTCGCTCTTCAAAATACCGAAGCTCAATAATTAATAATTCTTCTTCGGAAAGATGTTTCATTGCCATTTTTAAATGTGAGAGCATTTCTCTCTTGTCGGTATCAGTTTCTGCGGCAATCGCAGTAATCCCTTTCTCATCAATGCTGATGGCTCTCATTTTTTTAGAATCTCTGTAAAATTGATTTATTTCATTTATAGCTATTCTATAAAGCCAGCTCGAAAACGGGAAACCCTGATCTTTGTATTTTTTAATGTTGTTTAATCCTTTAGTAAATACAATAGCAGTGATCTCCCTTGAATGATCTAACGATTCGACCCTTTTATATACAAATTTTAGTATCTGGGGATAATAATGTATGTACAAAGGTTCAAAACATTGGAGATCTGTTTTCGACCTTTCAATATATAGTTTTTCGTCCTCTATTGGCATAAAGCCTTAAATTAGGTTGTTTCTTAATATGCAACGGAGCAGTTTTGTAAAAGATACAAAAAACGTAAGAATTAAATGGAGATGATTTTTTAACGAATATCCCAAATTATATTTAATGCTTTGTCATTCGTCCCAGGGATCTGATATTTATCCCAAAGTATTGCTAATCAGCCCTTTTATTTGATATGGGTTATCACTAATTGTAGTTTTGTACAAATTTTAAAACTCAATTTATGAAAAACATCAACTCAATTATGCTTTTTATTCATGTGCTTGCCGCAACAGGTGCTTTAGTTTCGGGCGCGCTGGCTATTATTTTAAAAAGTAATACACCAAAACATAAGCCTGTTGGCAAATTTTACTTTTGGTGCATGACCCTTGTTTTTGTTACTGCAACTTTTATTTCGGTAGTAAAACAACTTCAGTTTTTATTTTTGATCGGTATTTTTACTTATTATTCAACGGTTATTGCTTACCGCGCTTTAAAACTGAAGAATCTGCATAACGGACAAAAACCTCATTTTATTGATTGGTTAATAGAAGGTGTTGCCGGGATCACATTTTTAGGAATGATCATTTTTTCCTTTATAGTGTATCATCAAAAAGGAAGGTTTGAGGCCATTATTCCATTTGTGTTTGGAGTTATAGGAACGTATGGTGTGTATAGAAACATAATGAGATTTGTAAAAGGGCAAACCGAAACACTTTATTGGCTGAAAAAACACATTGGTAATATGTGTGGAAGTTATATCGGCGCCATAACGGCATTTTTAGTTAACCAAAGCAGTCATATTCCTGTAAATCCAATCATACTTTGGCTGGGTCCAACATTCATCATAACGCCGATCATTATTTTTGAACTCAAAAAAGTAAAGTCGAAGCCGCTAAATTATTCAAATACATGAATATTAGGCAGGTTGGTGATTTGAACCTATAAAGATTGCGATCAGAGTTCCTTTACCAGGAGCCGATTGTATGTCGATCTCTCCTTTTAAAAAAGTGATACGTGAGCGAAGATTTTGCAAGCCTATTCCTTCCGATTGTTTGGTAGTATCGAATCCTTTTCCGTTATCTTCAATAGTTAATGACACGCCTTCTTCATCAAGTATGATCTGGATCTCAAGCGTACTGGCCTGCGCATGTTTAATAACATTATTCACACTTTCCTGAACTACACGGTATAATACCATTTCGGTATTAGACTCAAGTCTGTTGCTAAGACCGCTGGTGTTTAAGGTTATTTTTAAAACATCGGAGTTGATCTGATTAATGAATTCTTTAATGGCCGAAACCAATCCATTTTTAAGTAAAGAATTTGGCATCATGTTATGGGCAATGGCTCTCACTTCTTTACAAGCATTATCAACCATATTCATGATATTATCATACTTAGGCAGATTGTCTTTTGCAATACTTGTTTCCATCGCAGATAAATTAATCTTAACGGCAGACAGGATCTGTCCAACGCTATCGTGCAGATCTGTTGCCACTCTTTTACGTTCGTTCTCTTCTGCTTCCAGCACGGCCTTGGTTGCAAGGTCCTGTTGATGAATGATCTCGGCTTGTAATTTATTTTTTTGCCTGGCTTTATATCTGTGATATAAAAGAATGAAAATAAGGGCAATACTGATCAATGAAAATAATAACGCAACGATGTAATAATTTTTTTTGCTGATCTGGTTATCCTGTAACTGAATGGTTAGCTCTTTTTCTTTTGTTTCATATTTGGTCTCAGCATCTGCCAGTGCCGAATTGAATTCTTTATTGTAAATAGAATCTTTTAATGTATTGAATAAATTCAAATACGTATAAACGCTATCTGCATTCTTTTGCTCGGCATAAAACTCTGCAAAATTCTGATATAATTTTTTTTGGCGGCCCAGAAAATTATTTTTCTTGCTGATCTCTAAAGCTTTATAACTGTAAAAAATAAAACTGTCGTTTTGTTGCTTGCGATGATGTATATCAGCTATATCAATATATATGAATACGATACCCTCTTCTTCATTCATCTGTTTTTTCAGGGCGAGTGACTTGTGATAGTAAATAAGCGCTTCATCATATCGTTTATAATCCTTTGACACCAATAGGCTGCCAAGATCAATGTAGGCAATACTTAAACCATAAATGTTATTTGCTTTTGAATTGTAATCAATTGATTGATTTATGTAATATAATGCTGAATCTTTTTTGCCCATCCAACTATAGGCGTTGCTAATATTGGTATATGTACCACCCATATTATCCATGTCTTCAATAAGACGGTATAATTCAACAGCTTTCAAAAAAAACGATAAAGCTTTTCGGTGATCTTTTGTTTCCTGAAATATCAATCCAATGTTGTTGTAAAGATTGGCCAGGTAGTTCTTATCTTCAATTTGTTGAAAATAGGGCATTGCTTTATAAAAATAGCCAATGGCATCTTTTAGTTTAGAATGCTTCCATTCTATTAATCCCAGGTTGTTATATGCTGCGCCAATGCCTTTTGGACTGGTATATTTTTTAAGGGCCTGATTATAACAGTATACTGAACTATCGTAATTACCCGAAACATCATAAGCTATTCCTAAACGTATGTAAGCTTTACCCCAGCCTTCACTGTAATTTTCACGTTCACATACTTTAAGAGAAGTAAATGCATAATGTTTTGCTTTATTTGGTTCATTATAGCAATAGTAAAATGCAATAGCATTTAAAGCGTCTGCTTTTTGTTTGCCTTTGCTTGAATTAACAAGTTGAAGAAGACTGTCGGGTTCAGAAATAGCAAAAGATTTGGTTCCCAAAAACACCAAAATGTAAACTATGAATTTGTAATTCAGCATGCGATGCCTATTTGATAGGCTTGATGATCTTTCTTTCAACACAATACTTTAGAAGGCCGATAACACTTTTTGTGTCTGTTTTTCTGAAAATGTTCTTACGATGAGTTTCAACTGTACGTTCGCTGATAAAAAGTGCATCAGCAATTTTTGCATTGGTATATTCTTTAGCTATCAATTCAATAACTTCAATTTCTCTCAGGGATAATGTAATTTCTTTGCTATCACTGATAGGAGAAACCTTCATCATTTCGGCACTTACTTCTTCGCTAAAAAATGTTCCGCCATTAGCTACTTTTTCAATGGCATTTAAAAGCTCCTGTTTTCCTGTGTTCTTTAAAATATAAGCACTTACACCGGCTTTCAGCATATCGCTGATAGTTTCACGTTCGCCAAACATAGAAAGCGCAATAACTTTAACATCAGGATTTGTTTTTTTGATCTCTTTTGTCAATTCAATACCGTCCATTTCGGGCATATTAATATCGGTCAACACAATATCCGGACGATATTCAGTAATTTCTTTAACGGCTACTTTTGGAAGTGTATGCTCACCAACAATAGATATATGCTTTTCCCCGCTTAGTAGAGCTTTTAAACCATCAATCAACATTTGATGGTCATCAACAATATATATTTTTAAGACGGCCAATTTTTTGAAATAAAATCATTTATTTCGTGCTAAATTACAAATTAATTGCGTCATAATGGTAATCTGACGTTTCATAAATGCGTTTAGTCGTTTTTTTATATTTTACAGTGTTGTATAAAACTGTGACGTGACGGTCATGAAATTCAAATAAGATTTACCCATTTCGGGCAATTTTTTCCTGCAAATCCCTGTTCAAATTGAATTTGTGAGGGTATAGTGTTTGAATCTTTAATATTATGATAGAAAAAATAGCTTTAAAAGAAGTCAACCGTTTTTTAATTTTCGTAATCCTAACCTGCATTATATTATATTTTGCTAAACAGGTTTTAATTCCAGTCACATTTTCAATATTCTTTGCAATGTTATTCACGCCTTTATCCAATAAACTCGAGGAAAAAGGTGTAAAGCGTTTTTTAACTGCTATTCTTTCTTTATTGATCATTATTATTGTTGCTTTTGTGATCGGCTTGCTGGTATATATGCAAGCAAAAAAACTGGCCGATGATTTTCCGACCATAGAGAAAAAATCACAGGAGTTTGTTGTGAAAGCTCAGGATTACATAGCTCAAAAACTAAATATTCCGGAAGGGAAACAGGATGAAGTGATCAATAAACAGGTAAAATCGTTTATGGAATCCGGAGGAGAAAAATTAAAAGGAATTCTCGCAGGAGTGGTTGGAATAATTGGGTCGGCCGTAATGGTTTTGATATTTACTTTTTTATTCCTTCTGCAACGCGAAAAATATGAAAGTTTTTTTATCATGCTTTGTGATAAAACACAACCTGAAGAGGCAAAAAAAGTGATTCAAAAGATCAGCAAGGTATCTCAAAGTTATTTGAGAGGCAGGGTTTTGTCAATTTTAATTTTCACTGGTTTATTTACTTTGGGTTTTGTGATCATCGGTTTGGAAAATGCTTTTCTACTGGCTTTTGTTGCAGCTTTGTTAACTATTATCCCATACGTGGGATCGATCATAGGCGGATTATTTCCATGCGCAGTGGCGTTGGTAACCGGCGATTCTACCGATACAGCAATAGGTGCCTTAGCGGTTATTGTTATCATACAAGGAATTGATAATTACTTTATTGAACCTTATATCATTGGCGGCGAAGTAAACCTTAGCGGTTTTTTTACTATCCTTATATTATTGGTTGGCGGTCTAATTTGGGGTGTAGCCGGAATGATCCTGTTTTTGCCAATGCTTGGCGTAGCTAAGATCATCTTCGATCATATTCCTGAATTAAATCCATATGGCTACCTGATCGGGGATCAGCAAACCGGAAATGTATCAGGAAGATTAAAGGAAAAATTCAAAAAGATCTTTAAGAAAAAATAAGATGAATTATTTAACAGAGGTCACGAAACTTTTTTCGTAATCTTCCCATTTTGTTTTTTGATAATCACCCGAACCATAATAAGTTAAAACAGGCTCAAATTTTTGTGGGGGCATAAATCCTTTTAAAACATCCAAACGCTGGATCTGGTTATTTAAAAAAACAATAGATGGATAAGCCATTTGATTATCTAAAATAGAAGCTGCAAATTGGTGGGGTGCTTTTGGATTAGTTATATCTGTAGAAACAAATACATATTTATCAAATTTCACACTGTCTTTACTTTCTGCGTCAAATTTTACAGCATAAAAATTATCGTTAATGTATTTCGCTATTTGAGGGTTATTAAAAGTTTGAGAACTCATCATTTTGCATGGGCCACACCAGGTGGTATAAACATCAACCATAATTGGACGCGGATTTTTTTTGCATTTAACATAAGCCTCATCAAAAGTGATCCAGTTTACCGGGGAGTTTTCGTGAAATTCGGTATATGTATTATCTGATACGGAAGCGAATGTGGAAATGTCTTGGGTTACAAAGTTGCTCACTCTGTTTTCGGGAGAATTAATAGAAGCTTGTAAAGTGCTTTTTTTGCAAGTGTAAAATACGATCGCCAGGATGATGATCCCTGCCATTGATATATCTTTCCAGTTAAACATGGTCATTTGTGAAGCAAAGCTAATGCCAAAAACTGTTAATTTAGATCACGTAAATCTTATCAGATGGTTATTTTTTTTATTTAACGCCGCCCATTAATTTTTTAACCATGGGAGATATGATAATCAATAAGATACCTGCTATCAGAGCATAAATTGCTAATTGTTTGTATCCATCTGCATATATAATCAGTTTTTCAAGATTGGATGAATTTTCGGAAGCGCTGGCAATATTTGCCCCTAACAAACCAGCAAAATATTGCCCATAAGCACTTGCCAAAAACCACATACCCATAATTACGGCTTGCAGTTTGGTGGGTGATAGTTTGGTCATAACAGATGTTCCGATAGGAGAGAGGCATAGTTCTCCAAACGTAACAATGAACCAACCAAATGCAAAAAGTCCGAGAGAAGAAATACCGTTTCCATCTGCGAAAAATTTACTCGAATAAAAGATATAAAACCCAATAGCTAAAAATATAAAACCTAATCCAAATTTAACAATGGTATTTGGCTCAGCTTTACGGTTAGCCAACCATAGCCATAATAATCCTAAAGGAGTGGCAAAAATAATAACGTATAAAGAGTTTGAAGAATTATTAACGCCATTCGGGTCGAGGTGCACACCAAGTATGGAATCGCTTAAATTATTAGCTGCAAAAATACTCAGTGAACCGCCGCTTTGTTCAAAGAATGCCCAAAAGAAGATAGAAAAGATCATGAACAATAAAGCTGCCACCAGTTTTTTGTTTTCTGTGATCGAAAAATTGCGCATTTCAAAAACAACATACAATACAGCTAAAGGCCCAATGGTATACATGAACCAATCTGTGTATTCGGTTTTAGCTACCATGAACATAATTACGGGTACAGCGATCAAAGAGCCTGTAAAGGTTAAAATTTCCCGGGTTAACCGCGTGTTTTTTGGTAAATGTAGTAATGGGGACAATCCAATGTTACCTAATTTTTTTTGAGTTTGCGTAAAGGTCAACAAACTAATAACCATAAATACCGACGATAATCCAAAAGCGACATTCCAGCGGGCCGACTCAGCAACCAATCCCGAAAGCATTTCGCCTTTTCCAATAGCGATACAGGCATAACCTCCAAAAAAAGCTCCGGCATTTACACCGGCATAAAACAACATAAAACCTGCGTCAACTCTGTTATCTCCTTCTCTGTATAAATTACCAACCATACTCGAAATATTGGGCTTAAAAAAACCGGTACCTACCACATTAAACGCAATACCTAAAAAAAAGAAGTCGCTTGGATTGATAGCCAATAACACACTTCCAATGATCATTAAAATGCCACCCCAAAATAGTGAGCGACGCTTTCCTAAGATCTTATCGGCAAACAAACCTCCTACAAACGTAAAGGCATAAACAAAGGCTTGGGTAGCACCGTATTGCAAATTGGCAACTACTTCATTAAAATCAAGGTGGTTGATCATAAAAAACACCAACATCCCCCGCATACCATAAAAGCTGAAACGTTCCCACATCTCGCTAAAGAACAATGGCCATATTTGTTTTGGATACTTGCCTTTAAAGTTTTGTATTTCTTCTATCGTCAGTTGTTTTTCCATGATCGTTTTTTTTAATAAAAAACCCTAATAAACCTTTTTTGAATAGGAGGCTTATTAGGGTTTAAGGTAGATTTAAATATGATTAACGTAATTCTTCAGCATGTCCTTCAACATGTCCTTCTTTCATCATTTTTTGTAACCACGAGCTCAGTACAAATAAAATTCCGGCTGCCGCTGCCGTCATTAAAATAAACACCATGAAGAATTCATATAGGTTAGTGATCTGAAATCCAACAAATGAAGGGAAATCCAATGGAGTAGGATTAGCAGGATCAGGGGTAGGAGGGATCAAAGCACTTAAGGTCCCTGCAAATTTGTTAGCAGCTGCGTTGGCCAAAAACCAGGTTCCCATCATTAAAGAAGATAAACGTAAAGGTGCCAGTTTAGAAACCATTGATAAACCTATTGGCGATAAACATAACTCACCCATTGAGTGAATAATATACAAGGCAACCAACCACCACATACTTACTTTGTCAGAAATCCCAAGTCCTTTAACAGCAATAGCGATAACGATATAACCAAGCGCCACTAATGCTAAACCTAAGGCCATTTTCTTTGGAGAAGATGGCTCCAGTTTTCTGATATATAAAAATCCCCAGATCAATGAAAATACAGGCGCTAAGCAAATAACTGCCAACGGATTCACAGATTGAAAATAAGATGCAGGCATTTCCCAACCAAAAATCGTACGGTTAGTTTGTCTGTCGGCAAATAAAGTTAACGATGCTCCTGCTTGTTCAAATGCACCCCAGAAAAAGATCACGAAAAATGCTAATATGAAAATAACAATGATACGGTTACGTTCAACCTTGGTTAAACTTTTATCAGTTAAAATAATGATCGGCATTAAGATCATAGCTCCATAAATAAAATAGCCAATAACGTCTAAATTGGTCTTAAACATTTGTTTAAAGTTCAGCATGAAGAAAATAATAGCGATAGATCCAATGATCACTAAAATGTTTTTGAGGTCGAGTTTCTTAACCGGCAAACCAATTTCCTTACCTTCTTCTGAGATCAGATATTTCTTTTGAAAAATAACGAAACAGATCAAACTAACGATCATACCGATACAAGCCATTAAAAAGCCCCATTTGAAATCCATTGACCCGCAAATTAACGGAGAGAAGAACGCTCCTAAGTTAATTCCCATATAAAAAATAGTAAAGGCACTGTCAATTCTTCTATCACCTGCAGGGTATAATTGCCCTACCATGGTAGAAATGTTTGGTTTAAAGAAACCGTTACCAATGATAATAGCTGTTAAAGCTGCCCACATGATGGATACTCCACCCTCAGCTCCAACATTGGCGCTAATGAACATTAAGAACTGGCCCAGAGCCATTAATAAACCACCAATAATAATACTGCGGCGGTTCCCTAAAAATTTATCACATAAATAGCCTCCCAATAAAGGCGTTAAATAAACCAACCCTGTGTAGCTACCATAAATTTCAGATGCTTCATTATCTTTCATTAACAATACTTTGGTCATGAACAAAATGAAAATTGCGCGCATTCCGTAATAGCTAAAACGTTCCCACATTTCAGTAAAAAATAAGAAATATAGACCTTTTGGATGTCCGGTTTTTGGTTCAGTAGCTTGTGCCATAAGTAGTGTAGTGTTTTTTTTATGAGTCGTCTAAAATACCTTTTTTTTATTCACTTACCTATCTTTTTGTAGATTTTTTGACGGATTTTAAGAGCAAAAAAAATCCCCGAATTTCTTCGGGGATAAGTTTTTAAATGGTATTATATAACTATGATAGTTTTACGTTTACTGCATTTAATCCTTTTTTACCTTCTTGAATATCGAAAGTAACCGCATCGTTTTCTCTGATCTTATCAGATAATCCTGTTACGTGTACGAAATACTCTTTTCCTGATTCGTCATCTTTAATAAAACCAAATCCTTTAGTTTCATTGAAAAATTTTACTGTTCCTGTGCTCATTTTATTTGTTTAAAAATTGTTATGCCCAAATCTAATAATAAATACTTATAAAAAAAATTATTTTCGATTTTTTTTAGAGCGTCTAAATCAGATAATTACATTTTAATTAATCTTGCTACAGATTTTTGTTTTCCATCAGTTACTACAACGATATAAGAGCCATTTGCTAAAGAAGAAAAGTCGTAAACTTTAGAGAAATTCTCTGTTAATTTAATGTTTTCTGTTCTTACTAAGTTCCCTAAAATGTCATACACATTGATCACTGTTTTATTCTCGTCTAAAACATTAGTTGCGTTAATATCAACTTTTACAGAACTTGAAAATGGGTTAGGATACAACTGTATATTTACAGTATTGGCTGCATGTTGATTTAAGCCGGTAACGGTAGCGGTGATGGTAAACATCTTTTTATTGATATCAAAAAATACATTGCCGATACTCTCTACTTTCACACGGCAAGTAGGTTTGTTTACTGTAAAAGTTGGCAGGGTAATAGCTTGTGAACCATCATTTGGTGTATTTGCTACTGATAATGTAAAGGTGTTCCCGTTATCAGCGCTGATGTAAATATTTACGTTTGCACAATTAATAGGAGCAAGATCAGTACCATTAACGTTCCAGTTTATAGTTTGTGTTGAACCACCGGGATATGAAATACCTGTTACACTTTGAGATGTAACAGCAAACGGACCCGCAGAAGCTACAACTGTAACTTGAGTGGAGGCAGAACAAATTCCACCGCCTCCCATTTTATTATCTCTGGCGTTTAATCTGAAATTTAAAGTGGTATTGGTAGTAAATGTAGTTCCTGCCGCACCTGGTAAAAATTCTCCTGCAGAGTTTGTGTAAGTCCCAGCAACAACATTTGCCAGTTTTGGAAATAAGCGTGTTGGACTAGCTACCGGAGCGTATGATCTAAAATACGGTTTTTTTCCTGAATTCCAACTTGCAAAACCTACTCCTGCATCCATTTCTTCCCATTGGTAAGTTAATGCATCTCCGTCGGGATCAGTTGCCGAACCTGTTAATTGAAAAGGCGTTCCTTTTGGAATTACATAACTTGATCCAGCATTTACACTTGGCGCGGTATTTCCAGTTGTTGTTAATACATCACAGCTATTACCACCACCAGTGTTTATGAAATTTGTAAGTACATCATAACTTATACCGTGAAAATAAGCAATACTATTAGATGCTATATCTTGCGGCGAGCAAATACCTGCATAAGCCATAATGGTTACACCGCTACCGGGCTCTACAGCATTTGCCGCACTTCCATTTCCTGCACAAGAATTTGTGCTACCATTAAATGTGTGGTTACAATTAAATTGATGACCTATTTCATGTGCTACATAATCAATATCATAAGCATCACCAACAGGGCTTGGACTTCCAGTAATTCCACGTGCTTTTTGTGAGGCACTACAAACAACTCCTAAGCCAGCTAAACCTCCACCACCAGTGCTAAACGTATGGCCTATATCAAAATTAGCAGTCCCGATCTGGCTTGTAATTAACGACTGACTTTTTGTAATTAACGTGCTGGCGTTATTGTTTTCTGAAACTGTATAACCCGTTCCAGGTACTCCGTATAATACTAACGTTGTAGTTGCAACTAATACTAGTTTTACAGCTACTTCTGTTTCGTAAACACCATCCACGCGGTTAACACTGATAACAACTTTTGCTAATATTTGAGCAGTAGTAGGAGTGTTTGTGCCTGTTCCACAAGCCGCACGTGCATATTCGCCTGTGCAACCAACAGCTAAACGGTATGTTTTTAAATTTGCCCCTGCACAGATGGCATTTGTTTGAGCAGTTTTTGCAACATTGTTGTCAATATTATCAATATCTTCAATTACACCTTCACAAATTCCGCGCTCATGCAATGGTTTTATAAAATCACTTGTATAGTAGGAAATATAATCGGTTATATTCTGTCTGCAAAACGGGTCAATGAAGATGTCGCCATAAGGACTACGGATCATACCATGAAATCCATATTCAGTAAAATCCAGTTTTCCGCTGGCATATTTATCATCAATACCTCTGATGTTATATGTTCTGATATTAGGATAGCTAGCTTGCAAAGCATCATCCATTACAGGAGATTCAGTTAATTTGAAATCCTGCGTCGTTCCGTTTGGTAAAGGAAGGCTAATGATAACCGAAGAATACTCTACCGGAACATTCTTGTCTAAAGGAGCCGTAGCTAAAAGTGCCTGCAAAGCGTTAACATCCAGGCGAAATGTTTTATATTTTTCCGGAACGATTTCTCTTTTACCGGTTACTGATATTTGATTTTCGTTGACTTCTTTCCATAAAGCATTTGATTGAGCTTTAATTGAAAAAAATGAAAGAACAAGACTTGATAGAATAATTGTTTTTTTCATGCGTTAGCTTTTAGTTATTATAAATTTAGGAATCTAAATCGAAAAAAGCAAATTTCAGGAAAAATACAGTTTTATTTTTTTAACATTTCAAATAAGCTTTTTGGAGTTAAAATTGGCAACTCCCTTTGCAAATAGTTTATATTTGTATAATCATAACTCTAAACCACATTCAACCATGAAAAAAGTAT
>JAZKGE010000054.1:0-21756 GCA_040386075.1 Bacteroidota bacterium
AATGACAAGAAAAAATAAGTATGAGATTGCTTCACTACGTTTGCAATGACATTACTTATACAACTCAACCTTCGTTTCAATATCCGACTTCACCGTAAACTTCTTTTCAATGGTATAAATAGATCCTTTTAAGCTTTTCGCCCTCCACTCTATCCTGTAATTACCTGGTTGCAAATAGTAAACTTGCGAAGTTGTAGCGTTTAAATTACAAACCCATTCCAGTTTTTTAGTGTCTTTGTAAATACTACCATCACCGTTATCCAATGCTTTCACGGTTAACAGGCCTGCGTTTGGCAACTCTATCAATTTAGTTTGAGATTGTGCTACAGTAACTGCATTAATATATGTTCTAGGGAGGGTCAATATTTCAAGATCGTAATTACCTGTAATATATTTCTCGGTTGTGTTCATTAACTGAACGTTCAGGGTTTGCATATTTGTATTGGATCTACGCACAATGCTTTTGATCCTTTCATTAAAATTATAAACGCCTGCCGGTCTTCTAAGTTCAATAAAACCCTGTGGTGCATCAATAGGAATAATAGTATGTTTTCCCTGTGTGAGTTTTACATCTTTACTTTCGGTTGGAGGAATCGTATGAGCAATGACCTTGTAAGTAGGGAAATCATCAAGATACAAGGTGTCAGGATTATTCTTTTGGTTCAATGTATGTATGTAATTGTAGGCATAGTTACCTGTGGCTGTATTGTAAAAGGTCATGTTCACATTGGTTTCGGTTGGCAATGATTTTGAGTCAAGCAAATTTACCTGTGCAGATGTTTTATTTAATTTTTGTTTGGAAATGATCGCGCTGATATCCGTTACCAGCGATGTATTATCAAAATCATAATAGTCGCCCACGCACTCAAACGTTTTTATTTGTTCGGGTGATAAACCAATACCAATTATAAAAGGTTTAAAAACAATTCCCTTTTCCATTAATTTCATTCTTGCTTTGCAAGGATCGCCTTCGCACTCCTCTATCCCATCAGTAATTAAAATGATCATGTTCACCGCTTTGGTATCAGGAAAGTCGTTGGCCGATTCTGTTAACGAGTGTTCAATTGGTGTAATACCTGTTGGCTTTGCTTCGGCTACTTTACTTTTGATCAATGCAACATTATTCTTACCAAAAGGCACCACCAGTTTCGAATCTTTACAATCTCCCGGAGGATATTTTACTGTGTGGCCATACATGCGTAAGGCAAACTGAATATTCTTTTGTTTATTGAGGCTGTCTAAAAATTTATAGAAAAGATCTTTTGCACCCTGGATACGTGTAGTAGTACTATGCTTGGTCTTCATGCTATTACTGGCATCAAACACAAACAACACCCTTGTTAAAGATGGTTCTGTTTTTTTTACCTGTGCAAAGACAATTTGTACGCCTAATAAAATAAAGCCAAATAATATGTTTCGAAATAATCTCATTTAAATATAACTTCAAATTTAACCGAGGTTACAGCTTAAAACCTAAAGAAAACCGAAACTTATTAAAAATGAATTGCTAAGAAGAGCTTAACGAAGGATATTAAGATGCCCTTTTAGCTGAACAAATTCACCGCGTGCATTTTTGTATTCAATGATGTATACATACACATCATCAGTAGCTGCATTACCTGTCCAGCCTTCTGTGTCACTATGGGTTTCAAAGATCTTATCACCCCAGCGGTTAAATACCATCACTTTATAATCCGTTTTTTCAACGTATTGCGCTACCGGCAACCATACGTTATTAAAACCTTTTGGCGCAAATGCATTAGGTACAAAAACCGTTACTTCAACATAAGCATCAGCCGGATTCGATTTCGCCTTATCCTTAAAGCCATAAATATTACCTGATCCTTCAACTGCTTCTACATAATAAGAGAATTTACCCTGGTCACTTACGTTATTTTGCACATCATCTGTATAGGTTCTGGTTCCGGCCGTTACGTTCATGATCGGACCCGGATCAAAAACGCCATTTACTGCCCGGTATATATTAAAGGATTCAACACCGGCATTCCAGACACTGTAATCATCCCAGCTCAATGTATTTAAAAAAATATTCTCGTTATCATTACTCACATGCAACACGATCGATTTTGAAGAATCGCTCCAAACTCCCGGATTATTACAATCATCGGCTGCCTGTATCTTATAATAATAATTTTTCTCAGACGTTTTAACATTAGCATCCGTGTATGTTTGAGGCATAAGGGTTGATGAATTAACAAAGGCTAACTTTGTATAATTGATCCCATCTTCTGATTTATAAATATTGCATCCTTTGAAAGGGTTTGTAGTATCAACCGTAAAAGTTATTTCCATTTGCTTACTGGTGGTATTTACACTTACCGAATTAATATACACAAAAGCAGGTCCGGGTAATCCGGTAGCTATAAAACAGGACTTGTTAGACCTAGCGCTCATTGCATTATCTGTGTTCCAAACTCTGATATAATAACAATAATTAGCACCTGGTATCAATCCCACATGTGAAAAAGAAGTTGATGTTGATGATCCTACTAATGCATATGATCCTGAATTAACAGAACACAGGATATCATATTTTAAAACGCCCTTCGGTAAATTATTATACGGCGTCCAGCTCAACACTGCTGTTCGCGAACACAGGTCATAAACAGGAGCTGTCAAAAAAATAGTGTTATGTGTTAAACTCGGAATGGCGTAGTTCCCGCAACTATCTACTGCAGCAACGCAATATCCCTGGGAGGAAGTTCCGGCTGCTGCACCAAGAACTGTATACACAGTACTTCCGGGACCACAGATTGTATCTACAGGAGTTAAAAAACCACCACTTGATTTAAAGATCACATAACAGGTTACATCCTGGTATGGAGAAGGCTCCCACCCTATATCCACATCTCCGTTAGCATTAACCGAAGCTGAATCAACAATAATGGTTGGAGGTGGTTGTATATTCCTGCAAGTATCTCCTTTTATATTGGAAACAGAAGTACAGCCGAAAGAATCAGAGATCTCTACTTTATAGTTATAAAATACTTTACAACGGTAAATTGTATCTTTATAATTTAATTTATTGCCCGTATAAATAACATTCCATGTTCCGGTAGGATACTCTCTTGAAACCGTATATGTTGGGGAAGAAGATGGTAATAATGGTGTGTGAATTGCATTCCAGTTTAAACTGGAAACGCCATTAACACTTCCTCCCGATACATTTAAGGAAATAGATCGTAATGTATCTGAATGAGGAAAAGGTCCTGTGCCACCACTTGCCAAAATATAAAAATACCAGGACTGAACATTTATTGGAGGCCATAAAAAAACAAAAGATGTTTGATTATAAGTAGATGTTGATGCAACCAATCCATATGTTCCTGTTTGTGTATTAGAACCGTAAATTTCGTAACCTGAAAACACGCCCAAAGGATCCGGAGGAATAATCCATGATAGCGTCACACTACTTCCATTAACTGCTACGCATCTTAATTCTGGCGCAGGAATCTGAGCATTTATCTTAGAAAAGAAAAATACGTTAAGGAAAAATAAACTATAGAACAGGTTTTTTTTCAAAAAATAGAATTAAATGCTTGTTTTTCAACTACAAAGTAACGCAAATTTGGCGGCTTTAGTATGTGAAAAAACTTTAAATGATTAAAACGTCTATTTTAATGAGTAATGTAAACAAAAACGATATTTTTGTAATTCGAAAATCAAATCTATACTATGCAACAAGCTTATATTATAAACGGACTTAGAACTGCCATCGGAAATTTTGGAGGAACACTTTCAACAGTTAGAGCAGATGATTTAGCGACATTGGTTTTAAAAGAATTAATAGCTAAAAATCCCTCTGTTGATTTCTCCAAAGTTGGTGATGTGATCATGGGCTGTGCCAACCAGGCCGGAGAGGACAATCGCAACGTGGCCCGCATGGCTTCATTAATGGCCGGTTTACCTATTACGGTTCCCGGACAAACCGTTAACCGTTTATGCGCATCTGGCTTAAGTGCCACAATTGATGCCGCTAGATATATCCAATTAGGTGATGCAGAATTAATGATCTCTTCGGGAGTTGAAAACATGACCCGTGGTCCGTTAGTAATGAGTAAAGCCGGTTCAGCCTTTGGGCGCGACCAGCAATTATTTGACAGTAGTTTTGGATGGCGTTTTATTAACCCTAAATTGAAAGAACAATTTGGTGTTGATGCTATGGGTGATACTGCTGAAAATGTAGCAGAAATGCATAAGATCAGCCGCGAAGACCAGGATGCCTTTGCATTATGGAGTCAACAAAAAGCTGCCAAAGCAATGGCTGCCGGAAGATTTGAAAAAGAAATTGTATCGGTTGAGATCCCTCAAAAAAAAGGCGATGCTTTGATCTTTAAAACGGATGAATTTGCCAAAGCCAGTACCACTTTAGAAGGTTTGCAAAAATTAAAGCCATCTTTTAGAAAAGAAGGCACCGTTACTGCAGGTAATGCATCGGGATTAAATGATGGAGCCGCTGCTATTTTATTGGCAGGTGAAAATGCTATTAAAACATATAACTTAAAGCCATTGGCACGTATTGTAAGCAATGCTGTTGTTGGTGTTGAGCCGCGCATCATGGGATTAGGTCCGGTTGAAGCAGCTAACCAGGCTTTAAAAAAAGCCGGTTTAAGCTGGAAAGATATTGATATTATTGAATTGAATGAAGCATTTGCGGCACAGGCTTTAGGTTGCACTCGTCAATGGGGACTGGATGACAAGGATCCACGTATCAATCCAAATGGAGGGGCTATTGCATTAGGCCATCCTCTGGGAATGAGTGGTGCCCGCATCATTAATTCAGCCGCCATTGAACTGAATCTTCAAAATAAAAAATACGCTTTGGTAACCATGTGTATTGGTGTTGGACAAGGTTATGCTGCTATAATCGAGAGAGCATAGTTATTCCAAATTAATAATTACGAATTTTTACAAATATGCGAATCTGTGTACACCAGCACACATACAGATTCGTATATTCGTATTTTCAAATTCGTAATCACTAATGATATACTTTGATTATAATGCTACAACACCCGTAGATCAAAGAGTACTAGCAGAAATGCTTCCTTTTTTCACCGAACATTTTGGAAATGCTTCCAGTAATACGCACGCTTTAGGTTGGTATGCCCAAGGCGCTATTGAGAAAGCCCGACAACAGGTGGCAGATTTTATTGGAGCAGAAAACTCTGAAATTGTATTTACATCAGGTGCCACGGAAGCCATTAATATGGCATTAAAAGGTGTAGTTGAAGCTTATCAAAGTAAAGGCAATCATATCATTACCTGCAAAACAGAACACAAAGCCGTTTTGGATACCTGTTCTTATTTAGAAGAAAAAGGAGCAACAGTTACTTATCTCAATGTTGACAGAGAAGGTCGCATTGATCTGGATGAACTCAAAGAAAGCTTTACGGATAAAACTATTTTAGTAGCAATTATGGCAGCTAATAACGAGACCGGTGTTTTACAGGACCTTGAAAAAATCTCTAAGATCACTCACCAACACAATGCCATTTTTTTTAGTGATACTGCCCAAATGGCCGGCAAGCTACCCATTGATGTGAACGAAATGGGATTGGATCTGTGTTGCATTTCTGCACATAAACTATACGGACCAAAAGGTGTAGGTGCTTTATATATTAGACGCAAAGACCCCAGAGTGAGTTTGATCCCTTTATTACATGGTGGCGGGCACGAAAATCACAAACGCAGTGGTACTTTAAATGTAACCGGTATTGTTGGTTTAGGGAAAGCCTGCGAAATTGCAAAAACGGATTTCTGGGATGATAATATGAATATCTCAAAAATAAGAGGATATTTGGAACATCAACTACTTGAGATATCAGACTTAAGAATCAATGGATCAACAAGATACAGGCTTTACAACACCTCTAATCTTTACTTTCCAAAATTAAAGGACGGAAGTACAGTTTTCTCTCATATAAAGAGCAACTATGCTGTTTCACTGGGTTCAGCGTGTACATCGGCCCAAGCCCAACCTTCTCATGTATTAACAGCAATGGGTCTCGAAAAGGAAGAATCTGAGGATTGCATCCGTTTTTCGTTTGGTAAAAAAAGCCAAAAAGCCGATGTGGAAAAAATTACCCAAGAAATTCTATCGCTTTATAAATAACATTCCTCCGGCAATAAACCATTTACGTCTAGAAAGTGGGAATTACCAACGATAAATTGTTCATTATTAACAGTTTAACTGCCTTGCATTTTTGCTTTTTTAGACTATATTTGTCTTCCGAAACACAAAAACCATACAATAAAAATGAGTGCACAAACAATCCGATTCAATAATGCCAATCGTTCCTTTTACAACACAGCAAAAAAACGTGTCGACGAGTACTTTAAAGAAAACAATCTTTCGCGCTACGGTAACGCACAAATGGTTATTAAATCCATTTTCATGTTTACCTTATATTTCACACCTTTCTTATTATTGATCTTTAATACCTTTGACAATTTATGGATCCAGTCCTTATTATGTATATTAATGGGCTTTGGAATGAGTGGAATTGGCTTATCTATCATGCATGATGCCAACCATGGTTCTTACGCCCGTAATGCCAAACTAAATGCTTTAATGTGCCGTAGTATGAATTTTATTGGTGGCAGCTCTATCAACTGGCAGTTACAACATAATACCTTACATCATACGTATACGAATATTCATGATCATGATGAGGATATTGCTCCTCCGGGATTCATGAGATTTGACCCGCATGCCGAATATAAAAAGATACACAAATTTCAGTTCTTGTATGCCTGGTTCTTTTATGGTTTAATGACCATTATGTGGGCCACTACTAAAGATTTCCAGCAATTATCCCGTTACAACAAAATGGGATTGTTGGTTACCAAAAAAACAACTTATAAAAGACAATTGATCTTATTGATCCTTAATAAACTGTTCTATTTAGGTTACAGTCTTGCTTTACCTTTATTAGTTATGGACAATCCCTGGTATCAAATCGTTATTGGATGGTCGATCATGCATTTTACCTGTGGATTGATCTTAGCATTGATCTTTCAACCGGCTCATGTAGTTGATATGACCGAGTTTCCTTTACCCGATTCAAATGGTAATATGCAGGATGACTGGGCAGCTCACCAATTAAAAACAACCACTAACTTTGCGCAAAAAAGCTGGGCGTTCTCCTGGTTTGTAGGTGGTTTAAATTTTCAGGTCGAGCATCATTTATTTCCAAATATTTGTCATGTTCACTACAAAAAAATAGCCCCGATCATTCAACAAACAGCCAAAGAATTCAATTTACCTTATTATTCAAAAAAGACATTTGTAGGTGCAATTGCAGCTCATGCTAAATTGTTATACCAATTAGGAAAACCAACTCCAAAAATGGCAGCTTAGTACTAACAAAGCTGTGTTTAAAATGCAGATCATAACGGTCTGCATTTTTTGTTATAAAAGCTTTACTTCGTGTAAAACAAAATCACACTTATATGCGTGTTCATTTAATTGCAATAGGCGGCAGCGCTATGCACAATATGGCTTTAGCTTTACACGAAAAAGGCTTTAAAGTTACCGGTAGTGATGATGAAATAAATGAGCCATCCAGAACCCGTTTAAAAAATGCAGGTATATTACCATCTGAAATAGGCTGGTTTACAGAAAAGATCACTTCTGGCATTGACGCAGTGATACTGGGCATGCATGCTCGTGAAGACAATCCCGAACTGATAAAAGCAAAAGAACTTGGTTTAAAAGTGTATTCATACCCCGAATATATCTATGAGGCCACTAAAGATAAAACACGCGTAGTAATTGGAGGCAGCCACGGCAAAACAACCATAACAGCTATGATATTGCATGTACTGCATTTCAATAAAATGGATGCTGATTTTATGGTAGGAGCACAACTCGAAGGTTTTAACACCATGGTAAAATTAACCAAAGAAGCGCCCATTGCTATTATTGAAGGGGATGAATACCTGGCTTCACCGATTGACAGACGACCTAAGTTTCATTTATACAAACCAAACATTGCTATTTTAAGCGGCATTGCCTGGGATCATATCAATGTGTTTCCAACCTTTAAAAATTATGTGAACCAGTTTGAAAAATTTGTTGACCTGATAGAACCAAATGGTAACCTGATCTATTGCAACGAAGACAAAGAATTACAAAAAGTAGCTGCAAATTCAGGTTTGTCAAATAATATTACCAAAATACCCTATTCTATTCCTAAACATCGCATAGACAAAGGGACAACCATTTTAGAAGATAATAATAAAGATATTCCATTGCAAATATTCGGTAACCATAACCTGATGAATTTGAATGGAGCACATTTGGTATGTAATAAACTTGGCTTAACCGATACTCAGTTTTACGAAGCCATACAATCTTTTAAAGGAGCCGCAAAGCGATTGGAGCTGGTTTCGAAGACCGACGATTTTGCATTCTATAAAGACTTTGCCCATTCTCCATCCAAGCTAAAAGCTACCACGCAGGCAACTAAACAGCAGTTTACTGATCGAAAGGTACTGGCATGTATGGAACTTCACACCTTTAGTAGTTTGAATGAAACCTTTTTAGCTGAGTATGATGGTGCCATGAATGATGCTGATGAAGCCATTGTTTATTTTAATCCGCATACTATAGCTCACAAAAAATTAAAACCTATTACCGAAGAACAGGTATTGAATTACTTTAACCGAAAAGACCTGAAAGTATTTACCGATAGTAACACCTTAACAAACTATCTTAAATCAAAATCATTAAAGAACCATGTGCTGTTAATGATGAGTTCCGGTAACTTTGATGGTATTGACTTTAAAAAACTTTCAACCGAATTAAACCTGAACTAATTTTGACAAAGGTCCTCCGTATAATTAACCGATTTAACATAGGTGGCATCACATACAATGTGAGTTACCTCTCAAAATATCTGGAAGATGATTTTGAAACACTTTTGGTAGGTGGACCAGAAGAAGAAGGTGAAGATAGTTCGCTTTATATTCCACAAGGATTAGGACTAAAGCCTCGGGTTTTGGGTCAGTTTCAACGGGAGATCAATTTAAGATCGGATTATAAGGCTTACAAAGAAATAAAAAAGATCATTAAGGAATTCAAACCCGATATCGTTCACACACACGCTTCAAAAGCCGGTGCAATTGGCCGTTTGGCGGCTATAGATTGTAATGTTCCTATTATTATCCATACCTTTCATGGGCATGTGTTTCATTCTTATTTCGGAAAACTAAAAACAGAGGTTTATAAGGTCATTGAACGTTATCTCGCAAAACATTCTACCGCTATTATTGCCATCAGCAATAAGCAAAAACTGGAACTATCCGAAACCTTTAAAATAGCTCCCAAAGAAAAGATACATGTTGTACCCCTTGGTTTTGACCTCACAAAATTCACTCTGAATAAAGAGAAAAACCGTAAAGAGTTCAGAGAGAAATATGATCTTAACACTGATCAATTGGCTATTGGTATCATAGGAAGACTTGCTCCCATTAAAAATCACAGCTTATTTATAGAGGCTATTGCTCAATTAAAACAAAACGGCATAACTAACTTCAAAGCTTTTATTATTGGTGATGGCGATACCAGAGACATAATTACTGCTGCCTGTGCTCAATTCAATGTAAGCTGGTCGAACGACCCGAAAGCTAAAGTGGATGTCATATTTACATCTTGGATAACAAATGTTGAATGGGCTTTGCATGGTTTGGATATTGTTGCACTTACCTCTTTAAATGAGGGAACACCCGTGAGTATCATTGAAGCTCAGGCAGCGGGTAAATATGTGGTCTCAACCAATGTTGGTGGCATAGAAGATGTTTTACATCCAGAATGCGGTTTATTATCCGAAATAACAGATAAAGCCACTTTTTTCAGCAACTTGATAACAGCCTGTACCAAACACATCCAATTGGCAGAAACTTCAAAAAAAGGAGAAGATTGGGCCCTTTCTAAATATAGCTATACACGTTTAGTAAACGATATGCGTCAATTATATCAAGGTTTACTAAAAAGAGCATGATTTTTGATATTAAGGGATAAATTCTAACTTTGTAACATATAACACACCTATGCGTTTTTTTAAATATCTTTTGTTTCTTCCACTTTTACTTTGGTTCTCTTCGTGTAAGGTGTTTCGTTCAAACTTAATGTTAAAAACACCAAAAGATTACGCCTACGATAAAATTGCCGACTCACTTTCTAAACAGGATTACAAGATCGATGCAAATGATGTTATCAATATGAGGATCTTTTCAAACGATGGTTTTAAGATCGTCGATTTAGCCACTTCAAATCAGTTAACTCGTTTTATTGAATTAGACTATGTAGTTAATAGAGATGGAACTTGTCAGCTACCACTTTGTGGAAGAATAAAATTAGCTGGTTTAAGCGTAAGAGAAGCAACCGAATATTTAGAACAGGTGTATGAAAAATATTTTGTTAAACCATTTGTTTATTTACAGGTAACCAATAAACGTGTTATTGTATTTCCAGGGAACGGAGGAGCTGCCAAAGTATTAAATTTAACCAATAACAATACAACCGTTATTGAAGCTTTGGCATTAACTGGTGGAATTTTGGAAGACGGAAAAGCTTATAAAGTTAAATTGATCCGTAATCAAGGCGACAAACCTAAGGTTTATTTAATGGATCTATCAAAAATAGAAGGTATAGCCGTTGGAAATACGGTTGTGTTGGCACATGATATCATTTATGTTGAGCCAAGATACAGGCTTGCCCGAACTTTAGTAGGGGAAATGACACCGATCATTTCATTGATCAGTTCTACGTTTTTACTTTATACTCTCGTAACGAGAATAAAATGATCCAACCTCAGGGAAATAACTCAATAGATAAATACAGAGACCGGGTTTCTAAATTCAGTAGTGAACTGGACCTTGGATTGGTGCTTTATATTGTCAAAAAAAGCTTATGGTTTGTGCTGGCGTTTTTTCTGATCAGTCTTGGTATTGCAACTGTATATTTAAGGTACAGCCAACCTGAATACGAATCATCAACCCTCATTCAGATAAACGAGAATAACGAGGCATCTAAAGTGCTTCAATTGACCAAATATGATGATGGAGACAACAAGATAGCAACCGCAATGGAACAGATCCATTCCAAGATCTTCTTAAAACGAGTTGTCGAAAAATCGGATGTACAGATCAGTTATTTTAATGAAGGAACATTTAAAAACAACGAGTTATATATATCATCACCCTATTTGGTTAAATTTAATGTAAAACGCAATAACATATATGGAGTTAAAATATACATTAATTTTAACAGTCCTAATTCGGGGACGATTTCATTTAGCACAGAAGGAAAAAATTTCACAAAACCATTCTCTACTTCCAACGTACTTATAACACCTTACTTTGAATTAAGTATATCACCTAATGCATTGCTGGACGATAAGGTGGTAAAATCGCAATTGACGGAAAACAATAAATCATATTTTATTATTAATAATGTTGATAATGTTACTTCAAATCTTCAATCAAAAATTGATATTAAATTAGTGAATGAAGCTGCCGGAACGATACAGGTTAAAGTAAAAGATGTAAACCCTGAAAAATCAAGGGATCTGGTAAATCGTATCTCAAATGAATATTTACAGTACGATGTTGAACGAAAAAGTGAGAGCTCCAAGAGTATCCTTGCTTTTATTGATGGCAAACTCGAAGAAGTATTCGGGGATCTGAAAATTTCAGAGAACAATCTGCAGGAATTCAGAAAAGATCATAATTATGAAGTAAAGCCTACTACTGTAGACCCTAACTTACTGCGAATGTCAAGAATTGAGGATGATCTGCTCAAAGTTGAAATGGATGAAAAGATACTGGCCGAACTTCAGCAAAATATCCTTAAAAACAAAAGTATTGATACTTACCAGCTTATCTCATTAATTTCGGGAACAGAATACGAAAGCGCTATTAAAGAATATACGCAAAGCATCCAAAAGTTATTACTGGAGAAGGAAGACCTTTTATACATGGTTACGCCTAATAGCGAAAACATCCGACAAATTAACTTCAGTATCGAAAATCAAAAAAAATTATTGATCGAAACGATCAATGCGGTTCGATTAAAGTATAAATCAAGGTATACAACCTTAACTCAAAAATATTCCGAATACCAAAGTAAAAATGTGAACCATCCAGAAGAAGACCTGGAGCATTCAAGGTTAATGCGTTTATTCAGCATCAGCGAAAAGTACTATACCATGTTATTGGAAAAGAAAACAGAATTCTCCATTAACAAAGCAGGGTTTGTATCGGCAAACGTAATTTTAGAAGAAGCCGTTAATAGCGGTGCATGGGTATCTCCAAATAAAAAGATGACCATTGTTATTGCTCTATTACTGGCTCTGATGCTATCACTTTTACTTGTTTTCACTCGTTATTTCCTCCATGATAAGATCACTTCGGTTAACGATGTTGTAAATAACATTGATGCGTCGGTTTCTGTATTGGGAATTGTACCAAATTACGAAAGTGATGTTCCTGTTTCTCAATTAGTGGTTGATAAAAACCCTAAATCTCAAATTGCCGAAGCATTCAGAAGTATTCGTTCTAACCTGAATTTTATTAATAATAGCGAAGGCTCTAAGATCATTGCTGTTACTTCCTCAATTTCGGGAGAAGGAAAAACCTTTGTATGCTTAAACATAGCCGGTATTTTAGCTTATACCGGCAAAAAAGTTATCCTGTTGGATCTTGACATGAGAAAACCAAAGATCCATAAAGGCTTTGGAGTTTCTAATGATGTAGGTATGAGTACCATCCTTACCAATATGACTTCGGTAAAAGATTGTATCAATAAAAGTCATTTCCCAAATCTGGATTATATTACTGCCGGACCTATTCCTCCCAATCCATCCGAATTGATCATTAGCAATCGTTTAAATACATTGATAGAAGAGTTAAAACTTTCTTACGATTATATTGTATTTGATAATCCTCCTATTGGTTTAGTAACGGATGGTATCACTACCATTCAAAAAGCAGATTTTCCGATCTATGTATTCAGGGCAGATTATTCTAAAAAAGCATTCGTACAGATATTGGATAAGTTAATAAATGAAGCCAGTATTAAAAATCTGTCGATGATATTAAATGGCGTTGATACAACACGTTCGAACTACGGTTATAAATACGGATATGGTTATGGATATGGTTATGGATACGGAAATGGCTATTATTCAGATGATAAAGTAGAAAAAAAGCAGGGTATCTCAAAATTATGGAAATAATTGAAACTAAAATAAAGGACCTATTAATTATCAAGCCAAGAGTATTTGCAGATGCAAGAGGCTATTTTTTTGAAAGCTACAACGCGGATGTTTTTAAGCAACATGGTATCGATGTAAATTTCATGCAGGATAATCAATCCTTATCGAACGCAGGTGTATTAAGAGGATTGCATTTTCAGGCGCCGCCTTTTGCCCAGGGAAAACTAGTACGGGTTATTACAGGTGCCGTTTTGGATATAGCTGTTGATATCCGAAAGCACTCTCCAACCTACGGACAACATGTTGCTATTGAACTAACAGAAGAAAATAAGACCATGTTCTATATCCCACCGGGCTTTGCCCATGGTTTTTTGACTTTAAAAGATAATACCATATTTTCATACAAGTGTACTAATGTTTACAATAAAGCTTCTGAAGGAACTGTATTATGGAACGATGCAGACCTAAAGATCAACTGGAATGTTGTTGATCCTGTATTGTCTGAAAAAGATCTTATAGGTACTACATTCAAAGACTTTAATAGTCCTTTTTAAAAATGAATAGTTTTCAAAACAATATCTTATTATTTGTTGTATTGGTTATCGGCATAACCTTTATACTCTCTATTGTTTTTAATTCTATTCTTCTTAAATTCTCACAAACACTTGGTGCTCGCCAGCACCAATCCACTCATAAAGAAATACGTTGGAATCCAACTATCAGACCATCTGTGGGAGGGATCTCCTTTTTTGTTGTGTTCCTTTGTACCTTTATTGTACTAAATTTCATTAATAACCTGTTACCACTTCATTATGGCAACCTAAAGATCATTGGTGTATTTATAGTGTGTACCATTGCGTTTTTAATGGGTCTTGCCGACGATGCTTATAATACACAACCCTTATTAAAATTTATCACTCAATTGATCTGTGGCTTGGTATTATATTTTACCGGAACAAAGATCAGTATTTTCCCAAATGAGGCTTTTAATTTTGGCTTAACCATTTTCTGGGTCATTGGTCTGATGAATTCAGTTAATATGCTCGATAATATGGATGGGATCACTACTATTGTTTCTATCGTAATTTTAACTTTTGTGATCGCGTTAAACTTAAACTTGAATATGATCCTTACGCCTATTCCTATCTTAAGTTTAGGGATCCTGGGTTCGTTGTTAGGCTTTTTAGTATATAACTGGCATCCGGCCAAAATGTTCATGGGTGATACTGGTAGTCAGTTTTTAGGGGCTTTTTTAGCTGTTGTGGGTATCGACTATTGCTGGAATTCGTTTTCGCTGGTAAATAATACCTGGTTTTCCGTAAGTCCGGTATTAATGGGTTTTTTATCAGTGGCCCTGGTGTTTATTTTACCTTTAACCGATACATTTACCGTAAGCATCAACCGTATGCGCAAAGGTAAATCGCCCTTTATTGGCGGAAAGGACCATACCACACATCATTTATTCTTTAAAGGCATTACCGAAAAAAGGATCGCTATCCTCTTTTTTGGGATAGGTCTTGTGGGACTGGCTTTAGCGCTCAATCTTATCCTTAATTACCAGACGATCTGGCTAATTATTTCCATTATTTTTTGTGCTATCACTTTCGTATCTTTATATCTGAATACGATCATAAAAAGAAAGTGACCATATCTGTCTGGATATTAAAAATTTTTCGCGAACCAACTCCTCTTTACAAAAAAGCTTATGTGAGTTTTGGGTCGTGGTTCATTATTATTTTCCTCATCGAGCTGATCGTTTTCAATCCAAAGCAAAACCAGTTGGATTACTCTAATTCAAACTTTAAAGTTCTTGGGTTAAATATTCCTGCCAATCTTGAGTTTGCTGGCGAACGGGTACCTCAAAACGATTATGAGATAAAAGAAAGTCTTGAAAAGGAATTCTTTGCCAATAAGACCTGGAAAAACTCATCGCTGGCATTATTTAACAAAGCACAAAAATGGTTTCCTTTAATTGAACCGATTCTTAAAAAAGAAGGTGTACCCGACGATTTCAAATACGTGGCTATTATTGAGAGCCATTTATCAAACGTAGTATCTCCTGTTGGAGCATCCGGGTTTTGGCAGCTAATGCCTGTTACGGCTCAGCATTATGGCTTAACGGTTAACAGCGAGATAGATGAACGCCTGGATGTAGAAAAAGCAACCGTTGTAGCCTGTAAGCATTTTAAAGATGCCCACAATTATTTTAAGAACTGGACACTCTCTGCAGCAGCCTATAATGTAGGAATTGGAGGTATTCAAAACGCACTAAAAAAACAAAATACCAATAATTATTATGACCTTTTATTGAATAAGGAAACAGGAAGCTTTATCTACAGGATACTAGCTTATAAAACACTGCTCTCTAACCCTACTCATTTTGGGGTTAAGACCAAATTAAAGAAAATGAGCGCATTTCCGGCATTTAAAATTATTAAGGTCGATTCATCCATTACCAATCTTCAGGCCTTTGCAAAACAGGTTAATACCAACGTGATCGTTTTAAAAACCTTTAATCCATGGCTCATCGGAGATCAGTTGCATAATCCCGATAAAAAAACCTTTCAATTCAAAGTTCCAAAAAACAAAAACCTTGATCTGAGTGTTTACTTTAATGATGTTTACCCTCAGGATGCAACAAGAGATACAACACTCATAGTACCAACGAAAGACACTTTAAAAATAATAACAGACACTTTAAAAAAATAGACACAAGAGACACAAGACAAAAGAGATCCACGAGATTAAAAGTCCTGCATCAAAATAGTCTTGATTCTCTTCTGCCCCTTAAAAAAATGGAAGAAGAACAAATAGAAGTTATCGGTGCAAGGGCACATAACTTAAAAGATATATCACTTACAATACCTCGCAATAAATTAGTAGTACTAACAGGACTTAGTGGAAGCGGAAAATCATCCCTGGCATTTGATACCATTTATGCCGAAGGACAGCGCCGCTACATTGAAAGTTTTTCAAGCTATGCCCGCCAGTTCCTTGGTAACATGGAACGCCCGGATGTAGATAAGATCTCCGGCTTAAGTCCTGTTATTTCTATTGAGCAAAAAACAGTCAATAAAAACCCCCGCTCTACAGTTGGTACCATTACCGAGATCTACGATTTTTTGCGTTTACTCTTTGCTCGTTCGGGAGAAGCTTATTCGTATGTGACCGGCGAAAAAATGGTGCGTTACAGCGATGATCAGATCATTGATCTTATCCTGGAAAAATACAAGGATAAGAAAATAAATTTACTGGCGCCTGTTGTTAAAGGTCGTAAAGGACATTACCGCGAATTGTTTGAGGATGTTCGTAAAAAAGGATTCAATAAAGTGCGTATTGATGGTGCAATAGTAGACATCACACCCAAAATGCAGGTAGATCGTTACAAAATTCACGATATTGAAATAGTTGTAGACCGTTTGGAAATCACCAAAGACATCAAAGTGCGTTTGTATCAGTCTTTACAAACGGCCATGAAACAAGGTAAAGGAACCATTATGGTGCTGGAACATGAAGAGGAAAATCCAAAAGCAAAGAAAAAAACAACACAGGCTTTTGGCTATGGGAAAGTTCAATTCTTCAGTCGTTCGTTAATGTGTCCTACGTCAGGCATATCGTATGACGAACCTGCTCCTAATTTATTCTCCTTCAACTCGCCCTACGGCGCGTGTCCGCATTGCAATGGCCTTGGTGTTGTATCAGAAGTCGACATCAGTAAAATAGTTCCCAATCAAAAAATATCCATTCGCAAAGGTGCTATTGCTCCTTTAGGGCCATCAAAAAGTATCTGGGTATTCAAACAAATTGAAGCCATTGGCGAAAAATATAAATTTAATTTAGATACACCTTTTGAAGATATTCCGGAAGAAGCTGTGAATATTTTATTGAATGGTACCGAAGAATTATTTACTGTAAAATCAGATACAAATGCTAACGGTTATAGCTCATCCTTTGATGGTATTGCTACACATATTTCACGCCAGGCCGAAGAAGATCCTTCTCCTGCCATGCTGCGCTGGGTTGAAGGTTTTACCAATAAAATAAATTGCTCGGTTTGCGATGGAACACGATTGAAAAAAGAAGCACTCTATTTTAAAATTGATAAAAAGAACATTTCAGAACTCTCTGAAATGGATATTAATATTTTAGGCGACTGGTTCAACGGTATTGAAAAGCGTTTAAGCAAATCACAAAACGTCATTGCCAAAGAAGTACTCAAAGAGATCCGTACACGAATCGGTTTTCTTTTGGAAGTTGGTTTGGATTATGTGACCCTGAACCGTTCATCAAAAACCCTGAGTGGTGGCGAAGCGCAACGTATTCGTTTGGCAACACAAATTGGTTCGCAACTCGTTGGTGTGTTATACATTTTAGATGAGCCGAGTATTGGCTTGCACCAACGCGATAATGTACGTTTAATTGAAGCTCTTAAAAACTTACGCGACGTTGGTAATAGCGTATTGGTTGTTGAACACGATAAAGATATGATCATTGAAAGTGATTATGTGATCGATATCGGTCCGGGCGCAGGTGTACATGGTGGAAGAGTGATTGCAGCAGCACCTCCTAAAGAGATGTTGAAGTTCAATACCATTACTGCCGATTATATTACCGGTAAAAGAAGCATTGAAGTGCCAAAAGTTCGCCGTAAAGGCAATGGCAAAAAACTTGTATTAAAAGGTTGCACAGGCCATAACTTAAAAAATGTAAGTGTGGAAATTCCTTTGGGCAAATTTATTTGCGTAACGGGTGTCAGTGGTAGCGGTAAATCGAGTTTGATCAATGAAACCCTCTACCCTATTTTAAGCAACTACTTTTATAATTCAGAAAAACGTCCGTTACCTCATAAATCATTTACAGGTCTTGAACATATTGATAAAGTAATTGACATCGATCAATCGCCTATTGGCCGTACGCCTCGCAGTAACCCGGCAACATACACCAGTGTATTTTCTGACATTCGCAATTTGTTTGCTGAGTTACCCGAATCAAAGATCCGTGGTTATAAGCCGGGGCGTTTTTCATTCAACGTAAAAGGCGGTCGCTGCGAAATTTGCGGCGGCGCCGGTGTAAAAACCATTGAGATGAATTTCCTGCCCGACGTATATGTGAACTGTGATGGCTGTAATGGTAAACGTTATAACCGCGAAACACTGGAAGTACGTTACAAAGGAAAATCTATCAGCGATGTTTTGAACATGACCATCGATCAGGCCTGCGAATATTTTGAACACCTGCCAAACATTTTCCGGCAGATAAAAACCCTGCAGGATGTTGGTTTGGGATATATTACCCTGGGACAACAGGCAACTACCTTAAGTGGTGGTGAAGCTCAGCGTGTAAAATTATCTACCGAATTAAGCAAACGCGATACAGGCAATACCTTATATATTTTAGATGAACCAACAACCGGTTTACACTTCGAAGATATCCGCATCTTATTGGGTGTATTGAACCGATTGGTTGATCATGGCAATACCGTACTGGTTATTGAACATAATATGGATATTATTAAAGTAGCCGATCACCTTATTGATGTGGGCATGGAAGGCGGTAAAGGCGGTGGCGAGATATTGTTCACAGGCACGCCCGAAGAACTTGTAAAATCAAAAAAAGGTTATACTGCACCATTTTTAAAGAAAGAATTATAAACACAGATTTGTATATTCGTATTAGATTCGTAATCAAACCTAGATTCGTATATTCGTATTAAATTCGTAATCAAATAAAATAACCACGGAAAATATATGACCCCCGATAAAGAAGATAAAATAAGAAAAGCATTTGCCTCCAAAGACTGGAACGACGTAAAAGCATCAGATAGCTGGCAGATCTTTAAGATCATGAGTGAGTTTGTGAATGGCTTCGAAAAAATGCAACAAATAGGCCCCTGCGTTTCCATATTTGGATCGGCGCGTACCAGGCCCGAAAATAAATATTACATCTTAGCCGAAGAAATAGCCTTTAAATTAACACAACAGGGTTATGGGATCATCACCGGCGGTGGTCCGGGTATCATGGAAGCTGCCAACAAAGGAGCTAAACGCGGAAAAGGAAATTCAGTAGGTTTAAATATTACATTGCCCTTCGAACAAAAACCAAACGATTATATAGACAGAGATAAAAGCATCGACTTCAATTACTTCTTTGTACGTAAAACCGTTTTCTTAAAATACTCACAAGGCTTTATCGGTATGCCCGGTGGTTTTGGAACCATCGACGAATTATTTGAATCATTAACATTGGTACAAACTAATAAAATTGCCGAGTTTCCGGTAGTATTGGTTGGTAAAGAATATTGGAGCGGTTTAATTACCTGGATAGAAGAAACCATGCTGGCCAAAGAAAGCAACATCAATGTGATTGATATGGACCTTTTTAAAATTGTGGATACAGCTGATGAAGCAGTAAAACACATTGTGGACTTCTATAGTAAATACTTATTGAAACCTAATTTCTAAAAAACAGTTCCCGCTGATCTCACAGATCACACAGATGAAAATCTGCGACCACTTGCGAAATCTGCGGGCAAACCATAAAACCTAAACTAAATGAAAACAATCTTAATCACAGGAAGCAGCAGCGGTATCGGACTAGGAATAGCCCGCGAATTTGCAAAAACAAAACAATACAATATTGTATTTAACGGACTGGAACCTAACGGACAGGAAATAGCCGACGGTGTTGGTAAAGAATTTGGTATCGAAGTGATGTTTAGCAATGCCAATATGCTGAAACCTGAAGAATTAAGAAAAATGGTAGATGATGCCGTTGCCAAATTTGGTAAGATAGATGTATTGGTTAACAATGCCGGCATTCAGCACGTTTCCCCTATCGAAGATTTTCCTGACGAAAAATGGGCCGCTATCATCGGCATCAATTTAACCTCGGCTTTCTACTTAACCAAAGCTGTTTGGAAAGGCATGAAGGAACGTAAATTTGGTCGTGTGATAAACATTGCATCGGCTCACGGTTTGGTTGCTTCTGAATTTAAAAGCGCTTACGTAGCTAGTAAACATGGTATTGTAGGCTTTACAAAAACCATTGCTTTAGAAGGAGCTCCTTTTGGCATCACAGCCAATGCAATTTGTCCGGGTTATGTAAAAACACCATTGGTAGAAAAACAAATCACCGACCAGGCAAAAGCTCATAACATGAGCGAAACAGATGTAGTAAATAAAGTAATGCTTTACAAACAAGCTGTGAAAGATTTTGTGTCTTTAGAAGAACTGGGACAATTAGCAGTTTTTTTAGCATCTGATGTTGCCAAAACCATGACCGGAACAGCCCTGCCTGTTGATGGGGGTTGGAATGCGCAGTAAGTTTATAAAAACCAATCTAATATTGCAAAAACAGCAATATTAGATTGGCAAAACTCCTCCTATAAGTAAGCTATGTTCAATGCGCGCGGTGACAATTCCAACAACGCTTTTACATTAGACAACAAACTTGTATATTCCAAAACAGGGACGGGCCGACTAAGAACAGGTTTGCCATAGAAACAGTTTAGGGAATTTGAAACAGTTTTTAGTTTTTACTTTCCTCCCCTCTTTTGCAGCGGCACAGTAAACACGAGTATCTCAGATCTTGCAATTTGAGACAATGCACTTAGAGAAAATATGCTCGTACAAAAAAAGCCCATTGGACAGAGCGTTTTCTCCTTACAAACTAAAAGATGGTAAGTTATAATTTTATCAAACAATGAATACGAAAATACAGTTAACCTTGTCGGCCAAATTGCACACGTGCTTTTAGACATAAAATGAAGTAGGATTTAGAAAGTGAAAAATGCACTGGGGTCCTACTATTTTTTTGTTGAAATGCTTTCAAGCCCTGCTTTGATCTTTATATAAAAATCACTGCTTTTTAAGCCGTCATCGGTTTTATCTCCACTCCAGGAATGCATTATTTTTCCGTTTTGATCCAGGATTAAAATAACAGGAAAACTTGTTACATGTTTTTGATACTGGGATTTAGCATCAATAAATTCGCTGAGAGATAAAAATTCATTGGTGCTAAAGAGTTCTTTATACTTACTTAGATCGGAATCATTGATCACAACCGGAAGTACATCTTTGTCATATTCCCTGGCAAGATTATTAAGATCCTCAATTTCATAGCTGACAGGTTTTGAAAAATTAAAGCATAGGATTACAAATTTTAACTTTTCCACTGGTTTATCATTTGCTGCAATTAGCACTTTTTTGGGTCTGCTATAATTTATATGATCAATTGGTATTTTTAAAGTGTCCCCGATTTCTGTTGTCGCCCATGTAATATCACCCGCCGGGTAACAGCCAATTTGTTGATCATAAGCAATAAAATATTGACTGATGAATTTAAAAAGAAGAGGATCATATTTCTTTAGTTCTTCCCTTGTATTAATACTATTATGAATTCCATCCGTAGGAATTGCCTGTAAATTCGTATTGAAATAATCCTGTACACCTTCAGCCCAGTATTCATTGAAGTCGGATATGGCGTAAGTGTTTTTCCATAAGCCATTTGTTAT
>JAZKGE010000054.1:21766-52169 GCA_040386075.1 Bacteroidota bacterium
TTATAGCGTTTTCATAAATGGCTTTTAATTTTTCATTAAAACCGGGTTCCATATAGCGAAGTACCATTTCATGGATGGTATGAGCAAATTCATGTACTAAAATGGATTCACCTTTATAGTTGTCGCCGGGATAACATAACAGGTTTTCTTCGGCACAACTGCAAGCAGGCCTGTCTTTGGTTGCGCCACAGCCACGTGCTCTAACATTCCAGTGAGTTGTCGGAAATACCTTGTAAAGATCACTGTGTTCAGGAATATCTGTGGTTACTTCATATTTTGACATGACAACAACGCGGATCTTGTGGCTGTTAAGCTGTTTGATGACTCCTGATATTTTAAAGGCAGACAGCATTTGGATCACAATTTCCCTTGCAGCAAATAATGCAGAATCAGGAACCTTTTCTGAACTAAGAATTGGAAGACCGCTTGCCTCAGTATATTTTTTGTAAAAGGTTGGGAACCCGAATGCTTTAGGAACGGAAGTCACTTTCAGGCTGTCCGTGTTTTGCCCATAAGTTGCTATACAAATCGTCAGGTATAATATGATGAAACTATTTTTCATTAATTTGTAATAAGAGGCAAGGTAAAAAATGTACATTTAGAATCTATAAACATTATCCTAAGGATTGTTAAAGAGAACCGATGTCACAAATAGATAAACCCATATTAAAAAGACTGAGGTTTGCTCCAAGCCTGGCAGGCAACAAAGCTTTTGCAAGACCTGTCTCGATCCTTCAATCGGGAAGCGGTAGAAACTTTTCTAATTTTTGCTTTGCAATTGCCTAGCAACAGTTGTATCTTTATTTAAACATTTCGGCAAGACACAGTTTCAAATCAAACCGTTGCTTAGCGCGAAACCGTTATATGCAATTATAAAAAAGCAACGTGAAGACTGAAGATTTAATAGAATGTATAAAATACGACGGGCATGAATCTGGACTCTCATTAATCATCTATAAAGACATTAGTAATGAAACGTTTGTAAAGAAATGCATTTACAAAGACGAAATTGAATTCCTAAAAATAGGCGAATCCACTCATTCTAAAAGGTTAGACAAATTAGATAGATATTTTCCTTTAGTCTTTTTTGACGCATTAGAAGCAAAAAAATATGGTTTAAAGATTGAATGTAACTCAAAATATAAATTTAATTCATATTTCAATTTAACTTGTGATCCTGAAAATCTTATTACGGTTGAAAATATACTATTTCAAGAAGCAATTGGACATCATTTAAAAATTGATATAAAAAAATGTTTAAGTTGTTCTACGAAATGGAAAATAACTGAAGAATATGATTCACATCACGGAAACAATATTCAATGTTCAATAATCGAAAATTAAAAAGAATAAGGGCATATAACACACGCTAAGCAACAGTTTGGCAGACATCATAGCTTTTGCAGAAGCGGTCGCTCCACGAAAGACTCCCGATAGCTATCGGGATATTTTCGCTTTGCAAAAGTCCAATAAGCAGTTATCTTTGTTAGGAAGCATTCAATAGAAAATAGTATTGAGGTTCACAAAAAAACATGGACGATTTATCAGACAATAAAATGCTTAGACTTTTACTTTTCACGACTATGTTTCCCATATTATCCTTTGGACAATCGACCTTTTCACTGAATAAAGATGAACAGTCAAAAGTTTTTTGCCAAGCCATAGCTGAATATATAAAAGCTGCATACAAAAACGATAAATCGACTTTTGATACTTTATTTATTGGACAATATGATGATCACCGCGACAAAAAATTACTAACAACCATTCAAAAAACGGGTATTGTTCTCCTAACGAATGAAAAGGAAGGAGTCGAAAAACTTAAATACCGTAAATCTTTCGGCTTTGTTAATATTGCAGAACTTAAAGTCACACAAGACAGCGCGATGTATGCATTTGTTACTTTCTTCGTAGATAAATCTAACGAAAAGGTTAATTGGTGGCCAAAACACAATTGTTTTATAAATTTTAATTACGATGCTAAACGAAAAGAATTCAAATTGGACAAAGTAAAATTTGAATATCAATATTCTAATAAATACTCTAAAAAACCATAATTCGGCAAACACCTCAACGTGACGTATCTACGTATCGACAATTTTACCTATAACAGAGGCCTTGCGGCCATTTGCGGGTTAGCGTTCAAATGTGTAAATTAGAATTAGCAAACGGCGCAACGTCACAAAAACATTAGCGGCATGCAAACAAATAAAAATAGCAGACAACCATTATTAAGTGCTTCCTGACAAACCAATAATACAAATGACCCTGAAGGAATTCCCTTTAAGACGCAATAATCATTTTATTGCTATGGAATACTACCGGCTAATTCTCAACAGGACATTTTTAGTTTTAATATCAGATGACTCCTTAATAGGTATACAAGGAAATGGCTTAATTGCAGTTGAGGGAAGCCCTGACTTAATTACTGGAATCAATTATGCCGAACCGTTTGTCAGAGAAATGGTCGTTAAAGGTGATTTATCAAACCCATATCGCTATCTAAAAGCAAAATACTTTAAAGAAATTAAAGAGGTAGACCTAAATAGCAATAAATTTTTAGCTGATAATAAAGCGAATTTCAGAATCAACATCAACGAAATAAAACGTATTTATTATGATAAAAAAAAGAAATGGGGAATGGGCAATTACCCACACGACGGGAAAATTTATATTGAAACTTTTAACGGAAAAAGAAAGGAATTAATTATTCTTGGTGGCCAATCAGGACAAGAGATCGTTGACTGGATCACTAATTTACTTCCGACAAAACAGTTGGTTTTGCAATAGTCTGCTAAGAAAAACATCTCTAATTTATACAAACACTAACTCAAATGGCAACAAAAAAATCAAAACTGGTTGAAATAAAAACAAAACAAACCACGGAAAGCGTCGAGGATTTTATCAATGCAGTACCCGATGAACAAAAGCGCAAGGATAGTTTTGTGATCCTGGAAATGATGAAGAAAGCTACCGGAGAAGAACCAAAAATGTGGGGCGCTTCCTTGATAGGTTTTGGCAATAAAAGATATAAAAGCCCCGCAACCGGCCGTGAAGTTGACTGGCTCCTGATCGGTTTCTCTCCTCGTAAAGCAAATCTATCCTTGTATCTTACCATGGATATTAAACAACAAGCCACTACACTCGAAAAACTTGGCAAACATAAAACCGGTGTTGGTTGCCTTTACATAAATAAGTTAGAGGATATCGACCTCAAAGTTCTGAAAGGAATGATAGACACTGCATTAAAAGGAAAATAAATAGTTAACTACTCTATAAATCTAAAACCATGAAAGCAAGTACCTTAATTTTTAGTTTAACCATGTGTATACTATTTAGCAATTGCAAAAAAGATCATGTTTGCGAATGTTATAATCCCGGCGGTGTATTTAAAACATATACCATTAAAGACACAAAAGTAAAAGCTAAGAAAAAATGTGATGATTATTCTAAAGAATACCAGGATGTTGCCTGGAGCGAAACAGGCTGTGAGTTAAAATAATAAAGGCAAGTTTAAATTTAGTACCTTTGTACGATAACAGTACAAGACCGACCTTACACAGATCAAAGACGTAAAGCAATGAATTACTTGCCAAATCCACATAAATTTACTATTATTGGTATAGCAAGTGGAGAACAGAACCCACTTTAAAAAACGGGGCGAAAACCTGAAAGCCATATGAATAGGAAAATCCAAAAAAACTGATCATGATAGATACACTTCACAATTTGTTCGGAAATCTTCCTGTAGTGGGAGAACCTATTAAAATGGCTTATTTAGGAAATAGAGTTAAAGAAGCGGTTCAAAAGACCAAAGATTCTAAACTGGATTCAGATACAGCTAATCTGGCCGGTAATAAACTCGACGAACAATTACGTAACAAAGCCGATGAGATCTATACCGAAAATGTAGCACCTCATATTGCAAAAGCAGGTCTTCCTGAATTTGCCAACGAAAAAATTAAAAGTAAAGCTATTGATTCTATTGTAAACGTTTTGGTAGAAAAAGCCAAACAACAGGTAACAACCAAACACTAAGTTTTTCATACAATACATAAATTAAAAGCGGAATCTGATATCAGATCCGCTTTTGTTGTTTTGATTTAAAGCTTTATCTTCGGAAGTAAGAATTTATAATACCCCTATATGAGTTTAAGGAACTATTTTATTGGTGATATATTAAAAAGAACAGAAGACCCTTTTGAGCAAGCAAAGGCGGTTCTTATGCTCCGTATATCACTAATGTTTGTTGGTATTTTTCTTTTACCACTAATTGGTGACATTATTCTGGGATTTCATAAAGCATTGATCGTACACAGTTTTGCCTTCGCTGGTCTATGCAGCTTTTGCTTTCTTATTAAATGGCAAAAAAACATTGAGCGTTCGATCGTTTATTTTTTTGTTTTTACTCTCGTTCTCTCGATGATCATTTTCATGGTCATAAATCCTACTGAACTTGATGATATAGGAATATGCTGGACCATTTTTTTTCTTGTACTAAGTTCTTTATTGTTACGGGGAAAAATAAGAATTTTATTTTCCTGCTTTTTGAACTGGTTGCCACTTTTATATGTGATCATAAATACAAAATTAGGTGGTATCTTAACTATTGAATCCATAAAACAAGCCGGCTCAGAAAACCCTCCTTTATTTTTGATGCTTATTCCAATTTCTCTCACCATGTATTCCGTGTGGACTTATACCTTAACTTCTGAACAGGCTAAAAAAATTATCACCAAACAAAAACATATCATCAACGAAAAAAATAAAGATATCATTGATAGCATACAATATGCTAAAAAGCTACAGGATGCCCTGCTCCCTCCTGTCGATCTGATCAACCAAAGCTTCCCACATAATTTTATTTATTATAAGCCAAAAGATATTGTAGCAGGAGATTTTTACTGGTTCGAAAAATACAATGATCTGGTATTTGTTGCAGCTGCCGATTGTACCGGGCACGGTGTTCCGGGAGCAATGGTATCCGTTGTGTGTTCCGGTGCATTAACCCGAACCATCAAAGAGTTAAACATCCTGCAACCTGATCAGATCTTAAATAAAACGCGTGAACTGGTTTTAGAAACCTTTGCTAAAAACAATACCAACGTAAAAGACGGCATGGATATTTCTTTACTTTGCATTGATCATAAAAATCAAAAAGTCTCCTGGAGCGGTGCCAATAATCCACTATGGTATACTTCCCCCTTTGAAGGGGGTGGCCAAAGGCCGGGGGATATTGTTCTAATCGAAATCAAAGCTGATAAACAACCCATTGGTCAAACTGATTATCCAAAACCATTTACGCTGCACACTATCGACTATAAAAAAGACACGATCTTTTATTTATTTACGGATGGCCTTGCCGATCAGTTTGGCGGACCAAAAGGAAAAAAATATAAGTACAAACAGTTCTCTGAATTACTGAAAGGAAATTCAATATTGGATCTGACTAAACAACAGGAAATACTAAATAAAAGTTTTGAGGACTGGAAAGGTTCATTAGAACAGGTAGATGATGTTTGCGTGATGGGTATCAAATTGTAAAGACAAGTAGTTTGTCACTTCTGGCACAGCAAATGTTCAGTGAACTTTTGAGCGGGGCTGTGTGTGAGAACAAGCTTTCCTATCGTTACTTATGTTCTCGTCCCTATCGCGATCGCTCAAACTTACAGAAAACGCTATACAATAAAAAACCTCCGATAAAATCGGAGGTTTTTCATAAATAACAAAAACATAAAACAAACCACTCACTAAATATATATCTCGATATTTTTTTCTTCCAGCATTTTTTTCAGGTTGATCAGCGCATAACGCATTCTTCCTAATGATGTATTAATTGAAACATTTGTCATTTCTGAAATCTCTTTAAAGCTCATATCGTAATAAGTTCGCATGATCACCACTTCTTTTTGATCGCGTGGCAGGTCATTTACTATAGCGCGGATAGATTCTTTGAATTGCCTGCTTTCCTCTGTATCCTTTGTATTATCCGTGTTATCAGGAATAATATCAAAAATACTCGTTTCTTCTCCTTCATCATTAATGATCGTACTGATCGAAGGCATTTTTTTCACTTTTCGGAAATGATCTATGATCAGGTTTTTTGCAATACGAAGGATCCAGGGTAAAAATTTTCCCTCTTCATTGTATTGTTGCTTTTTTAAAGTTTGTATCACCTTAAAGAATGTTTCCTGAAACACATCTTCTGTTAACGCTTTATTACGTGTAATTAAATAGATGTACGAAAAAATACGACGTTTGTGACGTTTTACAAGAATAGAAAGTGATTCTTCATTACCATTCATATAAAGCTTTACAAGCTCATTATCTGAAAGAAGTTGCATAGACATAGGACTACAATTAAATTATTTAATACAATAAAAATTTAAGTAGATGTCTATGCGATGGTAATAATGGTTTTAAGTTAATGAAATGCTAAAATACTAAATCTGATTTAAATCAAATTGTTAATTTGGGCGAAACTAGGGTTTCAATTATTAAAAGAAAGACCCCAGCACGTGAAGTAATTTGTCAACCTGACTGTGCCATAGCAATCTGGCGGATACTTCATCCGCTTTATCGGATGCAAAATCAGTGATAATCAATGATATATCATTGGTCAATTCATCTTTCTGAGTTTTGAATTCAAAATAGCTACCATCGTTTTTGTCCAGCCATTGGTATCTGATAGAAATCGGTGGAATTTCTTTTACCAGCTTAGCTTGCTGGATCTGACCATCCCAGTTAAAGGTAAATACGCCATCTCTGATGTTCACATCATCACAGAACCACTCAGATAATCCGCTTTCAGTGCTTACAAATTCAAATACCATATCTTCAGAAGCTCTGATCACAAATTCCATTTCAAATTTACCGGCTGGTTCTTTCATAAATTTCTGAGGAACCTCATTATCCGGTTTTCTGAAAGTTGTTGGTGCTACTATTGGTTTTCTGATAATCGGTGCTTTTTCTTTTTTTACTTTTAAGGCTTTTGCAGGTTTTTCAGATACATGCTCTGTTACTTCTTCAATAATATGTTTGATCTCTTTTACTGTCGAAACTTTAGAATGTAAAGGCTTAGATTCGTGTGTATTTATAAATCCTTTTTTCGGTGTTGCTTTTACTGGTGATTTCACATCCTTTTTAGGAGCTGCTTTTTTAGCTATCACTTTTTTAACAGGTTTAGCTACTTTTTTGGCTACAACTTTTTTTACAGGCTTAGCAGCTTTCTTAGCAATTACTTGTTTAACTGCTTTCTTAACAGCCGCTTTTTTTACCGGCTTAGCAGCCTTTTTAACTACCTTTTTAGCTACTGCTTTTTTAACAGCTACTTTTTTTACTGCTTTTTTAATAGGTTTTGCCGGAGCTTTTTTCTTAGCTACTGCTTTTTTCACAGGCTTCACTACTTTTTTTGCTTTTACAACTGCTTTTTTAGCAACTGTTTTTTTTGCAGGTTTAGTAGCTTTTTTCTTAGCAACAGGTTTTTTAGCCACTACCTTTTTAGGAGTAACTTTTTTAGATGTTGCTTTTTTATTTTTTGACGAAGCCTTAGTTTTTGTCGACATAACCTTATTTTTCTGGAAATATATAAAAAATAATGCGCGGTATAAAATTTATTGTCACTTTTTTTTATTATTTTCTAAAAACCCTCTCTTTTTTAGGGTTAATCAAGTAAAAAATTACCTTTGCAACCATGCAAAATGTGATAACTCTTTTACCCGAAAGTGTGGCTAATCAAATAGCTGCCGGAGAGGTGGTTCAGCGACCAGCCTCTATTGTAAAGGAATTACTTGAAAATGCCATCGATGCCAAAGCCACCTTTATTAAACTGATCGTAAAAGATGCCGGGAAAACCCTGGTTCAGGTAATTGATAACGGTTTGGGAATGAACCCGGTAGATGCCCGCATGGCCTTTGAACGTCATGCTACTTCCAAGATCAAAAAAGCCGAAGATCTGTTCCAGTTACATACCAAAGGGTTTAGAGGCGAAGCTTTAGCGAGTATTGCTGCAGTGGCCCAGGTTGAACTCAAAACAAAACGAGAGGAAGATATAGTAGGCCAACTTATTGAAATTGAAGGTAATAAATTTATCAAACAGGAAGAATGTCAGGCGCCGACCGGTTCCTCTTTTAGTGTTAAAAATCTGTTTTTTAACATTCCGGCCCGTCGTAATTTTTTAAAAGACGATAATGTTGAGTTAAAACATATTATTGATGAATTTGAACGGGTTTGTTTGCCTCACGCTGATATCCATTTTCAATTATATAGTAACGGTAACGAGATCTATAATTTACCTGCAGCTACTTTAATGGAGCGTATCTCCGGTTTATTTAGCAAAACGTTACAGGGTAAACTGGTTCAAATAAATGAAGAAACAGATGTGGTAAAGATCTCGGGATATGTTGGAAAGCCTGAAAATGCTAAAAAACGCCGTGGCGACCAGTACTTTTTTGTGAATGATCGCTTTATTAAGAGTCCGTATTTACATCATTCTGTTTCTGAAGCTTATCGCGAATTGATAGCTGCAGATGCACATCCTGCTTACTATTTGTTTTTGGAAGTAAATCCCGAAACGATCGATATCAATATTCATCCAACCAAAACAGAAATTAAATTCCAGGATGAAAAGATCATTTATGCTTTATTGCACAGTGCGGTAAAACGAGCGTTGGGTAAAGCCAACCTGGCTCCCAGTCTCGATTTTAGTAGCGAAATGAGCTTTGAGATCGATTATACAAAATCAGTTTCTCAACCAACAGTAACCGTTAATAAAGATTACAATCCATTTTCAACGGGCTCTTCTAAGTCATCATCCTCTTCCGGATACAGAGAACCCAAACAGGATAGTGACTTACAAAAAAACAATAAACAGAACTGGGAAAGTCTTTATCAGAATTATAATCAAACAGATTATAAAGCAGAAATAGAAAACCTACAGATCGAGAAACGCGCCGAACAAACTAAACTGGATCACGATGCCGTTTCACATAAAGGATTTCAGCTATATAATAAGTACATTATTACCGCTCATGAGAACGGTTTATTGGTTATTGATCAGCAACGTGCTCATGAACGCATTTTATACGAACATTACATTGCTACAAAAGAACGAAATATTGCCACGCCATCACAGCAGGTATTATTTCCGGTAACCATTGAGTTAACACCAAATGATTTTATGTTGGTGGAAACCCTAATGCCCCATTTTAAATTATTGGGTTTTGAAATTGAACCTTTTGGGAAACACACGGTTGTTGTTCAGGGAACACCCGCCGAATTAGGAGAATTTAACACCCAGGAAATGGTTGAAGGCATTCTGGAAACCTATAAATTAAATACCTTTGACATAAAGATCGATCCATTTGAGAACATGTGTAAAAGTATGGCAAAAAGTGCGGGAATTAAATATGGCAAGGTATTGGAAGAACAGGAAATTACACTCATGCTTGAACATTTGTTTACCTGTGAAAACCCTATGTACAGTCCAAACGGAAAACCGGTGATCATGGAAATGAGTAGATTAGAATTAGAAGCATTTTTTAAGAAATAGGTTTTAAATATGAGTTACCAGGAATTTAAACCAAGACAGTTTCAGCAAATACCAGTGGTGGTTAAAAACATTTTGATCATTAATATCATATTATTTGTTACAAAAGCCTTATGGGAAATGCACGCAATACCACAAGTAATTGACCTGGATCGCTATCTGGATCTTTATCCTGTTGGAACACCTTATTTCAAGCCTCACCAGTTTATCAGCTACATGTTCATGCACGCCGATCTGGCACATATTTTTTTAAATATGTTAGGCTTATACATGTTTGGCTCTATTTTAGAAAACCTTTGGGGCGCTAAACGTTTTTTGAATTTTTATCTGGCCTGCGGATTAGGAGCAGCAGCATTACAATTGGGAATCAGTGCGATTAATGATCAGTATACTATTTTATTAGGTGCGTCAGGAGCCGTATTTGGTTTACTGGTTGCTTTTGCCATGATGTTCCCAAATACAGAATTACAGGTATATTTTATCATACCGGTTAAAGCAAAATATTTAGTGAGTGCTTATGCTTTATTTGAATTATATAATGGCTTTTTCTCTCACGATAACGTAGCTCATTTTGCTCACCTGGGTGGATTAGCGGTAGGCGTGATCATTATGCTAATATGGAAACGAAATAAAACTTTCTTTTTTTAAACCATGTCATTTCTGCAAAATATAAAATACGAATTACAAAAACACAGCAAGCTTACTATTTTATTAGTAGTGAATATTGCTGTTTTTTTTATTATCAATATCAGCACAGGTATCATTGGAACAACTTCTCTTATTAATAACCTGGCTCTTCCTTTAAACCTAAACGCTTTTCTTTTAAAATTCTGGACACTTTTCACCTACATGTTCTCTCACCAAAATTTAGGGCATGTATTTTATAACATGTTATTACTTTATTTTTCGGCGCAAACTTTTTTGAATTTTCTTTCCGAAAAAAAATTAATGTATGTTTATATTATGAGTGGTTTATGTGGCGGACTTATTTTATTAGGCCTTTCAGCTATCTTTCCGGCTACCTTTTCAAACTCAATATTACTAGGCGCATCAGCTTCGGTAATTGGTATCGTTACCGCATTAGCCATATATATTCCTAATTTGCCGGTAAGCTTATTTGGTATTATCGAAATGAAATATAAATATTATGCTTTACTGATATTTGCCGTTTCAAGCATCATTGATTTTAATATTAATACAGGAGGAAAAATCTCTCATTTTGGGGGCGCATTCTTTGGTTTGTTTTTTGGGTATATGCTAAAGCATGGCAAAGATATCTCTGAATTATCGTTCTTTACCAGCAAAAAAAAGTCGTCTTTGAAAGTAGTACATAATAATTCTTCTGTTAAACCACAACCTAATTCTGCTAACCAACAAACCATTGATAACCTGTTGGATAAGATTTCTAAAAACGGGTATGAAAACCTGAGTAAAGCAGAAAAAGAATTGCTGTTTAAACTTTCTCAGAAAAAATAAGTGTGAATTAAGTGCAATTATTGAAATAATTTTCTAAATTGTAACCAATTATGTTTAAGTATTTTATCGCCCTAAATTGTGTTTTATCCTGTTCTGTTATTTTTGCCCAAGGCAAAAGTGGAAGTATTGAGGACGCGGATGAACATTACGGCCACCATAATTACTTAATGGCGCTTCCTGTCTACAAAAACCTTTTAAAAACGGATAAGAATAACGCTACCATCCAATACAAAATTGCGGAGTGTTATCTCAATACCCACATCAATAAAGCCGAAGCGATCAAATATTTGGAATTTTGTATAAAAGACCCTAAAGCAGATCCAAATGTATGGCTGCGTTTAGGTCATGCATATCGCCTTGCTGGTAAGATCGATGATGCAATTAAAGCCTTTGAAAAGTATAAAGAATTAGAGCCAAAAAAGAAAAAAATTGCAGATAGAGAATTGGAGATCTGTGCTAATGCAAAAACACTGATACGTAATCCGGTAAATGTTTCTTTTACCAACCTTGGAAAAGATATCAATTCCGAGTTTGCCGATTATTATCCCTGGATCACACAGGACGAAAGCTTTTTAGCATTTACCACTCGCCGTAAAGGACAAACCGCAGGCAGGGTTGAAGTGGATGGCTATTTCGCTTCGGATGTATACACATCAAGAGTTGAAGCCGGAAAATGGGTAAAAGCCGAAAATCCGGGAACCAAAATAAATTCATCATTAGATGAGCAGGTAGTTGGATTAAAAGCAGATGGTTCTGAAATGCTTATCTATATTGATCATATTGACAAATACGGCGACATCTATACAACAGTGAAAAAAAATGGAGCCTGGGTAAAATACTTACCCTTTCCCGAAAATATTAATAAGAAGATCGAACACTCTGCGTCGATCAGCCCTGATGGAAACACCTTGTTTTTTGTAAGAGGTGACAGCCGTGAAGATCAAACGGATATTTATATATGCCGTAAATTACCAAACGGTAACTGGAGTGAGCCATTTAAAATGGGTGGTGAAGTAAATTCAGAATATCATGAAGATTTTCCTTACCTCTCAACAGATGGAGTTACGTTATATTTTTCATCAGAAGGACACAACACCATAGGAGGATTTGATCTGTTTAAAAGTGTTTGGAATCCCGAGGAAAATACATGGACAAAAGCCGAGAATCTTGGCTTTCCTTTAAATACAACAGATGATGACAGAAGCATTAGTTTAACGCCAGATAACCGTGCAGGTTATATCAGTGCGCTTAGGCCTGGCGGACAAGGCGACCTGGATATTTACAGGGTACGTTTTAATGATATGGAACAAAAGCTCACCTTATATTTAGGAGCAATTATGCTGGGAGATTCATTGAACCAACCAAAAGAATATATTGCCAACATATTAGCCATTAATGCTTCTACGAACGAAGAATTTAGTTTTGCACCCAATCCAACAAATGGTAATTTTGTAATGGCACTGCCTGCAGGTGCTTATAATATTACAGTAACTGCTGATGGATACAGCGAGTTTAAAGATCAGCTAACTGTTTCCGATCTGGGTTTACCAATATCCGAAGAAAAGAAAAATTATAAATTACTCAAACACTGATGCGCCCTTCTATAATTTTTTGCCTGCTTTTATGCCTGAACACCGGCTTTGTATTTTCTCAATCCTACCAGATAGGTTTATTAAAATACAGTGGTGGTGGCGACTGGTATGCCAATTTAGAAACCTCGCTACCTAACCTGATCAAATTTTGCAATACCAATCTCAAAACCACTATTAGTCCTGAACAGGCTGTTGTCGAAGTTGGCAGTGCCGAAATTTTCAATTATCCTTTTATTCACATGACCGGTCATGGTAATGTTGTATTCTCAAATCAGGAAGCTGAAAACCTGCGTAAATATTTATTGGCCGGTGGTTTTTTACATGTGTCGGATAATTACGGAATGGATAAATTTATCCGGACAGAATTAAAAAAAGTCTTTCCTGAACTAGATCTTGTAGAACTGCCTTTCACCCACCCTATTTATCACCAGCAGTATAATTTTGATAAAGGCTTACCCAAAGTGCATGAGCACGACAATAAGCCGCCACAAGGCTTTGGATTGATCTATAAAGGCCGATTGGTTTGCTTTTATGATGCTGAATGTGATCTGGGCGATGGATGGGAAAGTCCGGAGATCCATAAAGATAGTGGTGAAACGCATGAAAAAGCCCTCAAAATGGGAGCTAACATGATCAGCTATGTGTTTTTAAATACACAAAAGTAATCTGATTAAATCCTAAACATGTCACTTCGAGCGAAGTCGAGAAGCGTTCTCTGAACTAACTTTACAACTTCTTAAACTCAAAAGTAGGATAACCTTTAATGCCTGTTGAATTATAAAAATCAATAAAATGTAATTTATAATAAAACCCTTCATTATCATTAATGATATAACACAGATTTGTATTTACTGTATACAGGTTCGTATTCAGATCAAAAGATTTCCAATCATAACCGATACTGTTCTTATTACGGGTAAACGTCCTGCCTAAAGTGTCATTGATCGTTATATCTGCAAAAGGCCTGTCGGTTATACTGGTTACTCTGGTTTTAAAAGAATTCGTTAAAACCCCTGTTACCTGGTAATAATGTAATGGATTGGTGAATACATGCGTAAACTGCGTAAAACACATATCGTAGTTTTCTTTAAAAGGTTCGATAGAGAGCTGCTGGTGAGACGAGAACGAATAGGCATTGAAATTATACTGCTCATTTTTAGAAACTGTTTTTTGGTAAGTTTGCGTTCCAAAAATATCAGCATACTCAAATACAAAACCAGTTGTTGAAACAGAGGTGATCTTAATTTTATAAAAACCCAACGCCTGTCCCGTTTCGCTAAATCCACGATTAAGGATGTAAACTGTATTGTTAGGCTGCCAATCACCAATAGCTGTACTATCTAAATTACCCGTGGGAGAATCAACCAGTTCATGAACTGCTAAACCAGTTGTATCTGTTACATCGGAAAGCTGATTATGATTAGTTTTGTAAACCCGCGCTCCCAAAGCGCTGTTTAAAATAACATGATCTCCGGTTACAGAAGATTCAAAGGCGATGTCCCAATCGGTCTTATAATTGGTAGATACGATCTTATTCTCACTTAATGAGAACCAAACCTGATTTTTATAATTAGAGGTCATATTAACCTGAGCGGTCAATACATCTCCCCTATCGTATTTTGGAGCTGGCAATTCTTTTTTCTCGCAGGAAAACAAAACGGCAGATAAGAACACTATAATTATACTTCTCATTGTTTGGTCAGGTTCAGTGTTAGTTTAATGAAATAATTTCTTCCGGTAGATAATGGTACTGATGAAGATGATGAACTATGAACTCCACCGGATACCGCTGTAGAATTTATATTCATTATATCAAAGACGTTTTTGCATCCAACAGATATTCCTATATATTCCTTTTTGAAGAACAGTTTGGTGAATGTAAGATCCATTGTGTGGTAATCAGAAAGACTGGTCTGAATGACCTGATCATTTACTAACATATATCCCGGAAGTTTACCGTTGTATTTATAAAACAGCGATATATACATTTTTTGTTTTGTGAAACGGTAAGAAATGTTTTCCTGAAACTCAGGAGAATAATTAAATGAAGGAACTCCAAATGTTTCAGAAAGATCGTTATACCTGCCTGTATAATTAACGCCGGTTTGCAAATTAAGTTTTTTAAAGCGCAAGGTATTATTAACCTGTATCCCCAGCGTTTTATATTTTCCAATATTCACATAAGAATATTCTGTTCCTGTTGTTTGAGCTAACGTGATCAGGTTATAAATATCATTGTAAAAGGTGCTCACATCCAATTTAAAACGGCAATTTCTAATTGTAGTGCGATAATTATAAGACAATGAATAATTATCAGACTGTTCGGATCTTAAATTTGTATTACCAACTATATTATGGTTAATATCAACAAACAGAAAATACAATTCTTTTAAGGAAGGTGCTCTGAATCCTCTGGCGTAACTCACCCTGATTGTATGGTTTTCCTTCACCATCCATTTTAAATTAAGTGATGGCACCAACGGTGTATTGTAAACTGTATTATAGGCATAACGAAGACCTGGCTTAATAACAAGTTTTTCAACTGGTTTGTATTCAACAGTTACAAATGATGCATAATCGCCCATGTATTGAATCTGATCATTGATCCTTTTTCCAAACGCGGATTCATAATTAACATCGTAGCCTACTTCGTAATTCAATTTTGAAGAATCAAGGTGATGTATGAATGAGGCCCGGCTCATTATTAATGAAAATGTGCTGGTATCCTGATCAGAACTGTTTAACGATAAAGTTTCATCCAGCGTAGTAAGATCTTTATAAACTGTTTTTTTAACGCGGTTGTAATAATTATAAGCCGTAATCGTATTTACCGACCAGTTCTTAGATATTTTTCCATTCAAAAAAACACTATTATCAAATCGTTTTGTAAAGTAATGATCATCAAAAGAAGTTTCTGAATAGGGTGCTCTCGGATAACCGCGGTTTATGATCTTTTCTTCAAAATAACCACTCTTAAAACCCAGATTCAAATTTTTAAAAGAATAATCGTAACCAAAATTTGCAAAATACTGCTCTTTTGGTTTCCATTGTTTAAATCTGGTGCTGTCAGCTATCCTGGGTTGTGGTATATAAAACGGAGCATCACTGTTATTCCATCCGTCAAAATAATTTCTTCCTGTGTTAAATTGAACATGATGTTTTTTGTAGTAACTGTTAGCATCAAGCCCCAGGTTATAAGTTCCAATACTTTCGTAATAACCTGTTGCACCAAGTATTAGTTTTTTTGTACTCGGATTTTTTGTAATGATATTGATGGTTCCTGCCAAGGCATTAGTACCATACTGAACAGATAGTGGGCCTTCAATGAACTCAATTCGCTCAATGTTGTTTACATTGATCTGCGACAGATCTATGTTTCCATTCAACCGCCCGATCAAAGGTACACCGTCCATTAAAATTTTGATATTCTCTCCGCTTATGCCTTGCAAGCTCATTCCTGCGCCTAAAATGTTATCTTGCTGCAAACGCACATTCATTTGATTGGACAATACATCGCGCATGTTAGCGGCACCCATTTGCTGTATTTTTTCTTTATCGATCACCTGTATTCTCTGTACAGATTGTTCGGTAGTTGTTGGAACATACTGGGCCGTGATCACTACTTCGCTTAAATTCAAATTAGAAGGTGTGATATAAATTTTTTTCATTTTATTCAATTCAACGCCCATCACAATTCTTGTAAACCTATCATAACCAACTGCCTGAATGATCAATGTGTAATTACTACTATCATCGTCTTCACCTTTATGATACTGGATCCTTCCTTTATCATCGGCTATTTTACCAAAACTGATAAAACTATTTTTAATATAAATAGCAGCAAAAGGAATCGGCAATGAGTCCTTAGTAGAACATACCTGTAACTGCTGCGCATCTACTCTGCTAATAAAAATCAGAAAAAAAATAATACAGAAAATCCTCACGTTATAAATATTAAGGTTGAATCTGACATTGCGGGACACAAAATATCTCCGGCAGTACTAATCCCGGAACTATTAAGTTTAATCGCCCCGCAATGGCAGGTTCTTAAGATGTTTTTAAAAATGAATCAATGATCTTTTTTATCTCTGCATTGGCAGCGCCTTTTACATATGCTTTTTTCTCGCAGGCAATATCGCCCAGTTCAAACAGATCTTCATATAATCTTTTGTTATCTACTTTAGCTGCCAGTTTTAAATTAGGAGTTTTAGCGTACACTTCTTCCCAAATTTTACGAACATCTGCCCAGTATTCTTTTTGTTTGTCCCAGTATTTAATTGCTGGACTTGCATCATGTTTTCCTTTTGTAAATACTTCCATTCCTTTCTCCCAGGCCAATAATTTATCTTTTCCGTTCTCACGAATGATCTTTTCATTATCCTGAATGTAAGCCCAGCTTCCATCGTTAAACACTTCCATACGGATATGTCTTTTTAAAACATTGTAATCTTTACGTTTCGTATACTCACGACGAGGCAAAGGCGAATCGTTTGTTCCTTCCCAAAAATGTTTTCCATCAACATGAACCCAGGTTCCGTAACTTTCGTAACGCGGACTGTCATCTACCTGATACACCTTTTGGGTCCAGGTACCTTTAGCCTGATCAGCAGTTAAAGTTATTTTTCTCCACTCGTTTTCCATATAAAAATTATAGATCTCCTTATTTTCATACACCCAGTCCTGGCGCCAGTGTTTAATGATGGTGGAATCATTAATGATCAATAAATGCTGTAAGACAATTTTAGTTGGTGTTTCTTCAACCAACGACACCTGCTCTATCCCATGTTCGCTATATCTTTCATGAAACTTATAAGCAGTGTCAGGAGCAAAGGTTTCTGCAAAATCAAAGGTTACTTTGTATATACCGGCCATTGCTTTAATGCTTGCACGATCCTGGTCCATTTTGTTGTTTTTTGTTTGAGCAAACAAAGCGCCGGTAAATAAAAATCCGGCAATGATCAATAGTGACTTCATATTATTTGTTTTTTTAGAGATTTACTATTATGAGTGAATGCCTGCAACAAAAAAAACACTGCAGGCATTACCCATAACTATTTTTATTTATTGTTTTATCAGTTTTTGAGTTGTTGTATGTGTTCCTGCATTCAATTGAATAAAATAAACACCGTTATTCAATGACGCAGTATTCAATTGAAATTGGTTAAGTCCTGCGTTTACTGATATATTTTCTGTTGAAACTACCCGACCGGCCATATCAATAATTGAAACTAATAAATTTGATAATTCAGTCTCTGTTGCAAATAACAAGGTTGTTGTATTTCCATTTGAAGGATTAGGATATATAGAAACCTGTGAAACATTTCCGTTCAGATCCTGCAGACCAACAGAAGATAATTTCTCTTTAGACAAAATAAAATTACCTGCTCCTGAACCCGAGAACTTGGTAAAACGCAATTTCCAGATGTCACCTGTTTTTGCTTTTACAAAATAAACCGTATCCATTTTGATGTCCCACATGAAAGTCGACATATTGATCTCTTTCCAATCATAACCAATTTCGTTAATGGCAGTTTTAAAAGTATGAGAAGACCAGTTATTATAACTTGCAGGCGATGTTACATTATCTGCCTGTGCAACGGTTACACCTTTGTTACTTAAAACTCCGGTTACGCCGTATGGTGTACCACTTGGGGGAACAAAGGAAATGTATTTTACAAAAGTTAAGTCCCAGTTAGCCGATGCAGGCTCTCTGTCAACCGCTACATTGTTGGTCATATCAAAATAAGCGAAGTTCTTACCTGTATATGATGATTTTGTAACGCTTTGTACCTGTGAGTTTGACCCATCAATATTTGAATACTCAAAATTATAAACACCGCCATTGAGATCAACTAACTTTAATTTTTTGTATGATGTAGGAGATAATTTAATAACGAAACAGCTATCACCTGTAATGATGTGTGTGCTGCTGTTGTATACCCCCCAACCCAGATCATTTGGATTAGATAAAATAGCGCCTCTGTTAAATGCGCCTGCGGTCCAGGTTGTATCGCTGTTATACAACATAGGCCATGAAGCGATACCTGCAGTATCAATTGTTGCGAATTGAGCTACAGAATATGGTGCTTTATATACTGCAAAATTTGTTTTTTGTACGTTAGCTAAAATAGAAGCAGTGTAACCACTGATCTCAAAAGCAAGGTCCCAGTTATCTTTTGATTGAGTTCCCTGTTCGTCGTTTTGAAGACTGTACCATTTTTGATTTGAATAACCGGCTCCAACTGAAACCGTATCGATGACTACCTGGGCATTGCTTTGTAATGCCACAAAAATAAGTCCTAGTGAAAGTAACGTTTTGTTCATTTTATCTTTGTTTAGAATAATTATAAATAACTTTCGCAAAGATGAACTTAATATAAAGGGACAACAATACTTAAATGAGGGTAAATTTTAATACCACTATTTTGGTATGTACTAACTAAAAGTAAGTAGGTCAATTATTTCATCAAACCAGTTTTAATGGCGTACTGAGCCAGTTCAATGCTATGATTGATACCTAATTTTTTGTAGATATTTTTTTTATGTGTGACCACCGTATAATAACTGATACTTAAGCTATCCGCAATCTCTTTTGGCCGTTTACCCGAAACCAGTTCCCTGATCACATCTACTTCCCGCTCGGTAATACCACCGGTAGCACAATGATCTTTCACAGAGATCTCTTTTTCCAATAATACATCAATGATCTGTCCGCAAAAATATTTTTCCCCTTTGGCACAAGACCTGATCGCATCTGTTATTTCCTGCTCATCGCAATCTTTCAGTAAATAATTTTTAATACCGATCCCAATTATTTTCTTGATCTCTTCTGCTGTTTTTTCGTGAGAGATCACCAGGATATTTAAACCCGGATGAGTTTGCTTTACAGTATTGATCACCTTCAATGAAAAACAATCGTCACAACAATGATCAACAATCAACACATCGGGTAATTGTTTTTTTAATTCTGCATTCAAACTTTTGGTATCCTCTACCTCAGTTATATATTCAAAATCATCATTTTCTTTGATCAATGTTCTCAGTCCCTTTCTTATTAAGAAGGCTGTATCTGCAATAATGACTTTTATAGGGCTTTGTTTACTCAATTTATTAGTTTAGATTCATTCTAAACAACAAACATATACTAAATACTTAGTATTTGTAATACCTAAATTAGGGTATAATTGAAATTAGATCTTAAACCTGACCCCTAAAAAGCCTCTTATTCCCTGATTGGGTGCATACATATAAGTGGGATCAAAGCTTTGTGCATAAGGATTGCTTGCTGTTGGCATTACCTGCCCCGCACTGTTATATTGCACGCCTTTATCAAAAGCATCAAAAGGCCTTGCAATACTATTGGCCGGTGGTGTAAAGTTCAATATATTTTTAACCCCTCCGTATACTTCAAAGCGTTTTATTTTTTTAGTGATCTGTATATTCTGAATGCTCCACCATGGTGAGTATTCTTTTCTTGGGTCTAAGGGCCCCAATAAAGGCAAACGCATTGGGCTATATATATTTCCTGTGTAATCAAAACTTAAACCTATTTTTTTCCATTCATAACTAACGGTCCAGGTTCCCGTAAAATTTTCTGTGAGTATTTGTTTTGCCCTTATATTATTTTCAACCTTATAATTATCCATATATGTACCGCCGATCAAAAACTTAATAGGAACATTTTTAAACACCAGGTCAATGTTTGCGCTTACGCCCTGCGAAATAGCATAACCATTCAAGTTATTGAAATAGATCTTATTGGGATCTGTATCATAATCAGCAATAATTCGGTTACTAAAACGCGTATAAAATACTGACATATCAATTCCCAGAAAAAAACTTTCTTTATAAAACTTGGTCACATAATTCAAATTCATGTTCACACTTTGTTCGGGTTGCAAATTACCAACAACCACTACTTCACGAGATCCTGTTAAAGCCGCGTGATCTTCACTAAATACATTGGCAACCCTGAAACCTGTTCCCGCATTTAATCTTACAATATTAGATGCATTCAAGATCCATTTATATGCCATGCGCGGCGTATAAATATTGCCATGCTGTTCGTTGTAATCGTACCTGAAGCCCAGTAGTAATTTATGATTACAATTAAAGGCAATTTCGTCCTGCACAAAAACTCCCGGTAATGCCACATTACTTGGTTTGTTCTTAGGAATACTATCACCCGTTTGGGTGATCACCGTATTATCATCATACCATGTATAACGGTAAGCTGCGCCTACCAATATCGAGTTTTTCTTTAGTTCCTTCTCCCAGTATAACTGGTGAAACATGATCTGTTGTTTTGCATAAAATTTAATGGTACCGTAATAGGAATTCTGATCATGGTTATTAAAGGATACGTTATAAAAAATACGCTCTTTCACCGGTAACTGATACTTACCAATGATCTCATAGCGGCCTGTAAAAATACTTTCTCCATACACGCTATCCGTTCCTCTCCAGTTTTGGTTCCATTTCATATCACCGCCCCAACGGTCCTCATAAAAATAACGTACTGCAAGCGACAATTCGCGATTATCTTTTCTGTCGACACTTAATTTATTAAAAACTGAGATACGGTGTTGAAGTGTTACATCTGTAAAACCATCCTTATTATTATCTACCGGATTTTGATAATTGTAATAATTAACACCCAATAAGGAATGTACTTTTTTTCCAAGATTATATTTTACACCGGCATCTACATTATATTCCTGGTAAGAAGTTGCCATAACATCCACAGAAAGTTTATCAGCCGTAGCTGTTTTTTTGGTAATGATGTTGATCAATCCACCTACTGCTTCACTGCCATATAAAGAGGAGGCAGGGCCTTTTACAATTTCAATACGCTCAACCAAACTATTAGGAATACCTGATAATCCATATACCGAAGACAAACCACTCACGATCGGCATTCCGTCGATCATCACCATAGTATAAGGCCCTTCCAAGCCGTTAATGTGAATATCTCCTGTGTTGCATACATTACAGTTCAATTGCGGACGCACACCATTTACATTTTGAAGCGCATCAAAAATATTAGGTGTAGGGTTTTTCTTAAAAAATGCGGGAGTGTAAATCTCTACAGGTACAGGGCTTTCCAGTTTCGATACTTCTTTCATGGTTCCTGAAATGACAACTTCGTCTAATCCCAAAGCATCGGCCATCAAACTCACATTCAGTGTAATCGTTTCGTTATCTTTTAAAGTGATCGATTTCTCGTAAGATCTGTAGCCTATACCCGATACTCTTAAAATATATTTTCCGGCATTGATGTGGTTTATTTTGTAAACTCCCTGCTCATTGGTGCTCACTCCAATATTAGTTCCTACTAATCCAACTGTGGCAAAACCAACCATATTGGTGTCCGACTTCACCACACCTTTTATGGAGGCATTTTGTGCCAAATAAGGTAATGTAGATAATAAGAACAGGATCAGTAAGCGAAAATGCATGGTTTTGTAATTATTTACAAAGTTGTTTACAATTTATATACTTTAAATTATTATTTTTGGCTTACCAAAAAATTATTTTATGCAGTCTGAAACTATTGAGAACTATTTAAAGACCATTTATCACCTTTCATCAGGAAATTCGGCTATTGTAAATAATAAGCAATTAGCAGATAAGTTGAAGGTAATACCTGCTACGGTAACCGAAGCTGTGAAAAAATTGCATGAACTGAAGCTGGTTGTGTATGAAAAATCATACGGCACACGATTAACAACTACCGGATCCAAAATGGCGTTGGGTATTGTTCGTCGCCACCGTATCTGGGAAACATACCTGGCAAACGAATTAGGATTTGGCTGGGACGAAGTGCATGAAATTGCCGAAGAACTGGAACATATCAAAAATGATAAGCTCATTAAAAAATTATCCGAAAAATTAGGCCACCCTAATTTCGATCCACACGGAGATCCAATTCCCGATGAAAAAGGAAAGATCCAAAAAAGTAATTTCATTAAACTTTCCGAAGCGAAAATAAAGAACAATTATAAAGTAATGGGTGTTACCGATCACTCCACGGCTTTTTTAAAATACCTCGAAAAACATCAACTCATAATTGGTGCCGGTATTACGATCAAAACCATTGAAGAATTTGATAATTCTATTATTCTAATCTGTCAGAAAAAAGACGTGAGTATCAGCCCAAAAGCAGCTGAGTGCATTATTGTGCAGACGTTGTAGTTAACGATGGCTTCGATTCCGCTCAGCCACCGGTAGTCACCGTTTGAAAACCCGGACACTGAGCGGAGTCGAAGTGACCGCATATTAAATTAAATCAACAAACCAAAAACCTTTTGTAATAACATTAGATGAACACACATCATCCGTTGTTTTTATTTCCAAGGGTTTGTAGATCTTTTCTCCTATTGCAAATGAAATTGCTTTTTTGAATAACGGACCTGCATAACAAAAGGTGTGATACTCTCCGTTCTCTCCACATGGATCAACATTGCCAGGTAATTCTTGAATGAAATTTTCATCTATTTCCTTTCCAACCCAGGTTTCATCCAGGTAACCATCGTTCACACAACAGGTAATGGTTTTAAAACCTTTCGCGATAAAATCATGGATCAATTCGGTAGTGTTTATTTTCCATAAAGGAAATACTGCTTTCATACTTACTTTCGCCAAATTGTTTTCACGATAAGTTCGCAGATCCTCTAAAAATATATCGCCAAAAATAACATGCTCTATTCCTTCCGCTTTTGCTTTCAATAATAAAGCTTCCATTTGTTTTTCGTACTCATCATTAGTTCCTTCACTTACCATTACTTTTAATAAAGGAATACCGATAGATCCTGCTTGTTTATCCAGCAACTCTTCACGCACACCATGCATCGACACTCGTTTGAAATTAGCGTTAACGGTGGTTAGCAAATAACAAACATCAAACTGATCTTCAGTTAATACTTTATGCAAACAATAAGAAGAGTCTTTTCCTCCGCTCCAACTAAATATGGCTTTTGGTTTCATTTGATTACAAGTATAATATTTTATCATGAATTATTTAAATTTGGGCGCGTTCGGCGGGAGCCGAACCGGGCTGTCACTGCAATCTTTTTTGTTCCACAAAAAAGGATTTCCGTTTGCATCCCTCGCGCGGGGTTTCTCGGTAACATTCGAAGTGTAAACTTCGATTTTTGAAACGTATACGCGTGAGGGATTGAGGCATTTGTCTGAGCTCTTTTTATTTATCCCGGAGGGTAAATAAAAAAGCGAGTGCCGAAAGCCCGGCCCGCAGGGACACGCCCAAATAATAAAACCAGAATACAAATGTACTCTGGCTTTAAAAACACTTCGACTACTCAGTGTGACAAAAATTAATTACTAGCCACTGCCATGTACTTAGGAGCTTTTACCTGGTACATTAAGGTTAATTTCTTACTATCCTTTGCTTGTATAGTTGAGCGCCATTTCAAGATACCGGTTACTTCATCGTATTTAGCACCGGAGATCTCTTTACGATCAATCGTTACGCTTTTATCCTGAGCCAATGGTAACTGATCTTCGACTTCAATTTCAATTTTAGCATTACGTGAGTTTTTCATCGTGATCTCAAATGTATACTGATGTAAAATATCGTTGTCCAAAATTTTCTGAGAGCATTTATCTTTTATTTTTTGGCGTTTGATAGCTATGTTCTTATCAATACCTAAAGCCAACTGAATGGTATCTTCGGTTCCGCCTGGTGCTAAGCTGGTGGCACCAACGTAAGAACCGTCGTAATAAATAGATGCTTCGCCTCCCATGGTGATTGCATCCTCCCAATCGGATAACACAGCTGTTAAGTATACATTGTTGTTTAATTTAGGAATGGCTTTGTAACGGTAATTGGTTTTCAGATCTTTTACCATGATAGCCGCAAAATGCTCTTTACCATCGCTTGGGATATTGTAATTTAATTTGATCTCGTATTCTGTTTCAATTACATTTTCGCTTACCGAAGTATATTCATAGGCATTTTGTGCAGCTACAGCCGTAGTTTGTGACTCTTCCAACATATCCATATCACCTGCTTTTTTCATTTTATCCATTGCTGTTGCTGAAGCCGGCGCAGCAGATTTCATATCTTTATTATTGTATGTTTTATAAGGATTGTAGCCCAGATACCAGGGCGATAATGAAGGGATATTGTAAGATCGGTTTGGATTAGCCGTTGATAGGATCAGTCTTACATTTCCCCAATCAATGCCAGATTCCTGGTGAATTTGTGCTTTATAAGTTAGTTTTACATTTTGATCGCTCGACATGGCACGCAGATCATAAGAAGGTGTCCAGCCGGCATTAGTGATGTAATAATTTAAACTCACTGTTGCTTGTGTTGGCTGGTCGGCAATAACGTGTACTAAAATTCTGTAATCTACCTGCTCTACTACACCCGTATTATTTTGATTGGCTAATTCGCGGCTGACAGTTGCCATCCGTTCGTTTAAAGCTGAAATTTTTGTCTGCAGTTTTTCGCGCTCACGTTTTAATTTTAATTGCTCGGCATTGATATTATATAGTTTTTCTCTTAAGTAAGTTAAACCGTCTTTTAAAGAAGCAATACTATCGCGCTTTGACTGGCCTTTATATAAACTGTAATTCAACAGTACATTTTTTTCGGTTGACAAGGCTTCTGATTTATAAGAAATATCTTCAATTAAATAATTTAATTCCTGCAAACTGTCATTCACCTGTTTTAATAATTTCTTGTAACGCACATCACCATTTAGTTTTGCTTTATCCAACTCCGGGTAATGTACTTCGTGTTGCACATCGGCAATAATAAAATTACCAGTGCCAGATGCTTGTATAGCGGCTGGATTAATGCAGTTTTCTAGCCCTGAAAAGATAATGGTGTTTTGTCCTGCCACCAAACTTACCGGCGTGTTGCGGTGTACCTGCGCCCCTTGTGTGAATACGATTATTTTTTCGGGTTTTGATTTAATGGTTCTTTCGGTTTCGGTGGCATTAGCGTTAAACATGTTTAAGCATAAGGCGAAGATCAATATGATTTTCATAGAATAAATTTTTAGGATTTACATTATGATGTAATACTTTTTTAAATTCCATAAATTAATTTGAGAATTAAAAAGATTAGGGCGTGTCGGCGCAAAGAGGCGGCGCCGGCTGGCTGGCCCGCTGCCCCCGATAGCTATCGGGGCTTTTGCCGCACTTCGACTCCGCTCAGTGTCCTGGCAAAAGGATTTCCGCTCGCATCCCTCACGCGGGGTTATGGTAAGATCGAAGTATAAACTCTGAACTATGATACGTAAAGCCCGCGCGAGGGATGCAAACGGAAATCCTTTTATGAACGCAGTGAATAAAAGATTGAAGTGACAGCCCGGTGCGGCCACCGCCGCACGCGCCCAAAAATAAAACTTAACAAAAAATTACCTTGCTAAACTATTGTTATAAGGAATGCGATTGATAATAGATCGCCCTAAAGTAACTTCATCGGTATACTCCAGTTCATCGCCAACGGCTATACCACGGGCGATGGCAGATAAAGTTAAATTGTATTGAGCTAGTTTTTTGAAAATAAAAAAGCTAGTGGTCTCACCTTCCATGGTAGCGTTTAGTGCTAAAATAATTTCCGTCACTTCTTGCCTTGCTACTTTTTCAACTAATGAATCAATGGTTAAGTTACTGGGACCAATGCCTTCCATAGGAGAGATCAATCCACCCAGTACGTGATACACGCCTTTGTATAAGCCAGTGTTTTCAATAGCCATTACATCGCGGTAATCCTGCACCACACAAACTATTTTTTGATTGCGAATAGGATTGGCACATACATCGCAAATATCGTGATCGGAAATGGTGTGACAGTTCTTGCAAAACTTGAGATCGTGCTTAAGTGCTTTTAATACGTCGGCAAAATTGGTAATGTCTTGTGTGTCTTGCTTAATTAAATGCAATACATAACGCAACGCTGATTTTTTACCAACGCCCGGCAGGCCCGAAAAATGAGAAACCGCCTGTTCTATTAACTTAGATGAAAATTCCACTTATAAAAGAAAGGACAAAGATACGATGAAATTATTATTTAAAAATGTTGTTGGTCTAAATTACAAGTCGCACACTTCGAGAGCCTCAGTGTTCGTTCAGTTGCTGAGGCTCTTGAAGCCACAAAATATTATTTCACTAATTCAATATTCATATTTATTTCGGCCTGATAAGAAACTTTATCAAATACCTCAATGTTTTTTGTTATCGGCTTATATCCCGGCGCATCAATAATCATCTGGTATTTGCCCGGAGGCAGGATAACCACAAAACGTCCGGTTGATGGGTTTGGAAGGTAATTTCCAACCAACTCCTTAGTGATATTATCGTTTACCGAAATAAAACAATCGCTGTAATTGATCTCAGATCCATCTTTTGAACTAAAGCCGCCAATTACTACCGAGTAATCGCTTTCTACTTCGTTAAAGGTAACACGGTAAATATCAAAATCTCCTTGTCCGCCATTTTTAGCCGAAGCAATGTAACCATATTTACCATTTTTGGAGATACGGAAGTTCATATCATCATCGGTTGTATTGATAGGGTAACCAATGTTCTTTGGACTTGAATATGTGTTAGCTGTTTCATCAAAATTTGATTTAAAGATATCGTAACCACCCATACTGGTGTGACCTTTGGATGAGAAATACAGGATCTTTCCATCTGGAGAAATGTTCGGAAAATCTTCATCATAAGGTGTATTAATGGTTGGTCCGGCATTCATAGGCTCCGACCATTTTTTACCTAATTTCCGGCAAATGTAAATATCGGTACCACCCACACCTCCTTTGCGGCTGCTGGCAAAATACAACGTGTTGCCATCAGAAGAAATAGATGCTGCTATCTCATCGCCGCCTGCATTGATCTTGGCATCCAGTTTTTCGGGCTTACCATACATGCCCTGTGCATCCAGTTTACTGATAAAGATATTTCCTTTTCCTAAGCCTTCCGGGGTAAATAATAAAACAGTCTCTCCGTTCTCGCTTAAACCAATAACCTCGGTACCGGCGTTGCCTGCGTTAAGTGGTGCACCAATAGGACTTGCTTTCATATACTCGCCATTAACAACTCTCGAAATATAAATGGAGTTATTATAATTTCCGTTCTCCAGTTTTTCGGCACCTTTCTCAGGACGTTTGGTATTATATAAAATGAAGGATTCGTTGGAAGTCACAAAAGGATAATAATCGCCGTACTCTGAATTAATGTTGGTACCTAAATTCTGGAACATCACATCTACCGGAAATTTCATTAACTCTTTGGCGTTGATACAATGTTGTATCTGCAGGTCGGCATCCACTAAATTGAACACGGTTCCTTTGGCATCTCCTTTAAATTTTTTGAAAGCTATCACTGCATCATCAAAACGGTTGGCATATTGATAGGCGCGCCCCAATAAATAATCGGCATTAGGGTCGTGTTTTTCTTTACGGGTAACGATCTCAAGATAAGGCACAGCCTTTCCTTTGTTCATGCTATTATTCAAATAACAAACCCCTACATTATAATTGTAGGATTCATTCCTTGGATCCTCGTTCAGCAATTGCAAATAATCGCCCAGGGCATCTTCGTAATTACCAACTTTCATTTTACCGGCAGCACCGTCGGGAGTAACTTTGGTCAATCCATCCTCCTGTGCAAAAGCCATTGAAGTGAAACCGCTCAATAAAAGTACAATTAACTGTTTTTTCATTTTTTCAGTAATAGTTTAAATAATAGAACACTAATTTATACAATTTGTGAGAATTGACACACTAATGTGAAAAACTGTTGAAATACTTTGAGAAAAACGCCCCGTATTTGACTAATATTGATACATAAGTACTCCTTAAACTCAAAACCAATGATTCCATCCCTTAAATTGATACGCTCCTTCATCGTTTGCGGCTTTGTTATGGCAATTGCCACTACCTGCAAGGATACAAAAGAGGAAAGCGACAACCGCACGGTATTTAATTATAACGAAATTGCCGGCATCTCGGGGCTCGATCCTGCATCAGCAAACAATACCGAAGATATTTGGGGTGTGAACCAGGTATATAATGGGTTGGTGCAATTAAACGATTCGTTGCATGTGATACCTTGCATTGCTAAAAAATGGTGGATCAGTGATGATGGGTTAACTTATACATTTACCTTAAGAAACGATGTTTACTTTCATGACAACCAATGTTTTGAAAAAGGAAAAGGACGTAAAGTAACCGCTAAGGATTTTGTGATCTCCTTCAACCGTTTGTATGATGCGCGTGTGAGTAGTGCGGTATCTTTATTATCCAATATCGACCGTACCGAAAAAACAGGCTACAAAGGTTTTACAGCTACCAACGATTCTACTTTTGTGGTTTATTTAAAAGAACCGATCTCTGCTTTCTTAAGTATCCTTACCATGAAATACTTTTCGGTAATACCTTACGAAGCGCCCGATTTTTACGGACAGGATTTTCGCCGTAACCCGGTTGGTACTGGTCCTTTTAAATTTAAATTATGGGAAGAAGGGACCAAGCTTGTATTATTAAAGAACGAGAACTACTTTGAATTTGATGGCAAGAATCGTTTACCTTATTTAGATGCTGTAACCATCTCTTTTGTAAAGGATAAAGAAACCGCCTTTATGGAATTACTCAACGGAAAGTACGATATGTTAAGCGGAGCCGATGCTTTTAATATTAATGAAGTGCTTGATAAGAACGGCGACCTACAACCTATTTACGCTGAGAAATTCATCCTGCAAAAACAAAACTACTTAAAGACCGATTACCTGGGAATATTGGTTGATGAGAGCATTGACATCGTTAAGAAATCGCCTTTACGCATTAAAGCGCTACGTAAAGCCATTAACTATGGTTTCGACCGTGTAAAAATGGTGAAATTCTTCCGTAAAAATATTGGCTACCCTGCAACTGCCGGTTTTATTCCTAACGGCTTGCCATCCTTTAATGATAAAATTGTGAAAGGTTATACTTACGATCCCGAAAAAGTGCGCCAGTTATTAATTGAAGCCGGTTACCCCGATGGAAAAGACCTGCCGGAGATTACCTTACATACCACTGATAATTATTTAGAGCAAACCGAATTCATTCAATCACAGTTGGCCGAGAATAATATCAAAGTAAATATCAGCGTTGATAAACCCGTAGTATTGCGCCAGGCCGTTGCTGCCTGCGAATACAATCTCTTTAAAAAATCGTGGGTAGGCGATTATGCCGATGAAGAAAACTTTATGCATTTATTTTACAGTAAGAATTTTGCTCCTGTAGGTTCTAACTACACACATTACAAAAATCCTGAGTTTGATGTACTTTACGAAAAAGTATTGCGCGAACAAAACCGTGAAGTAAAGAATGCCCTTTACCAACAAATGGATCAAATGCTGATGGACGATGCTCCTATTATTCCTTTATACTACGATCAGGTTATTCGTTTGGTTCACAAGAACGTAAAAGACCTTACCACTAATCCCATGAACCTGCTTAACCTTAAATTGGTGAAGAAGGAACTGAAGAAGGAGTAAAATCTATGGTGGCTTCGACTCCGCTCAGCCACCGATAGCTACCGATTGACAATCCAGACACTGAGCTCGGTCACTGAGCGAAGTCGAAGTGCCGAAGTGTTCCGTTATAATCTTTCTTTAAAATCTTTATGTCACTTTTTTTCTTAGTCAAATTTCTCTTTATTACTTTTTGACGCCAAAATCTTTTGTCACTTTTTTTCTTAGTCAAAAAAAGTAACCAAAAAAGACAAGCCAAAAATATGCCCTTCCCGCCTCTTGGAAAACTACGATTTT
>JAZKGE010000055.1:0-14501 GCA_040386075.1 Bacteroidota bacterium
TTTTATAACTCATATCAAAAAATCATTCATGAAAAAAAGTTTATTATTCATCAGGCTGGTACTGTTTTTTGGAATTTGTCAATATGCAAATGCACAGATCAATATTAAAGTAACTGTTACCAATGTAGCTGTGTCAAACGCTTTAGATTGTGATCCAGGCGGTCTGGATAACAGTGATTTTGTATTTGAGTATAAGGCACAGGATAATTCCCCTTCGGCTTTTTCCAACAACGCTCCGGTATTAGGAAGTATTGGCATGTGTAACTATGTAGTGGTTAACGAGCAAAATGGGCCATATTCATTAACACCTGCTGCACCCGGAGCTGCTGTTTTTTCGCCAACTACGGGTTTATTTTTTGATAGAAGTTACAATTGTAAAAATGAGGTGCCAACTGCGTTAACCATAATTTGGAGTGCCTACGAGAATGATGATGCTTCTGCGCCTTCGGTTACGCCTATTGCTGCCGGCATAGTTCCGGTTCATGTAAATTCATATACCGTTCCTGCCAGTAATGGAACATATACAACACAATATAACCAAACCTCTTCTGATGGCACTTGTCCACAAACTTATACCATCGAATTTGAGGTTGTAAAATCTGTGGGTAGTTTTTCACCATTAGTGTTGGGAACACCTGAGTCTAATGTGATCTGTACAGGAGCGTCAGATGGTTTTGTTGAAGTTGATGCAACCGGAGGTTCAGGAACAGTTTTGTATGACTGGAGTATGGATGGTGTTGGTGATTTTAATGATAACGTTATGGAAACCGGTTTAATGGCAGGGACGTATACACTTGTTGTAAAAGATGGATTAAATTGTACTGACACATCGGTTGTAAGTGTTTTTTCAACCAATGCACCTGTTAATATTGCTTCTTTTACTGCTTCCACTGCCTCTGTATGTACCGGCCAGGCTGGTGTGATCTACTCGGTTCCTACACAAACCAATGTAGTATTCAATTGGAGTTTTTCTGGTCCGGGCGGTGTAATGAATGGTACAGGAAATTCTATCACTATGGATTTTTTAAATTTTGCTGCTGATGGAACATTAAGTATATATGCTCAAAACAGTTGTTCTACGAGCGCAACTTTAAGTATGGCTATAACTGTTCAACAAGCTCCAACTATTTCGATTTTGGGTAATAACACTATGTGTGCCAACGCACAGGAAGTATTATCAGCTTCTGGTGCTACAACCTATACCTGGAGTACAGGTGCTAATACAGCAAGTACCACAGTTTCTCCTTCTGTAACAACTGTTTATACAGTTATGGCAACAGGCACTGGCGGATGCATGTCGGCAGTACAGTATACAATGGGTGTAATGCCAACACCAACACTACAGATAACTGCATCAACAATAGCGGTTTGTCCAAATCATACCGTTGTCGCATCGGCAAGCGGAAATGGTAATTTATTTTTCTGGAGCGATGGATTCATTGGCGCTAATCATACTGTATCAGCAACAAGCACTACTATATTTACGGTAACCACTACTTTTACAAATTCCTGTTACACACAGGTTACTTTTACATTGAATGTCATGCCTGCACCGGCTCTATCGGTTACAGGAAATACAGCGGTATGTGAAGGTGGAACAGTTTCCTTAACAGCTAACGGGGCAGATACATACGCCTGGAGTGATGGTGTTACAACTAACACAACTAGCTTTGTTCCGGTAAATTCTACCACATTAGGTTTGGTTGGAACAGGATCAAATGGCTGTAAGGATTCTTTGGTAAAAAATATTGCTGTACTACAAACCCCAACCGTTACCATTTCGGGAGCCGATACGCTTTGTGAAGGACAGTCGGTAACGTTGACAGCTTCGGCTAATGGAACAGTTACTTATGGATGGAACAGTGGCGCTAACACACCATCTATTTCGGTTACGCCTACAGGAACATTTACATACGTAGTAACCGCTTACAATAGTGCTTGTTCAGGAAGTGCTTCACATGAAGTATATGTAAAGTTAATACCGACCATTGATTTTTCGGTTAGTTCAACACCTTTGTGTACAACAGATGGTGTGATCACTTTTACTGCCAATCCTTCGGGTGGTACATTTAATGGAACCGGTGTAACCAGTGATACATTCGATCCGTCTATAGGAGCCGGTTCTTATCCAATTACCTATCATGTATTATTAAGCAATGGTTGTGGAGCTACGGCAAGCCAAACAGTGGAGGTGCAATTATGTACTGGTATTACAGAGACAACTGATAACACAGGATTAAATTTATTTCCTAACCCAACTGCTTCAAATGTAACGATCCGTTCAGAAAAAGAAATTGCTTCCATTTTAGTTTATGATTTCTCAGGAAAATTAGTGAGAATAATCGAAGCTGATGCTTTTGAAACTACAGTTGATATCAGTACTTTAGCTAAAGGCTTTTATACATTTACGGTGACGATGAGTGATAAGACTCAGAAGGTGATTAAGGTTGTGAAGGAGTAAACTAAATAATAAATTCAGAGAAAATAAAATGAAAAATATCTTTTATATAGCTATTGCTTTACTTGGTATAATATTGTTTGGATGTGGAATTAATAAAGATGCTGAAGCAAAAGCGAATAAACGTATTGCAGATTCAGTAAATAAAGTAGCTGAAGACTTAAGTAAATCATTAGAATTAGCGTTAACTACGAATGAAATTATTTTAGATACTACAGTTAATGGTAATACACATATTTTAATTAAAAAATATGGTGAGTCGGTTGATACCGCTGCATCTGGAATCCAGGGTCGTGTTAATTTAAGTGATGGAAAATATTCAATAAAAGATATTAATGTCGTATTACATACCAAGCCAATTTATGAGAAAAAAAGAAAGGAAGGTCTTTACACAATAAATTTAAAGGAAGATGGAACAATCTCAGAATTCTGGACTGAGGGTAATTCCATTTATTCTTTTGACTTAAATATAGGGAAAGATACATCAGTAAAATTCAGCAGGGTACTTTACTATGCGAGATATGAATTAATTATTGACATAAAATAATTAATTATCAGGATCTGAAAATCACTTCGCAAACGCAAAAAATATTCCTGTACACAACACGCAACTTACAGCAATATTGATCAATGCCCAGGCAGTCATACCTTGTTTGATGAGTTCAAAGGTTTCGTAGCTAAAGGTAGAGAAAGTGCTTAGTCCGCCACAAATACCAATCAATACCAAATGTTTGTAGTTATCTGGAATTAAATTTTTATCCTTATACAAATAAATAATAGTTCCAAAGATCAAACAACTGATCACGTTAGATGATAATGTTGCCCATGGAAGTGATAAGGTTGTTTTACCAAACAATATAGCGATCACAAAGCGTAATACACTTCCTAAGCCGCCGCCGATAAATACTAATAGATAGTTCATTTTTTATTTTTTTGTCCCGCTGATTTCGCAGATTATCGCAGACTTATTTCCGCGATCATCCGCGCTGTCCGCGGGAAACTATTTTTTATTTTCCTTTATAAATACAACCCCCAACACTATCCCTGCTTGCTTTTGTAACTGAGCTTAGTGTGTTTATGTTTTCATTCACTCGCAAATATCCTAAGTAAGCAAAAATAATGGCTTCCTTGAATTGAATGATCTTGTCGTGTGGTATATGAATACTTCCAACATAATTGGCTTTTAATCTCTCAATAAAAAAGGTATTGTAAGCACCACCACCGGTTATTAGAACCGAGCTGAGGTTTTCCTGTCTTAATACAGAGGCAATATGAAACGCCATATATTCAACACAGGTTGCTAATTTATTGTTCAGTGAAATTGATGATGCATTTAAAACCGGTAAAAAATGTTGCTCAAACCATTCTCGACCTAACGATTGCCGGTAGGTATTTAATTCCTGCAACTGCTGTAGCAGTTCATGATCACAGGTTCCGGCCGATGCCATTTTTCCACCATCGTCATAAGCCTTGCCAATACTTTCTGTTAAATAATTCAGGGCCATATTGGCAATACACACATCAAAGGCCGAGGTATTTCCCTTTTTTGTAAACGAAATATTGGCAATACCTCCAATGTTTAAGCAGGATTGGTATTGATGAAACAGATCCCTGTCGCCAATGGGAACTAAAGGTGCACCTTGTCCGTTCAAAGCCACATCCAAACTTCTGAAGTCACAAACGGTATCAATGGCTGTTTTTGCAGCAATAGTGGCACCACAACCCATTTGGGTAGTAAAACCTAATTGCGGGCGGTGAAAAACGGTATGGCCGTGAGAGGAAACATAATCGGCTGTTTGTTTATTATTTTTTAAAAAGGCATTTACCTTTTCGGCTGTAAATTCTCCGTATAAGCTATGCAGTTTAAAATATTGTTCTGCTGTTGCTTCAAAAGCATTTTGCAGGCGTTCTTTCCAAACCGGTTCGTATAAAACAGTTTCAGAAGCCAGCAATTTAAAGTTTGTGATTTGCTCTCCTGCTTCAAATTCGCAAAGCGCCATATCAAGTCCATCCAAAGACGTTCCGCTCATGAGACCCAATATTTTGATGGTTTTGCCCTGCATATTGCCTTAAAGTTAAGCAGAATTGTTTATTTACGGGCAATCTCACTCGAAAATAATTTTAACAAATCGACAATTTAGATTTGATAATTCGAAATATCTCCTATTTTTGTGAGGATAAATCGTTCAACTATATTAAAAAACTAAATACCATGCAATTTCAACTTACAGAAGAGCAATTGATGATCCAGGCAGCGGCGAGAGATTTCGCACAAAACGAATGTAAACCTGGAGTGATAGAGAGAGATGAATTACAAAAGTTTCCTGCCGAGCAGGTTAAAAAATTGGGAGAGCTTGGCTTTTTAGGAATGATGGTTGACCCTAAATACGGTGGAGGCGGTATGGACGCTATTTCTTATGTATTAGCTATGGAAGAAATCTCTAAAGTAGATGCGTCCTGCAGCGTGGTAATGAGCGTGAATAACTCTTTAGTTTGCTGGGGATTAGAACATTTTGGAAATGAAGAACAAAAGCAAAAATATTTAGTGCCTTTGGCTAAAGGTGAAGTGATCGGTGCATTTTGCTTATCAGAACCTGAAGCAGGAAGTGATGCTACTTCTCAAAGAACAACAGCTATTGATCAGGGCGACCATTATTTAGTAAATGGTACCAAGAACTGGATCACCAATGGAAGCAGCGCTTCTATTTATCTGGTAATGGTTCAAACTAATGTTGAATTGGGACACAAAGGAATTAACTGCTTGATCATTGAGCGTGGAATGCCGGGCTTTGTAGTTGGACCAAAGGAAAATAAAATGGGTATTCGCGGAAGTGATACACACTCGTTAATGTTCTCTGATGTAAAAGTACCAAAAGCAAACCGTATTGGGGAAGAAGGATTTGGATTCAAATTCGCAATGAAAACCTTAGGTGGTGGCCGTATCGGTATCGCTTCACAGGCTTTGGGAATTGCAAGTGGTGCTTATGAATTAGCTTTAGCTTATTCTAAAGAACGTAAAGCATTCGGAAAATTAATTTCCCAGCACCAGGCAATTCAATTCAAATTAGCAGACATGGCAACCCGTATCGAAGCAGCGCGTTTATTGATCTATCGTGCAGCCTGGTTAAAAAATCAAGGCTTACCTTGCGAGAAAGAAGGCGCACAGGCTAAAGTATTTGCATCAGAAACAGCGATGTGGGTAACAACTGAGGCAGTTCAAATTCATGGTGGTTACGGTTATGTAAAAGAATACCATGTAGAGCGTTTAATGCGTGATGCAAAAATTACTCAGATCTATGAGGGAACAAGCGAAGTACAACGTATTGTTGTTTCAAGAGCTTTATTAGCAGATTAGTATTTTGTAAACCACAAAGTGTCCTGCAACAAAACCCGGAGACTTTTTAAAATACCGATGTTGGAAAAAGACCTTGTCATAAAATCACATAACAGGATTTTCGGATTGGATATTTTGAGATTTCTGGCTATTATTTTGGTTGTAGCGGCACATGGCCGTTATTTGGTTGCCGACACAGTTTTATACGAATTTCCTTACCTTGATTTTATCGACGGAGTTGACCTGTTTTTTGTATTAAGCGGCTTTTTGATCGGAGGCCTTTTACTTAAAGAAATAAACAAGGAAGATAAGTTTACCGGCTCTCAATTAGTAACTTTTTGGAAGCGACGTTGGTTTAGAACGTTGCCTAATTATTATTTGATATTGCTGGTAAACATTGTCATCGTAAAATTTAATTTCATAAGAGGTGATATCAATTATTTTAACTGGAAATTTTTTCTTTTTTTGCAAAACTTTACACATTCGTTCGGCTGGTTTTTTCTGGAGTCATGGAGTTTAACCATAGAAGAATGGTTCTATATTTTTACGCCAATCATACTCATACTTGCGCTAAAGATTTTTAAACCTAAAAATGCATTTTTAATAACAGTACTGATCTTATTGTTATTTCCTTTACTATATCGGTGCCACACTTCATATCACTCAGGGTTGGTTGATTTTGAATTATATGAGAATATTAAGAAAGTTGTTTTAACCCGTTTGGATGCTATTGGATATGGATTGCTGGCTGCCTGGACTGCATTTTATTACAGCGATCTTTGGAAAAAATATAGAGTAGCATTTGCTATTGCCGGTATTGGTATGTTATACATAACAGCAAGCAATATTTTCTATAATAGTTTTTTGTACCGCAATGTTTTCCTGTATTCGCTTTCGCCTTTTGCCTTGATGTTATTTTTACCGGTGGCTTACAGCATTAAAACCGGGGCTGGTTTTATTGGTAAATGCATTACGCATATCAGTAAAATTTCCTATTCTATGTATTTAATTAATCTTGCTATTGTTGGCGAATTGATCAAGCATAACTTTCCGGCAGAAAACAAAGCAGATGGTATTTTAAAGTTTTTTATATATTGGACTATTGTTATTGTTTTATCTTCCATCATCTATAAATTCTACGAAAAACCAATGATGGATCTGCGGGATAAATTTCCCCGAAAACAATAATAATTACTTTATTCAAATCCTGTTAGTTTTTTTGATCGATCCTTATTTCTTTTTTAATAAATGTGTTTTAACAAAAATGCCATCCATTGGATAGCATTTTTGTTAGTTATTTTCGTGATAGCACCCTGGTGAGTCGAAAGGAGAAAAAAACTGAATGATTAATTCTTGATGATCTTATAAGTTTGTTTGTGCTTACCAATCTGCAACGAATAAAATCCCGGAGTTAGTTCATGAATATCAATAGTGTTGCCCTGCTCATTCAGCGCGCCATTCAATACAGTTTGGCCTAATGCATTTGTCATAACAAATGACTCATTTTGTAAAGTGGACGAAGCATTAATATGAATTACGTCATCGGCGGGATTTGGATAAAGAAAAAATGTGTTTAAGAGTTTTGCTTCCCTAACGCCAACTGTATTCATATTTAATTTAAAAATCCACGCTTCGGTACAAAAGCAGTTCCATGTATATGGGTTCACAACATCATGGTCATTTGAAGAAGTTCCACCGGATAAAACAAATTGGTTATCCATTGTTCTTGTTAATTTTGCGCCACTTTCCGGCATAGAGCCTCCATACATGCTTTGATTTTTAATATTGCCCAAAGAATCGACTTCAACTAACCAGATTCCGTCACCAAGCGTGTTATTAGTTACATCTCCATCATTAGAATAAGTATATCCTGAAAATAGAATGCTGTTTTGATTTATTTCAACAAAGTCATCAATGCGTTCGATGTATGACCCACCATAATTTTTTTGCCAGATTAAATTTCCGTTACCGGTAAGAAGAGTTAACGTCCCGTCGACATAATTTTGGGAACTATAAGACGAAAACATAATTTTACCATTGCTTAATTCTTTAATACAACTTGTACTTTGATCGCTGGAGGTTTGAAAAGATTTTTCCCAGGTAATATTTTGTGTACTGTCGATTTTGAAAACCCAGGCATCATAAAATCCGCTTGGAGCTAGGTGCAGACTTACGTCAGAGTCGGTTGAACGGGTAGTGCATAAAAATACAATGCCACCATCACTTGTCAGGGAAGCTGAATAAAAATTATCGTCGTCAGAACCCCCAAAGTTTTTTTGAGATAGGATAGAACCATTGGGGTCTAATTTAAAATAAACGATGTCATCTGGATAGGTTCCATTATAGAACGTTTGAATATCCTGATCTTTTGATTCTGAATTTAGAAATAGATGTAAATTTCCATTAGCAGATTCTTTTAATTGGGTGTTTAAGCTAAATCCTTGATCACCAGAACCCCCATATCTTTTTTCCCAAATAACACCACTATCATTGAATTTTATTAACCAGATATTTTTAGAGTTACTCGAGTAAGGTGTGTTTATTAAATCGCCATCTGAAGAATAGCTTGTTCCGCAGACTATGTAATTTCCATCTTTTGTTTGTATGATATCTGTTAAGTAATCCTGATGAGAGCCTCCAATTGTTTTCTTCCAAACAAAGTTGCCATTAATATCAATTTTTGAGATCCACGCATCCCAGCCACCATGATAGTTGCTCATGTTGCCTGCTGAAGAATGAGTAGAGCCTACCGAGTAAAAATTACCATCCGTTGATTGTATGGTTTTATTTACTAAATCTATATCATTTCCTGCGATTAAATTCTGCCATTGAATGGCTGGAGATTGAGAGTAACTGTTTAGTACAATGGTACTGGCGATAGTAAGTAGCAGTGTTTTCATAGTAGTGGTATTGATTGATCAAAGATACCCACTATAAAAAACTTAAAATGCAACAATGATTAATTGACGGACTTAAACTAATAAGTGGTCGATTTTTACCAATAAGTGATTTAACTACCTTGAATTTAATTGTTCCCGCGTATCTTGTTCTATTTTCGTACCTTCATTATGTCTGCCTAAAAAGGTAAGAATGAAAAGACATAACCAGATAACTGCAATTACAATACCTGTTATCCAAAAGGGTTTTTTCTTTTTCAGGATACCGTAAATGATCAGGAATAATATACCTGCGATCAATAAAAGGCAGATAATGGCTCCTATAATAAATGACAGGGCAATATTGGTGTTCTCCATAATTTAAATGTAAGAATTTATTTGAAATTCCATAAGAGATCGTCAGTTCTGGTAAGTGTGGTCTCTTTGCGCTGTATCTAGAACTTCTTCAGTATAACGTCTTAATACATATATGCAAGAGACAGGCAAATATTGCGGCAGAGTAGCATGTTATGGTCTATTAAACTTCACAACCATCCGGACCGCACAGGTCTTGATTGGTACCTAATGTTTCGATATTTTTTGAAGTACTTTCTTCATACGCTTTGGTCAAAGCACCTAAAAATGTGTCGCTTTCCTGTGCGCCTGATACGGCATACTTACGATCCAAAACAAAGAATGGAACGCCTTGCACACCAATTTGCTGTGCCTGTTCAATATCTGCATGAACTTCGGCAGCATATTGATCACTGTTTAAAACAGCTGTTATTTCAGGCTCTGCCAAACCAACGGCTATTCCAATTTCAGTCAGAGTTTTATGATCTGCTGTGTTTTTACCATCCGTAAAATAGGCTTTGAATAATTGCTCTTCCAGGTCGTTTTGCTTGGCATACTTTTTAGCCAAATGCGATAAACGATGTGCATCAAAAGAATTGGCAACGACCGCTTTTTCAAAATGAAAATCGAGCCCTACTTTTTTAGCAATGTCACTCACATGCGCAGTTGTTTCAGCTGCTTGTTCCTTGCTCCAGCCTTTACGTTTGGCTAAATGATCGATAGTATTTAGATCTGGATCAGTTACCGAATTGGGATCCAGTTGAAAGCTTTTCCAGATGATATTAATTTTATTTTTATGAGGAAATTGCTCTAAGGCTTTTTCAAATTTGCGTTTGCCTATATAGCAAAACGGACACATTACATCGCTCCAGATCTCTACGTTCATAGCTTCTTATATTTATGAGTGTAAAGGTAGCTAATGCGTTATCCTTTTGCAATACGGGTGTACTTTAGGAAAGCGTTAAACTTCTTTTTTCTTTACACAGCTTCCTCTCGGCTGATTCCCCTCCTGTAATACAATTTCAGAATGTAGAAAAATTGCAGCTTCTGCCGAATCATTCACTTTTGTAGCACTGCGCTCTAACATTTCTGCTTCAAACTCAGTTAATACACTTTTCCTCAATCCCATTTCTCTCCATTGAGATAAGGGACCGCATCCTTTTGATATCCCTCTGGCCAGTGCTAATGCATCCAGTAAAGCTTGGTTTGCTCCTTGTCCTTTAAATGGACTCATGGGGTGAGCCGCATCTCCTATCAATGTGGCATTCCCACATTTATCTAACAATTCAGAAGTCAGTAATTCTCGATCATACACAGGATAACCGGAAATTAGATCTTCCATGGTGGCAGCTAAAATTTGTGGAATTGGATCATGCCATTGAGTTCTAAGACACGCTTCTTCTTTGAGTACTTTAGTTCCTTTAGCACTTAGTTCCTTAGCTTCTTTTTCAGACATGGGAAAACTCAATTGCCACATGACCGAATCTGAATCATAAGGCATAATATAGATGCGTTCATTACCATTGGCAGTTTGAAATACCGTTGCAGAGTCCAGCAACTCACTATCAACACCTTTGAGAGCCGCCAAAGGGCAAATGCCCAATATCACCATACAATCTAAATAACGTAAAGGACTTATATCTTCGCTAATCAGTAACTTTCGCACGGTACTACGTATACCATCGGCACCAACTATTAAATCTGCTTTAGCGCTTTTTATTTCGCCATTTACCTGAAAACTTAGAGTAATGCCTTCATTATTATATTCCTTAAAATCTAATAGTTGATGTCCCCACTGCACCGAATCGTTGTCGCCGAGTTGCTCAAGCAGAGCTAGACGCAAAGATTGCCTGGCAATATGCATATTGGTTCGTTTTGGAGATGTTTTAGTATTTGACTGCATCCATTTTCTCATACCCCATTCTCCAACTATTTTCCCTTCTGTATTGTGAACTACATGGCGTGTTGAAATGATGCCTTTTTCTAAATTGAAAATACCTAATCCTTCAATGGCTTTATGAGCTTGTTGTAAAGTGAGTCCGTAACCCTGAGATCGTGCTTCGAATTTATTATCACGTTCATAAAGTGTAAAAGGAATTTGGCGGTGCAAACAAGCCACCGCTAAAGCAACTCCTCCAATACCACCGCCAATAATAGCAAGGTGTGGATAGTTTTCTGTATCAGCAATGGGATAACTGTTAGATTGAATTAACCCGGATCCAGAACAGTTTAAGCATGGATATAAATGACCTTTAGGACGAACCGGAGCAATGCTATTTTCTTTTGTTTTCTCAAATTCATCACATACTTTCTTGAATTGTAATCGCACTTTTTTGCGAAGCCTCTGGCTTTTTTTACCACGCCCTTTACATTCCTGGCAAATCGTCCAGCTAGCTATTTTATTGACTTCGTTTTTCAAAATGTTTCGTCAAACAAAAGTAGCTAATGTATGATGTTTTTGCAATGTGAAATTTAAAGATCTGTCAGGCTTTTAGCAAACCGCTAAACCTGACAGGTTTGAGTTTATGCACTACATTACAAATACAGCGGAGCGGATTTTCATTTATTGAATTTAATACCGCTTATTCGTTACGTGACTTTAGTCTTTTTCCTTTAATGATATTTTTTAGACCAAATCCCATAATAATAGCGCAAAAACAAATAAGAAGCTCTATATTATCATTTACTGTTGGTACTGATGACAATATGTATAACAGCCATGCACATACAAATGAGATAATAATTAGAAGCGCTCCTGATACTATAAGAAATATTTTATCCATAAAAGCATTAAGTCGAACGGTCTTTCAGCAGTTTTTAAATGTAACTTCATAAAAAAAGCTACCACATTTGGGGAATTACCCTTTTAACTCACCTCTATTCTAACTAAAAATAAGGAACCCCAATAGGCCTTAATTACGCAAGTCTGAGTTTAAGCAAAAAATAAGAAATGGCGCCAATCTGGCGCCATTTTAATTTTAAATCTCTACTATGTTCGAATTTGATTATAATTATATAGGGGTAGAATTGAATGCAAATTCCTCTAAACTTTCCTCATCAGTAAACAACTCCTCCATATCGCCCGTTATACCAATGTGACATTCTTTATCCTGAATAGAAGGATATCCCTTATTATTAGGAAAATATGCCTGCATTTCAATTAATCTATGTCTGTCAAATATTTTCACTTTCCCAAAACAATTTTTAGGGATTGTTGAAACATTCTTCTCAAAACCTGTTGGAGTTCCTGCTCTTTTTCTTGGACGATAAGCCTCAAGAGATATCGAATTATCCTTACGTATATATCTTCCAGGTACCATTCTGTGCAATAACGTTTCATCACTCACGGCACCAAGCACTGAAGCTAAACCTACATAAGTATCTGAATGAGTAGATGCAGTTATTGGAGGGTTTTCCTTTTTTTCTATCTCATCCTTTGGCTCTTCCATATTGTGTCTAAATAATCATTATTGAGAACTATTCTTTTTGCCTCAATTTTTCTGTTTTTAAAATGTGTCATTAAAATATCATTCTCATCTCCAATTCTCACATCAAGCCTATCATTATCGCCTGCATATTCTAAAAGAACTCCTGAGCAAACAGTTGGAGCAATAAAGGTTGGAATTTTATTATATTCTTTAAAAAGACTAGCAATAACGTCAACACCTTTTTCAATATGCTCTATTTTGATTGGAACCGACTCTTCGTCATCCCAACCATGTTCTAAATCTTTAAGTTCAAAAACCTTGTAAATAGCATCTGCAACTTCAGTTAAAATATCAGTATTAGAAGTTCTATCTGTTAAGAACTTGGCAATATCCATTATTACTGTGGTTACTTTTGCATATAAGTTAAAATTAATCGCAATGCTATTATAATCATTATGAGCAGATGTATTAAATTCAGTTAAGTCTTTTAACTTTTCAGGTGAAAAATTTAATTTTTGGTCTTCAATTAAAAGATAAAGAATAAAAGAAAAATCTATTGAAAGCGCACTAAAATAAAGCTTTTTAAGTTTTTTTAATTCTTCGTTTAGATTATCATCTTGTAGATTGTTAAACTCTTGAGAAATAATTTTAGCAATGTTAGCTTCAGATGAAGGAAGAAGGATAGAACCGAGTTCATTTATATTATCTGGAACATTATCAATAGAAATATGTTTATTATCTCTAAATAATTCTAATGATTTTATTATGCTAAGATTCAGGTTAGGAGATTGAATAAAGTCATTTTGATAAATAGAAATAATATCATTATTAATGTTATTTTCATCACTAATCATTGCCCTATATTCAGTATCTTTTTTAATGAAGGGCAGTGCATTTATCTTGAAATTTAAAATAATCTCATATAAGTCAACAAAAGACTCTCTTAAAGAGTTTGACTCGTGTTTATTGAAATGCTCAACAATTATTAGCTGAAGGTTATCATAATCTTGTTTAATTTTAAAATTAGATTCGTCTTCAGGCGAATTTATGATGGTTTTTACAACTTCTTCAACGCTTATTTCAGTGGTTGCAGTCATATATCAAATATAAGAAATTTAAATACCATAATATATAAATAATGCATAAAATTATGTTTTAGGTCAATTCTTTATGAAGTTATTCATATTAAGCATATTAAGCAAACAAACATAAAGAATATAAGATTAAATAAAAAAAGGGTGACTCGCTGTGAGCCACCCTTTTTCGCTACTTTTTCGAAGACTTACTTTTTGGTGCTGCTTGGGACAATGCGCTTGCTGCAAGTTTCTTTGCATCTTTGCTGTAATTGTCTGACTGCAACACCTTAGAAGCAATCTTTGCGATAGCTGGGCTGGTTTTTCTTCCTGCTGGCATTTTCTAAGTGTGTTGGTCCCTAGGTTCTATGAGAGTAGGTTTTCCCTCTGGTAATTCTATATCTGAAAAAAGGCTATGAGTGCTTAGAGAGTAACAAAAATTAAAACAAAATTTCATGGCTAAAAAAACTTTGACAAATTACCTATAAGCCTCCGTTTATTTTGAGGTAAAGGTATATAGTAAATCAATTCAAGAATCTGTTTTGACTAACAATAATAATCAACCAAAACTTTGATGAAAAATAAAATTGAGGAGTGTTTATAGTATTATTTTTTTGACTATTTTATACTGAAAAAGTCATGTATTATTCATCCATTTCCTCCAGATGTCCAATACCTGGTGAATTTTGAGTGAAATCACTTTTAAAATTTGAAAAATTAGCGAATATGAAAATGATAAAAATCATAGATGCCAAAGTTTCCAAAGTAACTAACATTTTTGCTGATAAACAATTTGGTGTAATGTCACCATATCCTATAGTTGCAAATGTTATTGTACTGAAATAAAAGCAATTTCCGAAAAGAGAAATAATATCCTCGGAAGGGTCAATTCCCTTAAATGCATCATTAGAAATTTTAGAAAGGGTTAAATAATTTAATGCGAATGTAAGTTGAAGTAATAAAAGAATATAGAAACAG